>CAZYHC010000026.1:0-62892 GCA_964646625.1 uncultured Anaerolineales bacterium
CCCCCCCTTTCCTCCAAAATGCCCCGGGGTTTGCTTGGGGGGGGGGCTCGGCCCGCCGCCCCCCCCGCGGGTCGTCCGCGGTCATGAGCCCCAACATCTGGCCATCGGCGCCCCTGAGTGGCACCAGAAGCATGTCGGCTGGGTGCCATCTTTCTGCGTCCGGGCCTTCTGTCTCGATGGCTCTATCTTCCAGCAAGGCCAGGAGGGTGGTTTCTTTTTCCCAGGGCGTTGCGTGGCCGTGGGGTATAATGTAGGATTGGCTGATCCGGCATTCCTCGTTCATGGCCGCCTCAAGGTTAGCCAGCGGCAGATCACGTTCCTGAATTTTGTGTAAGATGGGCAGAGGGACACCTGCCGCGGCCGCCCATCTCAGGCGCGGGGGGTCGCCTTCTACCAGGCTGATGAGGGCCATGTTGAAGCCCACCGTTTCCTGGACGGCAAAGGCGATGTCCTCCAAGATGCTTTCTAACGGTCGATCCATACGGACGGCACGGCCAATCTGGAACAGACGGGTCATCTGCTCTGTGCGCCGCCGGAGGATCTCACCGCGGCGGGCCTGTTCTTCGTAACGCTGCGCATTGCCGATGGCGATAGCGGCCTGATCGGCCAGCGCCTGGACGAAATCCAGGTCGTGCTGGTCGAAGGTCTGGGGTTGATCGCTGCGCAGGTTAATGGTGCCTACCACCTCTTTCTCGTAGAAGATGGGCACCACCAACGCGGAGCGGGTTTCCGGCTTGAAACAGACGAACCGACTCTCATGCTCCGTATCGGGGACGATCTGCGGTTGACCGGTGCGAATCACTTCGTCGGTCACGCCCTCGCCTTCTCCGAAGCGGACTGCCTGCAATCGCTCCTCTTCGGCCGCGGTATAGTTCTTTAGCGCCGTGACCCGGAAAGAACCGTCCTCCCTGTCCAGGAGCACGATATTGCCGTGAGAGGCCGAAGTAATCCTCGTGGACTCGTCTAACACCAAATCCAAAATGGGGCTTAACTCCAACGTGGCGTTCAACTCCTGGACAATGTGTTGCAGAGCGGTCAGCTCGTCCACCCGGGCGCGCAGTTGCTCATCCGTCAGGCTATAGAGACGAGCGTTCTCCACGATAGCGGCGGCCTGGTTGGCGAAGATGCACAGAAGGCGAGCCTCGTCCTCCTCGAAGGGAGCGCCGTCCAGTTTGTTGGAAGCCTGCACGATCCCGATTCGTCGCTTGCCGACCGTCATAGGGGCCAAAATGGTAGCCCGTACCCCGGCCAGCCGGGCCAGCTCCGAGAGCCCCACCTCGGCGACCAGCGGATCATTCTGGATATCGTTGGAAATGAAATAGTCGTGATCCTGCCAGATCTGCCAGAACTGGCTGCCCCTGGGCACCGGGATACGGTAGAAGTGGATCATCTCGGTCGGCACACCGTAGAAGGGGGGCTGGCTGATCAGGGCTTCCTCATTATCATCGTACAGAAGCACGCCACACATTTCCACACCGGCCAGCGTGCCTATCCGCTCGGTCAACTGCCCATAGACTTGTTTGATGTCCGTCACGGCGCTAATGGCCTGGGAGATCTCGTGCAGGCCGGCCAGTTCCTCGGCCCGCCGCCGCTCCTCTTCGTAAAGACGGGCGTTCTCGAGGGCCGAAGTAGCCTGGCTGGCAAAGGCCATCAACAGACGCTGATCGTTGATGTCGAAGCGTTTGGCGCCTATCTTGTTCCAGAGTTGCAAAACGCCGACCACCTTGTCCTGAGCGATCATAGGCAACCCCAGGATGTTTCTGATGGCTTTGGCCGTCTCGGTTTTGAGCTTGAAGCGCGGGTCGGTCTGCACTTCATTGAGCAGGAGCGGTTGTTTTGCCTGGGCTATCCACCCGACCGTGCCCTCTCCCAGGGCGAAGTGCACCTGGCCATATTCTTTTTCCCCCAGCCCCCAGATGGCTTTGGGTATCAGTTCATTACGGTCCGTATCCAGCAGATAAACTGAGCTTTGTTCTACTCCTACCGCCGCCGCCGCCTTTTCCACAATGGTATCCAGTACCTTCTGGATTTCCAGCGAGGCGGCGGCCTGGCCCGCTTCCAGCAGGAGGGACATCTCCTGCACTCTGGCCCGGCTCTCTTCATAAAGTCGGGCATTCTCGATGGCGATGGCTACCGGGGCGGCGATGGCGTTCAACAGCTCGATGTCGTCCTGGCTGAAATGCCCTTCGAGCTTGTTCAGGAGTTCGATCGCGCCGATAACCCTGTCCTTGTGCACCAGGGGCACGCACAACAGCGACTTGGCCTCGAATCCAACCGACTGGCTCACCTCCGAGTAATGACGGGGGTCCTGCGCTACATCGTGTACAATAGCCGGCTCTCCCGTCTGAACCACGAGGCCGGCGATGCCCTGCCCAGGCTTGAGGCGGAAGTGGGCCAACTCTTCCAACTCCCGGACATGGTCGGCCAGGGTCCAGGCAAAGTAAAGTTCCTGGCTCTGTTCGTCGAGAATTAACAGGGAGCCCCGTTCTACCTGGAAGATTTCGCTGATCTTCTGCATCACCAGCTTGAAAACGGTTTGCATATCGAGCGTAGAAGTCACCGTGCGGGCAATCTCGTTCAGGGTGGCCAATTCTTCGGCCCTGTGCTCCGCGGCCTCGTAGAGTCGGGCGTTTTCAATAGCGATGGAGGCGTGTTCGGCCAGGTGAGTGAGGAAGCTGACATCTTCCTGGCTGAAGGCTGCTGGCCGGTTGCTCTCCAGGTTGAGGACGCCGATAACCTCTGCCTCCCGCCAGATGGGTACGGTTAGCTCGGAACGTCCGTCCCTGATAAGGGGCACGTAATCGGGGTCTTGTTTGGTATCGGGCACGAGGGCCACCTGACCGCTGCGCATGACGCGACCGATGATGCCTCGGCTGGGGTCCCAGGTGCGGCTGTACTCGGCGACGAGTTCCTGGGGGTGACCGCGCTGGGCCAGGATGCGCAGGCCGCCGGCCGGGCCTGGCAAGACCAGGAGCGCAGCCTCGGCGGAGGTGATAACCATAGCCCGGGCCACCAGCAGGTCGGCGACTTCCGACAAATCGAGGACGGAGCTGATAGCCTGCGCCACCTGGTTGAGAGCGACCATCTCCTGGGCGCGGCGCTGCTCATCCTGGTAAAGTCGGGCGTTGAAGATAGCAACGGCGGCGTGGTCGGCCAGACGTTCGACGAAGCGCAGGTGATTCTCGTTAAAGGCGGCCAGGATCGGGCTTTCCAGGTTTATGAGGCCGATGACCTGTCCCTGGCGGATGATGGGCACGGCCAGTTCGGAACGGGTTTCGGGAATGGCGGCAAAGTAGTCTGGCTCCTGGGAAACATCAGGAATGAGGGCCGCCTGTCCCGTTCTGGCTACCCGACCGGTGATCCCTTCTCTTGTGCTCCAGAGCTGATCCTGATAGGTTTCGATAAAAGCCTGAGGATAACCCCGGTGGGATGGGAACTCGATGGTGTCGTCGCTCTCTCGGCATATAGCCACCGAGCCGGCGATGGCCCCGGTGGCCTCCACAGCCCTTTCCAGGACGAGGTCGATGACCCGCTGGAAATCGAGGGTGGCAGATAGCTCGCGATCGATCTCATCTATGGTGGAAAGCTCCTTGACCAACTGGGTCAGGTTGCGGTCGGCGGCCTGATAAAGCTGGGCGTTCTCGATAGCCATGGCGGTCTGATTAGCCAGAGCCTGGGAGAGGTGGCTCTCCCGCTCCGAGAAGCGGCGTCCCGGCCGGTCGTCGTACAGTTCCACCAGGCCGATGACCCGATCCTTGACCACCATCGGCAGAGCCAGCATAACGCGCCAATTGAGCTTTAAGAGCAGAGCGCGCTCATTTTCATCGGCCTCTGGGTCGTCCACATCGACCACCAGGGGGGCGCGGGAGAGCAAAACTTTTTTGGTAGCCGGATAATCGCCCAGGCGGTAGGGGCGCTCCACGCCCTGGAGCTGCTCGTCCGGGGGCCGCGCGGCCGGGTCTACATAATCGGCCAGGGCGGTGATGGTGTCCGCCTCTTCGTCCCAGAAGGAGATGGCGCAGCCGTGCACCCCGATAGCTTTAGTCAGGTGCTCGGCCATAGTGGCGACGATATCCTCGGCGGACAGAGTGGCAGAAGCGGCCTGACCGGCTTTGAAAAGAATGGACAGGTCTCGGAGTCCCTGCTGAGCTTTCTCGTACAGGCGGGCGTTTTCGATGGCGATGGCCGCCTGATTGGCAAAGGCCGCAGCCAGGCGGGCATCCTCAGGCTGGTAATAGGCCGGGGTTTTATGATCGATGGTGAGCAGTCCAATGGTCTTCTCCCCGCTGGTGAGAGGGACCCCGAGCCAGGCGCGAATGTACTCGGTGTCCTCGATATGCTTCCAGCCTGGCTCCTGGTGCACGTCGTCGATGATCAACGGCTGTCCCGTTTGCAGGGGGCGCTGAAGGTGCTCGCGTCCGGCCAGAGGCAAAGTAAGTGGCAGGTAATCTTCGCGAAAACCCCGGCCGGCGGTGACCTGGAGGGTCTGATCTTCGAGGAGCATGATAGCGGCGCTATCGTACTCCACCACCCGTCCCAGTTGATCCAGAATGACTTTCAGCACCTCTTCCAGGTCGAGGCTGGCGCTGACGGTCTCGCTTACTTCCAACAGGATATCGGCCAGGTGGCGGCGGGTTTGCTCCAGTTGGTAGAGACGGGCGTTCTCCTGGGCCGCAGAGCGCAATTCGCGGGTGGTACGCGCCAGCATGCCCAGGATGGTGTCGGTTATAGCGGCCAGGCCGTATAAAGACAGTACAGTGGACACTAACACCCCTACTATGAGATGGAGGTGAGGCAAAGGTATCTCCAGGGGCACCAACCCGCTGAGCTCCAGGCTGGCGGTGCCCAGGCACAGGATGGTCGTCAGGGTAGCCATGGCGTAGGAATGTCGGGGGCGAGCCAGCACTAGGCCGAACGCGACCACGATCAACACGTAGAAAAAGCCCGAGGCTCCTACCAGATAGCTGCTGAAAACTTCGACCGAGGCCACGGCCAGCGCGGAGAGAGAGAAACTGAAGTAAACGGCCACCAGGGGCAGGCGGGGTAGAAGGGCCAGGTAAGGCAGCAGGCAAAGCCCGTCAAGGATGATGACTATCATTGCTATCAAAATGGGGATTTTCCTCTCAGCAGTCCCTACCCAAAATACAGCCAGGAGTAAGAGGAAGAAGACAAGGTTTATAAAAAACTTGATCCTGGCGTATTGTCTTCCTCGCTTCACCAGTTGTTCGCGCTCATGATGGTCATGAGCACGAACGTTATCGGTTGTAGCGGTTGGGTGCGATGGGTTAGAGAATAGGAATAAACCCATTCTATCCGTTCTCCTGCCCCCCTGCTAACTGGAACAGGGGGTAATCAAATCAACCCGGATTGGTAGGCGGCGGACGGTCTCCAAATCCAGGATTTGATCCGGAGGGTGGGGACTGCCCTCGTTAGATGCTGAATCATGATCCAGGGCCCGCATCCCTATTGGCGATCTGACATACGCCTGGCTTCGGCGGCGATCTCAGTGATTTCCCTGATATCAGCGAAATCGGTGGTCTGATCGGTGATGATACCCACAGACATGGTCATCAGCGGGGCATGGCGTTCACCTCCGTCGGGCTCCTTGATGACCACATGCCCTCTTTCCCGATCTTTGAAGGAATAAAAAGCCCTTACCTCTTCGTTAAAGCGCTGAACGATGTTTTCCTTGAGTTTATCGGTGGTTTCAGGAACGGTGATGATGATGAAGTCCCCTCCACCGACATGACCGATGAAGTCATTTTGAGACCCAATCTCATCCACAGCTTCTCCCATAACCATGGCGGCGAAACGAAGGACGTCATCACCAGCCACAAAGCCATAGGCGTCGTTGAAAGGCTTTATGTCGTTGAGGCCGATGTAGATGATGGCCCAATTTTGGCGACGCATGAGCTGTTTCAACTGTTCTTCGATCAGCTTCCCGCTGGGCAAACCGGTGGTGGGACTGGTCAAGCTTTCGCGCTGGGCGCGGCGCAGGGAATTTTGCACCCGTAGTTTAAGCTCTTCGATATCGAAGGGCTTGGTAATGTAGTCATCGGCCCCCAATTCCAGGCCAGCGATTTTATCGCTGCGTTCGTCTTTCTGGGTGAGGAAGATGATGGGAATGTGGCTGGTGCGCAGGTTATCACGCAGTTGGCGACAGACCTCATAACCATCGATGTCAGGCAGATATATGTCCAGAATGACCAAATCGGGCAGTTTTCTGCGAGAGAGTTCCAGCGCATCACTCCCGCGAGCGGCCACGACCACTTCGTACCCCTGGGAATCGAAGTAGATACGTAACATATTGGAGATGTCAAAATCATCCTCTACAACCAGAAGTCTGCCTTTACTCATACTTTTTTACCTCCACCTGCTTGTCTTAGCTGTGGGTGTATTTACCCTTTCGTTTACGGCGGGCGTTTTCACAGATACGCTCTATTTCCCCGTCAGTAATAGCTCGTTCGAAGCTCCGGAACCCGGCCAGTTTGAACCCGTGTTTCCGGGCCAGGTCGGTTATCTCCTGAACCTGCTGGATGTTGATGGTTTTACCCAGGGTATAATCCTGGTAGCGTTCCTCCAGGGCCAGGATCATGGTTTCGGCCATACAGGCGTAAGCCGTACCGGGCGGGAAGCCAAAATTGAAATGAAAATCGACTGGCCCAGGCACCTCTACCACTCCTCCTTCGATGACCAGCACGTCGTCTCTTTGCTCAGCCACCTGGCGGGAGACGTCGCGAGGGCGTGCCACATCGCAGACCACCGCCCCGATTTTGAGATGGTGGGGATCGATCAGGGTTTCCAGCGCACTGGTGACGGTGATGATCAGGTCGGCCTGGCGAATGTCGTCCAGGTCGGTGGAGTGGACCACTGTGGAGCAACCGCGGTCTTTGATCCGCTGCGCCACCTCTTTCAGCTTGTTAAGGCGTCGTCCGATCAGGAGCATCTCCGCCACATCGGCGGCCAGAAGCTCGGCGCACACGCTCCCGATCGTGCCCGTCGCGCCCACCACCGCCGCTTTAGCGGCCGGAAGGTCGATCTGCATTCGATGGGCCGCTTCGCGGCTGGCCTGCACCGCCACGGCCACGGTGTAGCTATCGCCAGTGGTGACTGGGATGTTAAGGTGCCTGGCCACAGTCACTCCTCCGTCGCCCACTACCGAGGTGAAAGCCCCCAACCCCAGCAGGCGCGCTCCTAATTTTTCAGCCAGGCGTCCGGTCTGGATGATTTTACGATAAACAACCTGGGGGGGAAGTTGTATCATCCGGGCCGGAGTAAGGGGACAGGCTACAAACCAGCCTTCGGCCTCCGCCCCCAACATGGAACGAATCCCGGTGATATGAGAAATATATACCGGCGGGAAAAAGCGCGACAGAAAATTGATCACGCTGGTGGGCAGATAACCGAAAAGCTTGAATTTACGCGCCACATCTTTCTTGGGATCGATGGGATGGATGATAAAGGCGAAAGTGTTCATTTGGCATTCGATTTTTAATCTCCGGTCCCGCCTGTGATGATGTCGAGGCTCAGACGCTCAGCGTGGGGATATGGGTGCCCGGATCATCTCGGATATTGGCGAGCATGGTGTTCTCCACCTTCCCAATCATGGTGATCGCTCTCCTCATAGCTGATATTCTTTACGATCACGGCCCTGCGGTCGGAACGAACCAGCACGGTATCAGATTCGATAGTGCGAGCAGGGTACATGGTAAGACCAGCCCCGATACGACAGTTATGGCCCACACAGCCTCCCAGCACCACTCTCTCCACAGACTGAAGGCTCCCCTGGTGCATAGTGCGCAGAGGTTTGGGTAAGAGATTGAAATCGGTGAAAGTGGTGCCCGCTCCGATAAAAGAGTCGCGGCCGACCACACACAATTGCAGACAGGTATTCTGGGCTACCATGGAATTCTCCATCAGAGTAGTCATGAAAAGGGCGGCGCGGAAGGGCAAATAACAGCCATCGCTGACCACGCTTAACAACAGTTGGCAGCCTTGCATAATATTCACGTTGTGGCCGATAATGCAGTTAGAGATGACCACGCCTGGTCCAATGGTCACGTTGTCGCCGATGACAGTGGGCCCCTGGATGATAGCCGTGGGGTCGATTTGGGTGTTCTTGCCCACTTTCACCAGTTGAGAGCAGGAAAGAAACTGTTTCCTTTCCAGCAAGGAGCAGAGAAGGATCCTGGCTTTGACCCCCCATTTGTCCACATCTCTTTCCATCCGGGCGCCCCAACTGAATATGCCAAACGGGGAATTGGCCATGAAAATGTGCACCCAATTTTCAATAGAGAGAAAAGCCCGCAATGGCACCCAGAAAAGCAACTCTCCTTTATCGTCGGCCATATAGGTAGGGATGTGGTAGTAGCCCTTCTCCTCAGCCTGGGTATCGACGACCAGGGGCTGGGCCTGATCCAGGAGAGCGCTGACCTTTTTTGTCGAGCCCCGTCCGGCTGGTAAGTACCACATACTGGCCACGTAGACATCGCCTTCCTGGTGGATATCATCCTGGAGAGGCAAGGCATGGGCGACGATGGCTCTGTCCTCCAGAGAGAAAGCTGCCTGGCAGATCTGGCCCGTGTCCTGCGCTCTGGTCAGAAAACTATCGAGAAAAGGGCCGTCGAAGAACAGATTATCACGGTAGATCAGGGTCTCCTCGTCACTGAGGGAAAGCTGGTCTAGGGACTCGACCTCGATCTCTTTGTCACAATGTCGAGCTAGAATATCACGCTGGTAAAGCCAGAGCGGCTTGTTGAGCACTCTCAGATCCCTGGCTGGCTCGTTAAAAGGGGCTATTTTCCTTTTGTCTCGAATGATTACTTTTTTCATCGTTCATGGCACATCATACGTTGTTTGTGGGCAGGGATTTGCTATTGCGCCACGACAGATAATATACTAATCCAAAGGTTTTTTATAAATAATGATATCACAGGTTGTATCTCCCATGGCGATGCAAGTTACTTCTTCGATCTGGAAATTTTTTCCCCCGCTGACCCAGTGCAGGGCCTCTTGCAGGAGCCCCACCGCCAAATGGCAACAGGGTTCTTTGGTATGGCGCCCCCAGCATACAGCACATCTCTCAATGATCCACAGAAAACGGTCTCCTTCTTCTTCCAGACGGACGATCTGATCGGTGAATTTGTTGAACGTCTCAGCGAAAGCGTTAAACCCTACCTTAAGCTTCATGCCCAGCGGTAACAGGCGAAAAGCCAGATCAGCCATCCCCAAAACGGGGCCGAATTCCTTGATCCCGTATTTGAAGGTCGCCCGGCCGGCGCGCAGCGCCAGTCCTTTGCCTCCCCGCGGGCCATACATATCGTCCAGGGCTTGTTGAATGCCGCCTATCTCGTCGAAGCTAAACTGTAAATCGAGGTTGTTGGGAGGATAATTGTTGACCAGGTGCCGCAGCTTGGCCAGATGGAGCACGGCGCTTACTCCGTTGCGTCCCATCACATCTTCCATAGCCAGCAGTATAATTCTACCCATTTTATTAGGATAGTGATATTTTACCCCTTCAGCAACGCCTTCCTGCTTGCTTTCAACCATCATGGTCTATTACCTCCATATAGTAGTAAATACCGGCCGGAAGGTTCTCGACATTCGTGCCAGGTGTATCTGGGGACTTAGGTGCTGGGTTCGGGTGCTGGTGGATGGTCTCCAGCTTGGCCAGCCGCGTTTGGCTCAAGAAGCCAGGCATAGATATGTCTCACTCAGACGTGTTTGATATCACCTTCAGTCTCCTGCAGGGTTGGAACCTGAAGGAAGGTTCGGCGTAGAAACCCTACTCCTGGGTCATTTCCAGAATAGAATACAACAGTTCCAACAAGACGCTCTTCACACTTTCTTTATCCGTAGCCACACAGGGTAGCACCTTGACATTGCGATCGATCTTGAGGGCAATGCGCAAGTCTTCCGTGGACCAGGCGTCGGGTAAGTCCTGTTTGTTGGCGGCCACCACGTAGGGGGTGGCGGCATAGCCACGGAAAATGTCCAGAATCCTTTTAGCCTCGCGGAATGTCTCGGGACGAACGCTGTCGATCAGGACGATGAATCCTAACATGCCCTCCGACAGGATCTCCCACATGAAGTCAAACCGTTTCTGCCCCGGCGTGCCGAAAAGATAAAGCACCAAATCCTCGTCCACCGTGATGCGGCCGAAGTCCATAGCCACGGTAGTATCTTGTTTAACGCGTTGGGTCTCATCGCTGATTCTGCGCTCCGTGGAGACAACGTCGATCTCGCTGATGGTTCGGATAAATTCTGTTTTACCGGAGCTAAAGGGGCCCGTGATCACCATTTTCACTGTTTGCATCTTAACCTCTACCTCATATCTTCTTGATCCTGTCGATCAGACGCAAAATCACCCCTCTTTTTACCGCAGGCGGAGGTTCCACGGCGCGTGCCGGTGGCCATCCGGCGGCAGTGGGGGCAGCAGGCTTTTTCTCCACACCCTCAGGATCTATTAACTCCACCAATCCAGCGGCCAGCATGCCGTATACGATCTTGCGAATTTGAAATTCGCTCATGGAGTTAGCTTCGGCAATCCGTCTGACCGTGTTGCGAGGGTTGATGAAGGAAATCACCCTCCACTCTTCCACGCTCAACTTGACGTCGCGCATGGGGTGGTCGGTGAATTTCAAGGCCCTGTTCAGGTCTGGTAGCTCATCCTGGAGTTTCTCCCACTCCTTAACGCGGCGGCTGCCCTCCATGATCACGTTCTCCAGATCGACGGCCACCGTGATCCGGTCCTCGGAAGGAAGCTCGTTCGGCTCGAAGTGAAACATGCCATCCGTCCAGGTGAACAAGAGATAGACCACATCCAGGATATAGCTTTTGACCCCCTGGATGATAGCCTTCTGACCGGCAAAACCAGATTGAATCAAGAGAAGGCCTAGCTCCTTATCGGTGTTGACTTTAGCCCGAGCCTCAATGGTTCTGGATTGTTCCGGGGTGATCTTTCCCGTTTTGACTAACATGCTGGTTAAGTGACCATTCTGGCCACTCAGAGAGGCGTGTATCAGCTTGCCCTCTTTGAAATACATCTTGGCCGTGCCCCCCTCACCCTCAATGGTCAAAGCCCCGGTCTTACGGGCCAGATTGATAAGGTTGAGGAGTTGAGTTGTGCTGAAATCTCTGAGGTTTCCTTTTAATGCCATCTTCTCCTACCTTACATCTTAACTGGAAGAAACTCGGTTCCTACCCTACAGAATGCCGCTATAAAGGGTATATCTAGATTATACCCTTACTCTGTCTTTAAGTCAACTGTCCAATCACGATAGCCGCATCTGTCGCCGTTTTTCTTTAATGCGATTTCGTAGAGATGTTCTGGGAATGGTCGCTAACCAATGTTGTCTGGACCCCTTTGTTTAATTGGGATATGTGTGTTATAATATTTGCGCTCTCAGCGATGACCAATCACCACGAACTATGGTGCGTGGTAAATTTTGCGAGACCTGACTATGTTCCATATCTGCAAGATGTTGAAACGAAGATGGTTCTCCTTTCTAGTCATATTGATCGTTATCGCCTGGCTGATTCTCCTGTTGACTGCGGCGGTTGGTTGTGATCTGTTGTCTTCCCAGACCGAGACCCCCACCCCGATGCGAGTGGCCAGGGCTACCCCTACCCCGACCCGCACCCCGACGATTACGCCCAGGCCCACTCAAGTGGTCAGAACCGCTACACCCTCTCCCACCCCCAGCCCCACGGTGCGCTCAACCGCTACCCGCGCCTCTAACGTCAATCCTCTGACCGGACTGGTGGTGAAGAACACCGCTCTGCTCAAGCGGCGCCCCATCCACGTGCGCATCGGCAACGATCCCCAGATCAGGCCCCAGTCGGGTCTATCCCAGGCCGACCTGGTCTACGAGGAAATCATGGATGGCTGGTGGATCACCCGCCTGACGGCCGTGTTTCTGAGCCAGACTCCAAAGGTTATTGGGCCTGTGCGTAGCGCCCGGCTGGTCAATCTGGAATTGGCTGCCCAGTTCGATGCCGCGCTGGTCCACTCCGGGGCCAGCGATCACATTCGGTGGCTCATCTCGAAGTCCGGCATCATCGATCTTGACGAGTATTTCCACCCCAAACCCTACTACTACGTGGAAGAGAACGATTGGCGGGGACGCCTTTTCACCAGCGGCCAGGACTTGCGTGAATATATGGCTGCTAAGGGACTGGAAAAGGCGGTGCCCCTCGAAGGATTCACCTTCTCCACGAAGAGAAACCCGTCCCCTCAAGGCCGCCCGGCGGCAAGTGTAGTCGTGCCTTATCCCAAGAGTAGTCTGGTAGAGTGGCGTTACGATGATGACTCCGGCTCCTATTTGCGTTTCGTGCAGGACAAACCGCATACTGATGACCTAGATGGGAAACAGTTGCGGGCGGCCAATGTGATCGTGCAGCACGTCCGTCACGAAAAGACGGATATCGTGGAAGATAACCTGGGCACAACTTCTATCAACATCGTTTTGATTGGCGAAGGCCAGGCCGAGATCTTTCGAGATGGAGTGATGCTCCAGAGCACTTGGAAATGTGAAGGGCCAAAACACCTGACACGCTACCTTGATGAAAAGGGGAACCCTATTGCGCTCAAACCCGGCAATAGCTGGATTGAGCTCGTTCCCGTCGATTACCAGCTAACAGTTACCAGTAGTCAGTAGTTGGCACAAGGCGCGTGCCCTGTGCTTCCTGCTCAAAGCGCCGAGTATTCCTTGACTCGGCGCTGCTCTTTTACCCACAGTATACCGCTTTCTCAGGAATTTAGGGTGAAGATTTGGTTAAGATTTTGTTAAGGTTAAGTTAAGGAAGGACGAAAAACGCGATCTAAATCGCTTACTTTAATTTAAATGTACCTTAAGTTGGCTATCTGTATCCCGTGCGGTAAGCACTTTACATAACGTGAACGATCCCCTCCTTTGGCAAGCGGCTTTGGGGGCAGAAGAGCGATGCTCCGCTCAGATTAGCTCGGCAGGGCCAGATAGCACGGCCACCAGCAGTTTGACGGCATTGGTTATATCATTATAATCTATCATCTCCGAGGGAGTGTGAACGTAACGGCAAGGAATGGAAATCACCCCGGCGGGCACGCCCTGGCGAGAGACCTGCATAGCCATGGCGTCGGTGGTGCCCCGTTCCAGTACTTCCAGTTGATAGGGGATGTGGTGGGCTTCCGCCGTCTCGATCAAGAGCTTTTTGACCGCCGGGTGGGTCAGCATCCCCCAGTCTTTAACTTTGATGGCCGGTCCTGCTCCCAGGGAAACGGCCATGGGATGGGCCTCCGGCGTATCGCCCGTGCTGGTGACATCCACGGCCAGGGCCAGGTCGGGTTCCAGGCCGTAGGTAGAGGTTTTGGCCCCACGTAGCCCTACCTCCTCCTGGGTGGTGAAGACGAAGTGCACCTCATGCGCCGTTTCGGATAGTTCCCGCATAGCCTGGATCAGCGTGGCGCAGCCCGCCCGGTCGTCAAAGGCCTTGGCTGTAAGACGGTCTTGGCCATCGACAAAGGGCCGCAGGAAGCTGGCCGCATCGCCAATACGCACCGGCACGGACTCCTTATCCACCGCCCCCACGTCCAGGTAGAACTTGTCCAGGTCGGGCACCTTCGTAGGGGTCTCCAGTTTCTCCAGCCCGAAAGTCCCCACTGTGCCGTCGGCGAAGATGGCCCGATGGCCCAGCAAGGTCAGCGGCCTTACTCCACCGATGGGCGTGAAGCGTAGAAAACCCTGGGCGTCGATGTGCGTGACAATGACCCCGATCTCGTCCATGTGGGCGGCCACCATCACCTTGCGGCCTGCTCCCGAACCACGTTTGAGGGCGATCAGGTTGCCCAGGGCATCGGTCCGTATCTCGTCGGCCAGCCCCTCGATCTCGGCCCGGATCGTGGCCCGGATGGTCTCCTCGTGGCCGGACGGGCCGTACATCTCTGTCAGTTTCTTCAATAACTCTTTCAATGAAATCCTCCTAATGTATTTAAATCAACCCCATTTGTCGCAGGGTCTCCAGCAACACCGCGTCGGCAAAAGCGTCCTTGGGGATATAATCGACCGCGCCTGTTTGTAGCCCTATCATCACTGCTTCGTGATCGTCGCGACGGGTGAACATGATGACCGGGATGTCGGCTGTGTCGCGTCCATCTTTTAACTGCTGGCACACCTGGAAACCATTCATCTCAGGCATATGCACGTCGAGTACAATGAGATCGGGATGCAACTGTTGGGCCGTTTGCACCCCCGCCCGACCGTCGTAGGCCAATACGACTTTCAGGCCTTCCCCTTCCAGCAAGGCCTGCAGGTGCAACGCCTGTGTAGGGCTGTCTTCGACCACCAGGATCGTCTTATTGTCTTTATTGTTTACGGCACGTGTTTCTACAGTCTCAGACATGCTCCCCCCTCTCATATAGGGCTGTTCAATGCTCTAAACTTTCCGCCAATAGCACGATGATGCGATCTGGCTGTGTCGATACCTTTCCTTCTCCCTGGTTCAACCCAATTGCTATTTTACCCTATTTTTGGAGAATTGCAAAGGGGCCTCCTCAGACCGCCCACTTGACCAGAGTGGCCTGTACACCACCGTTGGAGGGCAGCGTTTCGACAGTCAACTCGTCAACCATCCAGCCCATATCTCTGGACACCTCCGGCTTGAGATCACAATCGGAGGCATCGGCTGCCACACAAACCACCCGCACGCCTGTACGCTCCTCCCTGATCAAACGATCAATAATAATCTGGCCCGGAAGTTTTTTCCCCAATCCCAATGTTTGAGCTAACGATGAGGTAGCCAGGGAGATGCGCGCCTGATCCGTGGTCTTGAGCCCCAGGGCGCGGGCCAGCTCACGTACTTTCACCCGCGCCGTGATAACATCGATCTGGGCGTGAATCATTATAGTCTGACTCTCACTCATTGAACTACCTCCTTTATCCGACGCCTCTTTGAGGTCAACTGGCCGAGCGTCGATGCTATCTGGTGGAGCGGAAGCACTCGAGTTACTGCATTGCGGAGGATGGCCTCTCGTGGCATCCCATAGACCACACAACTGTGCTCATCCTGGGCTATGGTCAGCCCGCCTGCCAGGTGCATCGCTTCCAAGCCTTCAGCCCCGTCGTCGCCCATGCCGGTGAGCACTATGCCCACCGCGTGGGGGCCGTAGGCGCGAGCCAGGGAACGAAACATGTAGTTAGCCGAAGGGCGCAACCCTCTGTAGGGTGGCTCTTTGCACAGTTCCACCACTCCCCCCTGCACGTTCACCTGCAAGTGATAATCGTCGGGGGCCAGCAGGATGGTGCCCGGCTGGGGTGTATCGCCGTGGCCGGCCAGGGCGACGCTTAGCGGCGTTTCGCCGTCGAGCCATTCGGCCAGCCCGGCGGTAAAGCCACAGGTGACGTGCTGTACCACCAGAATGGGCACCGGGAAATCGGCTGGGAGCGCTCCCAACACCGTCGCCAACGCCGACGGCCCACCGGTGGAGGCGGCCATGCCAATCATTTGCACGTCCCGCTGGTCGTCTGCATCCTTATCTACTGTAGGGAGCGGTAGCGCAACCGGTATTGCTGGAGAGGGTGGTATCCTGACTGTGTCGGGGGGACGCGGCTCATCTCTGCCCCAGTGGTGGACAACGGGCACCTCAGACATCAGCCGCACGGCCCGGATCACCTTGTCGCAGGTCTCAGGGTCGGCCAGGCCAGGCGTGCGGACTACCGTCAGCGCCCCGGCTCGCAGGGCCTCAAAGGTGAGGTCCACGTCAGCCCGCATCAAGCTGCTGGTCACGATCACAATCGGGGTGGGTACCTCCCGCATGATGCGGCGCGTGGCTTCCAGCCCATCCACTTTAGGCATGCGGATGTCCATGGTCACCACGTCAGGGCGCATCCGCCTGGTCAGCCGGATCGCATCCTCGCCGTTAGACCCGACGCCGATTACCTGGATGTCCCCAGCTTCCTGCAAGATCGACACCATCAACTTGCGCACGGTGGGCGAGTCGTCCACGACGACGACGCGAATGGGGACAGGTTGAGCTTTCAGCATGGGCTATCCCTCCATAAACCGGGCGCAATTCAGGATGCACAACTGGCGCAGCGTCTCCAGGAGCGTAGCGTCGGAAAAGACGTCCTTGGGAATGAAGTCAATCGCTCCCAGATCGAGCACCTGTAGTAGCGTGGCGACATCGTCGCGGCGGGTGAGCATCACGATCGGGATTTCAGCCGTCTTGGCATTATTCTTCAGGCGCTTGCAGGCTTCAAAGCCGTTCATTCCAGGCATCTCAATGTCGAGCACGATAACGTCCGGCGCATACTGCTGGGCCATGGACAACCCGGCGTGTCCATTAAAGGCGCAGAGCACTTTTAACCCTTCTTGCTCCAGCACCGCTTGCAGGCGCAGCGCTTGCGTAGGACTGTCTTCTATAACCAGAACTGTTTTATGTTTGTTCATAATGGCCTACCTTCCGTCAGCTTACGTGAAGCCGTGCAATCCCATTGACTTTAGCGTATGTATCAGATCAACTGTTCAATCGTTTCCAGCAGGTTGTCCTGGTCAAAGCTGCTCTTGGTGATGTAGGCGTCGGCCCCGACTTCAATGCCCTGCGCTTTGTCTTCGGGCGAGTCCAGCGAGGTGACCAGGATCACCGGCACGTGGGCCGTGTGCGAGTCGCTTTTGATCCGCTGGGTGAGGTCAAATCCATCCAGGTGCGGCATTATGATGTCCGAGACGATCAGGTCGGGCACCCCGTCGGCGGCGATGGTGTTCAAGGCCTCCTGGCCGTCGGTCGCCAACTGGACGGTGTACCCCACGGCCTCCAGGATGTTCTTTTCCAGGGTGCGGGTGGTGATCGAGTCGTCCACGATCAGGATGCGCTGTTTGACACGCCTCTCCGTGGACGGAGCAGTTTTGGTCAGCGTATCCAGGACGGGACGGCGCTTGCCCCGCATGGCCAGCTTGATCAGGTCGGCCACGTTGAGGATCAAGACCACTGCCCCACTACCCATCACGGTGGCGCCGGCGATGCCCCCCACGCGCCCCAGTTGTTTTCCCAGCCCCTTGATAACGACCTCCTGCTCCCCAGCCAACTCGTCTACCACAAAGGCCATACGGCGCTCGGCGGCGGCCAGAATGACCACCAGGAGGCGCGGATCGTCGCTCTGAGCTTCGAGGCGCGGTAGCTCCAATACGTCGTTGAGCCGCACCAGGGTGAGCGGACGTCCGTTGTAGCGCACGGTGTCATGTCCTTCCAGGGGGGAAATCTCCTCCGGGCTGACGTACATGATGCGCTCGATGGCGTTGAGCGGGACGGCAAACAGTTCGTTAGAGACGCCCACCAGCAGGCCGCGCGAGCTGGTCAGGGTCAGAGGCAGGATCAGGGTAAAGGCCGCCCCTGCGCCGGGCGTCCAATCGAGGTCGATGCGTCCGTGCAACGCTTCCACGTTGCGGCGCACCACGTCCAGTCCCACCCCCCGCCCCGAAATGTCGGTGATGATGGGGCTGGTGGAAATCCCGACGTTAAAAATGAGCTCGGACAGTTCAGTCTCATTTAGCGATTGGGCATCGGCCCTGCCCTGGCGGGCCGCGGCCTGGCGGATGGCCTCCAGGTTCAGGCCGGCCCCGTCGTCGGAGACGCAGATGAGCACGTCTTTGCCCAGTTGCTCGGCGGTGAGCGTAACCCGGCCACTGCGCGGCTTGCCCAGGGCCACCCGCTGCTCCGCAGGCTCGATGCCGTGATCGACGGCGTTGCGCAGCAGGTGGATCAGAGGATCCTTGATCCGTTCCAGCACGCGCTTGTCCAGTTCGGTCTCGCCGCCCACGATCTGGAGCACGGCCTCTTTGCCCGCTTCCTGGGCCAGGTCGCGCACCATGCGTCCAAAGGGGCCGGTGATGGTGCTGAGGGGCAACATGCGGACGCGCTTGATCTCCTGTTCCAATTCGTCGATCACCAACGACATGTGCATGGTGTCGTTGGCGTATTGGCGCGACAGGTCGTTGACCAGGGCGTTCATTTGGCGCAGCCGCTCCTGGCTGCTGCCCACGTAATCCAGCAGACGGGACATGGTTTTCCCCACCCCACCGTGACCGTCGCCGCTAATCTCCTGGCGGGCCAGTTGGCCGTAGGCGCTGCGGACGGAGAGCCACTCTTTTTGCCACAGGGCTGTGAGTTCCTGGAACTGGCGCACTTGAGCCAGCCGTTGCTCGGCGCGGATCTTGGTGATGAACAGTTCGCTGAGTTGGGCCATCAGGGCATCCAGCTTGCTCACGCTGACGCGGATGGTCTCATCACTCCCAGGAGCAGGGCTGGCAGCCACGGCCGGCGGTGGCGCAGTTTCCTCGGAAGCTAGGGAAGCCGGGGAAACAGGCAGTGGCGTAGCGGTGAGCGGCTCTCCCTCAGGAGGCGGCGGTGCGGCCCTGGAGGGCTCGTCGTCTCCCGCCGTCTTCTGGGCTACTTGCGGGCCAGAGCGGAACGGTTCCAGGCTGGCCAGCGCCTGTAGAGCCTGTACCGGGGGCGTGGTCTGGCCGGACTCGTAGGCTGCCTGCACCGCCTGGATGGCGTCGAGGGCCTGGTAACAGGCAGTGAAAAGTTCCGGGGTCGGTTCGATGGCGTCGCCTTGCATGGCATCCAGCACGCTCTCCAGGGCATGGGCCAGTTGTTCGATCACGGTGATGCTCACCGCGCGGGCCGCCCCTTTGAGGCTATGGGCGGCGCGGAAGATGTTTTCCAGCGTGGAGTGACGCTGCTCACCTTCGACACTGCCTTGCTCCAGGGTCAGCAAGCCGTCGGTCATGGTCTGGACGTGCTCGGCCAGTTCGGCGCGAAAGCTGCTGATCAGTTGTTCACGAATTTTAGAGCTGAGGGACATGATGTTCCTCCTAATTTACAATTGATACTGTTCCACGGTCTCGGTCAGGGTGCGGGCCAGGTCGTTCAGCTCTTGCGCGGCCTTTTCGGCCTGGCGGGTGCTGGACAGGCTCTGCATTGTGGCCTGGTTGATGTTCTGCATCGCCAGAGCGATCTGCTCCACGCCGGAAGCCTGCTGCCGCCCCCCGGCCATCACCTGCATGGCTGTCTGGGCCGACTCATCGATCACCCCCGACAACTGCTCAATGACCTCCCGCGTCTGGGCCGTCAACTGCACTCCCTGGTCAACGACCTTGGTGCCTTCTTCGGTGGCCATCACGGTGGTGTTGATCCCTTTCTGGATATCCAGGAGAATATCCTTGACCTGGGCGGTAGCTTGCTTTGACTGCTCGGCCAGGTTGCGCACCTCGATGGCCACCACAGCGAAGCCCTTGCCGTGTTCCCCGGCCCGTGCCGCTTCCACCGAAGCGTTGAGGGCCAGGATGTTGGACTGGGCGGCCAGGTCGTTGACGGTGGCGATGATGTCTCCGATCTGCTGGGTCTGCTCGGAGAGGGCCAGGATGGTCTCGGCGATGCCCTCCACGCGTGCTTTGATCTGGGCCATGTTGCCGATGGTGTTCTGCACGGTCTGCTGGCCGGAGCGTGAGACCTGGACGGTGCGCTGCGAAGCGTCCACCACCTCCTGGGCGCGTGCGATGGCCTGTTCCGAGATGGTTTTGACCTCGTCCACGGTGGTGGTGGTTTGGGAGATGGCGGCCGACTGCTCGTTGGCTCCCGAGACCTGCTGGGTGGTGGCGGCCAGGATTTCGGCGGCGGCCTCGTTCAGATTGTTGGCTGCATTGCGAATCTGGATGCTCATGCCCTGCAAACTGGCTACCGTCTCATTCAACCGATGCCCTAGCATGACCAGCGGGTCGTCCTCCTCGTATCTGTCCCCGTCGAGGGTCAGCCGAACCGCCAGGTTGCCCTGCCCTACCTCTGCCATATACTCGACGTACTCCTGAACCGTTGCTTGTAAATAATCGCTGCGCTGCTTCAGGGTGCCAATCGTCTCTTGCAGTTGGGCGGTCATGGCGTTGAAAGCGCTCGCCAACGCGCCAACCTCATCCCGGGTCTGGATGTCAATACGGTGCGTCAGGTCGCCGCCACCGATGATGGCTGCCCCCTCTTGCAGGCGCTTCAGCGGCTGGACGACAATCCGCGTCATGTACCAACCCAGCAGGACGGCCAGTGCCAGCGTTGCAGCGATGACCGCAACATTAACAATGACGGCTCGGTAGACGTTGGCTAGCGCTTCTCGTGTGGGAGCCTCCACCAGTATGAACCAGTCAGCCTGTCGCAGGGCTTGGTAACTGCCGATGACTCCTTGTCCCTCCAGCCCCGTATACAAATCGGTGACAGCCTGGCCCTGCAAGGCGCTGCGGACGCCCTCCAGCCCGCTCAGGTCTCGCCCTTGCAATACCAGAGACGAATCGCGGTGAGCAATCAGCCGGCCCTCACCATTCACTACGTAAGCATAGCCCCCCCGGCCAATCTCCATGTGGGCGATGATATCCCACGTGTGCTTGAGATTCACCTCGGCCGAGAGCACCCCCGCTATTTCGCCACGCACGTTCTTTATCGGGATGGCTAACGTGACCAAAGGTTCGCCATATTGGGAGATCGAGGTAGGGCCAAGGTAGCGCTCGCCCTGCATGGGGACCAGAAACTCGGGGGAAGCAGCGCGGCTATCCAGGTCTTCTGATCCAAACAGAGTGTAACGCGACGTCTTGGCTACCTCTTGTCCCGTTTTGTCCATCAGGGTGAGGGTTTCAAACCCGACATTATAGGCCAGTAGAGAGTCCAGAAGCGCGGTGCGAGACTTGTCGGTTTGCAGAGACCACTCGCGGGCTGTCAGGGTCATCTCGTCCTCGATCTGCTCCAGATAGGTATCAATGGTATTGGCTGCGTTCCTGGCGGCCTCATGTTGCAACTCCTCGACCTGAGCACGTTGGACGGAATAGCTACTGGTGACCTGAAAGATACCAAATACCACCAGCGGCAATACAGCCCCGGCGATGAAGGCGACCAGAAAGCGGGTTGCCAGCGATATGAACCATCTACCTGTCGTTGCTCTGCTCATTATCATAGCTCCTTTTACCGAGGTAGCCAGATGCCCCCAGCAAGCTGGGCGAGGGGGATAGCCAGCGGGGCAGTTTCACTATATGAAAAGTATCCGGTAGTGCATTCCACTTCAATCTCGGATGTTCGCCCACGTGGGCCTATTTGAGCACGACGTTAGCCATGTTCAGTACGTCATCTGGGATGGTCAGTCCGATCTGTTCGGCGATGCTCAGCTCAACGATCAGGTTATACTCTCTGGGGATTTCAACAGGCAGAGAGGACGGAGCAGCGCCGCGCAGAATCTTGTCCACCAGTGGAGCGCCCTGTGCGCCTGCCTGGTGAACGTCAGCGCTGTAGGAAGCCAGGAAACCGGACATTCCCGTCGGGGCAATTTGGGGCAGCCCGTCGCGTAATGCCAGGCCCAATATGGCTTCCTGAGCTTCAACAACCACTGTGTCGGAGGGTATAAAGATTGCATCCACCTCGCCAGGTTGGGCGGTCTGAAAAACAGTGCGGGCCTCCTCAGTCGTGTGTACCTGTCTTTCGACGAGTTCCAAACCGAGCTTAGCTGCGGCCTCTCGCAAATTCTCCTCCGCTGGCAGAAGAGCTTCCTCGTAGGAATAGACTGACAGGACTCTTTGGATATCGGGTGCCATCCTTTGCAGCAACTCCAGGCGCTTGCCAACCGTCTCCGTGTCCCCGTCCTTGATCCCGGTCACACGCCCTCCTGGCTGACCAAGAGATTCCACCAGCCCGGCTCTCACCGGGTCGCTGACGAAAATAAAGACCATCGGCGTTTCCGTGCCCTCACTGGCTTTCATAGCGATGATCGACGCCGGAGTAGTGATACTCACGATGAGATCGACCTTCTCATCCACCAACTCCTGGGCGAAACGGTCGAGGTCGTCCATGTTGCCGTCGGCGTTTCTGTACACGTAGGCGACCTTCTCTCCCTCGGTGTAGCCCAACCCTGCCATGCCTGCTTTGAAGCCTTCCTCAACCTCTGACAGTATTTTGGTCATCTGCAAGATGCCAATCTTGTAGGTCTTAGGCTGCGGTTGCCCTAGACAGCCAGTAAGCAAGAGGATCACCAACGTGACGATTAAGAAATTCTGTGCCTTTTTCATTTTTGACTCTCCTTTCTTTTCTTTCTTCGAATAGCTCAAGTTCTTAATTTTTTGCCTTCTGTCTTTCATTGAGAAGATTTTACTTCCCATACATCATCTCCTTTCTTTAATATATAATACCTCGGTCGCATTGATAATTTAATCCAATACATGCTTATTTACTCACAATTACCCCGGTTCTCTATAGCTGATATTGCTCCACGGTCTCGGTCAGGGTGCGGGCCAGGTCGTTCAGCTCTTGCGCGGCCTTTTCGGCCTGGCGGGTGCTGGACAGGCTCTGCATTGTGGCCTGGTTGATGTTCTGCATCGCCAGAGCGATCTGCTCCACGCCGGAAGCCTGCTGCCGCCCCCCGGCCATCACCTGCATGGCTGTCTGGGCCGACTCATCGATCACCCCCGACAACTGCTCAATGACCTCCCGCGTCTGGGCCGTCAACTGCACTCCCTGGTCAACGACCTTGGTGCCTTCTTCGGTGGCCATCACGGTGGTGTTGATCCCTTTCTGGATATCCAGGAGAATATCCTTGACCTGGGCGGTAGCTTGCTTTGACTGCTCGGCCAGGTTGCGCACCTCGATGGCCACCACAGCGAAGCCCTTGCCGTGTTCCCCGGCCCGTGCCGCTTCCACCGAAGCGTTGAGGGCCAGGATGTTGGACTGGGCGGCCAGGTCGTTGACGGTGGCGATAATGTCCCCGATCTGCTGGGTCTGCTCGGAGAGGGCCAGGATGTTCTCGGCGATGCCCTCCACGCGCGCTTTGATCTGGGCCATGTTCCCGAAGGTGTCCTGCACGGTCTGCTGGCCGGAGCGTGAAACCTCGACGGTGCGCTGCGAGGCGTCCACCACCTCCTGGGCGCGTGCGATGGCCTGTTCCGAAATGGTTTTGACCTCGTCCACGGTGGTGGTGGTCTGGGAGATGGCGGCCGACTGCTCGTTGGCCCCCAATGCCTGCTGGGTGGTGGCGGCCAGGATTTCGGCGGCAGCGGAACTCAGGTTGTTGGCGGCCTCGCGAATCTGGAGGATCATGCCCTGCAAACTGGCCGTCATCTCGTTCAAATTGTGCCCCAGCACGAGCAGCGGATCGCCCTGTCCATGCCCGTCCCCGTCGAGGGTCAGCCGGGCCAAGAGATTGCCCTGTCCTACCTCCGCCATATACTCGACGTACTTTTGAACCGTGGCTTGCAAATGCTCGCGTTGTTCCTGCTCGCTCTGCAGCATCTCGTGCAAGTGGATCTGAGCGTCCTGCGCCGACTGCTCCGCCTGCTGGCGCTCGGTGATGACCGTGATCTGGTAGAGGGAAAAGCCCAGAAGGGGGATCATGTAGCCAAGCACTTTGTAGACGTGGGCGATGTCGAAGAAAGGATCGTAGAGCGCCTTGGAGAACGACATCAGCACCTGCCCGACAACGTTCACCCCGATCGAGAGCGCGACCCACCAGGTGAGCATGTCGCGCTCTTGATGATACTTCCGCAGGAAAGCGGCCAGGGCGACAAGCAACACGATACCCGACAAGAAATCTACCGGACGAGAAATAAGATTCTCAGGGTAGATGAAGTTCGGCAAAGGGCTTTGGAAGGCCAGGGCCGTGAGCACAATGCTAACGATCACCACGATTGAGGATATCCATTTCGTTTCGCGCTTCGGGTTCTTGCTTTCCCCGAACCATATGGGCACGGAGGGCGCAAGGAGAAGGATCACCCCCAGCAGCAGCCGCCCGGTCACGTATGTTCCAGGAATGAACTGCGCCACGGACGAAGCGGGCAGCCCGAACAAATTGCGGAAGGCCAGAAGGCCGTGGACAAAGTCTTCGGCACCATTGACAAAGAAGGCCAGGCCTATGAACAGGTGGAAGCGATTGCCCAGGGTGTAGAAACGCACGATCAGGGCAACCCCAGCGACGAGGCCGAAAAGCGCCCCTACCATTTCGATTGTGGCATGAAGGTCTGAACTTCCTTCATATACCGATTGCCTCAACAGCGGATAGACACTGGCAAGGAGTATCATCATAAGCGCCAGTACGATCAGATATCCGCGCTCCTGCGCGGAAGAATGCGCCGATGAGCTCAATTCCTGTCCAACCTCTTGCGTGCCGGCGGTGGCAACGTCCATTGGATTCGCTTTCATCTTACTTACCTCCTGAAAATAGGGCTATCTTTGTTTGTCAAGAAAGGAAGGAGGATATTGTCCCGCTCTGGTGCTCTTCCCTTCTTCATAATGATACTGCTCCACTTAATTTCTAAGTACTTCTTTGTAGCCATTTCGTGGCCTTAATCAGCGTCCCTGCACCGATGACCGACTGAATCTCAAACTCGTCCATCAATCGCCTGGACCCCGACAATCCCAACCCCAACCCTTTAGAGGTCGAGTAGCCGCCTGCCAAAGCCAATTCTACGTCCTCGATGCCCGGGCCCTGATCCTGGGCGGTAATGGTGAGGTACTTCTTGGCCTTATCACATGCAGTTAAGGTAATGGTGCCTCCTTCCGTGTAGAGCGTGATGTTCCGTCCCAACTCCGAGATCACCACCGCGATCTTGGTGGCGTCTGGTCGCGAGAAGCCCAGCGTCAGGGCCATATCCAGTCCGTGCCGTCGCGCCTTCACCACGTCCCCCATGTCGTTGATGGGCAAACTTGCTAGCTGCAGTTGCTCGCCTGTCATGTTCCACCTCCGTCAAATGGCAAATAGCGCGTCCAATCCCTGATCGTCCGCTAATTCGCTGGCTTGCTCCTCGGCTGAGTCGCTGAGGGCTTGATCGGGCTCGCTGAAGTCCTGCTGATTTGTTCTGCTCAGGGCCAGCGCGTCGTCCAAATCCAGCACGGAATAAATGTTGGGCAAAGTCATCCCCAGCTCCACCATCGTCTCCACCACCGGGTCCTGCAGCCCGGAGACGATGACCTCCGCCCCCATCAACTCCGCCATCTCCGCCGTGCTCTGGATGAACCGCCCGAAAAAGCTATCGCAGAGGTCCACCAGCGAGAAGTCCAGCAGCACCCAGCGCGAATGATGGCGACGGATTTCCTTCAACACCTGGCGTCGCAACTGTAACACGTCGCTATCCATCAGGTCACGCGGCACGGATACCAACAGTAAATTCTCCAGCTTTTGAATTGTGCTTGTTTCCATGTTCAAAATCTCCTGTCCGTCAGGGTTGCTAGAGGGGTATCAAGTGCCAGGCACCTGGAAGTCCCCTTTGTTACCTGCTCAGCTTGATGCCCAGGCTGTTCAGGGCCGTTATCAACCCCGTCTGCAAATCGCTCAGGGTCTCGAACCCGC
The DNA here is from genome assembly GCA_964646625.1 of uncultured Anaerolineales bacterium. GTDB lineage: Bacteria > Chloroflexota > Anaerolineae > CAZYHC01 > CAZYHC01 > DAOULT01. Next base: position 25,338 of record CAZYHC010000026.1, read on the forward strand.
TCCAATCAATCCCCAGATCCACGATGGCCTCTGCCACCGCATCGGAGATGCCGGTCACGATGGTCTGCGCCCCCTTCAACCGCGCCGCCTGGATGGCCTTGTCCAGGTGACTCGCCACCCCGGTGTCCACGATGGGCACGCCGGTAATATCCACTATTACCATCTTGGCCCGGTACTCGCTGATCCCCGCCAGCAGAGCGCGCATGATGTCTCTGGCCCTGGTGGTGTCGATGCTGCCCACCAGGGGCATGACGATGATCCGATCCATGATAGGGATGATGGGGGTGGAGAGTTCCTGGATAGCCACTTTCTGGGCCTCAATAATTTGTTGTTGCAAGCGTTCGCGCTCTTGCTCCGCTCGCTTCTGCTCGGTGATGTCGGTGGTAATAGAGATGAACCCAATCACGTCCCCTTGCTCATCGCGTTTGTAGTTCCAATCCACCTTTATGTCGATGGGCTTGCCATCTCTGGTCATCGATTTGCTGTAGTAGATTTCTGGCGGGGGCTGCTCTTTCACCAGGAACGCCAGATATTGGCGCAATCCTTCCCGCTCTTCCTCGGATTCAAGCGTGTCCCAGATAGTCACCCCCACTGCTGTTTCTCCCTTAGCGTAACCGAAAATCTGGTGATAGGCCGGGTTAGCATACGTGACTATGCCGGAGGCGTCGTTTTCATGAATCCCATAGGGATGGTTTTCAATAAGAGTGCGATAACGCTCTTCGCTCTTCTGTAGCTCGGCGGTGCGTTCGGCGACCATCTGTTCCAGATTGTCCACCAGGCGGCGGCTTTCCACGGCCGGGGAAGCCAGGCCGGTGAGGGCATTGTAGATCGCTATCTCCTGCTCGCTGAACTGGTGCGGTTCATTCCAACCGAAGGAGAGAAACCCTACCCAACGCCCGGCTTGCGCCAGAGGGATGATAGCCATAGCCCTGATGCCCGTTTGGACTATCACGTCCCTGCTATTTTTGTCCAGCCGTTCGTCTGTGGTAGCGTCGGCGATGAGCTGTGGCTCTTTCTGGCTAGCCATCAACGGGCGGGTGAAGGGGAATTCGGGTATATAGTAGCGTGTTCCTACCAGACTGGCCGGTGTGCCTTCTCGTTGCCAGATGGCGACCACCTCAGCCCACTCCGGTTCACCGGCCTCGTCCAGTTCAACGTACATCAGGCTCGCGTTGAAGGCCCCGGCTTCCCGGCTGGGCCGGGCCAGGATGTGGAGCAGTGCATCTTCGTTGTGGGCCGTGCTCAGGCTGCGGCTGATTTCGTAAAGCGTTTTGATTTCGGCCACCAGACGCTCGCGCTCGGTGATGTCGCGGGCGAAACCCAACGCGGCCCAGATATTGCCTTCGGCGTCGTACAAGGGTGTCTTGATCGTGTGGAAGATGTGCACTTCACCGTCAGCGCTGGTAGCCGGGTCATAGGGGTTGACGACGGTCTCTCCGTTTTTCAGGACCGCGGTGTCGTCCGTGCGGAAGCCTCGGATGCCCTTTTCGGGATTGCCAAAGACAAGTTCCTCTGGGAAGCCGAGTTCCACATCGTCCTTGCCAAGCAGGTCGTCTGGGGTCAGGTGCAGGGCGTCAGCGTAGCCCTTGCTGACCAGGGTGTAGCGGAAGCGCTGATCCTTGGCGAAGATCCAATCCGGTGTGGCGTCGATCACTGAGCGCAGCAGAGCAGCGCTGCGTTGTTCGGCCGCGGCCCTTTCCTTCTGGATCAGCAACCGGCGGTTTTCCACGGCCGGGGAAGCCAGACCGATGAGGCCCTGGTAGATTTTCACCTCCTGCTCGCTGAACTCGTGCGGTTCATCCCAACTGAGGGTGGTAAGCCCCACCCAGCGCCCGGCCTGGGCCAGGGGGATGAGGGCCAGAGCGTGGGTGCCGCCTTGAGCCAGCGCTTGCCCGGTCTTTTCGTCCACCCGTTCGTCTGTGGCAACGTTTGCGATGAGTTGCGGTTCGTCCTGGCTGGCCATCCACAGACGAGCGAAGGGGAATTCGGGCAGGTAGTAGCGTGTCCCTACCGGAATGGCCGGTGCGTCTTCCTGCTGCCAGGCGGCGACCACCTCGGCCCACTCCGGCTCACCGACCTCGTTCAGGTCAATGTAAATCAGGGTTGCCATGGTGACCCTGGCTTCCCGGGCGGGCCGGGTCAGGACCTGGAGCATTTCATCTTCGTCGCGGGCCGTGTTCAGGCCGCGGCTGATTTGCTCTATGGCGCTGGCCTTTGCCAACGATACCTCTAATTCCTTTATCCGTTCTTGTAATTCGGCTTTGGTGGCCATGATATTTTACCTCCTCATAGATTAGATTATTTCTTCGTGAATGATCAACTGTTTGTCGGCCAGCAAGACTGGCAGGTCCAACACCACCAGCATAGAGCCATCGCCGCTGGTTGGTATGTCTTCGCCTCTGCATTCGGCCACGCCGCGCACGTATTCCGAGGGAAGGCCCCGGATAGTATCGGCCACGTCCTGCATCTGGCTGGCCGGCAGGGTCTCGACCGCCAGCACCTCGTCAACCAACAACACGAGCTCCATATCCGGCGTCTCGACGACGGCCAGGTAAGGGGTCGCCGGGCCGTTGTCTCCATTGTGCTCAGCGTGCGCCAGGCCGAAAAAGCGCTTCAGATCGACCACCGAAAGGATGCGTCCGCGCAGGTTGACCACGCCGGCCACCCAGTCAGGCACGCGCGGCACGCGGGTGATGTGTTCGGCGGGTCTGATGTCAAACACGTACTGGGCCTCGAGGCCGTAGATTTCACGACCCAGTTGAACCAGCACCAGTTCAATCTGCTCGCCTTCATCCTCCTGGACGGGTATCTCGGCCAGTCGTGCGGCGCGGCGCGCCCAGATCTGTTGCACCATCTCCAGCGCGATTTCGTCCGGCCCGGCCAGGGCTACGTTGGCCTGGGCGATGCGTTGGCGCACGCCTTCCCAATCAAAAGCGGATTGGAGTCCATTGTCTAAACTATTTTCGTCCATCCTTCTAGCCCCTTTCATCGCGTAAGGTTATTTGCTTCGGCGCCCCACTGTTGCTGTTGGCGGATTATCGCTTCTCGCAGGCGACCGACAGTGATGCCGCCGGAGTCGGGGATCAACTCGTCGGCGGCGCGCGCCTCCAGCAGGCGGCGGGCATTATCCAGTGACTTTTGTGCCTGGGGCAGTTGGCCGTTGCTGCGGTAGAGGTCGGCCAGGCCAAAATGCCCCGGCACATAACTGCGATCAATGTAGATCACCTTTTTCATGGCCTCTATGGCCTGGTCGAGCTTCCCCTGATGATGGAGCACCAGGGCCAGGATATAATAGGCCTTGAGCGCCAGTTTATCCAGGCCTATGGCCTGGCGGCACCAGTGTTCGGCCTCCTGCCAGCAGCCCAGGTTGGCACAGGCCTGGCCCAGCAGCGCACAGGTGGGTGCATGGTGCGGCCTGGACTTAACCAGTTTCAGGAGCATGTCTCGCCCTTTCTCCGAGTGTCCATAATCAAGCAACTCTTGCGCCCGCTCAAAAGAATCGCCTTCTTCTATCTCTACCGGCGGGGTGGATTGAACGTCTACAGGAGCAGGTGCAGGATTGGAAACGGGAACGGAAAGTGGGGAAGGCTCGTCCTGCGCCGGGGATGCAGTCAGCCAGTCCCAGTCCGAAGGCAAGACTGTGGGCTGGCCGGTACGCTGGTAAAGAATGGCATCGGGATAGTTGTGTGCCTGGAAGTGGCGGTAGGTGGTGAGCGAATGTTCCGAGTGGCCCACTATCAGCCACCCGCCTTCAGCCAGGGCGTTGTAAAACCGCTCCACTATTTTGATTGTGACAGATTCGGTGAAGTAAATCATCACGTTGCGGCACAGGATCAGATCCATGAAAGTGGTGTTGGTCTCGTAGGCGGGGTAGCTGTTCTCGGCCAGGTTGAGTTGAGCAAAGGTGACCATGCGCCGCACCTCCGGGATCAACTCGTAGCGATTGCCCTGGGGACGAAAGTAGCGCGGTCGGCACTGCCTGGCGCGTGCCTCGCGGAAGGCCCACTCGCCATAGACGGCCTTGCGGGCGCGGTGGAGCGATTCGGTATTGACGTCGCTGCCTAAGATGGTGATGGCCCATTCGTCCACGTCGGGCAACAGTTCGCGCAGCATTATAGCGATAGAATAGGGTTCTTCGCCGCTGGCACAACCGGCGCTCCAGATGCGCAGGGTACACAAAGGTCGCCTGCGCTGGATGATCTGGGGCAGCACGTGGTTATACAGGGCGTCAAACTGACCCGCGTTGCGGAAAAAGTGCGTTTCGCTGACGGTGAGAGCGTTGATCAGCCGATCCATTTCTACCGCGCCATCTTTGGGGTCTTGCAGCAGGCGATAATACTCATCCAGGTTGGTACAGGTCGAGGTGGCAAAGGCCTGCCGGATGCCTGCCTCCAGGTCGGTGCGGCGCTTTTCGGGAAAGTGCAGACCGCAACGATCGTGCATTAATTTGCTAAAGCGTAAATAGTCGCCGTATCCAAGCGAGGGGACAGTCTTGGCAGTGTGGCTCGGAGGGGCAATAGTCATGTCGCAACCTCTCCGGCAGGTTCATCCGAAGACGTCTCTTCCGCCACCTCTTTTTTGGCACGCTGACGTTTTTTGCGCCGCGTGCGAGCCGGCTGGGGTTGAGTGTCTGCGGGCCTCTCTTCCGACACTTCTTCAACCATGGTCTCGGAGCGGGTTTCGACGGACAATTCTACGGGGGCCTCTTCTGGCTCTTCTTCGACCGCAACGTCGGGCAGGGCCTCCATGGCCTGGGCCAGCGCCTGCGCCTGGCTGGGCAGAAAAAGGTGCTCAGGGTCGAGTAGCAGCACCATGCTGTCCAGGGTATGGGCCAACCCCTGCAAAACCGGCGCTCCCTCCAGCCCTTCCGGCAGAAAGTCTGCGGGGCGAGCGATGCGGTGGGCCGGCAGATTGAGCACATCGATTACCTCGTCAACAATCAGAGCCACCATCCGTCCGCTGGCCTGTACCAGGATGATCGGGGTATGCAAATGCAAGGGAGCTTCGAGCAGGCCCAGGTGGCGGCGCAGGTTGACCACAGGGACAGCCGCGCCACGCACGTTGATTACCCCTTCTATCAGGTGTTTGACCTGCGGGATGGGGGTGATGGTGACCATCTCGATGATCTGCTCAATGGGCTCGATGGGGAGGGCGTAGAGCTGCTGCTCCAATCGAAAGGCCACCAGAGGCCACTGGTCGGCCCGGTTTCCCAGGTCTGTCAACGTCAATTCCATGCTCATAACTTAACTCTCCTTGTCTTCCACGCTTACCAGCTTTGCCCTTGCGGCCATTTCTTCTTCTTTGCCATCGAGGGGTTGAGCACATCGGCCTTCGAACAGATGGCGCTCCCCGAACAGTTTCCTTGCAGGATTTCCTTGACTTTTTCGTGGAGCCTATCAAAGTCAAAGGGAAAATCCAGATGAGTGATCTGAGCATCCGGCTCAGAGCGAAATGGCCTGTCAGAGATGATCAATAGAGGAACCTGTCCGATGCGTTCGGCCAGTGAAGCTCTGGCCAGGGCCACTACCGGTTCGCTGGCGGGTGAGCTCATAGCCAACACTATCAGGTCCAGATCGCCGACCTCGGCCTGGTTCCTCCATTGCCCCTGGGCATTCAAGGCAACCTTTACTATTTCCAGGTCACTGCGCTCCAGGTTCAGCTCTATCGCTCTGGAGAGCCCTTCGTTATCGCTGAGAACGAGAACTCTTTTCCCGGCTAAATCCGAGACCATGGCTGTTCCTCCTTGCCATCCACTATACTGGCGATGGATTTTGTGACCTCTATCAGTTCCTCAATCTCAAACGGCCTGGTATCGATGCTCAGAATCCGTTTACCCTTTTGGCTGGTCATTTCGTTCACTGCTTCTCTCTGTTTGTTTTCTAACATTATACCCCATCTGCCTTCCAATCGCCTTATAAAATGCCTCTCCAGCCTTCCAAAAACCTTCCAAATTATCATCAACGACGACGAAGGTGAAGAGGGCAAAGACCCTCACCAACGGGTAGATAGCGAGGGTCTATCTATTGACAGCGACTTGAGGGCTCATCGGTGTAACCACCTGCGCATGGTAACCTTCGTTCCTTTGCCCGGTGTGCTCTCTATCTCAAATTCATCCATCAATCGCCTGGTACCGGGCAGACCCTTGCCCAGCCCTCTGGAGGTGCTATACCCATCCTGGAGGGCCAATTCCACGTCTTCTATCCCCGGGCCATCATCTTCACAGATCACTTCCAGCCCTCGTCGCCCTTTCGAATCGATGATGACGATGGTGACTATTCCTCCCTCGGTATAAAGCACGACGTTGCGTGCCAGCTCCGAGATAGCGGTGGCGATGCGGGCCTGGTCGATCTTGCCGAAGCCCAACTCTTTGGCCAGATTGCGCCCTTCCACCCGTGCAGTGACAATATCCAGGTCGTTACGAACGGGGATGCTTTTAAGCTCGCTCATCAGACGTATTCTCCTCCGCCAATTGACGCAGGGCGGCTATCCCTTTCTCCAGGTTGAGGGCGGTGATCACGCCCGGCAATTCCAGGCCCAGCTCGACCAGGGTGATAGCTACGGCCGGCTGTAACCCGGTGACCACTACGCGGGCGCCCATCAAGGCCGACATCTCTGTAATGTCATTAATGAGACGGCCGATGAAGCTATCTACCACATCAATGGCGGTCAGGTCAACGATCACTCCCTGGGCCTTGGTAGCGTAGAGGCGATTGACGATGTCGTCCTTGAATTGCACGGCGGTCCGGTCGTGTAAAGCCATTTGTACGGAGGCCACCAGGTAATCTTCGATCTTTAGGATGGGAATACGTGTGCTCTCGATCATGTTTTCATGTCCTTTTTGTCGGTGATTTCTTTGTCCAGCAGGGATAGCGTATAAGGGAGTACAGTTCCAAAGTTCTATTACACCTAGCATTATACTCTACCGGCCTTCCAAACACCTTACAAAATACCTCTCCGACCTTCCAAAAACCTTCCAGTTTATCATAGTGGCCATGGACGGAGAAAAGGTCGGGGGGAGCAGAAGCAAACCCCCACTGCCTCTTGGGCGAGTCGTGCCGAGGCGTGGGGGCTTGATAGCATTACCAGGCGCCCGGCACTTTCCAAGTGCCAGGCTCCCGAAATAAATTATGAAGAGCCACGCACCTTCAAAGTGCCTGGCTCTTTTTGGAAGGGAAACTGAACGCGGTACTAATCGGGGAGGACGAAGACGTAGCCAATGCCGGGCCTGGTCTGGATGTATTGCGGGTTTCGTGGATCACGCTCTATTTTCTGGCGCAGGCGGTGCATGGCCTGCCACAACAGGCGATTCTCTCCCTCATACCCGATCCCCCACACCCTTTCCAGTAGATACTCCGGCACCAGTACCCGTCCGGCCTGCTTGATCAGTTCTTGGAGCAAGCGGTGCTCAGTGGGAGTCAGGTTCACCTCCTGGCCCTGGACTGACACTCGCTGCCGGGCGAAATCAACCAGCAGGTCACCGGTCTGGAAGATAGAATGGGCTTCCCCTTGTTCCGAGAGAGCGACACGTCGCAGCGCAGCCCGTACCCTGGCCAGAAGCTCCTCGGCGCTGAAAGGCTTGGTCACGTAATCGTCGGCGCCCACATCCAGGCCCTTTACCTTGTCGGCGTTATCTGCCAGGGCGGTGAGCATGATGATCGGCACCGTGGAGAACTCGCGGATGCGGCGGCAGACCTCGTAACCGTCCAGGCCGGGCATCCTGATGTCCAACAGGATAAGGTCTAGTTGCTCACTGGCGGCAAGCTCTATAGCTGTCTGCCCATCCGGCGCGGCCAACACCTCATAGCCACTGGCTTCCAGGTTAATCTGTATGCCCCGCACATATCTAGGTTCGTCATCTACCACCAGAATGCGGCTCTTCTTGTTCATGCTTGTCTCCTTGGCTAATAACCATTGCTCCCGATGGCCTGAAGGCTTAACATTGATCCCCATCACTGGTGACTGACGGGCAGGGTGAAGTAGAAGGTACTGCCCACGCCCAGAACGCTCTCGGCCCAGATGCGTCCCCCGTGAGCCTCCACGATGCCCTGGCAGACAGCCAGCCCCAGACCGGCCCCGCTTACGCTCTGGGTGATCTCGTTCTCAACCCGGTAAAAACGCTCAAAAACCCTCTCCAGGTCCTCTGTAGGGATGCCGACTCCCTGGTCGCTGACCCAGATGAGGAGTTGCCTCTCATCCTCATGGCCATGAATAGTGATCGTTCCTCCTTCGGGCGAGTACTTGATGGCGTTGCTCAGCAGATTACGTAGCACCTGTTCAATACGTTTGGGATCGACTGTGGCCACCAACGGGTCGGCGGGGAAATCGTGGACAAAGCGGTGTTGAGTGAGTTGGATCTCCATGGCTTCCATCACCTCTCTGACAAGCTGGCTTATATCTGTGGGGGACTTGTCCAGACGCAGCCGTCCATCCTTCATTTGGTACAGGCCCAGCAGGTTGTCCACGATTTTCTCCAGCCTGTCCGTTTCCTCTTCGATGTGGCACAGAAATTCCTGCTGAGTCTGGCGGTCAAAATCCACGTCCTCCCTCAGCAGGGTGGTGCAAAAGATTTTGATCAACCCCAGGGGGGTTCTCAATTCGTGGGAGACGTTGGCGATCAGTTCCGACCGCAGGCGATTCAGCTCACGCAGGATTTCTATCTCGGATGCTTTCTCAGCCAGCCGCACGTTCTCAACGGCTACCCCGATCTGATGGCCGGTGGCGGTGAGAAACTGCACCTCCTGGGGGCTCAGTTGGCGGGGGTCACGGCTGAAGACGCCCAACACCCCCAGCACTTTGTCCTTCGATTTGATGGGAACGGCGGCGAACGCGTGCAGTGCTTCCCGCCTGACGGTCTCTGTGCTAAGCCGGGGGTCATCCAGGACCCTGTCTACCACAATGGGCTGTCCCGATTGGGCCACCTTGCCGGTTATGCTTTGGCCCAACTTGATAGTTTTTGTCTCTTCCGCCATTTCCTGAGAGAACCCGCGATGAGTGATCATCGAGAGCGAGCCCCCATCTTTATCCTCGTCGAGCAGTTGCACCCAGCCCGCATCTATTTCCGTCACTTCCAACACCTTGTCCAGGGTGGCATTCAGGATGTGATCCAGGTCGAGCGACTGGCCTATCGTGGCGGCGATAGCGTTGAGGGCCGTCAAATCTTCGTTGCGACGCCTGAGCTCCTCCTCGGCCCGCTTGCGCTCGGCAATCTCCCATTGGGCCTGTTCAAACAGCCGCGCATTTTCGAGGGCCACGGCGATCTGTCCACACAGGATGGACAACAGGTCCACATCGTCTTGACGAAAAGCAGCATCGCCTACCGGACGGCTGGCGTTCAGCACCCCCAGCACCCGATCCTGGAGCATGAGCGGCACGTAGATGGCCGACCCCCTGTCGCTGGGAGTCAACGAGGCCTCGACCATGGGATCGAGCTCGACCTGATCGGACAGCAACACGGGCTTCTTCATCTGCGCCGCCAGACCGGCCACCCCCTGTCCCATTTTCACCCTGTCCGCGGCCCTCCCCTCCTCGGTGAGGCCCAGAGCGGCCGAGATGACCAGCTCCCGCTGTTCCTCGTCCAGGAGCATCAGGGAAACCCGCTCAGCTTCCAGTTCATGCTGGACTATCTCCAGGGTAAGCTGGGTCAGGCGTTCCAGATTCACCTCGGACATCAAGGCTTTGCCCATCTCCAAAATGGGCAGACGGGCCTTGAGGCGGAGGTTTTCCTGGATCAGGCGTCCCTTTTCCAGGACCCTCTGCACGGAGGTCAAAAGCTCCCGTAGGGTAAAGGGTTTCAGCAGAAAATCCTGGGCCCCCGATTTCAAGGCTCCTATGGCCACTTCCATAGTGCCGTAGCCGGTGATGATGACCACGGGCGTTTCTGGATCGAGCTCCTGGATGGTGGACAGCACGTCCAGCCCGTCGCGGTCTGACAGCCTGACGTCCAGGAGGATCAGGTCGAAGTCTTCCTCTTGGAGCAATTGAAGTCCTTCCTCGCCGCTCAGGGCGCCCTTGACTGCAGAGCCCTCGGCTTCCAGAGCCCGTTGGCAAATCCTGATCACGTCTGGTTCGTCGTCGATCACCAGGACTTTCTCTGCGAACATGGTCATCCCTTCCTCTGTTCCACCGGTAGCAGCACCGTGAAGGTACTCCCCTGTCCCACTTCGCTCTCAACCTCGATCGTACCCCCGTGCTTTTTCACGATACTGTGGCTGATCGGGAGGCCCAGGCCCGTGCCCTGGCCCGCTTCTTTCGTGGTAAAGAAAGGCTCGAAGATACGGGGCAGGTTTTCTGCGGAGATGCCCGTGCCAGTGTCGTGAAACTCAACCGTCACACAGTCTATATCAGCTATCGCCCCAGGCCGATAGCCGGTCGCCACTTTCAACTCACCCCCTTGCGGCATGGCCTGGATGGCGTTGGTCATAATGTTGAGAAAGACCTGCTTGATCTGATTAGTGTCCAACAAAATCTGTGGCAGGTTCTCGTCGTAGCTTGCCTTCAAGGTCGTCCTGACCACTTTCGCTTGATTGCGGAGGAGGGTCATTGTAATCTGCACTAGCTCGTTGACGTCGGCCAGTTCCAGTTGGGCCTCCGTCTGGCGGGCGAAATCGAGCAGGCCCCTGACAATGACTCTGGTGCGGTCAGCTTCCCGCTCGATGATCTGCAAATCTTCCTTCATGGGGTCATCGTCGTTCACCTGGTGTAAGAGCAGGCTGGTAAAGCCCACGATACTGGTCAGGGGGTTGTTGAGTTCGTGGGCCACGCCGGCTGCCAATTCGCCGATGGCGGCCAGTTTGGCCGACTGGATGAGCTGGGTCTGGGCGCGCTCTAACTCTTCCATCCGATTTTGCAGGGCCTTATACAACTGCGCATTCTCGATAGCGATGGCTGCCGACTGGGCCATGGAAGACAACAATTCCACATCCGCTTGGTTGAAATCGCCTTCGATTTTGTTCACGGCTTCGATCACTCCGAGCACCCTCCCTTTTACTTCCAGAGGGACGCCGAGGACCGACCTGGTGACGAAGCCGGTAGTCTGGTCGATATCTGGGTAGAAGTAAGGGTCTGCCTTTGCGTCGGGCACCAGCAACGGCTGACCTTCCCGTGCTACCCGTCCGGCGATGCCCTGTCCCAGCGGCAACCTGAGGTTCTTCGCCTTCTCTGCCTGTGGTCCGACCACAGTTTCGAAGATCAACTCTTTACCCTCGCTATCGAGCAGCATGATAGAGGCAGCTTCCACCTTGAGCACATTAGTGGTCTCTTGCATGACCGTGGTTAGAACCTGTTCCAGGTCCAGGCTGGAAGTCATGGCCCGGCCCACCTGGTTGAGGAAAGTCAACTCCTCCACCCGCTGCTGAACTTCTTGATGCAACTGCGCATTCTCGATGGCTACTCCGATTTCGTTGCCGATGGCTATTAGCAGGCCCAGACTATCGAGTGCGAAGTAACCTTTTGTCCGGCTGGTAATGGTCATTACCCCTACAGTCTCGCCTTTCGCTCTCAAGGGCACGCTGACCAAAGACCGCCATCCCTCTTTGACGGCCGCGGCAGAGATGTTGTTGGGAGCTTCTGCCAGATCGGGCACCAGCAGCGGCTGACCGGTTTGCGCTGCTCGTCCAGACAGTCCTTCACCGAGTTTGAACCCGGTTACCTCCCGAAGCACATCTTGCGAAATCTGATGGTGCACGGTCGGAGCGAAGGTCTGACTGGTTTTGTCGAAGAGGTATATCAGACCTCCCTCGGCGTTGAGCATGGTCAGCATCTCTTCCAGAGCCGCGTTCAAGACCTCTTTCAGGTTGAGAGATTGGCTCACCGCCGCGGCGATAGCGTTGAGGGCCTCCTGGTGGGCAACCTGGTGGCGGGTTGCTTCCTCTGCCCGCTTGCGCCCGGTGATGTCCTCGATGATTCCTTGCAGCACCCTTCTGTCCGTGAGGACAATTGATGACACTGTAAGCCTGAGCGAAACCGTCTCTCCGTCTTTGCGAATACTGCGAGCTTCGTAGCAGGTTGGGGCCGGGTCGTCACTAAGACGACTCCGGGCATAAGCCAGTATCCGCTCCCGCTCCTCCGGCGCGAAAAGCGAGCCCACCGGGTCCGGCATGTTCAAGAGCTCGTCTCTGGAGAAACCGGTGATCTCACAAAAGCGCTGGTTCACGTAGATGAATCGCTCCGCATCGGAGATGAAGATCCCGAGGGGGGAGTTCTCGGTCAGGGCGCGGTACTTCTCCTCTGACTCCCGCAGTGCTTCCTCCACCCGCTTGCGCTCGGTCAGGTGATTCAGCCAACGGCGCAACTTTGCGGCCGGGAGGTCATGGCCCAGAAACTCGGCCGGAGGTATGTAGTGGGGATTATCACAGACTGCCGTGCCGACAGCGACGGTGGAGTGGATGCACAGCATGTCTAAAAGCACCGCCGGGGCGAAGCCTCGCCGGTCGTACTGGCAAAGGGTCAGGCAGTAGCTTTCGGGGAGAAACTCGTTCAGCCTGGCCTCGTACTCGATCAGCCGCTCGGAATCGGGCCATCCCCGCAGCGTCCAGGTCATCTCGCAGGTGGTGCGCAGGGCAGAGTGGCCCTCGGCCAGAGCGCGCTCCGTCTCGGTCCGCAACCAGGCGATCATGCCCTCCGGATCAAAAACTTCCTCCCGCATATAAGCGTCATCAGCGGTAAGGATGCTTAGTTGTTCGCTTGCCAGGTAGGGTTCAACCTCCAGCCCATCGTCCCGCAAATAGTCCAGCACAACCTCGGCGCTGTGGGCGTCTACGATGTAGAGTACTTTTTCGCCGCGCTCCAAGCCCTGGCGTAAGAAGGGGGTGAGCAAGGCCCGGTGTTCTTCTTCCGTCTCGTACAGGGAACACAGGTGATCCCCAACCTCCGGTTCCGTTATCTCACGTAAGGAATAAGTAATCGCCATAGTTTATGCCCTCTTTATGCAACCTGGGGGGCTAAAAATTATTCCCCGTTTTTTGCGGCGGATTTCTTGGGGAAAAACGGTAATTTATTTGGACGGGCTCTTTAGGAACTGTGAAGCGAGCTATCTCACCCTATTGAGTTAAGATTCTACCTCATGTCTGCGTTTTGATATCACGTCACTTGAATGGTCTCTGTCGTCAGGCGGGGCAGGGCGGTGCGCATCAGTGCCAGGACGTTGTCAAAATCTCTGAGGCTCAGCAGGCCGGCCGGAGCGTGTAAGTATCTACAAGGCACACTTACCACTGCTGAAGGGACGCCTTCTCTGCTCAGGGAGATCGCTCCCGCATCGGTGCCCCCTGCGCCCGGCGGCCGAAGCTGGTAGGGGATACCTTCCTGCTCCGCCGTATCTATCAGCAGGCGCACCAACCCCCTGGCCGGGATGAACGACCGGTCGCCTGTGGAGATGGCCGCTCCGTGTCCCAGGCGGGTGAAGGGAGTAACGTCTTTTTTCTTGGGCAGATCGTCGCAGATAGTGCCTTCCAGGACGAAGGCTGCATCAGGCTCAATGGCGTAGGCCGCTACCTGGGCGCCACGCAGCCCTACCTCCTCCTGCACGGTAAAAGCGGCGTGTAGCTCGAAGGGGTAGTCTTCCTTCAACAGTTCGATAAGCAGGGCGCACCCGGCTCTATCATCGAAGGCTTTGCCCTTGACCGTTCTCAACAACGAACGTTCGCTGTTGCCCTTCTCTCCCTCAGCCGACCCCATTTCCAGGAAAGCGGTGGTGAAGGCTGCCCCGTCGCCTATCTTGACGAGCTTGTCCGCTTCATCCTTGCTGGATGCTCCAATGTCGATGCTCATCTGATCGACTTTGACCACCTTTTGACGCTCCTCGGCCTTCAGCATATGGATCGGTTTGAGGCCGATAACGCCGGGCACCTTATCCGCCCCAATGACCACTCTTTTAGCCAATAAAATGCGGTCGTCGAGGCCGCCCACCGGCATGAAACGCAGAAAACCGTTTTGCTCCACGTGGGTGATCATCAGCCCCACCTCGTCCATGTGGGCAGCGACCATGACCTTCAGGGCCCCTTTTCCTGGGGCTCGTTTGACGGCCAGCAGGTTGCCCAGAGCATCCACACGGTAGTCGTCAACCCGCTCCTCGATAGCCTGGATGATGCGCTCCCGGACCTCATCTTCCTGACCGGAGACGCCGCAGGCTTCAGATAGCTCTTTTAGCAGCACGTTATTTCTCCTACTCTTTCTCGTCTTTTTTGGCTTCTGTGGTTGTTTCCCACGCCAGTTTTTCCATAAAGCTTTCATCGAGGCCAGCAATGAAACTGGCCAGGAGACGCCCGGTCCGCTCCACGTCCTTGAGGGCGATGGTCTCCACGGAAGTATGCATGTAACGAATAGGAATGGAGAGCAGAGCGGTAGGGAGGCCCTCGCGCGCCACCTGGATGGCCCAGGCATCGGTGCCGCTTCGGCCGGGAATGGCTTCAATTTGATAGGGGAGCTCCGCTTCTTTGGCCGTCTCGATCAGGGCCTGGTGGAGCCTGGGGTGAATGTTGGGGCCAAAAGCTATGGCCGGGCCCTTGTTCATTGCCACCGTCTCCGCTTCGGAGAGGCCGGGGGAAAGCCCGAACCCAACGTCAATGGCAATGCCCACATCGGGCGCCAGACCGTAGGCGCTGACCATCGCTCCTCGCAACCCTATTTCCTCTTGGGAGGTAGCCACCGCGTACACGTCCCACAGATGCTTGATCTTGGACAGCAGTTCCAGGCAGATCACCACCGAAGCCACTCCGGCCCGATCGTCGAAAGCTTTACCCGTAGCATACCCTCCCGCCAGTTCGGTGAAATCCCGCCGGATGCTGACCAGATCACCAACCCGCACCACCTCACTCAATTCTTCGGCCCCCAGGCCCACGTCGATGAACAGTTTGTCCATAGGTATAACTTTGTCCCGTTCATCAGCGGGCAGGACGTGCGGAGGACGACTGCCCACTACCCCCGCCAATCGTTGCCGACCGTGTACCACCACCTCCTGGCCCAAGAGAGTGCGCACGTCAAAGCCGCCCACTGAGCTGAAATGCAGGAAGCCCTCCTCGATTTTGGTTACGATCAGCCCAATCTCGTCCATGTGGGCGGCCAACATGATACTGCGGCGTGGCTCGTCTCCTTCGCCCCGCTTGAGAGCAATGAGACTGCCCAGCCTGTCGGTCCGCACTTCGTCGGCGTAGCGTTCAAACTCCTGGCTGATGATGGCCCGCGCTTCATCCTCGTAGCCGGACACCCCGCTCACTTCTGATAACTTTTTCAGCAGCGATCCTGTCTCCACTCCTGTTTAACCTCCTTCGAGAAAACTTTCATCTTTACAATGCGCCGTCAAGTACGCTGGCTGCTCCCCTCTACAACAATCCTCCCCTCTCCAGGATGGCCCGCAACTGGAGTTTTTGCTCCTCGTTTGGAGGCAGCAACGGCGAGCGGGGCCATCCTCCATAGTATCCCAGCATGTCCATAGCCGCTTTCAAACCGCCTATCCCCCACCGCGCCGTAATAGCCTGGTTGACGGGCAAAAGCCTCAGGTGAAGCTCCCGGCCTTTATCTATCTCCCCTTTCTGGAAGAACTGGTACATCTCCAGGCATTGCTCCGGAGCGACGTTAGCCAGGGCCAGAATGCCGCCCTGAACCCCAATGGCCAACGCCGGGTAGAAAAAGTTGGCAGACCCGGCCAATACCTGGAAGGAAGGATCGACCGTGCGCACCATCTCGCCCATCTTGGGCATATTCCCGCTTGTGTCCTTGATCCCGATGATATTGGGATGTTGGGAGAGTTCTGCCACCATCTCCGCCGTCAAATCGATGCCGGTGGCCGGGGGAAGGTTGTAGATGACGATGGGGATAGGCGTACTCTCGGCTAGACGTAGATAGTGATGGGTCAGGGCAGGCATGGTCATCTGGCTTCTATAATAGCCGGGATTTATGACTATGGCCGCATCGGCGCCCAACCTGGCAGCCTGCTCGGTCAGGGCTATGGTCTCTCGCGTCGAGGCACAACCTGTACCGGCTATCAGCAGCTTATCTGGGGGGGTGGCCTGGCGGGCGGTGGTCAGCACTTCCTCTTTCTCTTTTTCGTTGAGATGAACGTTTTCGCCGTTCGAGCCGATGACGATGTACCCGCTTAGAGCGGTCTTGTTCCATTTCTCCAGGTTGTGGGCCAGTTGCTCGTGGGCTACGCGCTCATCGGAAGCAAAAGGCGTCGGAATCGGAGGAAAAATCCCTGCTAATTTCATGGTTCTTCCTTTCTCATTCTTCCCTTTCTTTTTTTATTTTCCCTCCTGGCGAGACCAGACCAGAAGGATCAAGGCGATCAAAGCGCTGAGTATGCCAAAAAGCAAATCGTTAAGTATCTCGTCGGGCGCAACGCTACCGTAACCCAGCGTGTCCAGGATGTATACAATGGTGAAATACGTCAACCATAGCCCCAGGGCGGCTCCTAAGAAAAGCAGTGCCAGCAACCTGGCGATCTGTCGAAGGGCCAGTCCCACTCCCTGCCTGAGAACTTGGAGAAATCCTTCCTGTTCGGTTGCGGTCCCTCGCGGCACGGCAGAGGAACCGGAATCTTGCGGTTCGGTGCCAAATAGCATGTTCATCATCCTTTGCTTGCAAGTGTTTGGTTCGAAAAGTCCAGAGCCAATCGGCTGCCCCCTATTTCCCGAACGGGCTCTAAGAGGGCAAAGTGAAATTAAAAGTGCTGCCCTGACCAGGGGTGCTTTCCACCCAGATGTGTCCGCCGTGAGCTTCCACGATGCTCTTGCAGATGTAAAGGCCCAGCCCCACCCCAGACGTTTTCTTTACTAATCCGTCTTGAACGCGATAAAACTTCTCAAAGATGCGATCTATCTCCTGGGGAGGTATGCCTTTACCCTGATCCTTGACGCTGATCAGAACGGAGGCCGGGTTATCGAGGTTTTTGACCTGGACGGTGACCACCCCCCCATCGGGTGAGAACTTGAGGGCATTGCCCAGCAGGTTAAACAAGACCTGCTCTATCCTATCCGGATCAGCCTGTACTGCCCGCTCCTCGTAGTTCAACTCAGCCACCAATTGACAATTGCCGGCCTGCGGTTTTAACCTGTCCAGAACGTCCAGCACGATCTGTCCCAGATCGATGAGTTGCAGTCTAAGCTCCAGGCGGCCAGCCTCGATGCGGGAGGCGCTTAACAGATCATCGATGAGCCTGGCCAAACGATCGACGGCCTGATCAATATTGGCCAGAAAACGCTGCTCACGCTCGTTATCCAGCGAGATGTCGGGGCGACGCAGGGTGGCGATGTAGCCTTTGATCAGAGCCAACGGGGTGCGCAGTTCGTGAGAGGCGGTGGAGACTAAATCCGACCGCATCCGATCCAACTCCTTCTGTTTGGAGATATCGCGCAGGATGGCGATGGCGTGGGAGACGCGCCCCTCCTCGTCGCGAATCAGGCCGTAGCTGGCCCAAATGTCCAGCTTCTGACCGCTACGGGTGGTGATCGTGTGCTCGGCAAAGAAAGAATCGGTTTCGGGAGACACTACATTAAATGGGCAATTGGAGTCGCAGGAGGAGAGCCCATCTATATTATAGCTTCCCAGGATATCGCGGCATAGAACGCCTACCAACTCTTCCCTGCGCCAGCCGATCAGTTGCTCCAGAGCAGGGTTGACCTCGACGATATGCCGCTCGCGATCCATGATCAGGATGCCATCGGCGCTATTCTGGATAATGGCTTCCAGTTCCTTTTTCTCTCGAAAGATGGCCTTGAAGAGATGGGCCCTTTCTATGGCGATGGAAGCCTGGTGGGCAAAAGAGGAAAGCAATTCCACCTCGGCTTCGGAGAAAGGAAAGACCTGTCTTTTGCACAGAGAGAGCACCCCTATAACCTGATCTCGGATGAGGAGAGGGACGCCTAAATATGTGCGCAGCCCCTCCGTAGCGGCGATGTCAGGATAAGCCAGATTGGGTTCAAGTTGGGCGTCCACAACGTGGATGGTTTGACCTGAACTGAACACCTGCCCGGTCAAGCCCTGCCCCACCTTGAGTTGTAGAGCACTCATAGTGGTCTCATCCATCCCCCGAGCGGCCCGCACGGTCAACAACGCACTGTTCGCGGTTATTTCCGCTTCTGTCGCTTCTTCGGATAGCAGCCAGAGAAAACACATTTCGGCCTCCAGGATTTCGGCGGCCAGGTTGACGATGAGATTCAGAGTGTCATCCAGATCAAGGCTGGAAGCCAGGGCCATGCCTATCTGGTGGAAAGAATTGCGTAGTTTCTCGCTCATGCGCTGGCTATTGAGCAGAAGCTGGTTGCGTTCCTCCTCCAGACGTTTCCGTTCCCGGATGTCCCTGGCGATAACCTGGACAATGGGCGTTTCTTTATCCTTTTCGATACGGCTGATGGTCAGCTCGACCGGCACCAACTGACCGGCGCGGTCCACGATTTCTACCTGGTAGGTATCGGCTCCTGGAAAGTTCGCTGTTTGGCCGGCCAGGAACAGCCTGAACCAACGTTGCATCTTCTTTTGATCTTCAGGCTGGATGAAGATGGTGAAAGGTTTACCCAGCACCTCTTCTCGCTGATAGCCGAAAATATCTTCCGCTTTTTCATTAAAAAGAATAAACCTGCCCTCCAGGTCAACGTTGACGATGGCGTCGTTCGCTCCTTCGATCAGTTCCCGGTAACGTCGCTCCGACTCCATGGCCCTGACCAGGCTCGTCTTGGCCTCTTCGTAGAGGCGGGCATTCTCGATGGCCGTGGCCGCCTGGGCAGCGAGGGCCATCGCCATCTCCACTTCCTTGGGACTGAAAGGATGCCAATCACGCACGTGGTTGAGAAAAAGGGTGCCCAGAATGTGGCCTTTGCTGAGCAGGGGGACCACCAGGATCGATTTGTCATCGAAAAAGCCTACCGCGCCTTTGTTGGTGCGAGGATCGGTGCGGGCATCCAGAATGACCACCGGCCTGGCGGTAGAGATAGCTTCCCTGGAGAGAAGTTCGTCTTCCGCTTTCAAAAGTTGTTTCTTCCATCCGGTCACGAACTCTGGAGCCATGCCGAAGAGAGCGGCGGGCAAAAGGTGCTCTCCATCGGGGCTCAAAAGCCAAAGGCTGGAACGGTCGGCTCCGCTGAGGTCTGCCGCCCGCCCCACCACGATGTCCAGCAACTCGTCCAGGGCCAGGGTCGAACTGGTGGCCCGCGCTATATCCAGGAGGGCGGCTGCCTCCCGGCCTTTCTCCCGTTCCATGTGGAAGAGATGGGCGTTCTCAACGGCGATGGCGATCTGGCGACCGATGGAATCGAGCAACTGGATATCCTCGGCAGTAAATTGACGCCTGTCACGGCTGCCCACACACATCATGCCTATCACCTGGTTTCTGGTCTTCAGCGGGTTGCAGACGAAGGCTCTTAGCCCTTCCTGGTTGACTGCCAGCGGGGTCGCTCCCAGGTCCTGGGAGATGTTATCCGAGAAGATGGTCTCGCCGGACTGCGCGGCCCGACCGAATAAACCCTCGCCCAGACGCAGCCTGGGTCTCTCCTGCTGTGAAGAGGTATCCAGGTGAAAACCGCGTATGGCGACAAACACCAACTCGTTGCTTTGTTCCTCCAACAGAGCTATGCCCCCCACCTCCAGGTCTATCACCTCCAGTACTTTGTCCAGGGTGGCATTCAGGATGTCATCCAGGTCGAGTGACTGGCCTATCGTGGTGGCGATAGCGTTAAGGGCCGTCAAATCTTTGTTGCGGCGCCTGAGCTCCTCCTCCATCCGCCTGCGCTCGGTGATGTCTCTGGAGATGCCCACTATGCCGGTAACCTGCCCCTCCTTGTCCACAATGGGCGCCTTGGTGGTTGAGACCCAGCAAATTTGGCCGTCTGCGAGGGTGACTTTTTCGAGCTTGTCGATCAAAGGCTGCCCTGATCTTACAATCTGTTGTTCGTCCGCGTAAGTATCTCGGGCCAGTTCCGCCGTAAAAAAGTCGAAATCGGTCTTCCCTATGGCCTCCGTAGGGTCTTTGGCGCCCAATATCTGAGCTTGTGCTCTGTTGATTCTCGTGAAGTGGGAGGCGATATCTTTAAAGTAAATTTTGTCGGGAATGCTGTCCATGAGGGCGTACAACAGGTCGCGCTCGTGGGCCAGCGCCTCTTCCGCCCGCTTGCGCTCGATGATTTCCCGTTGCAGTTGTTCGTTGATCGTTTTTAGTTCGGCGGTACGCTCTTCGACCAGTTCCTCAAGGTGGTCGCGGTGTTTCCTCAGAACCTTCTGCACGGAGGTCAAAAGCTCCCACAGGGTAAAGGGTTTCAGCAGGAAATCCTGGGCCCCCGATTTCAAGGCCCCTATGGCCACTTGCATAGTGCCGTGGCCGGTGATGATGACCACGGGCGTCTCTGGATTGATCTCCTGGATGGTGGACAGCACCTCCAGCCCGTCGCGGTCTGACAGCCTGACGTCCAGGAGGGTCAGGTCGAAGTCTTCCTCTTGGAGCAACTGAAGCCCTTCCTCGCCGCTCAGGGCGCCCTTGACTTCAAAGCCCTCTGCTCCCAGAGCCTGTTGGCAAAACTCGATCATCGCTGGGTCGTCGTCGATCACCAGGATTTTCTGTGCGGTCATGGTCATCTCTTCCTCATTCCTGGGTCAGCAGATGATCCACCACACGGATCAAATCGTCTGGCACAAAAGGTTTGGTGATGAACCCCTCCAGGCCGTATTCGGCCAACTCCTCTACCTCGGCGAAGTCGTAGGCGGTCAGCACCACCACAGGGATGGAAGCTGTATCGACACTGCTTCTGAAAAGTTCCAGGAGTCTGAAGCCGGACACCTTGGGTAGAGCCAGGTCGAGGACGATCAGGTCTGGTCGTTTGGTCTCGAATTTGCGCCACGCCTCAAGACCGTCCAGCGCCGTCATCACCTGATACCCGGAACTTTCCAGATTGACGGCCATTATCTCCAGCAAACCGGGCTCGTCTTCCACGATCAGAATGGTGGCCTTGTATTCTTTTGCATTGGGCATTGTCGTTCCTTTCTAATCCGATGGGGCTTAATCCCTGGTGAAGAGATGGCTCAGGGGCTTCATCAGGCGTTTCCGCTGTTCTATCAGACGGCGCCGATGAGCCTCGCGACTTCGTCCATCGGGTTTCTCCAGAAGTAGTTTGACCGTTTCGATCAGGTGAGCCGGGTCAAAAGGCTTGATCACATATTCCAGTGCCCCCTTCTCCAGCCCGTAGATGATGTCGGATTCCCCAGATTTAACGGTGAGCATGATCACAGGCAGACCGGCTGTTTGAGGGTGGGCCTCGATTTGGGCCAGCATCTCCCAACCGTCCATCTCAGGCATCATGACATCCAGGACGATCAGGTCGGGTTGTTCTGTCAGAGTCTTTTCCAGCCCCTCAAGTCCGTTGTGGGCTTCACTAACCTCGTATCCCTCCCACTCCAGGTTGATACGCAAGATCTCCACCATACCCGGCTCGTCGTCTACAACGAGAATTCTCTTTTTCTCGCGCATTTGTATCACCTCTTTTGAACAAAAACCAGCAAGCCAAAGATGGGAGAGAGAGCTGTGGCGGACCCTACTCATGGTTCTCATGCTGGGGCACCAGATCGAAGTTGTGAGGAGTTCCATGAGGCAGAGTTTCAATCAATATCCCATCTTCAACCAGATTAACACTCAGTTGAACGGTATCGTTTAATTTGAGCCCCAGGTCGTGCAAGGGGATGGCTACCTCCACCACCTTCTCGCTCAGGGCTACGTCGTGCAGAGAATTCACTGGCTGCCAACCATTCTGTCCATCAGCCCGGTTTAGCTTCACCTCCTTTTCTTCCTCTTCTTCTGTGGGAGCCAGGGCTACCTCCCAGGTCCACCCCACGGCTGACACCGTTCCGGCATAACGGAACTGGGGATTGGCCGGGTTGCTATTGGGAGTGGAGAGATAGATACCGATAAAATATGCGTTTAACCTTTCATGGGCTTCCAGCCGGAGGTACAGGTGGTCAGGGTCGTAGCCGTAACGCAGACAACTGAGGATGGTGTAGGCTCGCTGCATGCTTCCCGTCGAAGGGGCCATTTCCAGGCGGCCGGCCATCGTCCACTCCGGCGGGGTGCTCTCCGCGGCTGAAAGAGGCGGCGAGATATAGGCCGTGGGCAAAAAACTGCGAACCTCCTTGCGCGAGACCACGATAGGTTTGCTCAGCCAGCCGGGCCAGGGCAGGCCGGTGAGCCGATAAACGTTTCCCAGGTGCAGGCGAAACTCCTGATCAAAGAGGTTTTCGTCGCCGGGGTTATTGTGGCTATAATACCACCAGAACCAATCGCTGCCTTCGGCAATGTAAATCTCTTCCCAGGCCCGGGCCAGGGATGAGCCGCCTGGCCTCGTGCCGGCGGGGGGTGAAGCGTTTTGGGTTTGTTGCCACTCGACGAGCCGGTCACGGGTGTGGGCCAGGTATTCCCAGGCCCGATTCTGGGCCCTCTCGCCGATCCAGGTCTCCAGGTTGGCCCCGATCCAGGAGCCACTGGACAACTGAAGCATTACCTGGCGCGGTGGATGTTGAGCCAGGTACTGGCTGACCGTGACTGCCTTCAGGTCTGGATCGTCAGACAGACGCGAGTAGAGGTGTCGCAGAAAAACGTCGCCGTTGTGTTCGTATTGGTCCCAGCAGTTTTCGCCGTCCAGTATAATGGACACCAGGTAAGGGTTTGTGGTATCGTCCAGGTTCTCACGGATACGGTGCAGACGCTGCACCAGGTCCTCCGCGGCCTGACGACCCTCCATGTGGCCGTAGACAAAACCGATCCGGTCGGAGAGCAGACGATCGCGGAAGATGGCGGCCACTGTCTGGCTCTCCTCCTGGCAGCGGTAGGGTTGATACAGGACTTGGGGGTTTTTCACGTGGCCGTACTCGTCGCGCTCGACGTTCACTCCCAGGCTGCGGGCCAGAATGCCTTCGTCGGAAGCGAACCAGGCGAAGCCCTGCCGGGCCAGAAGGGGCACCAGGGCCTGACACACCGCCCCTTCCGAGGGCCACATCCCACGTGGTTTGGCGCCAAAGTGATCCCGATGATAACTTACCGCCTGCCGGATTTGCTCTTCGGCATCCTCGAGGTGGGTGAAGATGGGCTGCGGTAGAGACAAATTGGGGCTGGCCTGCCGGGCCAGGCGGCTGTCGATAAGCAGGGGCAGGATGGGATGATAGTAGGGAGAGGTGGTGAGCTCAACCTGACCGGCGGCCTCCAGTTGGCGGTAAAGAGGCAGGATGCGTTTTATAATTTCTCTCTGTTTAGCCAGGATAAGGCGGATATCCTCACCGCTGAACAGTCGTTCTTTTTCCACCAGGGAGCGCAGGGGTTCGTCTTGTTCCAGCCAGTTGGGGTCGATCCAGGCCAGATTGAACCAGGCTACCAGATCGCGATAATAATCGTCGGACAGCAAATTGGCCTCGCCACGAACTTGTTGGCGTAAATCCAGGAGTTGGTTGTAGCGGGCGTGACGCCGCACAATATTGTCCCAATGGATATTAAAGAAAAAGGAAAGGATGAAATCTTTTTCTTGCTGGGTCCAATTTTCTTTACCGCTCACGGCCAGGGCCTGATCCACGGCCCGACCTTCGGCATACTCGTTCAATTGTTCAACCAGGCAGGGAACAAAGTTGAAGGTGGCGTGTACCTCGGGATAGTCGGCCAGTACTTCGGCCATGTGCAGATAGTCCTTGACGGCGTGCAACCTGACCCAGGGTAGAGAGTATTTGCCCGTCAAAGGGTCTTTGTAGAGGGGTTGATGCATGTGCCATACAAAAGCGACGTAAAGTGGTTCTGCCAAGTTTGCCTCTCCTTTGAACGTAACGCTTTTCTCCCAGAGAGAAGGTACGATGCTTTTAGCCATCTCGTTCTTTGGCCCGCAGGTGGGGAAAAAGGATGACCTCACGGATGGATGAGCGGTTGGTGAGAAGCATGATCAGACGATCGACGCCCATGCCCCAGCCGCCGGTGGGTGGCATACCATAGCAGAGAGCCTGGATGAAGTCCTCGTCCATCTGATGGGCCTCCTCGTCGCCGGCGGCGAAAGCCTGTTGTTGGGCCAGGAAACGCTCCCGCTGATCCAGGGGATCGTTCAGTTCGGTGAAGGCGTTGCACATCTCCATCCCGCCGATGAAGGCCTCGAAACGCTCCACCAGGTTTGGATTTCCCACTTTTTTCTTGGCCAGGGGCGAGATCTCCAGCGGATAATCAACGATAAAAGTGGGCTGAATGAGCCTGGGTTCCACGTAGTTTGAGAGCAGGGCATCGATGAGCTTGCCCCGAGTGGCCTTAGGCTCAACGTTGCCCTCTATCTCGCGGATGGCGGCGTATAGGTCCTCCGCTTCGGGATAGTCCTCATAATCCAGGCCCGTCTCCTCGATAAGGGCCTGACGCAAGGGACGACGCGGCCAGGGAGGAGAAAGATCGATCTCGTGATCTCTGTAGGTGATAGTGGTGGTGCCTAGCACTTCCTGGGCCACGTAGTTGAACATCTCTTCGGTCAGGACCATCACATCGTTGTAATCGGCGTAGGCCATGTAGAATTCCATAGCCGTGAACTCCGGGTTATGTTCCAGATCGACGCCTTCGTTACGAAAGTTCCTGCCGATCTCGTAAACCCGTTCGTAACCACCGATAATGAGACGTTTAAGATAAAGCTCGGTGGCGATACGCAGATAAAGGTCCTGATGCAACTGGTTGTGATAGGTCACGAAAGGTCTGGCTGCCGCTCCGCCGTAGATAGGTTGCAGGATGGGGGTCTCCACTTCTAAAAAGCCGTGTTCGTCGAAGAAGCGACGCAGCGCGGCTATAATACGTGCCCTGGTGACGAAGATATCTCGTACCTCTTCGTTGACCAGGAGGTCCACGTAACGCTGACGGTAACGGGCTTCCTTGTCTCTGAAGGCATCGTAGACCACCCCCTCCTTCTCTTTGACGATGGGCAGGGGGTGCAGTGATTTGGCTAACAGGTAGAAATCCTTGACCCGCACCGTGACCTCACCGCGTCTGGTGCGGAAAATGCCCCCCTGGGCCTGTATAAAGTCGCCGATGTCCAGGTCCCTATCGAGGATTGCGTAGGTCTCGTCGCCCAGATCGTTGCAGCGAAAATAAAGCTGTATCCTTCCACTGCCATCCTCAATGTGGGCGAAGGTTGACTTGCCCATATCGTTCAGGCGACGCAGACGGCCCGCTACGGTTACTTCAGGCCCTTCGCCTGCGGCTTCAACCGCTTCAAAGGCAGCGATGGCTTGCGCCACAGTGTGAGTGCGCTGTACACGCGGAGGATAGGGATCGATCCCTCTCTCCTTGAGGCGCTCCAATTTGAGGCGACGCTGCCGCTCCAGATCGCTCAGTTCCTCCGTCATGTTCTCTCCTTTGTCCGTCTTCATTCTATGCTCACGATCCGGAAGTGTAAGAGGCCACTGGGGGTTTCTGCTGTTACCTCATCGCCCACCCGATGACCCATTAGAGCCTTGCCCACCGGTGACTCGTTGGAAATACGACCGTTAGCCAGGTCAACTTCGGCTGAACCTACAATGTGATAAGTTTCCGGTCGGTCCCTTCCCTGCTCCTGCACCGTCACGTAGGTGCCCAGGGCTACCTCTTCGGAGGCCCCGCTTCTCTCGATAAGCACCGCGTTTTCAAGCATGTTTTCCAGGGTAAGGATTCGTCCTTCGAGAAAGGCCTGTTCGTTTTTGGCATCCTCGTACTCGGCGTTCTCCATAATGTCGCCTTCTTCTTTAGCCAGATGGATGCGGCGAGCTACCTCTGGACGACGTACAGTACGCAAGTACTCCAACTCCTCCTCCAGCTTGCGTCGTCCCTCTGGGGTTAGAAAGGTCGTTTTTTCGGCCATTGATACTCCTTTCAATAAGCAGCACAGCATAGGGGCGGGGTTGCGCTTCTATCCTCGCTCTCCTCAACGTAGATTCGGCTACCAGATAGTAAAAAATCGCCTGAAATATGGCGCGGCGTTTCTTAATCGTATCTTACCCTGGGGATTGTTTTCCAACGGAAAAAAACGGAGAGACACGGCCCTCCTTTAGGAACTGGTCTCAACTATATTATAAACCAAAGTGGCTTATTTGTAAAGAGTGGGCGAGAATGGGATAGGGCAACCAATTCTCCACACTGCTCCGGCCCTGACCCCAGGCAAGGCTCTGCTTTTTGTCACATCTATTGTTGTTATATCACCCCTTGCTCTTCACGGCAACCTCAAAAAAGGCAACTTGCCATTACGCGGAAGTTGTGGTATAATAACAACCGTAGAGAAGGCATTTTTTTTGGCCGTGAGTTGTGCATGGAAGTACATTTTTTGCAGCATCGTGTCACAGGCCCGATTAAGCGAGGTCATGGGTAGCGCAGCTTGAGCCGTTACCCGACAGCGAAGGAGGTAATGACATAATGAAAAGAGGTTTATTTACCCTCACTCTGCTGGTTTTGATCACTGCTCTGGTGGCTGGAATGGCTGGTTGCACCAAGCAAAAGCCTGGACCGGCTTCTCCTCAAGTGGAGGTTGTGGCGACGGACACTCCCGTGGTAGCACTCTCCCCTCCAGCGACGGCCATTGGGGTGACGGAAGCTACTCCGACAACGGTAGCCGGGTTCCCCACCCTTACCCCTACGCCCGAACCTGAGGAGGAGGCGCCCACCGAGATGGTAAGCTCGCCCCCCCCTACGGCCACCCCCATAGCTACACTCGCGTCCGCGCCAACAGCCTCCGCGCCTGTTTCCACTCCTGCGGCCGTGGCGGAGCCTGAGTATTACACCGTCCAGCGAGGTGATACTCTCTCCTCCATTGCCCGGCGCTATAACACCACCGTTGAGGCCATTCTGCGGGCCAACAACATTGCCAATCCCAATTATATCTACGTGGGCCAGAGATTGCTTATCCCCAAAGCCGGCGAGGAGTCACCGCCTCCGCCTGGTGGTGAGGGAAGAGTGCACGTGGTACGACCTGGCGAGAATCTGTTCCGTATTGCCTTGAGGTACGGCGTCACCATCGAGGAGATCGCCCGTGCTAACAACATTGTCAACCCTCGCTACATCTACGTTGGGCAAAAGCTGACCATCCCCTGAAAGAACAGCCTGTCGTTCGCGCCTGTGGTCGCTATACTGTAACCCTGCTGTAAACCAGGAAGTGAAACAGCGAATTTTCGCCGTTTCACTTCTTCATTTTGGCAATCACAAATCCAGGGTTCGGATCTGTTTATTTTATCCATGGTTGTCAGGCAAGGCTAGATTTGGCCTCGCATCCTGGGGTCGAGGGCGTCGCGCAGGCCGTCGCCCAGGAAGTTGAAGGCCAGCATGGTGACCGAGAGAGCCAGACCGGGGAAGAATACCAGCCACCAGTTGGTACGCATGGCCCGCCAGCTATCGTTGAGCATCGTCCCCCAACTGGGATCCGGGGGCTGGATGCCCAGCCCGATGAAGCTCAGCACCGCTTCGGTCAGGATCAGTTGAGGGATGGTGAGGGTCAGGGCCACGATGACCGGCCCCAGACTATTGGGCAACAGGTGCCGGGCGATGATGCCCACGTGTCCGACCCCGATCATCCGCGCCGCTTCGACGAACTCTTTTTCTCGCAGGGAAAGGAACTGGCCGCGCACCAGGCGGGCCATGTTCATCCAGGTGACAGCGCACACGCCGATGACGATGTTGCGGATGCTGACCATCAACGCCCCGCCGCTGGTGCCCAACACCACCATCAGCAGGATAATGAACAACAAAGCGGGAAAGGCGTACACCACGTCCACCATACGCATCATTATGTTATCTACCCAGCCCCCTACGTAGCCGGAGATGGCCCCGAAGATCACCCCGATGATCAGAATGACCAGCGCACCGAGGATGCCGATGCCGACCGAGACCCGCGCCCCCCAGATGATGCGGACGAGGATGTCGCGCCCCTGCTTGTCGGTGCCCATGATGTGCTGCCAGCTAGGGGGTTGGCGGACTTCATCGAAGTTGGCTTCGTCGTGGGGGTAGGGCGAGATGAAAGAGGGGTAAAAGATAGCCATCAGAACGAGCACGATGATGAAAATGCCCCCGGCCACCGCTGCCCTGTTCCGCAGAAGCCGCCGCCAGGCATCGCGCCACAGGCTTTCGGGCGGGCGAGTGAAGCGAATCTCCAGAGCAGGGGCGGCTTGTTCTTCGTATGGCCCTTTCCAGACTGCAATTTCTGGTTGACCTTCTGTTTTTTCCTTCAGACTCATGGGTTCCTCTTATCCATATTAATGTCCTGGAAATCAATTTCCAGGCTGATAGCCTAAGTGCGCTAAAGCGCATTCCATTTTTACTTCAGATAGCAAGCTTTAGCTTGCTTCAACTTTTAGCCTGGGAGTTTGACTCCCAGGCGGGTTCTAATCCGTGAAGCGGATGCGGGGATCGAGAAAGGCGTAGGAGATATCTACTATCAGGTTCATGAACACCAATATCACGGCGTAGAACAGGATGGTCCCGGTAATCAGGGTGTAGTCGCGATTGGTGATGCCATCCACGAAGTATTGACCGATGCCCGGCACGGCGAAAACGTGCTCCACCAGAAAAGAGCCTGTCAGCCAGGCGGCAGCCAGCGGCCCCAGCACGGTGACGACCGGGATCATCGAGTTTTTTAAGGCATGACCGACGATAACCGCCTGCTCGCGCAGCCCTTTGGCCCGCGCCGTGCGGACGTAGTCCTGGCGGATCACGTCCAGCATACTGGCTCTGGTCAGGCGAGCCAGGAGGGCCGTGCCGCTGGTGCCCAGGGTGATGGCCGGTAGAATGGCGTGTTTCCATGATTGCCAGCGAGCGATGGGCAGGTCCAAAAAATTCAGGTTGTGCTTGTTCAGCCACAACACAGCCAGCATCAGCATCAACCCCAGCACGAAGTTGGGAATGGAAACGCCCAGCATAGCCAGGAACATGGAGGTGTAATCGGTCATGGTGTTTTGTTTAAGGGCGGAGATGACCCCCAGCGGGATGCCAATGACCAGCCCGATCAGCACCGCCACCAGCCCCAACTGGGCCGAAACCATCACCTTCGCCTTCAGGCCTCCGCTGAACAGCATGTCGTTGATGCTTTTGCCCCGCTGGGTGTAGGAGGGGCCCAGGTCGCCACACAGCAGCCCCCCTGCCCCGGACGATTCCCCCGTTTTATGGCCGCAGATGTGCAGGGGATTGCCGGTATCCACGAAATCGCCCAGCATAAAACGCGCATATTGCTTCCAGATAGGTTCGTCCAGGTGAAATTTGGCCTGCAGGTTTTGGCGAACTTGCTTGGGGAGAGGCTTTTCTTCCACCGAGTCGAAGGGACCACCTGGTATAAGGTGCATAAATACAAATGTAATGGCTGAGATCACCAGCAGCACGGGAATCATCCAAAGGAGTCGTCGTATAATGTATTGGGTCATAGAATTCACCTCGGTTTTTGCCCTGATGCGTTAAGGTCAATGTAAAAGTGCGAGCTATGCAGCCCTCGAGGCTAATGAGGGCTGCATAGCCTTTTAAAGGGGCTTATTCCTCGAAGTACCAGCGCATGAACTGCGGCGAGCCGAAAGGCGGGAACTCGAAGTGGATGCCCGGTTTGATCAGGAAATTGAAGTCGTAGAAGAAGATGGGAATGGCCTGGCAATCCTCTTCGGCCAGGATTTTTTGCGCTTCCTGGTAGTACTCGACGCGCTTTTCCTGGTCGGTTTCGGTCAGGCCCAGTTCCATCAGTTCGTTAAAGCGCGCGTTGCTCCAGCCGCCCCACTGGAAGGGCGAATCGGGGTGGTAGACCTCGTTGAGCATGTTGTGGGCGTCGGCGTAGTCCATCACCCAGCCCATGCGATAGAGGTTGTAATCGCAGTCGGCCGGGGTCATGGGCGGGTTGTTGCACTCGTCCAGTTGGTTCTGATGCACCGCCCACTGGGCGCTGGTAAGCTGCACATAAATACCCAACTCGCTTTGCCACATAGAAAGGACGGCTTCCATGATGTCTGTGTTATTAGCGCCGATGTTGTAACGCACCTGGAGCAAGGGGAAGTCCGGGCGGTTGCCCTCCTCGTCCGCTGGATAGCCCGCCTCTTCCAGCCAGGCGCGGGCCTGGTCGGGGTCGTATTGGATACCTACGTCCTTGCCCTGGTAGCCAGGGATGCCGGGCGGGATGAAGCTGGTGGCGTCCTCACGCCAGGTCTGGTTCAGCACTTTGTCCAGGATAGTGCGCTTGTCGATGGCCGCCGCCAGCGCCTTGCGCACCAGCAGGTTATCGGTCGGCTCTCGGAGCACGTTGAAGCCCAGGTACCACACGCCGGGGCGCGGGAAGATGTGGAACTCCTCGCTGAGAACGGGGTCCTCCAGGATGCGCGGCAGTTCGTCGCCCGGGTACTCGCTGACGTGCAATTCGTCGTTTTCGTACAGGGCCAACTGGGTAGCCACCTCTTCCAGCACGGGCATGACGAGGCGCTCGATCTGAACGCTATCGGCGTTCCAATATGTGGGGCTTTTCTCCAGGATGGCTTCCACCTCGTTGTCCAGCCCGACCAGGTTGTAAGGGCCGTTGCCCACGAAGGTATCCGGGCTGGTATAGGCTTTGTCTCCGTGCTCCTCGATCACGTCCAGGCGAATCGGATAGGTGGTGGAGAAAGCCAGGATGCTGGGGAAGTAAGCTATCGGGCCGACCAGGGTGATTTTCAGGGTGTGGTCGTCCACCGCTTCCAGGCCCACGTCTTCGGCCGCGCCCTCGCCGGAGTTGAACTCTTTGGCCCCCTTGACGATATACATCAGCCAGGCGTATTCCGAGGCTGTGGCCGGGTCCAGCAGGCGGACCATGCCGTCCACGTAGTGTTGGGCGGTGACGGGTTCCCCGTCGGACCAGACCGCGTCTTCGCGCAGGGAGATGGTGTACACTGAACCATCCTCAGACACCTCGTAGCCTGTGGCCCCGCCCGGCTCGACGCTGCCATCGCCCCGGTAGTAGTAAAGACCCTCCATAGCCTGGCGGAGAATCCAGCTACAGGTGGTGTCGGTGCACAACTGCGGGTCTACAAAGCGGATGTTGGCCCCCAGGCGTATGACTAACTCCGAGGGCTCCTCCGCCGAAACCGTCCCCAGGGGCAGCAGCAGCACCAGAGCGATCAGCATCGACAGAATGGTTAAACACCTTTTTTTATCCTTAAACATCTTTCGCCTCCTTCATTTTTAGTTGATTAGTATATACTGATTGAATGACCTGCTTAAGTGTTTGTGTATTCCTTGACTTTCACCCCCTTTCTTTCCTCCGTGTAATAGGACCAAAATCCGTGTCAGCTTAGCCCTCGGCCTCATACACGGCATTGATCACCGATCGGGACGGCGCAGCTTGGGGTCCAGGATGTCGCGGAAGGCATCGCCGATCAGGTTCCAGCCCAGCACAAATAACAGAATAGCCAGGCCGGGATAGACCAGGATATACCAGTAATCGGCCAGACGCGGGATCCAGTTGCGGGCAAAGCTGATCATCTGGCCCCAGTCGGCATAGCCGATATCCGCTCCCAACCCCAGAAAGCTGAGAAAGGAAAAATTCAGCACATAGGAGCCGATATCCATCGAAGCCACCACCATAGTAGGATAGATGGCGTTGGGTAGAATGTGCCTGAGCAGGATGCGCAGGTCGCCGGCCCCGGTGGTTCTGGCCGCCAGAACGTAATCCCGCTCTTTGACAGTTAAAATATCTCCCCGGATCAGGCGGGCGTAACCCATCCAGCCAAAAGAGACCAGAGCCAACATGCCGGTGATCAGTTTCATCTCTGAGGGGTTCATGACCTTCCAGGGCAACTGGCCAAAGGCGACGAGGGCCAGCAATTTGGTGGCGCCCATCAAGATGGCGTTCAGGATTCCTCCCCCGGGCCGGCCATAGATGGTCTGGAGCACGGCCACCAGGGTAATAGCCGCCAGCAGGAAGGGGAAAGCCATGAAGATTTCCACCGCTCTCATTAACACTTCATCCAGCCAGCCCCCGTAGTAAGCAGCCACAGAACCGATGCTCAGACCGATCAGCACCGTGATAGCGGTGATGACCAGGCCCACCCGGAAGGCGGTCCGCGTTCCCCAGACCACGCCGTAATAGATGTCGTACTGGCCTTCGGTGGTGCCAAAAGGATGCTCGGCGCTTGGCGGTTTGGGTTCCATACTGAATCCATCTCGCGGCATGCGGTAGGGTTCACGGGCGCGTTTGGGTGGGGCAAGATAAGGGGCGGCAACGGCTACGAAGATAAAGAAAAAGACGATAATAAGACCTATGAGTGATAAAGGGTTGAGAAGCAGCCTTCTAACGAAATCTGGTAACTGTGACCTGGCCACCAGGCCACCGGGGCTCCGAAACGCCAGAGCTTTTTCCTGATCGATGGCCCTTTGGGTCTTTTCTTCTACCGTTGCCATATCTTTCTCCCAAGTGCCAGTCACCTGCCAGGTGACTGGCACTTTATTGCAGCCTGACCCTCGGATCGAGGAAGACGTATAACACGTCCACCACCAGGTTGCCCAGCACCAGTACCAGCCCGTTGAACAGGGTAAAGCCCAAAACCGAGACCACGTCCAGGTGGATGGCGGCATCGGCCACCCACCAGCCCATGCCTTTGAAGTTGAAAACTGTCTCGGTGATGACTACCCCGCTCATCAGCCCCAGAAGCATCAGGCCGCCGATGGTAGCCACCGGGATCATGGCATTGGGTCTGGCGTGCTTGTCAATGACCTCCTGTTCCTGGAGGCCCTTGGCCCGGGCAGTCACCACGTAATCCTGGCGCAGAGCTTCCAGCATGGAAGAGCGGGTCACTCTCAAGATCAGCGCCCAGCTTAAATAGGACAGGGTGATGACCGGCATAACCAGATGTCGTATAGCATCCAGAAAGATGTCCAGACGCAGATTGAGCAGGGCGTCGAGGGTGTGCATCCCGGTATACTGGTTGAACTCAGCGGAGAGAACGATCTCGCTGGCCCAATCGGACAGCCGGCCCGGAGGCAACCACTGTAACCTGGCATAGAAAACCATCAGCATCAAGAGTCCAAAAACAAAGGTAGGGAAAGACCATCCCACAATGCTGAAAACGCGGGTGAAATGGTCGATGGGCCGGTTGTGGTGCACTGCCGATTGCACCCCCAGCCAGATACCTACGAATATGACCGGCCCTATACACCATAGAGCCAACTCCGCCGTGGCCGGGAAATAGTGCAAAATAGCATCCAGGACAGGCTGTTTCCCTCGCTTGGCGAAGCCCAGGTTGCCGCGCAACACCTGGCCCAGCCAGTTGAAGTACTGTTCATAGAGCGGTCTATCCAGGCCGTATTTTTTGATCACCTTATCCAGCTCCCCTTCCCTCTTGGAGACTTCTGGGGCGTAAAGAGAAGCGCGCTCGTAGGGGGTCAGAAGCGAGATCATCCCGAACACCAGAAGAGTGACCCCCAGGAGCAACACGGGCAAGAGAAGCAACCTGCGGATGATGTAGGCAGTCACGTCCGAACTCCTTATTTAGAAGTTGGAAGTTGGATGTTAAATTAGGAAGGGACAAGGGCCAGGACAGATCCAGGCCCTTGTCCTTAGATATTGGTTTCAAACCATCATTCGGCCGATTTGCTGAGAGCGTAGAACCAGCCGCACCGCAGCGGATAGAGCGGGTTGTAATACCAGTCCTGGACCCACAACTGGAAGTAATCACGGGCGGTTGGCTGATACAGGAAAATGTTAATGGCGTTCTCGTAGGCCAGGTTTTGCAGTTCCTTGTAGACCGCCTCCCGTTCCTTCGGGTCGGTGAGTGCCAGCCCCTTGTCGATCAACTCCTCGAATTGCGCGGCCATCTCCGGCGGGCTGAATTTCTGGACACGGGCGTAAGCTCCGGCCGTAGGGTGCATGAAGGGGTGCACCCAGTTCGAGGGATCGTGGTAGTCCTCGATCCAGCCGCTGATGGCGATGGGTAGCTTGCCCTGCCGACGGGCGGACAGGTAGGAGGGCCAGGGCAGGTTGTAGACCACCACGTCGAACTTCTCATTGATAGCTTCCATGTTCTGCTCGATCATCTCGGCCGCGATGCGCCGCAGTTCGTCGCCGGTGTTGTAGGCAATCTGGATGTAGAAACCTTTCTCCCAGACCTGCCCATCCCAGGCTTGTTTGAACTCGGCCTCGCATTTGTCTCGGTCATAGGCATAGGCCGGCTGGTTCTCGTCGTAGCCCATCACTCCCTTGACGATCGGCCCCTTGGGCTGGATGGCCTCTCCCTGAAGACCTTCGTTGAGGTAGACATCCCAGTCGAAGCAGTAGTTGAAGGCTTTGCGCACGTGGATGTCGGAGAAGAAGTCGGGTGGAATGCCGTTGCCGTCCAGAGCCCCGCTGCCGATGAAGGGGTTGCCGCCCTCCATATTGAGGTTGAAGTTGAACATGGCCGCAGTCATGGCCGTTTGAGGCATGCCTCTGAACAGCTTCAGGTTGCCATCTTCGTTCAGGATGGTCATCTTAGCGGGGTCCTCTTCGGCCCCTTCGTAGACTTCCTTGACCAGAGGCTCCAACTGGTCGATGTAGGCTATGGGTACCCGGTCAACGTGATCGGCATCGCCGGCCTGATACATAGCCAGCCGCGTCCCCCATTCCTCGACCAGCTTGATGACCACCCGCTTGATCCTGGGCGGGCCGCTGGGGCCACCTTCCCAGACAGGCTCAGTGCGCCAATAATCTTCGTTGGCTACCAGGACGACCTCCTCGCCGGGCATCCAGTGATCCAGCTTGTAAGGCCCGGTGCCGTTGGCCTGGTTAAACAGGACGCTTTCCTCGGCGGCCGGGTCGTGCCATTGCACCCAGTTGTCGCAGGTGCCATCCCAGCCACCCTGCTCCACCATCCACTCCTTGTCCAGCGCACCGACCCAGGGCTGAGACATGATTTGGAGCAAGGCCGGGTGAGAAGCCGCCAGGTTGAGGGTAACGGTGCCTGCCTTGTCGTCGGCAACGACGGCCTCCTGCACTCGCTTGCAGGTCTCCGCCAGGGAGTCTTCGTCCACTTCGTCAAAGCTCTCCACTCCGGCGATTTCCATAGCCAGGCTCTCGATGGAGCTTACACCCAGGAAAGGCTCCAGGAAAAGCCATTGCGGGCCGTCAATGCGGTCCTGCAACATACCCCGCTGAATGGAATAGGCGATGTCGTGGGGCTCCAGGGTGCCGCCTTCGTGGAATTTGATCCCTTCGCGGATATTGAAGGTATAGGTCAGTCCATCCTCGGAGATGCCGCCGTTCTCGTAGGTAGGAACCTCCGTGGCCAGGGCGGGCACGAACTCGTCGGCCTTCTCCCGTTCGAAGAAGATCATCCCTTCGTAGATGTTCATCTGCACGTTGGACCCGGTCACCTCATACGTCCAGGGCGGGTCAAGGGTTTCTGGCTCGGCGTATCTTACTTCGACGAAGGTTTCCGGGTCTGCCGCCGCGTAGATGCCGCCCAGGGGCAGCAGCATTGCCAGAACAATCAGCATCGATAGAGTGGTCAAACACCTTTGTTTAAGCATTTTTCGCCTCCTTTACGTGGAATTGCTTATTATGTACCGATTAAACTGTCTGTTTATTGTGTCTTGGCTTTCACCTCCTTTCCAACTTCGCTCGCTGCCTCGATCCAACGCTTGATGTTTGTTGGCAAAGAGCGGAGTTATCTGGCTGCCGAAGTGACAAATCGTACCTCTCCCCTAATCCCAATTACCGAATCCCGATTCCCGTCACTTTCACTCAGGCCCGGAAACAGGCCACCCAGTGCTCCCCACCCAGGTCTCTGAATTCCGGTTCCTGGTCGTAGCAGATGTCCATGGCTACCGGACAGCGGGTGTTGAAATTGCATCCCACGGGCGGGTGGGCCGGACTGGGCACGTCGCCTTCCAGGATGGTCCGTTGACGCTTCTCTTCCACCACGGGGTCAGGAATGGGCACCGCCGAGAGCAAAGCCTGGGTGTAGGGATGCAAAGGACTGTGATATAGTTCGGCCCGGTCGGTCAGTTCCACGATCTTGCCCAGGTACATGACCGCCACCCGATTGCTGATGTGGCGCACTACGCTGAGGTCGTGGGCGATAAATAGATAGGTCAACCCCAGGCGTTCCTGTAGTTCTTCCAGGAGGTTGATGATCTGAGCCTGGATGGAGACGTCCAGGGCCGAAATAGGCTCATCGCAGACGATGAAGGAGGGGTTGACAGCCAGGGCGCGGGCCACCCCGATGCGTTGCCGCTGTCCGCCGGAGAACTCGTGGGGATAGCGGTTGATGAAGTAGGGATTGAGCCCCACCACCTCCAGCAACTCCTGCACCCGTTCCTTACGAGCCTTGCCTTTCAGGATGTTATGCACTTCCAGCGGCTCGCTGATGATGTTGCCCACCGTCATACGGGGGTTAAGAGAGGCGTATGGGTCCTGAAAGATCATCTGCATCTTGCGCCGCATCCGCCTTAGCTTCTCGCCCCGCATCTGGGTCAGGCTCTCATCCTCAAAGTAGACTTCCCCGGCGGTGGGGCGGTACAGTTGCAGGATACATCGTCCAGTCGTCGATTTACCACAGCCGCTCTCGCCCACCAGCCCCAGCGTCTCACCCTGCCGGATAAAGAAGCTGATGCCATCCACAGCCTTGATGTCTCCCACCCGCCGCTGAAAGATGATGCCCTGGGTGATGGGAAAATGCATCTTCAACCCTTCAATCCTGACTAGAACGTTATTTTCTGTCATTGCCTGTGCTCTCCCTTACACTCTGGATAAGTCGTGATTACTTGTTGTTTGTTCTACGCGCCTGTCACATCCACCCAACAGGCGATTTCGTGGCCGGGCTTGACCCGCTCCAAAGGGGGCATCTCCTCATAACAACGCTCGATGACGTAGGAGCAGCGTGGAGCAAAGGGACACCCCGGCGGCGGATCGATCAGATCGGGTGGTAAGCCCTCAATAGGCGTCAGCTTGGCTTTGCGTTCCTCATCCAGCCGGGGAATCGATCTCAAAAGCCCGATGGTGTAGGGGTGGCGAGGATCGCCGTACACCTCCTTGACGGAAGCCGATTCCACGATGTAGCCCGCATACATGACCATCACTCGTTCGACCAGACCAGCCACGATGCCCAGGTCGTGGGTGATCCAGATCACCGACATGCCCAGGTCCTGTTTGAGCTTCTTGACCAGGTCGATAATCTGAGCCTGGATGGTAACGTCCAGGGCGGTGGTAGGCTCGTCGGCGATGAGCAGTTGAGGATTGCAGGATAGAGCCATGGCGATCATCACCCGTTGACGCATCCCTCCGCTGAACTGGTGAGGGTAATCGTTGATCCGGTTCTCGGCTTCAGGGATGCCCACCAGGTCCAGGAGCCTAATGCTTTCCTGGCGAGCCTCGGCCCGATCCATGCCCAGATGCAGCATGAGCGCCTCGCTGATCTGGCGCTCGATAGTCAGTACCGGGTTGAGGGAGGTCATGGGATCCTGGAAGATCATGGCAATTTTGTTGCCGCGTACCCGTCGGATTTCATCTTCGTTGATGTGGAGCAGGTCACGCCCCTCGAATAGCACCTGGCCTTCCATGATTTTGCCTGGTGGTTGGGGAATAAGACGCATGATAGACAGCACGCTCACGCTCTTGCCACAGCCGCTTTCTCCCACGATGCCCAACGTCTC
>CAZYHC010000027.1:125-62839 GCA_964646625.1 uncultured Anaerolineales bacterium
CGTCTTCGTGCGTGACCTCCAGACCAACACTACCGTCCGCGTCAGCGTGGATACCACCGGCGGCGACCCTGATAGCTTTAGCCAGTTCCCCTCCATCTCAGCCGACGGGCGCTACGTGGCCTTCGAGTCCGTGGCCACCGACCTGGTGGTCGGCGACGGCAACGGGCTGGCGGACGTCTTCGTGCGTGACCTCCAGACCAACACTACCGTCCGCGTCAGCGTGGATACCGCCGGCGGCGACCCTGATAACGTGAGCATGAATGCATCCATCTCAGCCGACGGGCGCTACGTGGCCTTCGATTCCTGGGCCACCGACCTGGTGCTCGGCGACGGCAACGGTATGGGGGACGTCTTCGTGCGCGACCTCCAGACCAACACCACCACCCGCGTCAGCGTGGATACCGCCGGCGGCGACCCTGATAGCTGGAGCATGAACCCATCCATCTCGGCCGACGGGCGCTACGTGGCCTTCGGGTCCAATGCCACCGACCTGGTGGCCGGCGACGGCAACGGTACGTTGGACATCTTCGTGCGTGACCTTCAGACCAACACCACGACACGGGTGAGCGTGGGTACCGCCGGCGGCGACCCTGATAGCCCTAGCCAGTTCCCCTCCATCTCAGCCGACGGGCGCTACGTGGCCTTCGATTCCTGGGCCACCAACCTGGTGGCCGGCGACGGCAACGGTACGTTTGACGTCTTCGTGCGCAGCCGGGGGGACCCGGCCCTGACCATCGCCAAGCAGGACAACCCCGACCCGGCCTGGGCCGGAGAGCCGCTGACCTACACCCTGACCGTCGCCGAGACGGGTGGTCTGTTCCACGCCACAGGCATGGTGGTCAGCGATACCGTGCCCCTCAGCACCACCTGTTGTATGACCATCAGCCACGGCGGCACGTTGGTGGGCAACGACGTGCTGTGGACGGGCCTGACGGTCAACTACAGCCAGAGCATCAGCGTCACCTTTGTGGTGACGGTCAACCAGGTGCCCAGTGGGACGGTCATCTACAATGACCGCTACCAGGCGCTCATCGGCACCACCAAAGGAGTGACCGGCGCCACGGGCAGCGTGGTGAGCACCACGGTGTGGGTCAGGCCGAGCGGGGTTTACCTGCCCACCATCCAGAGGAACAACGTCATCACGCCGTAAGTAGGTAAGGTGCCTGGCACAACGAACGTTCGCTGTTGAAGTGCCAGGCACCTGGGAGCTTTTGCTCCAGACATCCAACGGGCGGGGTTGTAGAAGCCCCGCTCGTTTTTTTGTGGCCTTTGGAGCGCGGAAGGGTGGAGGGGCGGAGAGCGCGGTCAAAAATCTTGACAAAATATGTGGACTATGATAGCATTGTAGGCGTGGCATTGTGTCCACTTAATCGTTCCGACCATTACAGGGAGGTGAATAACCATGGACCTGGTGATCAGGCAGGCACGTCTGAGAGGAGAGGAGACCCTTAAGGACATAGGTGTCGAGGGCCAGCGCATCGTCGCCGTGCGAGATCACATCGCGGAAAAGGGCACCAAAGAAATCGACGCCGCCGGTAAACTGACTACCCCCTCTTTCGTAGACCCCCACATTCACCTCGATAAGACGCTGATCGTGGAAACGGTGCGCCCTAACGTGTCTGGCACCCTGAGCGAGGCCATCGAGATTATCTGGGAACGTAAACGAGAATATACCGTGGAGGAAATCGTGGAGCGGGCCGGCCGGGTGCTCAAAGAAGCCGTGCGCTATGGCACCACGGCCATAAGAACCCACGTGGACGTGGACACCATCGGCGGACTGACCCCCCTGGAAGGTCTGCTGGAGACGCGGAAACGTTATGGACATCTGGTGGATTTGCAAATCGTGGCCTTCCCTCAAGAGGGCATTATCCAGGATGCGGGTACCGAGGAACTGATGTGGAAGGCGATGGAGAGGGGCGCTGACGTGGTGGGCGGGATGCCTTACAACGAGATGACTGAGGCCGATTCCATCCGCCACATCGACATCGCGTTTGAGATCGCCAGGGAATACGAGGCCGACATCGACATGCACGTCGATGAAACCGACGACCCGGCGGCCCGCACCCTGCAATATCTGGCCGCCAAAACCATCAAGGAAGGGTGGCACGGTCGAGTGACGGCGGGACATACCTGCGCTATGGCTGCTTACGACGATGCCTACGCCGATAAGGTCATCGGTCTGGTCAAGCAGGCCGAGATGCACATGATCACCAACCCGGTCACTAACCTCATGCTCCAGGGCCGCCTGGACAAACAGCCCAAAAGACGGGGCATCACCAGGGTCAAAGAACTGATGGAAGCGGGGGTGAACGTAGCTTTCGGCCAGGACTGCATCAAGGATACCTTCTATCCCTTCGGCAAGGCCGATCTGCTGGAGGTGGCCCTGGTCAGCGCCCACGCCGCTCACCTGAGCCTGCCCCGCGAGATCGAGGCCGTGTTTGACATGCCCACCGTCAACGCCCCGCGCATCCTGGGCCTGGAGAATCACCAGATCGGCGAGGGCGGAGAGGCGGAGATCGTGATCATCAACTGCGAAACCCCCTGGGAGGCCATCCGCCTCCAGCCGGAACGTCTGTACGTCATACACAAGGGCAAGATTGTAGCCCGAGAGCGGAGGAATAGCCAGATTTTTGAGTAACAGCAGTTGACCAGATCGCTGCTTGTAGAAAGTAGGTGAGACGTATGGAGGAACTGCCCCAGACCCACACCGAGGAGCGGGTTGGACGGCTGGAAGAGGCCCTGGAAAAACTAGCCCAGGCTCAGGTCCGCACCGAGGAAAAACTTGGGCGGCTGGAAGGGGCCGTGGAAGAACTGGCCCGGGCTCAGGCCCGCACCGGAGCCCGGTTAGAGGAGCTGGCTCGGGCTCAGGCCCGCACCGAGGAAAAACTTGAGCGGCTGACGGGGGCCGTGGAGAAGCTGGTTCAAGCTCAAACCCAATTGCAAAAACAGGTGGGCGCGCTGAGCGATACCATCGGTTACAGCCTGGAGGACGTGGCTAAGACGATGCTGCCCGCCTTTCTGCAAAATCGCTATGGGATCAGACTTATCGGCCCTGTTGGTGAAGAACTGTGGCAGAGGTTCTTCTGGGTGGAAGGCCAGGAAGTGGAGATCAACCTCTGCGGCGAAGGAGAGAGGGATGGTCAAAGAGTGATCGTGCTGTGCGAGAGCAAATCGCGGATTTACAGGCGAGAGGTAGAAAGCTTTGCGCAACTCATGGAGCAGGTGGAACCACTGGTGAAAGATAAAGGGGAAGTACTGAAAGTGCTATTTGGCTACTACATTCACCATTCGGCGGCGGAGGCGGCCAAAGAGCACGACATCCTGGTGGTGGCTTCCTACCAGCGCACTCTCGATCTGCGCTTCTGACGAAGTAGCCCAGAGACCCAACGAAAACCAATGGAGGAGAACCATGGGGGATGTGATGGCGGTCAGGCTCACCGTCAACGGTCAGGAGGTTAAAGCCGACGTTCCTGAAGACATGAGCCTGATGCGCTTTCTGCGGGAGGAGATGGGCCTGACGGGCACCAAAAACGGGTGCGCCAGCGGCCACTGTGGAGCCTGCACCGTCATCCTGAACGGCAGGGCTGCCCGCTCCTGCCTGGTCAAGATGGGTTCGCCCCGGCTGAAGGACGCCCAGGTGGAAACTATCGAGGGGCTGACCAAAGATGGATCACTTCACCCTTTGCAGGAAGCTTTTATAATCCACAGAGCCTTTCAGTGTGGCTACTGCACCCCAGGCATGATCGTGGCCGCCAAAGCCCTCCTCGACGAGAACCCCCAGCCAACGGCGGAAGAGATCAAGGCGGCCCTGACCCGCAATCGCAACACCTGCCGCTGCACCGGTTATGTCAACGTCGTCAAGGCTATCCAGGCGGCGGCCGAGGTAATAGCCACCGGCAAAAAGCTGCCCGAAGCGCCCCAGGTCGAGCCTGGCCAATCGGTGGGCGCTTTTTTCATCCGCCAAGACGCGGTGGAAAAGGTCACCGGCCGGACCAAATACAGCGGCGATTTCGTGCTGGAAAACACGCTATACGGCAAAATCCTGTGGAGCGCCCATCCCCACGCCGAGATCCTGGGCCTCGACCCCTCTGCTGCCGAAGCGATGGAGGGCGTGGCCCTGGTGCTGACGGCCAAAGACATCCCCGGCAAAAATCAACTGGGGATCCTCAAACGCGATCAACCGGCCATCGCCGATGAGAAAGTCCGTTACATCGGCGATCCGGTGGCCGGGGTTTTCGCCGAAACAGAGGAAATAGCCCAGGCCGCCCTGGAAAAAATCGTGGTGGATTATCGCCCTCTGCCGGGCGTGTTTTCTCCCCAAGAAGCGGCCAGGGAAGACGCTCCCCTGGTGCACGAAGGGGGCAACCTTTTACACCACGCCCTGATCGAGCGCGGCGACGTGGAAGCAGCCTTCGAGCAGTGCGCCGTAGTCTTTGAAAACTCCTACCACACCCCTTTTATCGAGCACGCGTTCATCGAGCCGGAGGCCGGGTTGGGCATCCCGGACGAAGACGGAGGGGTGACCATCAAGATAGGCACCCAGTGCGTCTTCGACGACCGCACCCAACTGTCGGAGGTCCTGGATATGCCGGAGGAGAAGATCCGGGTGGTGCAATTGCCCATAGGCGGAGCTTTTGGAGCTAAAGAAGACATCCTCATGCACCAGTTTTTGGCCCTGGGCGCTTTGAAGACTGGCCGCCCGGTGAAGATCGTATTTACCCGCCAGGAGTCTCTGCGTACCCACCCCAAGCGGCATCGGACCTGGCTGCGCTTCAAAACCGGGGCCGATAAAGATGGGCACGTGCTGGCCGTGAAAGCCGACATTGTGGCCGATACGGGAGCCTACGCCTCCCTGGGAGTGGACGTGCTGGAGAACATGGTGGTCTTCGCCTGCGGCCCCTACTACGTGCCCCACGTCAGGCTGGAGGGGTGGGCCTGGTACACCAACAACGTGCCCGCCGGGGCGATGCGTGGGTTTGGCGCTAACCAGGTGGAGTTTGCCCTGGAAACCCAGATGGACATGATGGCCCGCGCCCTCAAGATGGACCCCTTCGAGTTTCGCCACCTGAACGGCCTGGCCGCGGGCCTGCCCACCGCCGCCGACCACGTGCTGGAGCCCGGCGTGGCGGGCATCAAAGAGACCATCGCGGCCGCCAGGGAAGCCCTGGAAAAAACCCACCTGCCTGAAAGCAAAAAGAAGACAGGCATCGGCGTGGCCTGCGGAGTCAAGAACATCGGCTTCGGGCACGGCTTCCCGGAGAGCGCCGGCGCGATCGTGAAGCTGAAGGCCGACGGCTCGGCGCAACTGCTGGTCACCCATCACGAATACGGCCAGGGGGCGTTG
This sequence comes from uncultured Anaerolineales bacterium, assembly GCA_964646625.1. Classification (GTDB taxonomy): domain Bacteria; phylum Chloroflexota; class Anaerolineae; order CAZYHC01; family CAZYHC01; genus DAOULT01. Next base: position 5,470 of record CAZYHC010000027.1, read on the forward strand.
ACGGCCCAGGCTCAACTGGTGGCCGCCGAGCTGGGCGTGCCCTTCCAGCGCATTGAGGTGCAAACCCCCCACACGGCCCTCACTCCCCCCACCGGCCCGACCACTGCCTCCCGCCAGACCTTTATGACCGGCAACGCGGTGGTGATGGCCTGCCGGGCGCTCAAAGAGGAGCTTTTCAGCCACGCTGCCGAAGCCCTGGAAGCCGATCCGGCCCAGATCGCGCTCCAGGGCGATCAACTGATCGATCGGGCCACGGGAAAGCAAATCCCGCTTTCGCACCTGGGAGCCGAGTTCGTGGCCGAAAAGCGTTACCAGGCCCCGTCCACCGCCCCGCTGTTGGAAGGGGAAGCCAGCCACTACGGAAAACCCGACTTCGAATCGCGGCCTACCCATTGGTGTTACGCCTATGGCACCCAGGTGGCTATAGTGGAGGTCGATGCCGAAAGCGGCCAGGTCAAAGTCCTGAAGGTCATCGCTGCCCACGACGTGGGCCGCGCCCTGAATCCGCCCGCCATAGAAGGACAGATCCAGGGCGGGGTGGTGATGGGGATGGGCTACGCCCTGTCTGAAGAGTTCGTGGTGGAGCAGGGCCTCAACCTGACCGACTCGCTGCACAAGTGCCGCCTGCCCACCGCGGCCCAGACCCCGGAGATCGTACCCGTCATCGTGGAAGTGCCCCACCCGCAAGGCCCCTGGGGAGCCAAGGGCCTGGCCGAGGCGCCTTCGCTGGCTACCGCCCCGGCCATCACCAACGCCATTTACGACGCGGTGGGGGTGCGGGTTTTCTCCCTGCCCGCCGCTAAAGAGAAGATCAGGCAGGCTTTGGAAGAGGGACTGACGCGGATTTAGGTCACGGATGACACGGATTGCTGAAGCAATGCTGATTTTCGCCGTACCGCTATATACAACAGAAAGGAGGGTAGAAAAGACGAGAGGCAAAAACAGGCCAGATACCGACCGAGGAAAAACTTGAAAACTAAATTTGAAAGGAGAAAAAAATGTTTAAACGCAAGCGGTTTGTTGCAGGTCTGCTCATCTTGTTGCTGGGCTCGGCTCTGCTCCTTTCGGGCTGCATCACCTTCAGAAACGAGATCGAGATTAAAGCCGATGGGAGCGGCACCAGAACCATGATCGTAGCCATGGACGAAGCCTTCATGGAAATGGCCGCGGAAGGGGAAGAGGATCCCTTTGCCGACGTAAAGGAGGGGGTGTCGGACGTACCCGGCGCCGAGGTCGAGGAGTACTACGACGAGGCAAAGAATCGCAAGGGCGTTAAAGTAACCGCGCCCTTTGCCAGCCTCGACGAACTGGTAAGCCTCAGCAAAACCGGGGGCTTCGAGGAGATGGAGACCCTCTCGGTGGAGGAGAGCGACGGCGTTTATACCCTGAAACTGGCCCTTAAAACCGAAGAAATGGGGGAGGACATTTCTGGTGGTGAGGAGGTCAGCCCGGAAGAGATGGAGCAGATGATACAGATGATGGGGGGAGTGGACCTCGAGTTCAACTATTCCATCATGTTGGCTAACAAGATCATCGATTGGTCTCCGGAAGAGAACGGCACCCTGGATCCGACGAAAAACCAGATCACCTGGGAGCTAGACTTCATAGAAATGGCCTCCGGAGAGCCTATGGAGTTGACCGTGAGCTGGAGTGCTACCGAGGAGGCCGTTTTGGCCGAGGCCCCGCCGGAGCCACAGGTCGATACCGGGCTGAAGGTGGTGGCTATCTTCGCCACCCCCATCGAGGAGCCGTGGGATGGCTGCATCCACCAGGCCCTGCTGAAGGCTCAGGAAAACCTGGGCATCGAGTATGAGTGGGCCGAGAGCACGCCCTACCCGGACTTCGAGCGGGTGGTGCGCGAGTACGCCGACAAAGGCTTCGACCTGATCATGGGCGATGCCTTTGGCTCCGAGGAGGCCGTGCGCCGGGTGGCTAGAGATTATCCCGAGATCGCCTTCTGCTTTGGGTCTGGGCTGGGCCCGGCCGAGCCTAACTTTGCCGTCTTCGACGACTGGATCCACGAACCGGCCTACCTGTGCGGCATGATCGCCGGTAAGATGACCGAGTCGAACGTCATCGGCGTGGTGGGCGGCTATCCGGTGCCGGAAGTCAACCGCATCATCAATGCCTACATCGAAGGCGCCAGGGAAGTCAACCCCGACATCGAGGCCAAGGTGACTTTCATCGATAGCTGGTTCGACCCGACCAAGGCCAAAGAAGCGGCCCTGGCCCAGATCGAGGCCGGGGTGGACGTGATATACGCCGAGCGATACGGGGTCATCGAGGCCGCGGCGGAAAAGGGCATCCTGGCTTTTGGCAACATGCAAGACCAGTGGGAACTGGCCCCGGATACGGTCGTCACCGGGCCTATCTGGGACATGTGGCCTACGGTCAAGCACGTCGTCACCTCTGTGCACAACGGCACCTTCGTGGCTATGGACTACGCCGAGTGGACGATGATGGCCAAAGGCGGCGCGTATCTGGCCCCTTACCACGAGTTCGAAGACACGCTGCCTAAAGAGGTCAAGGACATGGTCGAGACGCGCACCGAGGAAATTCTGGGCGGCATGTTCCGCGTGCCGGTCAACGAGACCGTGCCCGTCGGCGACTAGCACACACAAGCAAAATGGAAAAGGGACGGGTAGATGGCCTGCCCGTCCCTCTTACCTTAATACATCAAAGTGGTGTTGATGTGTTTTCTCACCGCAGAGAGCGCAGAGTTCGCTGAGATTTTAGATGAAGGGATTAGTTTATGGAATATGCCGTGGAAATGCGGGGCATCACCAAGCACTTCCTGGACGTGGTGGCCAACGATCAGGTAGACTTTCAGTTGAAGAAAGGGGAGATCTGCGCCCTGCTGGGAGAGAATGGAGCGGGCAAAACCACCCTGATGAAAATCCTGTACGGCCTCTATACCCCCGACGAGGGCGAGATCTACGTCAACGGGCAGCAGGCGGCCATCAACTCCCCTGGAGACGCCATCCGCCTGGGGATCGGGATGGTGCATCAGCACTTTGCCCTGGTGCCTCCGCTCAGCGTGGCCGAGAACATCGTCCTGGGGCTTAAATCCCCCAGGGGCCTCATCCTCGATCTGGAGCGCGCCAGGAAGAAAATCGAAGATTTCTCCACCCGGTACGGGCTTACGGTAGACCCGGCGGCCAAAGTCTGGCAACTGTCCGTGGGCCAGCAGCAGCGGGTGGAGATCGTCAAGGTCCTCTACCGGGGAGCGCAGATCCTCATCCTGGACGAACCGACGGCCGTCCTCACCCCCCAGGAGGTGGTCGAACTATTTAAAATTCTGCGCGTCCTGAAGGGCGAAGGCAAAAGCGTGGTCTTCATCTCCCATAAGCTGGACGAGGTGCTGAACATCGGCGACCGGGTGGTCATCCTGCGGGGCGGTAAAGTGGTGGGCTCGAAGGACATCGCCGAGGTCAACAGGCGTGACCTGGCCCGCATGATGGTGGGGCGCGAGGTGCTGGAACGGATCACCAAGACGGACGTTGCGCCGGGACAACCGGTTTTGCGGGTCGAGGGCCTCCAGGCCCTGGGCGACCAGGGGCTGAACGCCCTACACCACGTTTCTTTCCAGGTCCATGAGGGGGAGATCCTGGGGGTGGCCGGAGTGTCTGGCAACGGCCAGCGGGAACTGGCCGAAGTTATCTCCGGCGTCCGCCAGGCCACGCAAGGGACGGTGTGGATTCGGGGCCAAGACATGACCAACTGCCCGCCCAGAAAGATCGTCGAGCACGGGGTGGCTCGCATCCCGGAAAACCGCCTGGAGACAGGGTGCATCGCCGAGTTATCGGTCAGAGATAACCTGGTGCTGGAGTGTTTCAACGTCCGGCCCATGTCCAGCGGCCTGTTCCTGAACCATCAGGAGATTGCCAACTGCGTAGAGGGCCTGATAGACGAGTATCAGATCAAGACCGCCGGCCAAACGGCCTGCGTCAAGACCCTTTCCGGCGGCAACCTGCAAAAGGTGATCCTGGCCCGCGTTCTGTCTCGCCAGCCCAGATTGATCATCGCTGCTCAGCCTACGCGGGGGCTGGACGTGGGAGCCACAGAGTACATCCATCAAAAGCTGCTGGAAGAGCGAGAACGCGGGGGAGCTATCCTGCTCATCTCCGAGGACCTGGACGAAATCCTGAACCTTTCGGACCGCATCATGGTTATGTACGAAGGACGGATCATGGGCATCGTTTCCGCCCAGGAAGCCCAGGTAGAGGAAATTGGGCTGATGATGGCCGGCGTTGGGGAGTAGGGATTTGGAGATGGGAGGAGATAGATAGTGCCGCGATTTATGCTCGAAAAGAGACCGCCACCGCCCTTCTGGTTTCGGGTTTTCATTCCCATCCTGGCCGTGCTGATCGCTTTTGCTCTGTGCTCGGTGCTTATAATTATAGCCGGGGCGAACCCTCTCACCGCCTATTATCAGATCGTGGTGGGGGCGCTGGGCAGCCGTCTGAGCCGCATCGAGACTTTCGTCAAGGTGGCGCCTCTCATCCTGACCGGCATAGCGGTGGCCGTGGCCTTCACGGCCCAGTTCTGGAACATCGGGGCGGAGGGCCAGCTTTACGCCGGGGCGATAGCCGCCACCTGGTTTGGCATCACCCTGGTGGACAGCCCGGCGGCGGCGCTCATCCCCCTGGTGCTGCTCGGGGGTTTTCTGGCCGGAGCGATCTGGGCTCTTCTCCCCGCTTATCTCAAGGTCCGCTTCAAGGTAGACGACGTGGTGACCACCCTGCTTTTGAACTGGGTCATTATCTACCTGAGTAGCGCCCTGCTGAACGGCCCCTGGCGCGACCCGATCAGCGGGTGGCCCTATTCGCCCGACATTGCCGCCGGCGCCCAGTTTCCCAACCTCCTCCCGCGTTCCCGTTTCCACCTGGGGATCGTGGTGGCCTTCGTGATGGCCGCCATCGTGTGGGTCATTCTCAGACAGACCGTCCTCGGCTTTCAGATGAAATCGGTGGGCGCCAATCCCACCGCCGCTAACTTCGCCGGGATCAGCGTGGGCCAGACCATTCTGCTGACGGCCATCATCAGCGGGGGGATCGCTGGCCTGGCCGGGGTGGGAGAAGTGTGCGGGGTGCAATATCGGCTCATCGAAGGGCTTTCGCCGGGCTACGGCTACAGCGGGATCGTCATCGCCATGCTGGGGGGGCTGCATCCTGTGGGGGTGGTGCTGGCCGCCTTCCTGTTCGGCATCGTCATCACCGGGGCGCAGGCCATGAGCCGGGCCACCGGGGTGCCCATCTTCCTGGCCGACGTCATCCAGGGCGTGACCCTGTTGGTCATGCTGGCTACGCTGCTTTTGACGCAGTATCGAGTGAGGAGAATTAAAGGGTAAAACGTCTTATCTGGGGAACGCGGTCGAAGTCCTGATCGTTGCTCGCCAAGTCAAAGCAGTTCGCTTTCCGCATCGCGGCAAAATGTAGGGCGTCACGGGGACGGAGATGATATTGCTCCATAGCTTCGCACATCACGTCCAGGTCTTCGGCAGTGACATTGATCAGAGTGAGATGGGAAAGGCAACTCAGATCACGCACCTGGGGAGCAATCAAGGGGAAAAATTCAGCGACCATTCGCCCCTCGTTCTCGCGCAGGTGGTCGAATGGAGAGCCAGCGTAGCGCTCTCTGATTAGAGCAAGGAGCAGACGATAGATAAGTTCATCGAAGGTTAGCACAGAGGTATAAGCTATTATTGCGCCATTCTCAATCTGAACGAAGAGCCTCTTTGCCGCCTCGTCAATGCCCCGCAGTAGAGCGTAAGGCAGCATGGTATCAAGATAAAGGGCATTACCAGTAAACTCGGAGAGAGGGATGGTCATTTGGCGCCAAACCTCAACCAGTCAATGTCTGGATCGTACTCATCCCACGTTCCCTGGCCCAGCGAGCCAAATAATCGCTCAGCCAGGGGAGGGGTTGGGGCAGAAGATCGTTGAGCCACCAGGTGGCGCAAGTTCTCCAATTCCCGGATGATGGCATCTATATGGGCCAAAAGAACCCGGTTGTCGTCCATTCCAGTTTGCATCTTGCTCGGCCTTTCAGTCATCTGTGGCTTACACCTGCCTATATCATACACTAAAAAGATTGTATCGTCAAAAAGCAAGGAGTCAGGTAACTTGGAAGAAATTCTGACCGCCTCTTTCATCGTCGGGCTGTTGAGGGCTACGGTGCGGATGGCTACGCCCCTCATCCTGGGCAGCCTGGGGGAAGTGTTCATCGAGCGGGCCGGAGTGCTGAACCTGGGCATCGAAGGCACGATGATCCTGGGGGCGCTGGCTGGTTTTCTGGTCGTCTATTTCAGCGGCAGCCTGTGGTTGGGGGTGCTGGCGGCCCTCATCACCGGGGCCTTGTTGGGGCTGCTGATGGCATTTTTGGCCGTCAGCCTGGGGCTGAGCCAGCACGTTTCCGGCCTGGGGATCACCATCTTCGCCACCGGCCTGGCCTACTTCATCTACCGGATGGTCATTGGTTCCCCCACCGTGCCCCCTACCGTCACCGCCTTCGAGACTGCGCACCTTCCCCTCCTCAGCGATATCCCCATTGTGGGCCCCATCCTGTTCCAGCAGTACGCCTTGACCTACCTGGCCTTTCTGCTGGTGCCGCTGTCGTCCTGGCTTCTTTTTCGTACCACGCTGGGCCTCCAGATGCGAGCGGTGGGCGAAAACCCGGAAGCAGCCGACACCGTAGGGGTGAACGTCTATCGGACCCGCTACCTGGCCCTGGTCATCGGCGGGGCGTTGATGGGGATGGCCGGATCCTTTTTCACCCTGATCCAGATGAACATGTTCCTCATCTACGGAGTGGTCACCGGGCGGGGCTGGGTGTGCATCGCCCTGGTCATTTTCGGCAACTGGATACCTGCCAGGGTGCTGGCGGGCGCCCTGCTTTTCGGCGGGGTGGAGGCTCTGCAACTGCGTCTTCAGACCATCGGCCTCAACGTCCCCTCCCAGTTTTTCAACATGCTACCCTACCTGCTGACTATTGTGGCCCTCATCGGGGTGGCCCGCAACGCCTCTTATCCTGCCGCCCTCCTCAAGCCTTACAAAAGAGAATAAGCTGTGCAATGCCTTTTCCTGGAAAGAATCGATGAAACTTCACTTGACAACTCCTCCGATCTGTTATATACTTAGTGACGATGGGGCTGTAGCTCAGTGGGAGAGCGCATCAATCGCACTGATGAGGTCGTGGGTTCAAATCCCATCAGCTCCACCAAACCAAAGACTCAGGCCATAAATTATACACTATATACCAAAAGGCTGTGAACAGGAGTAGTAAGCCATCCCCGGCAGAGAGTTGGGCGCACAGGTGGGAGCCTGACAGCGGTGCCAACCGGGGAGCGCCACGAGGCTGAACTCGCCTGGGAGCCGCAACGGTGAAGGGTAGAAAATGCCTGGTAGTCGTTGCCGGGTGGCGTCCGTTAACTCGCCCTAAAGTGGATGGACAACGTGGGGCCGTGGCTCAGTTGGGAGAGCGTCTGAATGGCATTCAGAAGGTCAGGGGTTCGAGTCCCCTCGGCTCCACCAACTCAGCGAGGAGTGGTCAGGTGCCCTGATCACTCCTCTATACACGACTGGGTCCGTCAAACAGGGTGGTACCGCGGCCTCTCGTCCCTGGTGGAACGAGGGGCTTGTTTTCTAGGAGGGGGTTGTTGATCTGATCAAGGAAGTGCAAGATGAAGCGTAGTCACGCGTTCTTGAGGGCTTACTTGATGCCAATTATCCTGATCGGGCTGTTCCTGACGCTGGCTGTCGCCGAGCCGATCGAGGCTGACGTGTGGAGGGCCGCCGACGCCCCGGCGCTGCCACGCGATTTTACGCTGTCCCTCCCGCTGTTCGAGCCTGGTAGCGCCTGGAACCAGACTGCCGCCGGTGCGGCGGTCATACCCGAAAGCGACCAGCAAATCCTGGTCACGTATCGCGTGCTGCGCGGCGACAACTCCGATCTCCATCCGCCTGGGCCGCCGCCTACCACCTGGCCGTTCCCGTACGTGAACTACGTCGAGTACACCATCCCCGTGTTTCGGGCGGGCACGGGGCCGCAGAGCGTGCTGATTCGTGACTATGCAGGCAACCTGGGGTGGCCCCATCCCAAGTTTGGGATCGACCAGGAAGGCGGGCCCGTGACCGTTCCTGCACCCGCCGGTACGGTGCGCCCCGCCGGGCCGGTGGGCACGGACTCAGATGGGCACCTGGTGCTTTACGACCCCCATACGTTTACCGAGTACGATTTCTGGCAGGCGACGACCGCCCGCGACGCGGGGGGCAACAGCCTGGGAGGCGGCCAGCCGGGGACCACGATTCTTGAGGCAGGGGATATTGACTTCTTCGATGTGCGTGGGGCTGGGGCGAATCCTGACACGTACTACAGCGCCCGTGCCACAGGGACCCCGCTGCTGGCCGGACTGCTCCTGCCCGAGGACGTTGAGCGCGGGGCCATTGCCCACGCTCTGGCATTTGCAATTCCCGGACTGCGCAACCTGAGCGCCGACCCGTCTGAGCCGCTTCCATCCGATTATTTTTACCCGGCCTCAACGACCGAGACCGACTATTACAACACCAATCCCCGCGCCCTGGCTGCGGGTCAGCGCCTCCGCCTGAAGCAGACGCTCGTGGACGAGGCAGGCTATCCGCTCGACGAAAACCAGTTGGCCCCCATCACCCGCATGTTTCTCACGGCGTTGCGCACCCACGGCGCCTACCTGATGGATAACGCCGGGGGATTCACCTTCTATGCCGAGGACATTCACACCGCCGTTCTGCACCTGACCGACGACCAGGTCAATGCGCTGATCGGCCAGCCGTCGGGCACGCCGCTCACGGCAGGGAAGACCAAGTGGCAGATAGTGCTCGAGAAGCTCAACGAAGAGCTGGAACAGCTCCCGTTTGCCTACGGGCCGTGGCAGGCGAGCCAGGATCCGGCGACGGCAACCATCGACACCGCCAATTTCGAGGTGGTCGCACCGGCCACGCACCCGAACTTGAGCTACCTGCCCCTCGTTCTCAAAAGCCTCGCCGTCCAACTCGACTGCACTCATGCTGCTGGAGGATATCACCACTGTATGAAAGTGAGGTAAAGAAAATGGTAGTCAATAAGTTAATTTTATCTACAGATGAGGAAGCATTAAGGTATATAGTGGAGAATGCTCTGGACAGGGAAAAGCGTATAACTCAAATGGCCCTGGCCAGAACAGAAGAACGCTTGCGGTCCTTTGAGGAGCGATTCGGAGATATGGAGAAGGCCCGACTTTTAGACGTAGATGAATTGGAAATTATAGAGTGGGAAGGCGAGTTATTGACCTATCAGCGGCTTAAAGAGAGACTGGCAAAGCTGGAGAATTTGCAACTTGAACTTGCTTGAGATATCGCATTACATTAATTTTTAATCGATGGAGGTATTATCATGGTAGATAAATATATTCCTCAGCAGATCGAATCCAAATGGCAGAAGAAGTGGGACGAAGATGGGCTGTACCAAACCGTGGAAGACCCCGACAGGCCCAAATGGTACGCGCTGACCATGTATCCTTATCCCAGTGGGGCGCTGCACATCGGCCATTGGTACGCGATGGCTCCCTCTGATACCAAAGCCCGCTATCTGCGCATGAAAGGTTACAACGTGTTCTTTCCCGTGGGCTTCGATGCTTTTGGGCTGCCGGCCGAGAACGCCGCCATCAAGCACGGGATCCATCCCTACGAATGGACCTATCAAAACATCGAGCAGATGCGTCGCCAGCTACGCTCTATGGGGGCCATGTGGGCCTGGGATCGCGAGGCCGTGACCTGTGATCCGGAATACTATAAGTGGACGCAGTGGTTCTTCCTGCAACTTTACAAAAACGGCCTGGCCTATCGTACCAAAGCGCCGGTAGATTGGTGCCCTTCCTGCAACACCACCCTGGCCCGCGAACAGGTGTGGGGAGAAGACCGACATTGCGAACGGTGCGGCACGCCGGTGATCAAAAAAGAGCTGGACCAGTGGTTGTTCCGCATCACCAACTACGCCGATGAACTGTTGGATTTCAGCCAGATCGACTGGCCGGAACGGGTCAGAGCCATGCAGACCAACTGGATCGGGCGCAGCGAGGGAGTGGAGTTCGACCTGGGGATCAAGGGTTCGGAGAAGAAAATCGGCGTGTTCACCACCAGGGCCGACACCGTGTACGGCATGACCTTCGCCGTGCTGGCCCCGGAACATCCCCTGGTCGATGAACTGACCACGCCCGACCGTCGTGAGGAGGTGGAAGCCTACAAGCTGAAAGCCGCCCGCCAGAGCGAGATCGAACGCCTGAGCACGGATAAGGTTCAAGATGGGGTTTTCATCGGGGCCTACGCCGTAAGCCCGATGGATGGTTCGGAGATGCCCATCTACATCGCCGACTACGTGATGATGACCTACGGCACAGGGGCCATCATGGCCGTGCCCGCCCACGACGACCGAGACTTTGCTTTCGCCAAACGCTACGGTATACCTATTCCGGTGGTCATCGCTCCGCCCGACTGGGATGGGGAGCCCTTGGAGGAAGCGTACCTGGGCGAAGGCACGATGGTCAACTCCGGCCCCTTCAACGGCCTGCCCAGCGAAGAGGGCAAAGAGGCGGTGGCCGACTGGATGGGAGAGCGAGGCGTGGGAAAGCGCAGGGTGCATTATCGTCTCCACGACTGGCTGATCTCCCGCCAGCGTTACTGGGGCGCGCCCATCCCCATCATCCACTGCGATAAGTGCGGCGTCGTTCCCGTGCCTGAGGAGGACCTGCCCGTCCTGCTGCCGGAGGACGCCGAATTCCTGCCCACCGGCGAGTCGCCCCTGAAATACCACGAGGGCTTCCGCTACACCGCCTGCCCCCAGTGCGGCGGGGAGGCCGAACGGGAAACGGACACCATGGATACTTTCATGTGCTCCTCCTGGTACCAACTGCGCTACGTCGATCCTGACTGTGAGCAGGCGGCTATCGACCCGGCCAAGGGTAAATATTGGCTGCCCGTCGATCAATATACGGGGGGCATCGAACACGCCACCATGCACCTGCTATACACCCGCTTCTTCACCAAGGCCATCCGTGACTGCGGCATCTGGCCCGACGACGAACCGATGCTGCGCCTTTTCAACCAGGGCATCATCCTGGGCGAGGATAGCGAAAAAATGAGCAAGTCCCGGGGCAACGTGGTCGATCCTGACGAACTGGTCAGCAGCTACGGGGCCGATACTTTCCGTGCTTACCTGATGTTCATCGGGCCCTGGGAGGAGGGCGGCCCCTGGTCGAGCCGGGGGATCGAAGGCGTGTCCCGCTTCTTAAACCGGGTCTGGAAACTGGTGCTGGAAGAGCCCTCCACAATGAAAGGGCAACCCTCCGAGCAGGAGGTCCGCCAGTTGAAGCGCTACCTGCATCAAACCATCCGTAAGGTGAGCGAGGATATGGAAGCCTTCAAGTTCAACACCATGCTGGCCGCCCTGATGGAATTCAGCAACTACCTGATCAAGGCCAAGGAGACGCCCCTGGTGAAGAGCGAGACCTGGGAGCAGGCCATCCACACCCTGCTGCTGCTTTTGGCTCCCTCTGCTCCGCACATCGCCGAGGAGCTATGGGCCCGGATCGGGGGCCCCTATAGCATCCACCAACAGGCCTGGCCCACCTGGGACGAGGCCCTGGCCGCCGACGAGGTCATCACCCTGGTGATCCAGGTCAACGGCAAGGTGCGCGACCGGATCGAGGTGCCCGTCGGCATCGATGAGGCCAGGGCCAAAGAACTGGCCCTGAGCAGCCAGCGCGTGCAATGCCACGTGCAGGGCAAAGAGGTGACCCGCGTCATCTTCGCCGAGGGCAGATTGGTCAACGTCGTAGCCCGGTAGGACCAAAATACCCTTGACAAGAAACAGGGATGGTTATAGAATAGAGACAGGAGGCCCACTTTGTTTGCCTTTTATCTGGAAATCCAGTATAATAAAAATGCTCGGAAAATGCGAATCAGGAGAGGGGATGCAAGGGGGTATGGATGATTGGAAAAATGTCTTGGTTTCTGAGGAAGGAGGGGAAACAAGACAAGAGACAGGACAGGATGGTGACGATGCCTTGAACATGGACGCGTTCATGGATCAGGCTTACGGCGTCAAGGCCCTGAAACGAGGTGATATCGTTCCAGGCACGATAGTACGCGTCGGCCCTTCCGAGGTTTTGATTGACATCGGTTCAAAATCTGAAGGGAGCATCTCCGGTCGTGAGTTAGAGAGATTGGCCCCAGAAACTCTGACGGTGGGTGACAAAGTGTGGGTCTACGTTGTCAGGCCGGAGGACAGGCATGGTAACGTCATTCTGTCCCTCAGCAAGGCTGAACTGGAAAGGGATTGGCTTACTGCCCAGGAACTCTTTGAAGCGGACGAGATGTTTGAAGGCACGGTGGCCGACCATAACAAGGGTGGGGTGATCGTCTGTCTGGGCAAAGTACGGGGCTTTGTGCCCGCTTCCCAGTTATTTAGCTCCCGTCAGGCCGCTCAACCCTCCCCTGATAACGTCAACGAGGGCGAACAGTGGGCGTCTTTAGTGGGCCAGGAACTTAAGCTTAAGATCATCGAGATAGATCGCAAGCATAACCGTCTCATTTTTTCCGAAAAAGAGGCCATGCGCGAGTGGCGCAGACAGCAAAAAGAGGAGCTGTTGAGCACGCTTCAGAAGGGCACAGTGTATCGTGGCCGGGTCAGCAGCTTGTGCAATTTCGGGGCTTTCGTCGATCTGGGAGGGACCGATGGTCTGATTCACCTGTCAGAACTATCCTGGAAACGGGTGGCCCACCCCAAAGAAATCCTCCAGATAGGCGATGAGGTAGAAGTTTACGTCCTGGAGGTGGACCACGACAGAAAGCGCGTGGCCCTGAGCCTTAAACGGTTGCAGCCCGAACCCTGGAGTGTGGCGGCGGAGAAATATGCCGTCGGTCAGTTGGTGGAGGGCACGGTAACCAAGTTAACCGATTTTGGAGCTTTCGCCCTGATCGATGGCGAGATCGAGGGCCTGATCCATATCTCTGAATTGACCGAGCAGTACATCGAGCATCCCAAAGAGGTGGTGAAGGAAGGAGAGGCCCTTGTCCTGCGCATCATTCGTATGGATGTCGGTCGGCGCAGGATGGGCCTCAGTCTGAGACGGGTGAACGACGAAGAATATTTTGACCTGGATTGGCAACTGGCCTCTCTGGCAGAGGCCAAGGTTGATGACCAGGAAGAAGAGCCAGACTAGATAGCGTAGCGCTTCGTTACAGCCTCTTCTTGGATAGGGTAATGTCTTGTGGCCTCTTTGGTTGAGCAAGCAACTATGTCCGGAAAGGTAGTATCAAATGAGCGATAAACTAGATAGATTCACCAAACGAGCCAGACGAGTCTTGACCATGGCCCAGGAGGAGGCACAACGGTTAAATCACAACTACATCGGCACCGAGCACCTCCTGCTTGGACTGATACGCGAGGAGAACAGCGCCGCCGTCAGAGTGCTCAAGGAGTTGGGCCTTGAGCCCCGCTACGTGAGAGCAACGGTGGAAAGAACGGTGGGGCGTGGAGATCGACCTTTGTTCGGCAAGCTGACCCTTACTCCGCGCACCAAACGGGTCCTCGAGCTGGCCTTTGATGAGGCCCGACGGCTGGGTCACCATTACATTGGCACCGAACACCTGCTATTGGGGTTGGTGCGAGAAGGCGAAGGGGTAGCGGTCAACGTCCTTAAGAGCCTGGGGGTTAGCCCCGATAGTATCCGCACCCAAACGGCCCGCATGATGATGGAGAGCCCTACCGGCCGTCTGAGCGAAAGACAGCAGGATAAACAAACTCCTCTGGTCGATCAGTTGGGCATCGATCTGACGGCCCAGGCTGATGAGGGCAAACTGGATCCGGTCATCGGGCGCCAGAAGGAAATCGAACGGGTCATTCAAATCCTCTCCCGCCGCACCAAAAACAATCCGGCTCTCATCGGCGAACCTGGAGTGGGCAAAACGGCCATCGTCGAGGGTCTGGCCCAGCGGATCGTGGCCGGCGAGGCCCCGGAACCGCTCCTTAACAAACGAGTGCTCATGCTGGACGTGGGGTCCCTGGTGGCAGGCACAATGTACCGGGGCCAGTTCGAGGAACGTCTCAAACGGGTCATCGACGAGATCAAGACCTCGGAAAGCATCCTGTTTATCGACGAGCTCCACATGCTGGTCGGAGCAGGCGCGGCGGGCAGTTCCGTCGATGCCGCCAACATCCTCAAACCCGCCCTGGCCCGCGGCGAACTGCAATGTATAGGGGCCACCACCCTGGAAGAGTACCGCAAACACATCGAGGGCGATGCTGCCCTGGAACGTCGTTTCCAACCGATCATGGTCGAGGAACCGACTATCGAGGAAACTATCGAGATTCTGCAAGGTATCAAGGAACGCTACGAAGACCATCACAGCCTGGATATAACCGACGAAGCGATTTACTCCGCCGCTCACCTGGCGGCCCGGTACGTGCCCGACCGTTATATGCCGGATAAAGCCATCGATCTGATCGACGAAGCCGCCTCACGGGTACGCATCTATAAATCTCCGCTGGCCACTGGCCTGCGCGAGACCTTTACCAGCCTGAGAGCAGTGCAGAAAGAAAAAGTGGAAGCCCTGGACGACAAGCGCTTCGAGGACGCGGACAACCTGCGGGATAGAGAGGTTGAGCTGCAACAACAGTTGGAGCAATTGCGCCTGGGCTGGGATTCCCTGACCAACAGACCCAGGGTGGTCGGGGAAGATATTGCCGAGGTAGTCTCCATGTGGACGGGCGTGCCGCTCATGCGCATCGCGGGTGAGGAATCGGAACGCCTGCTCCAGATGGAAGAGGCCCTCCACCAGCGGGTGGTCGGTCAGGACGAAGCCATCCGCACCATCTCCAAAGCCGTGCGCCGTGCCCGTGCCGGGCTCAAAGACCCCAAACGGCCCATCGGCTCTTTTATTTTCCTGGGCCCAACAGGGGTGGGCAAAACCCTGCTGGCTAAAACCCTGGCCGAATTTATGTTCGGCAGCGAAGAAGCCCTCATTCAACTGGATATGTCCGAGTTCATGGAGCGCCACAACGTGGCCCGCCTGGTCGGTTCTCCGCCCGGTTACATCGGCTACGAGGAGGGCGGACAGTTAACCGAGGCCATCCGGCGCCGGCCCTACGCCATCGTTCTGCTGGACGAGGTGGAAAAGGCCCATTCCGAAGCCTTTAACATGTTGCTCCAGATCATGGAAGACGGCCACCTCTCCGACGCCAAAGGACGGCGGGTCGATTTCCGTAATGCCATCATCATCATGACTTCCAACATCGGGGCCGAAACCATCAAGCGCGGGGCGCGCGTGGGCTTCTCCGCTCTCGGTGGGGAGGAGTTAGACGAGGAACAAGCCTACCAGGAGATGCGCAAAAAGGTGGAGACCGAATTTGAGAAGGTCTTCCGGCCCGAGTTTCGCAACCGACTGGATGGCATAATATTCTTCAAGGCCCTGACCAAAGAGAACATAAAAGAGATCGTGGACATCGAGCTGCGGGACGTGCGGGAGCGTCTGGCCGAGCAGCACATGGAGCTGAAAGTCACCGAGGCGGCCAAAGATTACATGGCCGACAAAGGCTACAACCGCGATTTCGGGGCCCGCCCCTTGAAACGCGTGATCCAGAACCGGATCGAAGACCCCCTGTCAGAAGGGCTGCTGGCGGGCCGCTTCCAGCCCGGCGACGTCATCGAGGCCGACCTGGAAGACGAAGAGGAGATAGATTTCAGGGTGGTGGAACAGAGAGAGATATTGACGGAGGAACTGGAAGAAGAGAATGCCCTGGAAGCTTTCTTACAGCAGTGAACCAAAGGTGTAAACGATGACCACCGTTAAAGAAGAAACGATCAGATTGCAGGGCGGCAACTCGTCGCCCTTTTTGCTATAGGAAGGTAAGGAGTTATGGTTAAGCTTCGTACCCGTTTCGTGTGCCAGAATTGCGGCAGTTCACAACATAAGTGGATGGGAAAATGCCCCGACTGCGGGGAGTGGAACACCCTGGTGGAGACGGTGGTGGAACGCCCTAAACCCTCCGCGGCTCTACCCCTGGTGTCCACCAGCCAGCCTCAACCCCTGTCCACCATCTCTGCCGACGAGTTCAAGCGTATCCCGGTGCCCATGACCGAGCTTAACCGCGTGCTGGGCGGAGGCATCGTGCCCGGCTCGGTGGTGCTCATCAGCGGCGATCCGGGCATTGGCAAATCCACTCTTTTGCTTCAGGTCTCGTCTCTGCTGAGCAAGGGAGCGGGCAATGGAGCGGGGCCGGTGCTCTACGTTTCCGGCGAGGAGTCTGTCCAGCAGATCAAGATGCGGGCCGACCGCCTGGGCATCTCGGAGCGGGAACTTTACGTTTTATCCGAGATCAGCCTGGAGCAGATTTTGGGCCACATCGAAAATCTGAAGCCCAGACTGGCTATCGTCGATTCCATTCAATCGGTCTACAGCGAGGAACTGACCTCGGCGGCGGGCAGTGTCAGCCAGGTCAAAGCCTGCGCTGCGGCCCTGCTGCGTCTGGCCAAGGCCAGCCACATTCCCGTTTTCATTGTGGGCCACGTCACCAAGGCCGGGGCCATCGCCGGCCCCCGCGTCCTGGAACACATCGTGGACACCGTCCTCTACCTGGAAGGAGAACGCTTCCACTCCTACCGCCTGTTACGCAGCGTCAAAAATCGCTTCGGTTCTACCAACGAGGTGGGGGTCTTCGAGATGAGCAACGCGGGGCTGATCGAGGTGGTCAATCCCTCCGAGGTTTTCCTGGCCGAGCGCCTGCCCAATGCGGCCGGGTCAGCCATTGCCATTACCCTGGAGGGGACCCGTCCCCTGCTGGTCGAGATTCAGGCTTTGGCCTCGGTCACCAGCTTCGGGCTGCCTCGACGGACGACCAACGGCATCGATTTCAACCGTCTGCTGCTGCTGGTGGCCGTGCTCAGCAAACGGGTGGGGCTACGGCTCTCCGACCAGGATATTTTCGTCAACGTGGTGAGCGGCCTGAAGATCAACGAACCGGCTGCCGATCTGCCGGTGGCGGTGGCTATTGCCTCCAGCTTTCGCAATGCGCCGGTGGCCGCCGACCTGGCCATCGTGGGGGAGATCGGCCTTTCTGGAGAACTGCGCACCGTCAGCCAGTTGTCGAAACGGCTTAACGAAGCGGCCAAGTTGGGGTTCAAGCGTTGTCTGCTGCCCCAATCGGTCCGCCGCGAAAAGCTCGAGTCCCAGATGGAGAGTGACATGGAGCTTATCCGCGTCCGTTCCGTGGCTCAGGCTTTGGAAGCGGCCCTGGTGAAATAAAAAGTTAAGTATAGCTAGCTTTAGCTTGCTTCAGCTTTGAGCCTGGGAGTTTGACTCCCAGGCAATTGATCAGCGGAGGACGAGGCCGCATATGGAGACGACCGAGGTATTCTGCTGGTCGGCGGGACACTGAGCGTATCCTACCACGGCCCCCCTGGTCTCCCCCAGCAAGCGGAGGGTCAGGTATATGGGGGGCATCCCACAAATCCTTCTGCGATCTCCCTCCTGCTTGATTTCCTGGAAAAAGGCTTCGGCATCGCCGGTGCAGATGGTATCCATCAGGTGTTGGTCTTCCGCTCTCAGCCTGGCTCGCTGGACGAAATCGATGGGGTAATAGTCGCCGAAGGCTGGCCCCACGTGAGCCAGGTCGGCGGCGGCGACGACCAAGGTGCGATGTGAAGCGGTAGCCTCCCGCAGAGCTTCGAGGGCGAGCGATAGCCTGGCCTCCTGGCCCGGTTGACCGTTCCCCAGCATAAAGTCGTGGAAAGAACCGCACAGAATAGGCACCAGTTCACAATGTCGATCTCCCAACAGGTAATGGAGCCACACGGCCGCCAGTTCGATGGAATGCTCGCCACGATGGTGCAACTCTTCCTGAAAGGCGGCTGCCGGGCCTATGGCCTGGCTGATGGCTTCCACCACGTGATGGGCAGTGGGGAGCACCCCCCAGGGGGTGGCGTAGTTTTGGGGGGTTAAGGTCAGGCTTGCCGGTCCGCCGTTGTGATCGGTGCCAAAGATGACGACTATCTCAGCCTCCCGAATGGCCTGAGCAGCCCGCTGCCAGACCAGGGCATAAATTGGCCCGCCCCGTGGATAGTCGATGTGAGGACAGATCAGCCCCCGTATATCTGCTGTATCCCCTGCGTCCGTGTGTTGAGCCACGCGCTGGGCAGCTTCGCTGTATTTTTGAAGCATACTTTCCAATGCTTCTACGTCATCGGGGTAGCTATTTCCGGCCAGAACAGGGGGACGGCAGGCCGCGGTCCGAAACTCTGTCACCGCCTCAGCGTAGGCCCGGGCCGATCTATCGTTTTCAAGCAGCAGGGCCTCGTCCAACTGGCCGAGTATCTGCTCCACGTTGTCCACACTCAAACGAATGCCAGTCCGCACCTCGATGGCTGCTCGTAGCCCGGCCTCGTCCCGGGTGCCATCACACAGTTCCAACAACAAGGCTAACGGAAGTGGTAGACAGACGGTCTGATCGCTCAACCGCAATGGATCCAGCAAAACGACAAGAGGCTGACCCTCATGGTCTACCACACGAGGCTCAACCGATCTCAACTTAGGATACATCTTCTTTCCTCTACATTTATAAATATTCGTGACTTTGAGGCAGATTATAACACGAAACCCGCCTGGGCGCAAAAAACGGTCGGGGTATCTCTGGTCAGAAAAGCTCCAGGCTCCCGTCTTGGGGGCGAAACAGCTTGTTTGGACCGCCCTCGGGGAGGGGGGCTATGAGCAGCGGCCAAAATTTCTGGACGCCCCCTGAACCGGAGCCGGTTTGACAAACCTCCACTCCTATGATATCATTTGTTGTAAGTGAATAGCAGTGGTTACATGCCGTTCTGTTAGCCACTCACAAATGCGCTCCCGCGGTCTATGGATAACAGAATGAGCACACAAGGAGGAGGTGTTTCATGAATACTGAACGATCATCGGGCACCCCACTCAGGAAATGGACATTTATGGTTTACATGGCCGGGGACAACAACCTGGAAGATTTTGGCTTCAAGGATCTGGGCGAAATGAAGACGGTGGGTTCTACCGACCAGGTAGCTATGGTTGCTCAGATGGACCGTATGTCTGACCAGATAACCCGACGCTACTATCTCACCGCCGGTTGGAACCTGGACGCCGACTGCGTGGCCCAGTTGCCTGAAGTGAATACCGGCGACCCCAATGCCCTGATCGACTTCACCGCCTGGGCCTGCCAGACCTACCCTGCCGAGCGGTATGGCCTGGTGCTTTGGAACCACGGCTCAGGCTGGAAAGACAACGATGTCTACGAGACGGCCCGACGGCAGGGGATAGCGGACAGGATCACCCGAGGACAGATCCGGGGCCTGGCTTCAGGCAAATCCAGTCGAGCTCTCTTCAGTACCAGCGTGGAGCAACTGGTCGCCGAGGTGGTCCAGAATGAGCGGGCCATCCTCTTCGACGATAGCTCATTAGACTTCCTGGACAACAAGGAGTTGAGGCTCGTGCTCCAGGAGGTGGTCGGTCAAATTGGGCGCCCCCTGGATCTGGTGGGATTTGACGCCTGCCTGATGAACATGCTGGAGGTGGACTATCAGATCCGGGATATGTGCCACCTGGTGGTAGGCTCGCAGGAAAACGAACCCGGCGACGGCTGGCCCTACGATGCCGTTATGACCCGCTTGGCCGACGATCCAGATATGACGCCGGAAGCGTTGGGCCGCTTCATAGTCGAGGCTTACCTGGACTTCTACCGCAACCACAATCCAGGTATGCCCTTCACCCAGTCGGCGGTCAGGCTGGAGGGCATCGAAGCCGTAGCCGAAGCGGTTGATGCTCTGGCTCAGGCGCTGATGGCCCCCCCGGTAGGCCGTGGAGGAAGGTGGGGAATTCTGTTCGACGCCGTGCGCTCTGCCCAGAGCTTCACCGATCGCGACTACATAGATCTGGCTCACTTCTGCCAGGTGCTGGCGGAGACCGCCCCCGCCGGAGAGATTGGGCCGGCGGCCCAAGGGGTCCTCGACCTGCTGACGGGCGGGGACTCGCCGCTGGTGGCCGAAGGCCATCACGGCCCTGAAGTGGCCAACGCGCGCGGCCTGAGCATCTACCTGCCCACGCGTGTCCTGTCCCCGCTCTACAGTGGACTGGAGTTTGCCCAACGGCACAGATGGGACGAGCTTCTGGACGCTTTCGTTAATCCAAATTGAATCAGCCTCTACAGCTTATCGATGATGCAGATGCAAAGGTGAAGGGCAGTTGCTGCCGGAGACCAGGGACGGTAAGGCGGCCCCTGTGCAGGCTGAGGAGGCTGCCGAGATGACCGCCGAAGCCCGCGCAAAGGTCGGGCAGGCGGGCGCATGGTATCTTACCCACAGATATCTGTAATAGAGTGATCTGGAGATGGAGCAACAGCGCATCCGCAATTTTTGTATAGTGGCGCACATCGATCACGGCAAATCGACCCTGGCCGACCGCCTGCTGGAGGTGACAGGCACGATAAGCCCGCGCGAGATGGAAGACCAGGTGCTCGACAGCATGGACCTGGAGCGGGAAAGAGGAGTGACCATCAAAGCCTCGGCGGTGCGCATGGTCTATACCGCCCGCGACGGCCAAGAGTACGAGCTAAACCTGATCGATACGCCGGGCCACGTGGATTTCACCTACGAGGTGTCGCGCTCCCTGGCCGCTTGCGAAGGGGCCATCCTGGTGGTGGATGCCTCACAGGGCATCGAAGCCCAAACCCTGGCTAACCTCTACCTGGCCCTCGACCACGACCTGGAAATCGTGCCCGTGATCAACAAGATCGACCTGCCCGCCGCCGATCCTGCGGGCCTGGCCCACGAGATCGACGACCTGATCGGCATCCCCGATATCCTGCTGACCTCGGCCAAAGAGGGCCTGGGCATCGACGAGGTGCTGGAAGCGGTGGTGGAGCGCGTCCCCCCGCCCGGCGGGGATCCAGAGGCCCCCCTGCGGGCCCTGATCTTCGACTCCCACTACGATCCCTACAAAGGAGTGATCGCCTACGTGCGGGTGATCGACGGGCAGATAACCCCCGGCCACGACCTGATGCTGATGGTCAACCGCACCCGACTGGAGCCCCTGGAAATCGGGGTCTTCGTGCCCCACCTGAAGCCGGTTGAGGGGCTGTACACCGGCGAGGTAGGATACGTGGCTACCGGCCTCAAAACCGTGCGCCAGGTACGGGTGGGCGATACCCTCACCCTGGCCGATGCCCCGGCCCAGGCTCCGCTGCCGGGCTACCGTCCGGTCAAACCGATGGTCTTTGCCAGCTTCTATCCCTCCGAAGGGGAGGATTATACCCTGCTGCGCGATGCCCTGGAGAAATTGCAGCTTAACGATGCTTCGTTGATCTTCGAGCCGGAAACCTCCCAGGCTTTGGGGTTTGGCTACCGTTGTGGGTTTCTGGGCCTTTTTCACCTGGACATCATCCAGGAGCGGCTGGAGCGAGAATACGATCTGGACATCGTAGCCACCGCCCCCAGTGTGGAATACCAGGTCTTGCTCAAGGACGGCCAGGTGTTGCGTATCGACAACCCGGCCGACCTGCCGTCTGAGGGGGACATCGAGGAGATACACGAGCCCTGGGTGAAAATCAGCGTCTTCACCCCGGTCGATTACATCGGCCCTGTCATGGACCTGGTGACAAAAAGACGGGGCGCATTCGAGGAAATGGAATACCTGGACGCCAAACGGGTGCTGCTTACCTACCAGATTCCCCTCTCGGAGATCCTGGTCGATTTCTACGACCAGCTTAAATCGCGCAGCCGGGGGTACGCCTCGTTGGATTACGTTTTTTCCGGCCACCGCCCGGCCGACCTGGTCAAACTCGACCTGCTGGTCAATCAGCAGGTGGTGGACGCCCTGTCCATCATCGTCCACCGCGACCAGGCCTACCAGAAGGGCCAGGCTTTGGTCAGCCGCATGAAACAGACCATCCCCCGCCAACTGTTCACCGTGCCCATCCAGGCCGCCGTCGGCAAACGGGTCATCTCCCGCGCCAACGTCAAGGCCCTGCGCAAGAACGTGCTCGATAAATGTTACGGCGGGGACGTGACCCGCAAACGCAAACTCCTGGAGAAACAGAAGGCCGGCAAAAAACGGATGAAGATGATCGGGCGGGTGCAGATTCCCCAGGAGGCGTTTATGGCGGTGCTGAAGTTAGGAGAAGAGTAAAGATATCAGGGTCGATTTTCGCTCAGACTCTTCTCCATGTCTACCGTCTCTCCCTCGCCGATAAAAGGTACCACCTGTGCCCACCAATGCAAATATGGTCGCAGCAGATTGTTAAAACGGTCGGTCATTTTTTTTAGCTCCGTTTCCTTGATGGGGATAGCGACCGGGACGGTCATCACGATGGGCACCATCTGGCTAACGATCACTGAGGTGCTGACAGGCACATTTACGTGCTCCTCGCCAGTCCGATTCTCCTCGTACAGGCTGACCGGCAATACCATCCCCCTGGGCAACTGGAGAGAAACGGTGGCCCGCAGATTGCCGCCTCCCCCCGGCAGGTAGATGTTGGTCCAGGCCGTGAGCGGCACCGGCTCCACCAACTGCACATCCATCGTTTTGGTAATGGGCAGTTCGAAGGTGACAGGCAGTTCAAAGCGGACGGGAATGGCGTCGTCGATCTGAATCTCTCTTTCGATGGTGGCCTGTTCCAGATCGTTGATGCCCGCCGCTACCTCCGGCAGAAGATTGGGAAGGGTATCGAGGGGCGGCCCCCAGGCCAGAAAAGTTAACCCTACCCCGATCAATATCAGAACCAGGATCAAATTGACCACACAAGAGAAAGCGATAGAGACCTTCTCCAAAATCAACCATAGCGTTGCCAGTCGTTTTAACATCTTGCGTGACCTCCTTTGGCAGCATGATACGTCAACGTCTAACCGACTATGATTATAATATTATTGTCCTTTTTTGTCAACATAAGTTGATGGCGCTCAGACAAGCGATTTCACCGCCGAGCCGAGGGCGCAGGGCCCGACGGCACATTTGCCGCAACAATCGCCGGGCTCCAGGTCGGGGTAGAAACGGTTTACCTCCCGCAAATGCTGGTGGCAGGCCCTTCGGTCCAGCCCCTCCTCGGTCAGCGCCCCGACGGGACAGTGCTCGGCGCAGACCAGGCAACTCCCGTCGTAGCGGTACAGGCAGTATTCCTCTTCCACCCTGGGGGTGGGCTCCAGGTCGGCGTCCATTACCACCGTGCCAAAACGCCCGGCACACCCGGCCGGAGTGATGAGCATGTGGTGCAGGCCGAAGCTCCCCAGCCCGGCGATGGCGGCCACGCTCTTGTGCGACCAACGGCTGACCAGTTCGACCGGGTCGAAGTTGTGGGTCGGAGGCTCGTTGGCGGCCCGCACCCCTCTGGCGGCCAGTTCCTCTCGCAATCTCTCGCATATCCCGGCCAGCAGGCGGTTAGTTTCTACGTAGGCCAAGGCCCACTCTCGGGCCGTGTAATCGTGCTGGCGGTTGGCCCGCACCACGCTCTCTTCAAAAGGCAGGAAGAAGGCCAGAACGCTGCTGGCCCCCGGCAAAAGGTCGTGGGGCAGCATGTGATCGCGGGCCAGGGTCTCAGTCCTTATCCTGAGAAAGTGCGGGTCGTCGGCGCGGGCATAGCCGATCAGGGGCCGACGGTAGCGGGTGATCGTCCCCGCCCTCCCGACCTCCCGTTCCACGATCTCCTGGACGATGATTTTCAGAGTTTTGTGGCTTTTCATCCCGGGAACGCTCCTTTTAAGATGTCGTCGATGGTCTCCTCCAGGCTGAAATCGGCCAGAGCAGCATCAGGTATGTATTCCAATTCATTGCATAGTATACATCTGTGTGCTCGAATAGTCAAGGCTGACACGGATTATTATGTAGTCCGTGTTTGCCTTTTCACCGACGGTTGAGTATAATCAAAAGTAACTGTTGGAGGGAAGGTAAAGGCATGGTTATGGAGAAAGTATCCGCTTTACCGCTGAAGGGGGAGCGGGTTACCATCCGCGTTATAGTCCGAGAGGACCTGGACGAGATGCAAAAGTGGCCGCCCTTCACCGATCCTACCCTGATCGCCGTGAACATTCCGAGGCGCAGCCAGGCCGAAAACGACATCTGGTTCTGGAGCCGCCTCAACAATCCCGACCGACGATTGTACGCTATCGAGGACGAGCAGGGGCGTTTTATCGGGAGCTTATCTCTACGGGAGATCAAAGGGCGAGAATCGGCCCGGCTGGGCATCACCATAGGGGCCGATTACGTGGGCCAGGGCTATGGCACCGACGCCATCCGCACCTTTCTGGGCTATTACTTCGAGGGGTTGGGCTTTGCCACCCTTTACCTGGACGTGTCAGCCACTAACGTCAGGGCCGTCCGCTGCTACGAGAAATGTGGCTTCCAGTGCTTCAGCAGCCATTACCGGCTGGCTGGCAACGACGAACGCCTGGCTTTCCTGAACGAAGAGAAGTACCGCGCCCTCAGACGCTTTTTCAAAAGAGAAAAAGGCCGTAACCTGGTCCTCTTCTACGACATGAAAATAGAACGCCACGACTGGCAACGACTCAGGCCAGCAGGGCCAGCACCACTCCCCCGGCCATGACCGAGCCAATCTGACCGGCCGTGTTGGCAGACATGGCCTGCATCAGGATGAAGTTGGAGAAATCCTCGTCCTGGGCAAACCTGTGCACCACCCGGGCCGACATGGGAAAGGCCGAGATGCCCGCCGCCCCGATCAGAGGATTGACCTTGCCCCCCGAGAGACGACACATCAGTTTGCCGAAAAGCAACCCGCCCGCCGTGTCCAGGACGAAGGCCAGCAGCCCCATGGCGATGATCCCCATAGTCTGGACATTGAGAAAGCTCTCGGCCATCATGGTCGAGCCGATAGCCAGCCCCAGGAAGATAGTCACCACGTTGACCAGTTCGTTCTGGGCCGCCTGGCTCAAGCGGTCCACCACCCCGCATTCACGCATCAGGTTGCCGAACATCAACATGCTGATCAAGGGCGCCGCCAGAGGCACGAGCAGCGAAGTTATCAGGGTGATGACGATGGGGAACAGGATGCGCGTGGTTTTGGAGATGGGCCGCGAGGTATAAGGCATCTTGATAGTGCGCTCCTCCCTGGTGGTCAGCAGACGCATGACCGGCGGCTGGATGATGGGCACCAGAGACATGTACGAATAAGCGGCCACGGCGATAGGGGCCAGCAGATGAGGGGCCAATGCCGCGGATACGTAGATAGAGGTCGGGCCATCAGCCGAGCCGATGATGCCGATGGAAGCCGCCTCCTTGATGTTGAAGCCCAACGCGTTAGCCACCAGCAAGGTGCCAAAAATACCAAACTGGCCGGCTGCTCCCAGGATAGCCAGCTTGGGGTTTTCCAGCAAGGGGCCAAAATCGGTCATCGCTCCTACGCCAATAAAAATCAGCAGGGGAAACAATTCGTTCTGAATGCCGGTCTTGTACAAAACCCCAAATAGCCCCAACTCTTCAGGCATGGGCTGGTGCAACTGCATTTCGAGGATGCCAGCCGTCATGCCGGTCAGCGGCAGGTTAGCCAGGATCGCTCCCGCGCCGATGGGCAGGAGCAACAGCGGCTCGTACTCTTTGGTGATAGCCAGATAGATCAGGATGCCGCCGGCGGTCATCATCACCAGGTTGCCCCACGTCAGGTGGAGCGGCCCCTGAAAAAGAAATTCAACCAAATGCCCAAAGTCCACGCCCGGTCTCCTTTCGGCTCCCAGGGGTCTGGCACTTTGGAAGCGCCAGACCCCTGAAAGATGTATTATGCGAGGGTGAATAACAAAGCGCCGTAATCCACCACCTGTCCCTCCGTCACCTCGACGCTGGCGATGGCCCCTTCTACGGTGGAACGAACGACGTTTTTCATCTTCATGGCTTCCAGGTAGCACAAGGGCTGTCCGGCCCGCACCTCGTCGCCCACCTTCACCTGGATGTCCATAATGTTGCCCGGCATCGGGGCGATGATATTTTTCGCCGTGGGCGCGACTGCCACAGGGGCCGGAGCAGGCTCCATAGCCGGAGCGGGCGCGGAGGCTGGAAGGGTCTTTTGTGCCCGCTGTTCCGAGACAGACGGCGGCCCCTCCCACTCGACCACGTAGAGTTTGCCGTTGACCAGAACGTTCACGGGCGAACTGTTATGATCGCCGATTTCCACCTCATAGCGCACGCCGTTGACCACCACATTGATCTTCTTTCCTGCCAGATTCATAACCGATTATCCCCTCCACACCCTCAATTGTTCGGTGCGAGCCGCCAGCCCCCAGGGGCTAGGCCCGCTCGTTTCCAGCGTCTGGCCCAGGCGGGCCTGATTTTGTTCCAGGGCTTGCAGTTTGACCAGGGCCAGACTGATAGCCGCTACCACTGCTTCGTCTTCGTGAGCCATCGTTTGCAGGTCTGCCGTTTGCCCGGCATCTGTAGCCGTCATTTCCCGCTCAGGATGGTGGGGACGAAAAACCCAGCTCAGAATGTAAGTAGCCAGGATCACCATCCCCAGGGCCAGGAAAACGAGCGCCATGCCAATAACGGTGATTTGCAGAGCCTCAACCACCTTACACCTCCTGCAATATATACCTCATCACAACGGAATATTACCATGCTTCTTGGGCGGCAGCGTGGCCCGTTTGTCCCGCAGCAACTCCAGGGCCGCGATCAGGCGGGGGCGGGTCTCGCTGGGGATGAGGATATCATCCACGTGGCCGCTGGTCGCCGCCGTATAGGGGGTGGAAAATTTCTGACGGAACTCCTCTTCCAGGCGAGCCCGCTCCTCCTGCGGGTTTTCCACCTCAGCCAGTTCCCGGCGGTACAGGATGTTGACCGCCCCTTCGGCCCCCATGACGGCGATCTCCGCCGTGGGCCAGGCAAAGGTCAGATCGGTGCGGATATATTTGCTGCTCATCACGATGTAGGCTCCGCCGTAGGCCTTGCGGGTCACCACGGATAGCTTGGGCACGGTGGCCTCGCTGTAAGCATATACGATCTTGGCCCCATGTCGGATGATACCGCCGTGCTCCTGCCTGACCCCCGGCATGAAGCCCGGCGAATCCACAAAAGTGACCAGCGGGATGTTGAAGCAATCGCAGAACCGGACGAAACGGGCGATCTTGTCCGCGGCATCGATGTCGATCACGCCGGCCATAAACATCGGCTGTTGAGCCACCACCCCCGTTACCTGACCGTGCAGGCGGGCAAACCCGACGATCGCATTCTGGGCAAAATGCTCGTGCACCTCGAAAAAACTGTCCCGGTCGAACACGCGGCGGACGATCTCTTTCATGTCGTACCCGACGCCGGGGTCGGTGGGCACGATGGTGTCGAGCGCTTCGTCCATGCGCCAGGGGTCATCGGTGGGTTGGACGGCTGGGGGAGAGGCGGCGTTGTTGGGCGGTAGATAGCTGAGCAACTTTTTGGTCAACTCGATGGTGTGTCGCTCGTCCTGGGCGGCGAAATGGGCCACCCCGCTGTGAGTAGCGTGGGCCATCGCGCCCCCCAGGGTCTCAAAATCCACCTCTTCGCGGGTCACGGTCTTGATGACCTCCGGTCCGGTGATGAACATGTGGCTGGTCTCCTGGGTCATAATGATAAAATCGGTCAGGCCAGGAGAGTACACCGAACCGCCGGCACAGGGGCCCATCATCACCGAAATCTGGGGAATAACCCCGCTGGCCTGAGTGTTGCGCCAGAAAAGCTCGGCGTAACCGGCCAGGCTGTAAATGCCCTCCTGAATGCGCGCCCCCCCTGAATCGTTGATCCCGATGACCGGCACACCGGCCTCCAGGGCCAGATCGATCGCCTTGCACACCTTTTGGGCCTGCGCTTCGGAGAAAGTGCCGCCGATGACGGTGAAATCCTGGGCATAAACGCAGACCCGTTGGCCGTCGATCTTGCCAAAACCGGCTACCACGCTATCGCCGGGAAACCGCTTGGTATCCATGTCAAAATCGCTGAACCGATGGGTCAGGAAAATTTCAATTTCCTGGAAACTGCCCTCGTCCAGAAGCAAGGCCAGACGTTCGCGGACGGTCATTTTCCCCTTGGCGTGTTGGGCCTCGATCCGCTTTGGCCCTCCTCCCTGGCGAGCTGCTTCCCTCTTTGCTTTCAGTTCTTCGATGAGCGACATACCTTCACTCCTTCCAGGCTGGTCTTGAAGTCACCGCATTATACTATCACCACTACGAACTGTCAAACGACTGATTGCACCCGCGTTGTAGCCTCTCGAATCGCAGCGGCCACCATACGCGCAAGGTCCAGACGAAATCTCGTCCAGGGCCTCATAGGTAGATAACCCCTACAACGGTTAAAAGTCGCGTTTGTTTTCAGGTTATAAGTGATAGCCGTCGGGATGGGCGGCAAAGCCTGAGACTCAAGTCTCAGGCTAAAAGCTGAAGCAAGCTAAAGCCTGCTACTTTGCAATGCTTTGGAGTTCGATTTAGCACAACCTGTTTGGACCGCCCTCGGGGACGAGGGCTATGAGCAGTCGCCAAAATTTCTGGACGCACCCCAACGGGATAAAGGCTTGTGTTTAGGGAAACCGCGTGTTATAATGGGAAGGCAGTGGGCTAGAAGGATTCTCGGTGGCTTGGGAAAGGAGGTAAGCCGTGATTCCTCTACGAGATATCAACCCCACCTTGCGTTTTCCCATCGTAACGGTGGTTCTCATCGCCATCAACGTGGTGGTCTTCATCATCGAGCTTATTTTGTTTGCTTCGGGAGTGCTGCCGCAGACGGTTTACACCATGGGGGTTACCCCCTTCGAGGTCACTCACCATTTTGGTCCGCTGGTGCTCGTCAACTTCTTCACCTCTATGTTCATGCACGGCGGCCTGGTGCACATCATCGGCAATATGCTCTACCTGTGGATTTTCGGCAATAACGTGGAGGACGTCATGGGGCGGGGACGTTTCATCGTATTCTATCTGCTGTGTGGTCTGACAGCCAGCGGAGCCCAGGTTTTGGCTAACCCCCACTCCCCTATTCCCTCCATCGGGGCGAGTGGGGCGATTGCCGGGGTGCTGGGGGCCTACATAATTCTTTTCCCCAGGGCGCAGGTGGAAACCATGCTCATCATGGGCTACTTCGTGCGCCTGGTACGCGTTCCGGCTGTCATCGTGCTGGGTTTCTGGTTCGTGCTCCAGCTTTTCAGCGGGCTGCTCTCCTTCGGGATGAGCCAGATGGGAGGAGTGGCCTGGTTCGCGCACATAGGGGGGTTCGTGGTCGGCCTGCTCCTGATCAAGCCTTTCACCTGGGGACGACGACCACGGGACGCCTGGTGGCTGTCCGACCAATCCTGATTGCATGGCCTGATTTCTAGTGGAGGATTAGAGATGAATGCCCCCGATTCCAGCGCTCATTCCACCGACCGCGAAGGTACGACGAGCGAGGGGCTGGCCGCCAAGCGCCCTGCTCCCCGCCCCTTGCCGCCCAGGCCCCCCTCCTTTAATCTGCCCCAGGCTATGGCTGCCGTGGAAGCCCACCTGAAGAACACCGAGGAAACGACGGCCCGGCCCGTCCTGGTCATGATGTCGGGTCTGCCGGGCACGGGCAAATCCTACCTGGCCAGGTGCCTGGTGGAAAAGCTGCCCTTCGTTATCCTGGAAACCGATTTTGTGCGGAAAACTCTTTTCCCTGAACCTGCTTACTCGGCTGAGGAAAGCAGCCGGGTTTTCCGAGTCTGTCACGCCCTGATCGATAAACTCCTGAAACGCGGGGTAAGGATCATCTTCGACGCCACCAACCTGATCGAATTCCAACGGGCCCACGTTTATCGCATCGTCGACCGGGCGGAGGCCAAACTGGTCATCTTACGTATCGTAGCCCCCCAAGAGGTGATCCAGGAACGCATGCAGCGACGGAAGACACAACGCTCCCCGGATGATATCTCCGACGCCGACTGGCGTATCTACAAACGGATGGCGGAGCGGGAGCAACCGATCGGTCGTCCCCACCTGGTCATCGATACCAGCGGTGACCTGGAGATCGCGGTGCGCAAGATCATCCGGGCAGTGACAAGGTGACATAAAGAGCATGGAGACAATGAAAGGAGTATAATTGTGCGTTATCTCAACATTCTACTCATCTTCGTTCCCGTGGCCATTGCCGGTGAACTCCTTCACTGGGGGCCCACCATCGTTTTCATCGCCTCGGCGCTGGGCGTGGTGCCGCTGGCCGGTCTGCTGGGGCAGGCCACCGAAGAACTGGCCGTGCACACCGGCCCACGCTGGGGAGGGTTCCTCAACGCCACCCTGGGCAACGCCGCCGAATTGATCATCACCATCTTTGCCATTCGCCAGGGCCTTTTGGAACTGGTCAAAGCCTCCATCACGGGCTCTATCCTGGGCAACGTGCTCCTCATCCTGGGGTTAAGCATCCTGCTCGGCGGGCTCAAAAACGGCGTCCAGCGGTTCGACCGTGCCCAAGCCGGCATCCATTCCACCATGTTGATCCTGGCCGTCATCAGCCTGGGCATCCCTTCCCTCTTCAGCCACACTATCGAGGAGCGAAGCCACGCCGCGGTAGAGTACCTGAGCCTGGGGGTGGCCGCCGTAATGATCATTATCTACGTTCTGAGTCTGATTTACTCCTTCATCTCCACCACCGACGACAAGGTGGTGACAGAAGCCCACCCGCCAGAGGTGCGGGGTTGGCGGAAGGCAGCCGGGGTCCTGATAGTAGCTACCATCTTCATCGCCTGGCTGAGCGAGATTCTGGTCGGCGCGGTCGAGCCGGTGGTACACCAATGGGGAATAACGGAGTTCTTCCTGGGCATCATCATCATTCCCCTGGTAGGCAACGTGGCCGAACACCTGGTGGGGGTACAGGTGGCTATTAAGAATAAAATGGAACTCAGCCTGGCTATCTCTCTCGGTTCCAGCCTGCAGATCGCGCTTTTCGTCGCTCCCCTGCTGGTGTTTCTCAGCCTGTTGATGGGCAACCCCCTGACCCTGGTGTTCAACCAGTTCGAGCTCATTTCCCTGGGCGGGGCGGTGCTCATCGCCGCCCTGGTCTCCCTGGACGGCGAGTCCAACTGGCTGGAAGGGGCGCAACTTCTGGCCGTCTACATCGTCATCGGCATCGCCTTTTTCTACCTGCCCACCTGATAGCGTATCAGAAAACTGAAAGATTTTGTCAAAAGCAGTCAGGTCTGCTATAATTAGTCCAGAAACGTTCTCCCCAAAATCATTTAAAGTCATCTGGGGGTTGGTGAAATAACCGTTGACCGATATAGCAATTGCGATATGCTCCCGCTGTGGTCGCCCTTTGCAGGGCGAAGATAAAGCGTGTCCTCATTGTGGGCTCGAGCTGTCGAGAGCCAGACATTGTCCTCATTGTGGGATGCGCGTGGCCCAGGTAGCTAAAACCTGCCTGATGTGTGGCGCATCCCTGGAAGAGAAAGGCAAGCCTTCTGCGCCGTTTGCTCTGCCCTCTATTTCGTTGTTCTCTTCTATTCCTGTCATCCCCCTGGTGGCCGCCGCCGTGCTCCTGGGTTTGTTGGTTTTGGTCCTGGGGAGCGGAAAAGGAGAGCCACAGCCCGCCGCCGTGGCCCCCCAGACTCTCACCTCATCCACCGCCACCTTGCCGTCTACCGCCACATCCACCGCCACCTCCAGCCCTACCCCTACCCTCACCCCCACGTTTACCCCCACCCCCACGCCTGTCGTGCACGTGGTGAAACCTGGCGACACTCTCTTATCTATCGCCACCTGGTATGGTTCGACGGTGGAACTTATTACGGAAGCCAACGGCCTCGAATCCCCCTTACTCCAGATAGGCCAGGAATTAGTCGTGCCCCTCCCCACCCCGACGCCGGAGATAGCCCCTCAACCTACAGACCCCATCGTGGTCACGGCGGTAGCTACCGCGACCCCGGAGATGATCGTCCACGTGGTGCAGCCCGGCGAAAACCCCAGCACCATCGCCGAGCAGTACGACACCACGGCAGAGGCCATCATGGCCGCCAATAACATCTCCGACCCCCGCTCTCTACGGGTCGGGCAGGAGTTGCTCATCCCCGGCAAGCCCTCGGGTGAAGTACAGACCACCAAAGTAGAGGTGGTCGTCCACGTGGTGCAGCCGGGCGACACCCTGCTGGGCATCGCCCTCCGCTACGGCTCGACGGTGGAAGTCATCATGAGCGCCAACGAAATCGACGACCCGCTGGCCCTCCAGGTGGGGCAGGAGCTTATCGTCCCTATAGGCACGCCGACTCCCACTCCCACCCTCACCCCCCACCCCACCCCCACCCCCACCCCCGGCCCTCGTTACCCGGCCCCGGCCCTGTTGGCCCCCATCGATGGAGCGGTCTTCCGCGGGGAGGAAGACCCTATCCTGCTCAACTGGACTTCGGTAGGCATCCTGGCCGAAGATGAATGGTATGTGGTGCGCCTGCGTTACATCGCCGAAGAAACTGACAAGGCCGCAGAAGTCACCCCGTTGCCCAGCATGTGGACCAGGTCCACCGCCTGGCGGGTGCCCCCCACCTGGCGTCCTCCCGAGGCAGCCAGGTCCCACCTCTTCCGCTGGAGCGTGACCGTCGTGCTCCAGAGCGGGGTAGGTGAGGACGGCACGTGGGAGGCCCTGGCCCTCAGCCCCATGAGCCGGTCCCGCAGCTTCTCCTGGTATTAAACAACGAACGGAACAACGAATGTTCGCTTTTTGTTGGCTTGCCATCTGACGAAGGATATGTTATACTTATAGCGACGATTAATCACCACGTAACATGGTATGATAAGGGAGAAATCCACATGGAAAAGATAGATTATAAGCAGCTTTTGATGGACGAACTGGAAGGGCTTTCGGAGCGAGACCTGGAAAAAATTTATAAAATCGTGTCCATACTCTGCCACGAAATCTTAGAAGTGGACGACGAAGCCCGATATCACACCGAGTCGTGGATCGAAGCTGAGCGGGAAGCAACCGAGGCTTACAAGCGGGGAGATGTTAAAGTTTATCACAGCGTAGATGAGATGATGAACGATATCCTGGCGGAGACCGACGACGAATGAAGCTGATCCCTTCGCCTCGCTTTCGTAAGAGCCTGCGCCGTCTGGACCGGCGAACACAAGAGCGCGTTCGGGAGAAGCTCAAGCTGTTTCTCCAGGATAAAAGCCATCCCTCGCTGCGCTACAAGACCGTACAGGCCTTAAGACACGAAGACCCACCGGTCAAGGAGATTTCCATCACGATGAGCATCCGCGTGACTCTCCAGGAGTTCGAAGATCACATTTACTTGCGTGACATCGGCGGGCACGAGATTCTACCTTGACTTCTTCACTACCATCGCTGAAACCGTTTGGTAGGGGCCTGGCACTTTGGAAGCGCCAGGCCCCTTAAGGTTCTACACCTGCTGAAACGATAAAACGGGCGAGGCTCTTGTGAACCTCGCCCGTTGGATTTTTGTGATTAACAGGTGCCTGGCACTTTGGAAGTGCCAGGCACCTTGGGTTCTATTATTTCCGAATGATGGGCAGATAGCTGTCCTGTGGATTCACCGCACTGCGGGCCATCAGCGTGGTGGGCGCATTCGTCCCATCATCTACTCTGGCCGTGTTGACGAAGTAGAACGTGTCCGCCGTGCCGATAGGCACATTGACCAGGCCGGCGTAGGTGACTACCACCGAGGCGCTGGGAGTCAGGCTGCCCGTCCAGGTGACGGTGTGGTTGGGCGCGTTGTAGGCGCACGTGCCGCCGCCGGGACAGGCCGGGGTGACGGTCAAAGTCAGGCTGACGGGCAGGGTATCGGTCAGGTAGGCGGTGGTGGCCGTCAGGCTGCCGGTGTTGACCAGGGTGATGGTGTAGAGCAGGGTGTGGGTCACTGTGCCGGTGGGCACGATGGTGGTGGGACTGACCTGTTTGCTGGAAGTGGACAGGTCGGAGCGTTCCGGGCCGAGCACGACGACGAAAGCATCAACCTGGCCGGCGTTTGTCGCCTGATAAGGGTTTTTGGTGTCGAAGAATTCGGTGGACGTAGTCATGCCCGACACGTAAGCGTTGCCCGCCCCGTCCAGGGCGATGTCAGTGCCCCCGTCACTCCCGTTCCCTCCCAGGTAGGTGGAGTAGACCAGGTCGTTCCCTGCGGCGTTGAACTTGGTGACGAAGGCATCGTCCCAGAGGCTATCGTCCCGATAGGGGTTCCTGGTGGGGAAGTAGGAGGACTCAGTGCTGCCCGTCACGTAAGCGTGGCCCGTCCCGTCCACGGCGATGGCGCAACCACTATAGTAACACTCAGCACCTTCCCCGCCCAGGTAAGTGGAGTAGATGAGGGAGGCGGCACCGCTCTTGGTGGCGTCTATCTTGACCACAAAGGCATCAGCTTGGCCAGCATTTGCTGCCTGATAGGCGTTCGGAGTGGTGGGGAAGTTGTTGGACTCAGTCTCTCCCGTCACGTAAGCGTGGCCGGCCCCATCCACGGCGATGCCATAGCCCCAGTCCAAACCGCTCCCCCCCAGGTAGGTGGAGTAAGCCAGGGCGCCGGCAGCATCGAATTTGGCGACAATGGCATCCCAGTCGCCGCCAGGCGCTCCCTGGTAGGCGTTCCGGGTAGGGAAGTCGGGGGAGGAGTAAGTCTGTCCCGTAATATAAGCGTTGCCAACCCCATCCACGGCGATGCCCAGGCCACGCTCAGTCTCGCTCCCCCCCAGATAGGTAGAGTAGAGCAGGGAGGCCGCGCCGCTTTGGGTGGTATCTATCTTGGTGAAGAAGACATCGTGGGTAGTAGTGTCGCCGGCTTTCGTCCCCTGGTAGGCGTTCGGGGTGGTGGGGAAGTCTGACGAGCGGCTGGCTCCCGTCACGTAAGCGATGTCTGCCCCGTATACGGCGATGCTATAGCCCGTCTCATCTCCCAGCAACCAAGAGTTCTTCCCCCGCAGAAAGGTGGAGTAGAGCAGCTCGCTTCCGGCGGCGTTGAGTTTGGTGACAAAGACGTGTTCGGAGCCGTTCCAGCTAGGGCCGAGTGCGGGATAAGGATAATCATAATCGTGAATCTCAGTCTGATAGGCGTTCGGAGTGATAGGAAAATCTTCGGAGCGGGTATTTCCCGTCACGTAAGCGTGGCCCGCCCCGTCCACAGCGATGTCATAGCTACGGTCCTCGTACTCCCCACCCAGGTAGGTGGAGTAAATGAGGGTGGCGGCGCCGCTTTGCGTGGGGTCTATCTTGGTTACAAAGGTATCCAGGCAAGACCACTGCGTAACACCACACGCCCCCTGAAAGGCGTTCCTGGTGGGAAAGTTGGTGGACCAGGTATTTCCCGTCACGTAAGCGTGGCCCGCCCCGTCCACGGCGATGCCATAGCCTCTGTCATCCTTGCTCCCCCCCAGGTAAGTGGAGTAGATGAGGGAGGGATCAATGATGAGCGGGTAGCGGGGGTCGTAGCCGCCCTGCACCGCAAAGCCGTAAGTGCGCACCCCGTACAGCACAAACTCCGTCTCTACCTCCACCCGCCGCCCGCCAATCTCCTGGTAGGCGTAGGGCCTGGTGTCCTTCAATTCGCTTCGGGCGGCCAGGATGAGCAGGTTGCCCGCTTCGTCCAGGCGCAGCCCGGCCGCGCCCCCGTAGGCCAGCCGGATTTGGGAAGCGTCCGCCCCAGGACTGACGACGAAAGTGTACTTGAGCGCCCCCCTCTGCCCGGCGTAGCGCAGGTCGATGCCCGGATAGAGGTCGTGGTAGGCCACTTCGCCATAAGTGGGGACGTTCGTCTGCCACTGCGCCGGGTCGCTCCCGATGAGGTAGTTGACTTTGGCCCTCATCTTCTCCAGGCCAACAGGCTGCGTGGCGTTAGCGCCTACGAAGCGCATCCGCAGAAGGGTTTCGTCCAGGGCCACGACCACCTCTTCGGCGGTGAAGTAGATGGCGTGTCCACTGCCCTGAGTATAGTAGTGGACCCTTTCGTCCACCTGCCCCCGGTTGGCGATGAAGTACAGGGGCAATTCCAGATAGGATTCGAGCGCCCGTTGCTTACCGAGGTGCCTGGCACTTTCAAAGTGCCAGGCACCTGGTGGGACATGGGCCGCTTCCATCGGCGGCGCAAGCGGCGGGGCAAAGCCCACCACCAACGCCAGAGCCAGACAGAAGGCCAACGTTCTTTTGACAAAAATGTTTTGCATCTTTACTCCTCCTTTTTTTATTCAATAAAGATATTGATGCTGCATTCACAGCACGACTTATACGTACCGGGCCAGAGGAGCAGCCGCCTTCGAGCCTGGCCCCCCATTCTCCACTAAATTGGGTTTGGCAAGGGCACAACTCGGATTCGCGACTCGGTCACAACAGAAAAGTGCCCTCGCCACTCGATCTCTTGTTCCAGTGTAGTCTTAAGAGCCTTGGCTACAAAGCCCGGCGAGCGGAGCCGAAAGCGAAGCAAAATGACTCCTGGTGGGGGCGTCTCGCGGCTATAGAAAATTAGCTCGCCAAAATCTTTGTCGAAGGTGACCAGGATTCGATCATCCTGCACAGCATACACCAGAATCTCAGGGTCATCTGCCCCCAGGCATATATCGCCGACCGAAGCAATGTCTATACCCACCTGCTGGAGAGCTTCGACGGCTTCCAGGGGAACGTTCTCATTTGCCAGAAATCTCATGAAGGTTGCCCCAGAGTATAGACTCTCTCGCTTTTGACCGTCTCGGCCACGTATTTCAAGGCGGCCAGGATATCTTCACGGCTCAACTGTGGATAGTTGCGCAGAATTTCCTCGTAGCTCCAGCCTTCGGCCAGCAAGTCGATGATGAACTCGACGGCGATGCGCGTTCCACGAATAACGGGCTTACCTACCAGGATATTTGGATCTACAATGATTCTTTCTTGCCAGTCCATGATCCTTCTCCTATCTCTATGACGATGTGCACTGCATCCACAATGTATCTATTTACATTATAATATGAAAAATGAGAGAGGTCAAACCCTTGTGGCAAAGAGTCTCAGGCGGTCTGCGGCTCCCGGAAGCTCATGGTATAGAGGTTGTAGTAATGGCCTCTCTGGGCCAGCAGTTCCTCATGGGTGCCCATCTCCACGATACGGCCCTCGTCGATGACCACGATCTTATCGGCGCGCACGATGGTGGACAGCCGGTGGGCGATGATGAACGCCGTGCGGTTTTCCAGCAGCCGTTCCAGCGCCCTCTGGATCAGGCGCTCGGTCTGGGTATCGACGCTGGAAGTGGCTTCATCTAAAATCAGGATGCGGGGGTCGGCCAACAGGGCGCGGGCGAAGGCGATCAGTTGTCGCTGCCCCACCGAGAGGACCGCCCCACCCTCCTCCACTTCGGTCTGGTAGCCCTGCGGCATCTGTTCGATGAACTGGTGGGCGCCCACCGTTTTGGCGGCCTCGATGACCTCCTCGTCGGTGGCATTCAGCCGACCGTAACGGACGTTGTCCATGACCGTGCCGGAAAAAAGAAAGGTTTCCTGCAACACCACCCCCATCTGGCGGCGCAGAGAGGGCAGGGAGATGGCGCGCACGTCGTAGCCGTCCACAGTGATGGACCCTCGATCTACGTCGTAGAAACGGCCCAGCAGCTTGATGAGGGAGCTTTTGCCCGCCCCCGTGGCGCCCACAAAGGCCACCGTCTGGCCCGCCTCGACCGAGAGGTTGACGTCGTCCAACACCGCTTTTGCCGTCAGGCTCGTCTTGGCGGCCCCGTCGTAGCTGAAGGAGACGTGATCAAAGCGCACCTCGCCCCGCAAAGGCGGGAGTTGGACGGCGTCGGGAGGCTCCACGATATCGGGCGGGGTATCCAGTAGCTCGAAGATGCGTTCCCCGGCGGCCATGGTAGCCTGGAGGGTGTTGTAACGTTGGGCCATATCGCGGATGGGGTAGAAAAAGCGGTCGATGTAGAGGACGAAGGCCACCAACATGCCGGCCGTCAGGTGGCGCGAGAGCACCCGCGAACCGCCGTACCAGATGACCAGGCTGATAGCCAGGGCGCTGACAAAATCGACCGTGGGAAAGAAGAGAGCCATCAGCCTGGCAGCGTGGACGTTAGCCTCCAGGTGGGTGCGGTTAATCTGCTCGAAGTGTGCTATGTTCAGCTCCTCGCGGGCGAAGGACTGCACCACCCGCACCCCGACGATGTTTTCCTGGAGGCCGGTGTTGACCTGGGCGATGGTCTCCCGGACGCGGCGATAGTTCTGGCGCGCTCGCACCCGCCAGAAAGCCGTCACCAGGCCCATGACAGGCAAAACCAGGAAGGTCAAAAGCGAAAGAAGAGGATTCATGGAGACCATGACGACCATGATGCCCCCCAGGGTGAGGAGATCACTGACCACCGCCACAATGGCCCAGCTCACAAGTTCCTGGAGCACGTCTGTGTCGGACATCAGGCGCGACATGAGCCGCCCCACCTCTTGCTCGTCGTAGAAGCTGAGCGAAAGGCGCTGCAAGTGGTCAAAAAGCCGGGTGCGGATGGTGTAAACAACGTTCTGTCCCACCCAGGCCATGACCGAAATCTGGCTGTAACGCGCTCTCCAACCGACCAGGTTGGCGATAATAAATAGAACAACTACCCAGCCCAAAAGAGGCAGATTACGGCCCACCATCCCCTCGTCGATGGCAATTTTGATGAGGTAAGGTCCGGCCAGGTTGGCCAGGGCGGTCAGGCTCATTAAAGCCAAAGCGGCCACCACCTGACGACGGTAGGGCCGCAAGTAGCCCAGGAGCCTTCTCATTATGCGGGCATCGTAGGGTTTGCCCTCAATCTCGGCGCCGTAACGTCTGTGGGACATCAGCCTCCTCATAATAAGAATAAGGCCGCAGCAGGGCTGTAGACTCGACTTCTTCTCCCTCTTCCTCCTCTTCTTCCTTTTCTTTTTCTGGTTTGTGAGCCACCCAGATACGCACCTTGCCGCTCTCGACCTCATTACCTGCTGAGTCGTAAGCGGTGACGTGGATCAGGTGGCTCTCGGTATAGCCGCCGGTGGTGGAGATAATGACCATGCCCCCGGAATAGGTCTGGGTGTAAGTCACAACCCAGGTGTCGGAGATGATGCCCGCAGTGGTGAAAGCCTCGGTGTAGGTGATAACCTGCTCGGCGGTTAACCCCTCGGAAGTGGAGATCGCCTCCGTCCAGGTGATAATACGGCCAGGGATAGGAATAGTATCGGACATGGAGATCGTCCACTTCTGGCTATAGGGGACCACGGTGGTAGTGCTGAAGAGGTTGCCATCCAGGTAATACTCCACCCGATCCATCGAGACGTTGTCTGCGGCCTCAGCTTTGACGTTGACGTACTCGTCTTCCCCCATGAGGTATAAAGCGCCGTTCAGGGGGTGCACGACCTCTACCTGGGGCGGGACGTTATCCACCGTGACCTGGATGGCCGCCTGCTTGTAATTTTGCTGGTTGTCTATGACGGAGAGTTGAAGGGTGTAAAGGCCGTCCAGGCCGCTCACGTCCCACACTTCCAGGAGGCCGTTATCCACGGGCTGGTGATGGTCGCCCCCGATCTGAATCCAGGCCGAAGGGTTGAGGCCCTGGCCGTATTCCAGGCGGTAAAGCTGAAAATCAGGCGCTTTGGCGTTGCCGCTGATAGGGATCGTGCCCCGAATGTAGGCGTAAGGGTTGGGAGAGATGACAGCCACGTCTCCCAGGACAGGGCCGGCCCCATGCACAGCATCGTATTCGGTAGGTGGTTGAGGGATCTCTTCGTCTCGCACCCAATCGGCGGCCTCAGGGGGATAGATTTCATAGACCCTTTCTTCCACCAGTTCAGGAGGGGTATAGACCGTAGCCAGCTTGCCCGTCTCGCGATTGATGCGGAAGCTTTGATGGACATTGCAATAGGCGGTGGGCTCCGTGCCCTCGATGAAATCCTCCCACACCGTGTTGGGACAATGCGCGGTGGGCAACAGCCCGGACACGGAACAGACCTCCACTTTATGAAGGCCGGGCGCTTCCTCAAAAAGCTCTACCGGCTCACCTTCCAGCGCTCTTTCCATGACCTCGTTCCAGATAGGTGCCGCTCCCCGTGAGCCGGGCACGTGCTCCATAGGCTCGTTGTCGCTGTTACCCACCCAGACTCCGACCACCAACTGCGGGGTATAGCCGATGGTCCAGGCGTCGCGGTAGTTCTCGGTGGTGCCCGTCTTGCAGGCCGCTGGTCGGCTGATGTGGAGTTTGTTGTCGTAGCCAAAGGCGGCGAGCCGGGACTGGTTATCGGACAGGATGTCGTTCATCAGATAAGCCAGTTGGGGACTCAGGATCCTTTTGCCTTCGGGGTGAAGATATTCCTTCAGCACGTTGCCCTCCCGGTCCTCGATCCGCAAGATGGAAACCGGGTCCAACTCGCGGTAACCGGGACGCCGTTTGTTGTGAGGCACGGGTTGGCCGTTCATCACTCCGCCGGTGGCGAAGACGCCGTACGCGTAGGTCATGTCCAACAGCCGCACCTCGCCCCCGCCCAGGGTCAGGCTCAGACCGTAAAAGTCCAGGTCACGGTTCAGGGTATTGATGCCCATGCGGTGGGCGGTCTTGATCACGTTGCCCACGCCGGCCATGTCCAGGACTTTGACCGCCGGGATGTTGTAAGAACGGGCCAGGGCCAGACGCAAACGTTGGGGGCCGTGGTATTCGCGGTCGTAGTTCTCGGGGCACCACGAAGGCTCGAAGGGGTTGGGACAGGTGCGCACATCCATGACCATAGTGGCCGCCGTATAGCCCTGGGAGAAAGCGGTTACATAGTTGAAAGGCTTGAAAGAGGAGCCCGGCTGCCGTTCGGCCAGGGCCACGTTGACCTTGCCGTCGATCTTCTTATTCCAGTAGTCCACGCTGCCGGCCATGGCCAGGATCTCGCCTGTTTTGGGGTTGAGGACCACCACCGCGGCGTTGCTGACGTTATAGTCCTCTTTTTCGCTCTCCTGTAGCTCCTTGATGTGTTTCCGCGCCGCTTCCTCAGCGATTTTCTGCAAATTCAAATCCAGGGTGGTGTAGACCTTGAGTCCGCCCTGGTGCACCATGTCAGGGCCAAATTCGTCTTCCAGCAGTTGACGCACGTACATGGCAAAGTGGGGCGCGGTGATGTCGAACCGTTCTTCCAGAGGGTTGATGACCAATCTCTGCTTCCCGGCTGCTTCGGCTTCCTCGGCAGTGATGTAGCCCTCGGCCGCCATCGCCTCCAGGACGAGGCGCTGTCTTTTGGCGGCCTCCTCCGGGGCGGTGATGGGGTTCATGCCGGGAAACTGGGGCAACGCGGCCAGCATGGCGCACTCGGCCAGGTTTAGCTCCTGGACGTGTTTGCCAAAGTAGACTTTGGAGGCTGCTTCCACCCCGTAGGCCAGGTTACCGTAAAAGTTGGTGTTCAGGTACCACTCCAGGATCTGGTCTTTGCCTTCTCGACCGGGGTAGCGGCGCGTTATCTCCAGGGCCAGGATGGCTTCTTTGATCTTACGGGAGTAGAGTTTCTGGTATCGCTCCTCCGGGGGGATCAGCACGTTTTTGATAAGCTGCTGGGTGATAGAGCTCCCGCCCTGAATCTGTCCGCCGGTGAAATTGGCCCAGATGGCGCGTAAAAGCCCCCTCACGTTGATGCCCGGATTCTCGTAAAAGTTGCGGTCCTCGATGGCCACGGTGGCCTGACGGATGTGAAGAGGGATCTCGTTCAGGGGCAGGTAGGTGCGGTCGCCACGTTTGGGATCGAAGACCTCGTAAAGCAGAATTTGGCCGGTGCGGTCGTAGATCTTGGTGGTCTCAAACTCTTCCTGCTCGGTCTCGATAGCCTCCGGATCGGGCAGGTCCTTGGCATAGTAGGCGTACACGCCTATCGCCAGGCCCGCGACAGCCATGGTGGTCATAGTGGTGGCAAAGAAGATCACCGTCGCCGCCCCCACCAGCAGCCGAGCGACACACCCCAGGCCGCCTTTCTTACGGCGGCGACGATGGTGCAAAATGAAAACTTTTTTAGGAGTGTTCATGGGTTATTTTCTCCAGTTTTTATCTGAAGGTAGTCTCCCCCAATTGCGTTGAGGCAAACCCGACTTGCCATTTTACCGCAGAGACCGCCGAGAACGCTGAGAAAATTGATAAATCTCTGCGAACTCTGCGTGCTCTGCGGTAGAGAAAAGTCATCAACACGAAAGAGGGGGACCACCTATCTGAACTACTACATGAATTATAATCCAAAATGACCTCTCAGTCAAAACCGTGCGAGCGACTGAGAGGCCCCCCAGTACTGTGGACGTTCAGACCGTGCCCAAAGTATATTGACATCTATGAGCACAACTGCTATAATCATGAGCAGGGGAGAGAGTCGTGCACATTGAGGACCTTGACATCAGCGCGATGGTTGCCGATAAAATAGCCAGCAAACACAATATTTCGGTTGAGGAAGTATATGAGGTCTTCTGGAATGAGGATTATAAGGTTCTCATTCGTAGGAGCGACAAGGTGCCAGGAACTTACCTGGCTCTGGGGCGTACTGAAGCAGGGCGCTATTTGACCGTGGTTTTCGCTCCCCGCTCTGGGAATCTGGCTAAAGTGATCACCGCCAGGGATATGGCTAAAGTTGAGCGACGGCTTTACG
The DNA here is from genome assembly GCA_964646625.1 of uncultured Anaerolineales bacterium. Lineage (GTDB taxonomy): Bacteria > Chloroflexota > Anaerolineae > CAZYHC01 > CAZYHC01 > DAOULT01. The sequence goes on from CAZYHC010000027.1 coordinate 48,017, forward strand.
CTAAAAGGAAATAGGGAAATAAAGATGCCCAAGTTACCTGTATTCGAAACTGAAGAGGAATTTGCCCAGTTTGTTGAAACTCACGATATGGGAGAATACTGGGACGAGTTCGAGGATGTGACGGATGTGGAAATCACTATTCCTAAACCTACAGATGCGTTTGTCTCTGTCAGCCCCGAACTGGAGGAGAGGATCAAGAAGATGGCGACCGAAAAGGGGGTGCCCTATCAAAAGCTCATTCAACAGTGGTTGATGGAGCGTCTTCGTCGGGAATAGACAGCCGCGCGATCACTTCGAGAAATAATCGTTTATTGGCATACACAAATTTTCGCGGTAGCTCCACACTTAATCGGGGCCAAGGCCTGAAAATGCTTCGTACATACTACAGGTAGGGCTTTGCGTGACAATGCCACTATATATAGTAGAACCAAGAGGCAGAAATCAATGGCCCCGATTTAATGGGGTGCTACCATTTTCGCCAACAAAGTGAAAAATTCTTGACAAGCGGCGGAATCCGTGATATTATAAATTAGCAGGCACCGTTGGACCAGATGACAACTGTTGTGCAATCGCCCCACAGGCTGGCGACTCGGACAACATGGTCCTCCACGAACAAAAATATTATGCGCTAGGAGGTGATAGATAGCATAAAAAAGGTATATTGTAAAATCTGATGCTAATTAATACAAAGGAGGTAAGATATGTCTAAGACAAAGATGTTTTTAGCGTTGTTAGTCGCCGTGACGCTGGTGCTCTTCACCCTGGGCAGCGTGGTGGCCCAGGAAGGGCAATTGACCATCTACCACTGGTGGACGGCAGGCGGCGAGAGACAGGCCATTGACGATCTGTTCAGGACCTTCAACGAAAAGTACCCTGACGTAGAGATCGTCGATAACCCCATTGCGGGCGGAGGAGGCATCACCCTGAAGACGGTGCTGATGGGGCTGCTGGCCGCCGGAATGCCCCCCGACACCTTCCAATCCCTCAGCGGCGCGGAACTGAAGATGTACGTGGACGGGGGCTACATCCAACCAGTGGACGATATATGGGAGCAGGAGGGTCTGACGGAGGCTTACCCGGCGGTCATCTCCAAGATGTGCACGTTTAATGGTCACTATTATGGCGTGCCCATGAATGCTCACCGCGCCAACTGGTTGTTCTTCAACAAGCCTCTCTTCGACGAGCTGGGCCTGGAGCCGCCCAAGAGTGTGGATGAACTGCTGGCCGTGTGCGAGGCCATCGTGGAGGCCAAGCCCGAGGTGGCCCCCATCTCCATCGGGACGCGGGAGAAGTGGCCTTCGGTCTTCCTCTTCGACGTCGTCCTGCTGGGCGTGGGCGGGCCGGATCTGTACGAGAACTTCTACACCGGCAAGGTGGACGTGACCACCGACGCTGACTTCCGCACGGCAGTAGAGAAGTTCGCCGCCCTGGTGCCCTACCTCTACCCCTACCACGGGGCCAAGACCTGGAGCGAGATCATTGCCCCTATGATCGATGGTGAGGCCGGCATGATGGTCATCGGCGACTTCGCCCTGGGCTTCCTGGCCGCCGCAGGGTACGAGTACGGGGTGGATTGGGACGCCGTTCCCTTCCCGCAGGAGCCTGAGGAGCCGTTCCTCCTGATCGTGGACACCTACACCCTGCCCACCGAGGCCAAGAACCCGGATATGGCCAAGCTGTGGCTGGCCCACCTGGGCGACCCGGCCGTTCAGCAGTCGTTCAACATCATCAAGGGTTCGCTGGCCGTTCACAAGGACGTGCCCTCCGACATCTACCCGGAGGCAGTGCGGATCAAAGGGGCGGAGGCCTTCAAGACCGTGCGCATCGTGCCCAGCTCCATCCACGGGGTGTTGGCGCCGCCTCCCTTCCTCAGCGACCACCAGGACCTGCTGACCAGGTTCCTCTACAGCCCTGACGTTGACCGCTTCATCGGCGAGGAGGCCCTGTCTCTGGAGTTGCATAACGTCGCTGAAGCCAGTGAATGGTACTGGGCGACAGAGTAGACTCTTCACCTATGTAAAGCCACAGGAGAGGGGAGGGAGCGATCCCTCCCCTCTATCAATGTGTTACCGAAAGGACCGGCGAAATGAGGTATACCTTTGGACACGTGGTCCTGTTTCTGACCCCCCTGATCGCTATTGTGGCCTTGATGTACTTCATGGTGGGCTGGACGGTCTACGTCTCCATGAATGATTGGGTGGGGATGGCCCCCGTGTGGAAGTTCGTGGGCCTGAAGAACTATGGCACTTTGCTTGGCGTCGGCGGAGCCAACCCCTTCTCGGATCGTTTCTGGGTCAATTTTCGCAACAACATGATCTGGCTGTTCACCTTCATCATACCGGCCGCGGCGGTGGGGTTGATCCTGGCCTATGGGCTGGAGCTCATCGGCAAAGCGGAAGCTGTTTTCCGCCCCATCTTTCTCCATCCCCTGGCCCTGTCCTTCGTGGTCACGGGCACGTTGTGGGCCTGGATGTGGGACCCCGGCGATGGGGTCATCAACACTATCCTGCGCGGCCTGGGACTGAAGGCTCTGGCCGGGCCCTGGATCGCCGACCCCAAAATCGCCGTGTATTGCATGGTGGCGGCGGCCATCTGGCAATACACGGGCTTTGCCATGACCGTCTACATCGCTGCCATCCGCGATATCCCGGTGGAGATAATAGAGGCGGCCAAGGTCGATGGGGCCTCCATCCTGGGAGTGTTCTACTACATCATCGTCCCCAACGTGATGCACGCCTCCATGATCGCCATCGCCATGCTGACCCTTTTCTCTCTGAAGGTGTTTGACCTGGTGTGGGTGATGACTATGGGCGGGCCAGGCTACGAAACGGAAGTGCTGTCCTACTACATGTTTGTAGCTACCTTCAGACAGCAATTGGTGGGCATCGGGGCAGCTATCAGCGTCGTCGTTTTGTTGCTATCTATCGCCATCATTATTCCCTATTCACGATGGGTTATGCAGAGGTGGCTGGAATGACAAGAACTGGAAAGATCTCACTTTACGTCGCTTTTACCCTCCTATCCCTGGCCTGTATCTTGCCCATGTATGCCATGATAAATACCTCTTTTAAAGACCACCGTGAGGTGGCCCAGAGGGAATTCCTGACCCCCCCCAGGTCCCCGCACCTCGAGAACTACCTACAGGCCTTTAACGTCCTTAAGACCGGCTTGAAGAATAGCTTTTTGGTGGCCACCATAGCCACACTGCTGTCCATTCTCCTGGGCTCCTGGAGCGGCTACTTTTTGTCCATGTTCAGGTTTAAATATTCTCAAGCCATATTCTTCCTGACCGCTATCGCCACCTTTCTACCCTACCAGATCATGCTGGTGCCCTTCACCCAGTTCATGGCCAGGCTGCACCTGGTAAACACCCACGCCGGATTGGTGGTGGCCTACGTCATTCTGAATACCCCGATGGCGGCGTTGATCACCGCCACCTTCTTTCAAGCCATCCCCGTGGAGTTGCAGGAGGCCGCCGCCCTGGACGGCTGCGGCCCCATAAACTTCTATTTCAGGATCCTGATCCCCGTGTCTCTGTTGGGGCTGGTGTCCGCCACCCTCCTCACCTTCACCATGATCTGGAACGAGTTCCTGATCGCCCTGACCCTGACCCAGGGCCCCTTCGTCCAGATGGCTACCCCGGTGCTGGCCGGCATGAAAGGCAACTACGCCGCCCTGTGGCACATCCAGATGGCCGGATCGCTGCTCACCTCCCTGCCCCCGCTGTTGATATTCATCTTGCTGGGTAGATATTACGTCAGAGGACTGATGGCCGGGACGTTGAAAGGCTAAACATAACCACCAAGAGCACAAAGGACACCAAGATTTTATGCTTGGTGCTCTTGGTGTCCTTTGTGGTTAAAAGGAGAATAACTATGTATCGTTTCCTGGTGGTTATCGAAAAAGCGGAGACGAAACATGATTCGCGCCTTTATCGACGCCAGCGTTCTTTTTTAGGAGTCTGAGATGGCGGAACAGTTGAGTTTTTTGGACGAGGTTCAAACGGACGTACCTACCGGGGCGATTGGTGGTACAGAGCGTCAGGGCCTTGAAGATAAGTTTGCCCCCCTGTTGCGTGAAGAACTCCGCTTAGCCCGTCTGGTTTCCTATATTGGTAACAGGGATATACCTATCCTGCGGCTTTACCGTTATAAAGAAGCTTTTGCCTTTCGCTTCGTCGAAGAATTTATTTCGCGTCTAAGTTTAAGCCAGAAGGATTACATTTTTGATCCCTTCTGTGGGATGGGAACGACACCCTTTGTCGCCTCTCAGAAAGGCATTTCATCCATCGGCATAGACAAACTTCCTATCGCCGTCTTTATTGCCCGAACCATGCCTGTTTTCTTCACTATAGAACCTGGCGCAATCAGAGACACTTTTGAGAAGTTAAAGACGAGGGTCAAACAGGCAAGCCCCGCTCCCGTTGCGCTGGATGTGTCTATCATGAAAAAAGCCTTCCCACCCGAGACCCTGCTTGAGTTGCGGCAATGGAAGGCTGCCATAGATGACCTGAACCCTCCCAGGCGGGACGTTTTTCTCCTGTTATTCTTTTCCATTTTAGAGCCATGCAGCTACACGTCTAAGGATGGTCAATTCCTGCGTCTGCGGCGGAAGAAGAGGGTGGCAGATCCCGAGGAGATGATGCAAAGCAAAGTCCAAGAGGCCGAGAGGGACATCGAGCTAATGAGGGAGTTTGGGTGGGACAGGGCGGCGAAGTTGCCCGTCATTCATCTTGGGGATGCCCGGGATCTCGGCCACGTTCCCTTCGAACGCCCACCAACAGCAATTATCACCTCTCCACCTTATGCCAATCGCTACGATTACACACGCAGCTATTCCCTGGAGCTTTGTTTCCACTTTGTCCGAAACTTCTCCGAATTGAAGGCCCTGCGCTTTGGCATTCTCCGCTCGCACATCGAGTCTAAAGTAGCGACTCATGAGCACCCTCCCCACGGGGCTGTCAAGGAGGTCGTTGATATTCTCAGGGAGAAAGTCAAGGCCCTTAATAACCCGCGCATTCCAGATATGTTAACGGCCTATTTTGTGGACATGCAGAAGGTAATCCAAGAATGGGCGCGAGTTTTAGCCCCTGGAGCAAAGGTGGCTATGGTTGTTGACAACGTCCGGTTTGAAGGGGAGTTATTGCCTGTTGACCTGGTGCTCTCGGAAATGGCGGAGGAGGCCGGATTTCACGTTGAGGAGATTATTACAGCCCGTTACAAAGGTAATAGCTCTCAACAGATGAAAAAGTATGGAAGAGTTCCGGTGCGAGAAAGTATCGTGATATGGCATAAGGGGACGTAGCTATGAATGCGTCCGAAGGCTACAAAGCCTGGTCCCTCGATCAACTCACAAAAAGCGAGTTCTTTCATCAAAAACTCCACGAGTGGGGTTTGTTGGAGATAGCAGAGCAGATTGAGGCCATCAAAGGCGAAACTTTGGAGTGGGATTTAGACTGGCTGGGAATATCAAAACGGGCATGGGATAAGGCTGTTCACAGAGGCATCAAACCGGTCATTGTTTTTGCGCATCCAGAAGTTTTGATGAGCATATCCGGTTCGGTCGGTTACTATCGGATGCTATCAATGGTTTCCCAGAAGTCGATGAATCGGGTGAGACTCTCGGTTATTCGCTACGAAAAGGGGAGGGCCAACCCTGATGAACAGACAGCCCTGGCAATCGCCAGACATTTGAACCAGATCATTAGCCGTCTGGTTGAACTGGACGAAAAGATAAACCCCCGTGAATTCGATTTATGGCGAGGGATGGCGGCAGGCTCGCAAGCCCAAGGGTCCTGGCAGAACACAAAGGGAAACAGAGTGGAAGTCATCGTTAAAGGAATTATGCAGCGAAGGCTTCGGGAGAAGGAACTGGTGTCAGGTGAGAGCGCAGACGGGCTAAGAATGCAGTTGGTAGATGGGACAGTTGTGATATTCGCCAGCGAACCTGACGTGGCAATTTACCAGGACGACAAAATCCTGGCTGCGGTCGAGATTAAAGGGGGTATAGACGCGGCCGGCACTTTAGAGCGAGTTGGAGCGGCTATTAAAAGTCTCCGCAGAGCCAGAGAGGAGAATCCTGAATCTGTCACCATCCTCATCCTCCAGGGAGTCTCTATGACCGACCAGGCCAGACACGATTTGACCATCAATCGCGAGGCCGTCAACCATTGGTTTACCATGGAGGATTTTCTGGAAAATGAAGAGCAACGGGAAGAAGTCTTCGGCCTTCTCGGTATCTAGGATTCCAGCGATTCACCTGACAACGAACGAAGGACAATCACATGCGTTACCTGATGGGCATTGACCTGGGCACTTCCGGCCTGAAAACGGTCATCGTGGACGAGGCGGGCGGGCTGTTGGCCTGCCCGCTGCGGGAATATTCCATCCAGACGCCGCGTCCTGGCTGGGCCGAGCAGGACCCCGAAACGTGGCTGGAGGCGGCCACCTCCACCATGCGCGAAGCCCTGGCCCAGGCCGCCATCCCGCCCCGGCAGGTGGTGGGCATCGGTTTCTCAGGCCAGATGCACGGCACGGTCTGCCTGGACGAGGAGGGGCAGTTGTGGCGTCCGGCCATCATCTGGCCCGACCAGCGCAGCAAGGACCAGGTGGCCGAGGTCTACCGCCGCTTCGGCAAGGAAAAGCTGGGGGCCTGGACGGCCAACCCCCTGGCTACGGGCTTCATGCTGGCTACTCTCCTGTGGCTGCGCGAAAACGAGGCCGAGACCTATCGGCGCACGGCGCAGGTGGTTCTGCCCAAGGACTACCTGCGCTATCGCTTCACCGGGAAGGTGGGCAGCGAAGTCACGGACGCCTCGTCCACCCTGTTGATGGACACGGCCAGAAGGGCCTGGAGCGCCGAACTGCTGCACGCCCTGGACATCGAGCCTTCGCTGCTGCCCGAGGTTCACGAATCGGCCGAGGTGGCCGGCGTGCTGAGGGGGGAGGTGGCGGAGGCTACGGGCCTGCCGGAGGGGATTCCCGTGGTGTACGGCGGTGGCGATCAACCTGCGCAGGCGGTGGGCAACGGCATAATCCGGCCGGGGCTTTTGTCCTGCACCATCGGCACGGGCGGACAGTTATTTGTCACCCTGGATTCGCCGCTCTACGACCCTGAATTACGGACACATACCTTCTGCCACGCTTTGCCGGATCGCTGGTTCCTGATGGCTGCCCACCTGTCGGCCGGCCTGTCCCTCAAGTGGCTGCGGGATAAGGTGCTGGGAGATTTTTCTTGCAAACTATCTTACGACGCGCTGGCGGATGCGGCCGCTAAAGTTTCGTCGGGGGCGGAAGGGCTGCTTTTCCTGCCCTATCTGCTGGGAGAACGGACGCCGCACATGGACCCCAGGGCCAGGGGCGTTTTTCTGGGTCTGACGCTGCGACACGGAGGCGCTCACCTCACTCGCGCTATAATGGAGGGCGTCGTGCTGGGTATGCGTGAAGGACTGGAGTTGATGCTGGGGCTAGGGGCTTCTGTGGATCGGATCGTGGCTTCGGGAGGCGGTACGCGCCATCCCCTATGGCTCCAACTCCAGGCCGACATTTTCAACCGCGAGATCTACCAGACGGAAACCAGGGAAGCGGCGGCCTTCGGAGCGGCCCTGCTGGCTGGCGTGGGGGTGGGAGTGTACGACGACGCGGAGCGGGCCTGCGCCCAGACCGTGCGCTGGCGAGAGGTGGTGGTCAGACCCGACCCGGCCAGCGTGGCCCGTTACGACGAGATTTTTGGGCGCTACCGGCGGCTGTATCCGGCCTTGCGTGAAGAGTTCTGGCGGTAGAAATGGGCGGCAGATAATGATCGACTGGCTATGGCTCGTCATCCCTATTCTGGTGGCCGCGCCCTTTATAATTCGGGCTGTGCGTATTTATCCCGACGCTCGCGCCCGGAAGCTGTCCTGGTCTGAGAGGCTACGTTGGGCCCTGGTGGGCCTGGTAGTTCCTGACCGTTACTGGTGGGGACGGCGCCTGGAAACCCTGGCTGTGGAAGAAGCGCAAAAACTTCTGGCTCAAGCGGCCCAGGAGATGGGCCTGAAAAGTGTGAGCAACCTGAGTTGTCCCCTGTGCCACTGCGAGATGGAAGGGGTCTTAACCCTCTCTGCGGGCGGTGCGCTGGCGGTGCAGGGCCAAGAGGTAGTTTGTGCCCGGTGTGGTTTTCGGCTGGACTGCTGCCGCCACTGTGGTCATTTCGTGCCCGGCTCCGGAGTGCACTTTCAGGTGGAGGTGGATCGCACCCAGGGCAAATGTTCTCGCCTCCACCAGTGGTGCCCCGTGACCGAGGTGTGTCCTCCCCACATGAGCCGCAGGCTCATGGAGATGGGCTACGAAAGCCTGCGCGTCCAGGCCCCCATCAGGGATTCCTACGTGCCCGTGGAGGGCTGTCGCTACTTCGTCCTGGACGAGGAGGGCCTGCGTCAGACGGGGGCCAAAAACATCGATCGCAAAAGGCTGGGCCTCGTCCGGCTGTTGAAGAGGCTCTAAACCTCTGCGGCCAATGTCACGTGTGATTAGTGGCAACTTATTTTTTCTTCCTCTTTTTCTTCTCCTCCTTCTCTTGCTTCTTTGCCTCTTTCTTCGCCCTCTTTTTCTTTCTCTTCTCCTGCGTTTCCTCGTCCTTCTCCAGCCACTCTTGCAGGGTGGCCTTGATCCTGGCCTCCATCTTCTCGCCGACGGCACTCCAGTCGTCTTCGGGTTCGGCCCCGGCCCATTCGCCCAGCCCGGCTTTCACCCGCCCTTCGATGCGGGCGCCGATCTCATCCCAGGAGGCATCAGGCTCGGCCTCCACCCAGGACGCCATATTGGCCCTGAGCCGGGCCTCCATCTTCTCGCCGATGGTGTCCCAGTCGTCTTCTGGTTCAGCCCCGGCCCATTTGCCCAGCCCCACTTTCACCCGGCTTTCGATGCGGGCGCCGATCTCATCCCAGGAGGCATCAGGTTCGGCCTCCATCCAGGAGGCCATATCAGCTCTGATCTTGGCCTCGATCTTTTCGCCAATAACGTCCCAATCCTCGGCTTCTACGGCCTCGGGCGCTGATTCCTCCTCGACCCGGGCTTCGCCCTCTTCCCTCTCTTCCTCGGGCAGGGTGGTTTGATCAGACATCAGATTACTCCTTTCAATTTTGGATAAGTTATGAGTCTGGCGATCTTCACAGATGTTTCGGGCTAATTATACGTAAAACGAGTTTCCTGTCAAGCGACCGAAAATAGTTCCAATTTGGTTGACAGAAATATAATCTTGTGATAAAATAAGAATTAGATTCGAGACTTCAATTGGCAAAAATTTGCCTTGCTGTTTTGTTCCTCTATAAACCACCCGGCACCGAAGCAACCTTCGCCACCCCTATCTTAGACATTCTTACGACATATGGCTTACATCAGATCTGGTGAGGTAAAAGCCCCTAATGTGTGGAAAGGGGGGATGGCTATTGAAAAATGCCGATCTTTTGCAAATCATAAGCTAGTGGCTTTCACAAGCAAAGATGCGAAAACTTTAAGGGAGGAGTAAAATGAGAAAGTTAGGCTGGTTAATAATCTGTCTGCTGGTGGTGACGTCAGTCGCGCCCGCTGGCATCGTTCAGGCGCAGGAGCCGGAGTGGGAGGGCAAAACCGTTACCGTGCTCGTTATTGCTGAGGGCATGGCCGGCATATCTGGGCCTTTTTACTACTTCCGCGACGCGTGGGAGGAGATGACCGGGGCCAAGCTGGAAGTGGCCGAGTTCCCCTTCGGTGAGCTTCACGAAAAGATGTTCACCGACCTGCTCACCGGGGCAGGGAACTATGACATCTTCGTGGTTACTGCCTGGGAGTACGGCGACCTGGTTTCTGGGGAGTGGCTCGTCCCTGTGGACCAATACTACGACGACCCTCGCTTTCCGGAGTGGCCCGACGATCAGGCCCCCTCGATCGAAGAGCTTTACACCTGGGGAGAGGTGCGCTACGGCGTTCCCAACGACTCTGACGGGCAGGTGCTCTACTACAGGAAAGATATCCTGACCGATCCCACGTGGCAGGAGGCTTTCAAAGAAGAGGTTGGCTACGACCTTCCCGTCCCGCCTGAGACATGGGATCAGCTTTACGACATCTGCAACTTCTTCAACGGCAAAGACTGGAACGACGACGGTGAGCCTGACGCCGGTATCTCGCTGCACCTGAAGGTTGGCGGGCAGGGTATGTTCCACTTCGCGTCCCTGTCGGCGCCTTTTGTCGTTTTGCCGGGAGAAAAGGTGGACAACGTCCACAACACCTACTGGTTTGACTTCGAAACCATGGAGCCACTCATCAACAGTCCCGGCCACGTCAGGGCTTTGGAATTCCTGCAAAAACTGGCCAAGACCGGCCCCGAAGCCCAGTACGGCTGGACCCTGGGCGAAGCCTGGGACTACTTCCTGCGCGGCAAGGCCATCGCCACCTTCAGTTGGGGAGACGTCGGCGCATTGGCCCAGGATCCGGAGCGCTCGCAGATCCAGGGCAAACTGGGCTGCTCCATCCTGCCGGGGGTTTACGAGGTCTACGACCGCTCCGTGGGAGACTTCGTGAAGCTGGACGAGCCTAACGTGGTGGGCAACACGACCGGCGGCTCCTGGCACGGGGTCATCTCCAAGCTCTCCGAGAACCCCGACCTGGCTTACCACCTCCTGTCCTACCACGCCACCATAGAAAATGCCCGCTTCCTGGCCTATCACGGCTGGGAGGGTGTGGATCTGGGGCGTGATTGCCAGTTCATCGAGCCTTACGGCAGCAACACCCTGGAAGGGTTCCTGGAGGCCGGTTGGAACGAGAATGACATCCTGGAGTACAACAAGGCCTACTACGATAACTTCTACGCCGAAACCTCCCTGCCCTTCCTGCGTATCCCCGCTTCTATCGAGTACTGGACAACGCTGGATCAGGCCCTTTCCGATGCCATGACGGGCAATCTCACCGCTCAGGAGGCGCTGGACAGGGTGGCCGAAGATTACAGGAACATCACCGAGCGGCAGGGCAAGGACGAACAGCTTGAAATCTACCGCCAGGCGATGGGCTACCAAGCAGAGTAAGTAAAAACGCAAAGTGCCGTGCACTTCCAAAGTGCGCGGCACTTTGGGGAAGTAGCCCAGGCTGCTTCCCCGTTTTTTTAATTTTTATGATGAGAGGACTGCTATCATGAGATTGGGACTCGGTGGGAAGAATGCCAGGTTTCTTTTCCTGCTCCCGGCGGCTATCTGGACGCTCGTTTTTACCGTTTTTCCTCTGTTTTACTCCCTTCGACTGAGCTTTTTCCGCTACGTGTTCGGCAAGCCTCAGAAGTTCATCGGCTTCCAGAACTTCGTCAGGGCTTTCGGCGACTATAAAGTAGCCCAGGCCGCCAAGGTCACGCTAACCTTCATCGCCGTAGCCATCCCCGCCGAGCTGATTCTGGGAATGGCCCTGGCCCTCTTGTTTAACCAGGAGATACGCGGGCGGCGCTTTTTCCGCACCCTGCTTACCGTGCCTCTTTTCTTCACGCCGGTGGCTATCGGATTGTTGGGGCTTACCATCTTCTACGAGGAAGGCGGGCCGATCAACAGTATACTGGGTCTGCTAGGCACCAAAATCCCCTGGATTTCCAACCCCACCTGGGCGATGGTTGCCATCCTATTGGTGGAAATCTGGCAGTGGACCCCTTTCGTCTTTCTCGTCCTTCTGGCCGGGCTTCAGGGGCTTCCCGAAGAGGTTTACGAGTCTGCGCTGCTGGACACTTCTTCCGGCTGGCGGATTTTTAGGTGGATCACTCTGCCCATGTTACAACCGGTGATTATCATCGTCCTGCTCTTGCGGCTCATCGAAGCGGTCAAAATCTTCGATATCGCTTACAGCCTGACCGCCGGCGGGCCGGGCACCGCCACAGAGGTTTACTCTTTGTTCGTCTACCGAACGGCCATGAAATTCTTCGATCTGGGTTATGCCTCCAGCCTGGCCTACCTGCTGTTGATAGCCATGACGGTGGTAATCACTTTCTTCTTCAGGCAGATAAGAGAAATCTACGAATAAAAGAAAGGATGCAAATATGGCTGCCGGATTTCGCAAACGTAGCTTTATCCAAAGGGCTTTGATGGTAATGGCCTTGATACTGATCGCAGTCTGGGCTATTTTCCCTGTCTACTGGGCAGTGGTCGTTTCGGTAAAGCCACGTATAGAAACTTTCAGCGTGACCTACCTTTCCATTCCCTTCCTCCAGTTCAAGCCTACGCTCCAGAACTGGATCGAGGACCTTCAACTGCCGGAAATCCGCCGGGCTACTTTGAACAGCGTGGTGGTGTCTACCTCCAGCTCCCTGCTGGCTATGTTCCTGGGCACGATGGCCGGGTACGCTCTGGCTCGCTTCGAGTTTCAGAGGATCAAAAACAGGGACTTAACCATGTGGTTTCTTTCCCAACGGATTCTTCCCCCCGTGGTGGTCGTTATTCCTTTCTTTCTCATCATGCAAGCCCTCCGTCTCCTGGACACCAGCCTGGCCCTCATTCTGGTTTATACTACCTTTAACCTGCCCTTTGCGGTGGTCATCATGCGGCAAATGTTCAAGGAGATCCCCGACGAAATAGAAGAAGCCGCCCTGGTGGACGGCTGTACCTATTTCAGCGCCTTTTTCCGCGTGGCTTTGCCCCTGTCTGCCCCTGCGCTGGTGGCGACGTTTATCATCTGTATGTCGTTCGCCTGGAACGAGTTGCTTTTCGCCTTGATGCTTTCCCAGAAAAACGCCGTGACCCTGCCAGTTTTCATAGCCGGTTCTCAGCAATCCAGGGGGGTTTTCTTCTGGTTTGCGGCCACTCGGTCGCTCATTGCCGCTCTGCCGCCCGCAGCTTTGGCCCTTCTCGTCCAGCCCTTCATCGTCAGGGGCCTGACTCTTGGAGCGGTCAAGGGGTAGTTACAATGGACCTGGTCGTCAAGAACGGCACGGTCGTTACCGCGGCCGATATCTATAAGGCCGACCTCGGGATAAAAAGGGGCAAAGTAGCCCTCATCGGCGAGAATTTGAGCGGAGAGGAAACCATCGAAGCCGGCGGGAAATACGTTTTCCCCGGCTTTATCGACGCTCACGTGCACCTGCAAATGCCCATCGGCGATATCACCTCCACCGACGACTTCACCACCGGCACGATCGCCGCCGCCTGTGGGGGCACCACCACGCTCATCGATTTCATCGATCCCAAACCAGGACAAAGTCTGCGCCAGGCTGTGGATGACCGCCGGGCCGAGGCCGATGGCCGGGTAGCCGTCGATTACGGCCTGCACCTGACGGCCACCAACGCCCGTCCCGAAACCCTGGCCGAGCTTCCGGGGCTGGCAGAAGAGGGCTACACCAGCCTCAAATTGTACACCACCTATCCGGCCCTGATGGTGGACGACGGCGAAATGCTCAGGCTTATGGCTGCCACCAGGGAGAGCGGCATCTTGCCCATGGTACACACCGAGAATCACCATATCATCGAATACCTGAAGGGCAGGCTTCTGGCCGAGGGCAAAACCGAACCCCGTTACCATCCCCACAGCCGTCCGCCCCTGGTCGAGGCCGAGGCTGCCAACCGGGCCATCGCTCTGGCCCAGGTGACCGCTTCGCCCCTCTACATCGCCCACCTGACCTGCCGCGAGACCCTGATGGTGGTCAGGCAGGCCCGGGGTCGGGGCCAGCAGGTATACGCCGAGGTCTGCACCCAGCACCTCCTTCTCTCCGAAGACGATTACCAACGGCCAGATTTCGAAGGGGCCAAATACGTTCTCTCTCCGCCCCTACGTGATAAATCTCACTGGGAACCTCTGTGGCGCGCCCTGGCCTACGGCTCCCTGGATGCCGTCTCCACCGACCATTGTCCCTGGACCTTTGCCGAGCAGAAGCAGCGGGGACGAGATGACTTCACCCAGATTCCCAACGGCGCGCCGGGCATCGAGACCCGAATCCCCCTGATGTATAGCGAAGGGGTGGGTAAGGGGCGGCTTTCGCTCCAGCGTTTCGTCGAGGTTTGTGCCACCACGCCGGCCCGTCTCTTTGGCCTCTATCCCCGTAAGGGCACTATTGCGGTGGGGAGCGACGCCGATCTGGTCATCTTCGACCCGGATAAGGAAGTTATTTTGTCCTACGAGAATTTGCATCAAAACGTGGACTATTGCCCCTACGAAGGCTGGAAGGTGCGCGGCTATCCGACGGTGGTTCTCTGTCGGGGGCAGGTCGTCGTCCGCGAGGGCCAATTCGTGGGGCAGGTCGGGGCCGGCCAGTTTGTAGCCAGGAAGCCTTCAGGAGAGGTAATTTGAGGTAAAAACCATTTATCCCCGATGTACTTCTATCCCCGGAGGGAGCGTAAGCCCCTCTTCTTTATTTTATAACTTTCACCTGTATCCGACGGAGTAGCTTCACAGGCATCCCCTATGCCATCGCCATTGGCGTCAACCTGGTCGGGGTTTGCCAGGTTGGGGCAATTGTCGTTGCAGTCGGGCCTGCCGTCGCCGTCCGTGTCGGCGTCCGCTACGCCGCAGCCGCACACGCCTGGCGCGGTCTTGCCCGGATCGTTGGGGCATTGGTCGTTGCAGTCGGGCGTGCCGTCGCCGTCCGCGTCGGTATCCGCTACGCCGCAGCCGCACACGCCTGGCGCGGTCTTGCCCGGATCGTTGGGGCATTGGTCGTTGCAGTCGGGCGTGCCGTCGCCGTCCGCGTCGGTATCCGCTACGCCGCAGCCGCACACGCCTGGCGCGGTCTTGCCCGGATCGTTGGGGCATTGGTCGTTGCAGTCGGGCGTGCCGTCGCCGTCCGCGTCGGTATCCGCTACGCCGCAGCCGCACACGCCTGGCGCGGTCTTGCCCGGATCGTTGGGGC
>CAZYHC010000028.1:0-61010 GCA_964646625.1 uncultured Anaerolineales bacterium
CGTAGACCGCCCCCGAGGAAGCCAACACCACCCGCTTCACCCCCACGTCCCGCACCGCTTCCAGCAGGCTGACCGTGCCCCCCACGTTCACATCGTTGTAATCCCGGGGGTAGAGGATAGATTCCGGCACAGAAACCCGGGCCGCCAGATGATACACGCAGCTCACGTCCTGGAACAAGGTCCATAGTTTGGGCACATCCCTCACGTCGCCACGGGTGAAGAGAACTCTTGGATCGAGCCGAGCCGGGCCAGCGGCGCTCAGATCATCCAGGACACGGACGTGATGTCCCTCGTCAACCAGGCGGTTGGCTAGAACTGTACCGATGAAACCGGCTCCGCCAGTGATCAGTATCCTCATTCTCCCCCTTTCCACTCTCCCGTTGGGTCAGGTTTTCTACCATTGTCTTTCAAAAACGATCTCGTACGAGTAGTTATCGTTTTGACACTCCACACAGCCGCCGCCGGGCTGGCAATAGCCTCCGGCCTCCAAATGCTCCCTGGTGGGATTATTGGTGCTGAGGCGCGCTGTTTCCTCGCTGGTATAAACGCGCTCGCCGAAGGGGGGCACGTCCCTGGTTACTTTGGCCCAGTAAACGCCGGCCCCGGCTATCATTTTATGATAGCCTGAACCAAGAAACCCGGAATTAAGCTCCGTTGGGGGCCCAGAGTTGCCTTCCCAGTCAACCTCGATGCGGATATTATCCAGATAGTTGCCCTCTTTATCGACCACCCACACGTGGATAACGCGCTCTTCGCACTTGTTACGGTCAACGGGCACCAAAGCCTGGTATATGACCTTGAAATCGACTCCTGGCGTGGGGGTCAGCGTAAATTCCAGCGGGGTGGGAGAGGCCGTCAGCCCTGTTATCTGCTGCAACCCGGCTTTGGCTTCCTCCCCATCAGGATTGACTTCCAGAGCCTTGTTGAACTGCTCCTCTGCCTCTCCCAACCTCCCCTGCCCCATGAGGGCCTGGCCGTATTTGACGTGAGCTTCGTAAAGTTTGGCCATCACCTCTGTAAGAGGCAGGTCTAAACCCCGGTTTTCCTCCAAGAGTCTGATGGCCTCGGGCCAATCGCCCCGTGCCCAGGCCTCGTCCAGTCTTTGCCTATTATTTGATCCCGGCGTGGGCGTCGGGACAGAAACAGCCGGGGCCAGCGTATCGGTAGCTATCGGCATCGGGGTATCGGCAGGTAGCGCCGGTATGCTGGTGGGCGGCAAAGGGGTCGGGCTTACCTGCTCAGCTACGGAGGTTGGGGGCGGCAATGGGGTGGGGGTGCCCTCCGTTACCGAGCTAATCACGCTCACAATGGTGATCAACACGCAAATGAAAAGGATAACCGCCGCGCCCCCGATCACAATCCATTTGCGCGTCTGCGGCTCAGCGAGTTTGTCGATAAGTCCGGGCGAGGCCGGGGTGGGAGAAGGGACATAGCTCACTGGAGGAGGGGGGGGAGGAGGAGCGTAGGGCCCCGGCCCAACGGGAGCAGGGGCCGGGGGGGGAGGCGCAACAGGCGGGGGCGGTGGCGCAACCTCCAGACGATGGCCGCACCGGGAACAGAAAGCTGCCCCTGGCCGTAGCCGGGTCCCACACTTGGGGCAGGTGGTGCCCGCCGCGGCTTCGGCTCTTGGGGCCTGAGGCACGGCCGGCCCAAAGGCGGGCGCAGGGACCGCTTCTCCCCTCATCCTTCTAAGGGCATTATTGATGGCCGCGATCAGCTCCATCGGAGTTCTGAAGCGGCCCTCGGGTTTTTTGGCCAGGCATTTGGTGACGATGGCCTCCACTTCGGGGGGCACGTCCTCACGGTAGGCCCGCACCGAGGGGATAGGCTCCTGAAGGTGCTTGAGGATCACCTTGACCGCGGAATCGGCCGTGTAGAGCACTTCGCCGGTCAGCATCTCAAAAAGAGTGGCCCCCAGAGAGTAGATATCGGAGCGGGAGTCCACCTCGCCGCCCTCGGCCTGTTCGGGCGAGATGTAATAAGGGGTGCCGATCACCCCCGTTTGAGTCACTCCCGGGCTGATGAGACTGCGAGCCACCCCAAAATCCATGACCTTGGCCACTCCCTCAGTAGTAACCATGATGTTGGAGGGTTTGATGTCGCGATGAACAATGTCTTTCTGACAGGCTTGTTGCAGGCAGGAAGCCACCTGCTTAGCGATATCCAGGGCCTTCTCCACTTCCAGGGGGGCGCGTCGCTGGATTAGCTCGGCCAGGGTCATACCCTGCACGAACTCCGTGACGATGTAGTTGAGGTCTCCCTCTGTGCCGTAATCGTAAAGTTTGAGGGCATTGGGCGAATCAAACTCGCTCAAAATCTTCGCCTCGCGTCGGAAGCGATCCAGCCATTTCCCATCGACCGTTAACTCGGCGCGGATGATCTTGATGGCTACTATCTGGTTAGTGCGCGTGTTGCGGGCCATGTAGACCTCCGCGGCCGAGCCCGCACCGACTTCATCGTAGATTTTATAAATGCCCTTGATAGTTTCACCAATCATATTACTCTTCCTCATAAACAGGTCAAGAAAAGGTGAGCGTCCTTAGAGATCAAACCCGAGGCAGCGAAGCTCCACGGTAACGCTCACCCTTCCAGCTAAAGGAGCGATGTTATGCAGGTTGAGGAGTGGAAGCCAATCGGACAGCTAACTCTTCCAGGCTCTCGATAATGGGCGAGGAGACCCCCACGTCGGCCAGAGGCACCCCGATATTGACGTAAGGTTCCAGGAAGAAATAGTCGTCCGGGATATCGGCCACCACCTGGTGCTCGAACAGGTCCCTGACCTCTTCGGATTTGATCTCCCCCTTCTTTCTGGTGCGGTTCAGGACGATGTGGACCACATCCCTGGGGATACCCAACCCTTCGTACAATTCCAACGAGGCCCGGGTGCGTCGAATACTCAGGATGTCCGGGGTGCAGATCTGCAAGATCAAATCGGCAAACTCGAAGGCGGTTAGATTGATATCGGTCAGGATAGAGGGCACGTCGATGAGTATCGTGTCGTAATAAGCCCGCAGCACCACCAGGACTTTGCGCACGCTCTCGGCATCGATCAGGTCCGCCTGCTGCACTTCCGGCGGAGCCAGTAAAACGCGCAGTCCCGAAGAGTGCAGGGTCAAAGCACTCTCGATGGCATCGCGGGTTAGCTCGTCGATAACCGGCATGAGGTCCAGGATGGAACGGGTGGAGTGGAGGTCCAGGAGCACTCTCTGGTCGCCAAATTGGAGATCGAGGTCGAAGAGAATGGTCCTGGCTTCAGGGTTCATCTTGGCCAGCAGGACGCCCAGATTAGCGGCCAGGAGGCTGCGTCCGGTCCCCCCCTTGGGGCTATAGACCAGGATCAGCCGTCCCCCAAAACGGGCTTCTTCCCGGCGGTAGCCTCGGCCCACGCGGGCCACCCGCCGTCCACTCTCCAGTTGGTGAGCCTTTTGGATGCTGGTCACCAGAGTGTCGAGCATAGGAGGAGCAGGCAAAACGTCCTTGGCCCCCGATAAGAGCGCCTGCCGCATATAATAGGTATCTTCCTGCTTGGCCGGGCTGACGATAATGATGGTGGCCGTGCCGGGGTAGGTCTGATAGATCTCGCGGCTGATTTCCGTGGCCGGGACTTTAGCTCCCTCATCGACGAAGAGAACGACGTCGGGGGTGAAGTCGCGCACCATCTGCAAGCATTGCTTGCTTCCCACCGTGCTGATCACCTCCACCGGCAAATAAGCCTGTCCCAGAAGAATTTTGAGTTGTTCCGCCTGTTCGGGGTTGTCAGAAGAGATCAACACTTTAATAGTATCCAGGCCAATTCTGCTACGGTCGATCATGTTTACACCTCCCAGACCTTCGCTTAATGAGAGACGGTATCGATATTGATAGGCCCTACCTCTGGAGCCTCTTTCTCATCCAGGCGGCGGATGACCAAACGCACCTCCTTACCGAAGTTGGCCATGTAAGTCAGTTTGGCCGCATCCTCCAGAGGGAGAGCCAGGGTCACGGTAGCCTCGGCCAACATCTCTCCTGTGGGCAAAAAGCGGGCGGGAGCGGGGGCGGGCACCATTCCAAATCCTTCCTCTTCCTCCCCTGGCAGGGGGCCAGTTGTGGTGGCGGGCGACAACAAGCTGACGGCTATAACCTCCACGTCTTGAAAGAGGATTTCCGTGATCTCCTGCTCTTCCGTCACCGTCACCTCTTCTTCGCTGGCTTCCGCTCGCCGCTGCTTGGTGTAGGAAACGATAACGTCCACGTGATTGCCGGGCCGCACGCTGCCCCCCACACTCTGCACGCGGTTAACGGAGATGCTCACCGCCCTCATGTTGGGTCTAAGACCAGCGTTCTTATCCAGGGCGTTGCGCAACAGGGGATCTCCCTCGGTAAAATCGACGAGCGCCACCGTGAGGTCGTCGAGGACGTCCCTCAAGCTAAAGATGTAATTGGCGCTATCTTCGATGTACTTGCGGGGCATCTCTTTCATCTCCACCATATCGGGAGTGATCAGACTCCTGTTGGGGATGTTTCTGGCGGCTACCACGATGGGAATCTTTTCCCCGATCTCTCGTTCCAGGGCGCTAAGCCGAGCGAAAAATATGCCCCCCGCGACCAGAGCCAGAATGATGGCAATCCCCAGAAAGATAAAGCTGCGTCTCCTGGTTTTCTGCATTAACATGGCCGATTTTCTCCTCTTTTTAAATTCCAGTAGTGCACCAGACTACATTGCTCAACCACAGAGAACACAGAATTCACAAAGGGAAAACCTGTGCCCTCTGTGCCCTCTGTGGCTTGAATCAGGACCATATTGAGACCTGGATTAGATTTAACGGCTGGCGGAAGCCGAGGCAGTAGCTTCGGCCCCGAAGGCCGCCCACATCCGTTTGGCAAACCGTTTCAACCTCTCGATGGTTTCTGCGGTAGGACAGAACACAACCTCCAGATAGTCGCCGCTGAAATAAGAGGCCACCCCTGGGCTATCTCCTGTGATGTAGACTCCCTGGGCGCCGAAGAGATTGGCTCCTTCGTGGTATAGACGGCTCACCTCCTCGTCAAAGCCGCTGTGCCTGAGCCACACCTCGCACGGCCTGGGCACTTTGTCCGTTAAGGGGCCGGGGGTCAGCAGATAGGGGCCTACTTTCTTATCCTGGGCTTCCAGCCGGAAATAGCCCGTCGTTTTGTCGATGGAGAACAGACTTTCTCCCTTCGAGCGGCCTTTCTTATCCTCGGCGCCCTCCCCGACCCAGGGGAAATGTGCCAGGCGGGAGAGGTCCCTGGTGACCACAAAGGTCCATATAGCCTCGTCCTGCAAGCGCGTGAGGAACAGTTCGATCTGCTCCCTGATGTACCCTTCCTGGGCCGCCTGGGCCGCGGCAATGACTATGAACCTCACCCCCAGGTCTATGGCTTTGCTCTCAAAGATGGTTATCTGCCTGGGCTGCCCCCTGTAGGGCGTAGCCAGCACAATGCCTTTAAAAGCCTGCTCCTCGTACAGGCCGGACAACCTGGGACTGATGAGTAAATTACGGGCCAGCCGGGCCGCGTGGCTGATTTCGCCCAAAGCACCGGCGGCGTGAATAGAAAGAAGGGAGTTAGAGCCAAGGCCACGGTAGATCTGAGTGAAGAGATTAGAAGGAGGAGGGACAATTTTGGCCCTTCCAGAACCACCAACTTGCTGAGCAATAGCCTGAAGAGGAGTCTCGGCGTTACTCTCATACAAACTACTGCCGATCTGGATATGACAAGGCACAACCGTTATTCCTAACTGCTGCACCAGTTCCGGCGTCAGATCGATAGTGCCATCGGTAATAATGCTCACCTGCTCGCCGCTCATTTTAAATTAACCCTCGCTTCATCGACAGGATTGGACCTGATTGCATCAAAGACTCTATTAAGTATAACACAGTTTGGCCTAAATGACAACAGCGTTTTCTCTTGACTTTCTTGTCAAACTGTTGCGCCAGGTTATTCACCGAAGTCTCACTAAATCTTCACCAAATCCACACCACTTCTTCACCAAATTTACACCAATAAAGTCCCCTTTTGGGTGTATAATCGCCTCGAAGCATTGTCAGAAATAAAGGACAGTGATATAATGGGTGCAGCTTTCTGTCCAGAATACGAGGAGGAGAGCAATCCGGGTAAAGGATAGAAACGATTTGGGAAAGGAGGCTTATGCCGCCTGTGGGGGCGGAGTAAGGGTAAGCTATGACGACCATCATACATTGTCCTCTGGAGGCGTGTGTTTTCTGGGACGAAGGCCAATGCAGTAACGAGGAAATTTGGCTCGACGTAGAGGGCAATTGCACGACCTTTGAGGAATTGGAAGATTTTGACGAGGACGAAGAGGATTACGACGATGAGTGGGACGAGGAAGAAGAGGAAGAGGAAGAAGACGACTGGGAAGATGAGGGAACCCTTTTTAACTGACGCAGGGGTCAGGACCAACCGGTGACGGTTTTTCCCAGGCGAAGCATATTTGATTTTTTTGATTTTAACGAATGAAAAAGCCACCTGCGCTCAGCACAGGTGGCTTTCAAAATTCTTTAGACCACGACCGTCTCTATACCCATAAACTTGCAGAAGTTCATCAAAGAGACGGTCAGATCGCCGTGAATCATGCTGGCGTGGTGGATAAAGCCCTCTTCCACCAGGGTACGATACAACTTCTTCAGATCGGGGACCTCCACCCAACTCCAGGAGCCCCGGAGGTTCTGATCGGAGGGGATAACCTCCCCTGTGGTGATCAGCAGCTTGAAGCAGCCATCGTACTCCACCAGACGGTTGAGGGTGACTGGTCCCGGCGCCAGTTGGAACTCACAGGTGCCCTGGGAGATGTCGCTTCCCTTCACCCGGAACAGGACGCTATGGGAGCGCAGACAGGCCCCTGCTTCGTCAGCGGCCAGGCAGAGGGGGGCATTCCCACAGTGCCAGGCCAGGAAGACGTTTTCATTTTCCTGATGCTGAATGGTCCAGTCGATGAAGTGGGGCACGGTGGCCTTCTGGGCGGCTCCATACTGGAGCAGCATGGTCAGCGCGCCGTGGATGTCCACCTCGCAGGAGGTCATGATGCCCCTTTCCGTCAGGCGGCCCATAGCCGTGCAGGAGGAGATGCCATAAACATCCTGCATGGCGTCCCAGCACTGGACCCCCATGCCGGACAGTTTATTTTCCTCGGCCCGGCGGAGCAGGACCGCTTCCAGCTTGGCCGATTTCAGGAGGGGTCTCTCCTCAACCTCGGTGCAGTCCCCGACCCTGTTCTTCATATCGGCCACCATCGCGCTCACGGCCGGGTCGTCGTCGGCCAGGGCGTCGGCATCGCGAAAGACCTCGGACAGGGTGAAGGGCACTACCCTTTGTTGGAACTGCTGGATCATGGTGATCTCGTTGAAAGCACAGGTCTCGAAAGGTTCCGGCCGGGGGCCGATCATCCCGATCCGCGCCCGCAGAAAGTTCTGCACGGCGCAACAGGTGCGGGCAAAATCGCGGATATCCCGCTCAAAGACCTCTTCTTCGGGGAAGCAGATGTCGGTGAAGACAAAAGGAATCCTGCGGCGATACAGCCCCGAAGCCAGGGACAGAGTGCCACAGAACGAATCGGATAGACGGTTGCCATCCTCGGTGAAAGGCCCTTCCTTGGTGCCAAAGAGCAGCATGGGCACCCCGTCCATATTCTCGGCGATGTAAAGGGCGGCCAACTCGTCGCCGAAGGTCATGCAGCCGAAGACAATGCCCTCCACGTTCTGCTCGCAGAAAAGAGACACCGCTTTGGCCGCATCCTCCTCAGTGGTCACCAAACCTTTGGGAGTCAGGCTCTCGTCGGGGACAACCACCTTGATGGTCTCGATCTGACCCAGGACCTTCAGGGTGCGGCTCCGCATATCTACAGCCCAACCCTCGTCGAACACAGACCGATGGGCGGGCACAAACCCAATGCGCACTTTCTCCATAATAATCAATTATCTCCTCTCCATTATTTACTCTCTGTGATGGCCCGTTAACGGTAACGGTCCTGGGGGCATTATACCATTTTTCACCTGGGTTGGCAATCTGACCCGGCCTTCAGAACCAGGGCATAGATAATGTGTTCCTGGGGAAATTACAATTTTCCCCCATGGCTCAAAATTGCACCTTACACCCCACAAGGCTCTCGCACCGTCTCGCCTCCTCAAGATCATAGTTTACCCAAAGAACTTCCCTACGTGGTGTTTTGACAGAGTGACAATTCTTGATAGGGGCCTCAACGCAACGCCAATCGCCATATAGTTCATCCATCAAGTCGCAGCGGTAGCCAGACAAGGCCACCCTGCCCTCGACCCTGTGGAGAAGCCGGGCAAGCTCCCTGTGCTCGTCGTCCGTCATCTCATACCCGTAGGCGTTGCGGTCTCCGCGGGCATCGTGGGGATAGGGGGGGTCGCAGTAAAACAGCGTTTCCTCGCTATCGTAGCGTTTAATAACGCTGGCAGCCAGGTCATTCTCTATCTGAACGCGCAGAAGTCTTTGCGCAATTTCGGGAAGGTCCTCTACGCTCCCCAGCCACCTTGATACCGCCCCGGCCATCCCTGCCCGGCTCGTCAATCGGCAGTGTGCCCATCGACCTGAACTTGCCGTTTGCGCCAGCCCGGTCCTTACCTGTCTGGCCCGGACGTAGAATCGCCTGGCTCTTTCCAGGTCTGACAGCCCTTCGGTTAGTTCAGAAATGGCCTTCTCGAATTCCTGGCGTGAGAAAGGAGTCAAGCCAATGGCCTCGATTAAAGCGTCCTTTCGATCCCGGAGCACACGGAAGAAATTTACAACTTCTCCGTCGATATCGTTATACGTTTCCACAGGCGAGGGTGCCCTGTTGAGCAGGACGGCCGCCGAGCCTCCAAATGGCTCGCAATAATGCCGGGTGTTCGGCAACAGAGGCAGAAGCCAACCCAGGTGACTGAATTTCCCGCCATACCAGCCAAAGGCTATTATTCTACCCACTCCTTCATCGCCCCTTTCTGCTTGATTGTAGCAGAGAGGCAGGCTGCTGTCAAGGGCGGTTGCTTTGCTCCAGGATCTTTTGGGCCATGTAGGGATCGATGACCGCCACGGCCACCGAGCCTACCCGTAAACCGGCGGCCGCTCCCAGTTTGCGGCGGTTGGGCACTGTCAGGGAGGGCACGCCTTTCAGTCGGGCCTGGGTGAGAACGAATTGTTTTATCCGCTCCATGCTGTCTTCGGCCACTATGACCAATTGGGCGGTACCTCTATGGATGCTCACCAGGCTCTCCTGGGTGCCTC
Organism: uncultured Anaerolineales bacterium; assembly: GCA_964646625.1. Classification (GTDB taxonomy): domain Bacteria; phylum Chloroflexota; class Anaerolineae; order CAZYHC01; family CAZYHC01; genus DAOULT01. The sequence continues at coordinate 9,244 of CAZYHC010000028.1, forward strand.
TGCATAACGTTTGGACGTTTTGGGTTCTCTCCAGTAGTTGGTAGATGGATTCACAGCTCTCCATTGCTTTCCTTTTTCTCCCTTCTGATTAGTCTGCGGTATAGAATTTGCCACGCGCTTTCTGCAACTCCACAAACGGGTCTTTGACGAAGCCCAGCCTTTCGGCGCGGATAAGCGAAGAAATCACAGACGCTTCGTGCTCGTAAGTCTGAAAGGAGCTTCTAACGTCGGTGATCACGAAGTTCAGGTTGAGGAAGAAGCTCAACACCCGGAAGAGCAGATCGTAGCTCCACAGTTCGAGTCTCATGTGGGGCATGATGGCATATCCCACTCCTCGCCTCTTCAGGTAATGTACGCCCAGGGCGGCGAAAAAGCGAAAACCCTTATCGGTATAGGGGGGATCGATGATGAAGGTATCGAACTTCAGTCCTCCCAGTGGGGGGAGGGTCTTGGCCTCCAGGGCTCGCACGTCGTAGTGCAAGGTTTTTATGGGGAGAGCCTGTTTTCTGGCCGTCTCATCGATAGTACGCAGCACCAGGTCGTCGATGTCCAGAACCCAGATCTCTCTGGGCTGGCCCAGGTAGGCGATCATCAGCGAGGTCAGATCGTTATCTCCAATGCAGAGGACCCTTTTATCTCGAATATCACCTTTTTCGTAGAAGAAGGCCGCCCGGCGGGCCAGGTCCGGGGCACTGACGGGACATTGATCGATGCTGGTTTGCGGTTGTTTTCTCAGCGCCCGGTACTCGGCTGCTTTGTTCTCGATAGTGCTGGTATCCACCCCTGTTCCCTGGCAGTTTGGGCAGTAGAAAGCGCCCCCATCGCTTTCGGGCTGTGATAATCTGAGCTGCTTCCAGTTGATATCGATGAGCCTCCTGATAGCGGCCTCTTCGATGAGCATGGTCCACATTGGTTCCTTGAGGTTCAGAAAGCGTTTGGTCAGGGCCAGATTCCGGTAACGTCGTGTATAGCGCACAAGGTCACACAAAAGGTTCTCAAACTCTCGGTCCATAGCGCAACTCCTTTACCACTTTCTCTAAAGTGAAGCCCGCCAGGTCGTGGACCACGGCAGAGCGGGTCATGGAGTAGGCGTGCAGGCTGGCGGGGAAGGCGATCATCCCTCTCAGGTGAGTGGTGACAGCCTGGTCGATGCCGATCCTTTGGGCTTCTATCTGGGCCATCAGTTTCTGTCTCTGGCTGGCCTCCGACGGCCCGTCGAATAGATAGAGGTGAAACCCCTGTCGTCCGCTGAAAACACATTCCATCTGGCGATAACCCTGGTCTTGCAGAAAGGCCATCAGGCGTTGAGTATGGCGTCTGGCAAAGTAGAAACAATAGGGACAGATATCGCTATCGGGTAGCAACAGGCAATTGACCAGCGGTCTGTGGATGGCAGGGCCGTCGATGTCGAAAACGGTCACCCCTCCCAGGTACAGGTTCAGCTTGTGTCGTCCCTTGAAGTAGAGGTCTTTAGGCGACAGCCAGCGGCCTGTGCTCCAGTAGACTTTGATGGGCGGATTGGAGGCCTTCATGCGGCGCATTATCTCGCGGCGCAGGTCGGCCCTGCTCTTGATCCTCTTATCCGTCTGATTTCTAAACCTGGTATTGGCATTTCTGGCCCGGATAGCCATTCTATATCTGAAATGGTGTTTGCCGCTCGTTAATTCCTCCAGCAGGTGGGGAGAGAGGGGAAAATCGCAGGTGGAGTAAAATTCAAAGATGGGTTCCAGGTCGGGTCGATATTCGATGAGGTCGAGGATGGGGAGTTTCGTTCCCCTTCCCACTTTCCTTCCCACTCTCCGGCAGGCGAAGAGGGGGGCCACGATTTTCAGACGGTCGTAGCCCAGGGCCCGATATTTGGCGGCAATGTGCTCGATGCTCTCGGCCGACAGGGGGTGGCTTTTCACTTCGATGGCCCACAGCAGGTCATCGATTTCGCAGCAGCCGTCGATCTCGGGCCTTTGATCGAGGGGTTTGCTGAAATCAGGCTCCATGATATTGCAGTGCACGGCCACCTGAAAAGTTCGGGCTACGTAAGATAAAGCTCTGGCTTCATAAAACCTGGGGTCGAAATACAAGGTGCACCCTCCCTACATCCTCCAGCCATCACCCGGCCATCACCCGGCCATCACCCGGCCATCACCCAGCCATCACCCGGCCATCACCCAGACGATCCTCCCACAGGGTTCGGGCCCTGCGAGAGGCCAATAATTACTTGCATTTAACAAGGGAGCGAGAGCGCCAGAGGGTTTTATCACCTTAAAGCGGACCTTCCTGGCAGGTCGGTTGCAAGCCGCAGTAGTGACGACTTAAGTCGTTACCACCATGCCTGCACGGGTTGCACGCCGTCATGCCTGCCAAGACAGGGTTTCTAGCTTGTGCCTATCTGAAAAGTGGGTTGGGCCTCCTGCCCGCTATAGGCTCTTTGTCCTGCCTCATGGGTGGTCATTCGAGGACCACCTTAGCAACCAATTGATTGATAAACCATCCGGCGCTCCCTTTAATATAAACGCAGAGCAGACCTTTTTTAGCACATTTGCTCTACATGATGCCTGTGAGCCCGTGGACAAGAAAAGCCTCGCCGTCCTGGCTGGGATTGACGAGGCTACGCTCGAACTCTCAAATGTATTATACCACAGTAAGGTTATTATTAGGTAAAAAAAGGGTTGAGGTTTGGTAAAGAGAAGGTTAAGATTTGGTAGAGGCTTGAGGAAAGGTGGAACTTACTTATTACCTTGCTTCTCCTGGCTGGCTCTATTCCACATCTTCCAGCAAGATTTTATCTCCCTGCATAACTCCCGCCGCGTCGTAGACAGGCAGACGCTCCATAGTTACTTCGTCATACATCCCTACCGCCAGGACGTATGCCCCCTGCGGCCTTCCCTCTTCGATCCGCACTTCGTAGCTATCCTCGATCACTTCTCCTCTGACCCAGCCCGTGGTGGGCAGAGCGCCGTCGCCAGGCACGCTATCCCGCTGCCCCCACATCTGCCCTGCTTCGTCCAGCACGTGCACGAACACCTTGTACGACTCCTCCATCTCCGCCAGAGCCCGCCAGTATAACTTCAGACGTACCACCATAAGTTCGTTGTTTCCTTCTTCCCACTCCAGGTCGTAGCCCACGAGCTCTACCTGGTGTCCCAAATCGACCCCCAACCGATGCTCAATCCCTGGCGGCTCCTCAAACGCCCGTTCCCGCCCTTTGACCTGTATCTGACCCACCACCGTCTCCCCCAGCGATTCGCCCTCTGGGGTCGTCAGGCCGACCACCACAACGAACGTCTGGTATTCCCCATCGGCCACGTTGGCTCTCACCACCAGGTCCTCCTGATCTCGCACGATCTCGCCTTTCTCCCAGGCCGAGGTAGGGTAGCGCCCTTTCAGCGGACGCTCTTCCCGCTGGATCCTGGTCTGCCCCCCTTCGTCCCGAAGGGCCAGTTGTACCAGGTAATCGCCGGTCACCTTCTCTTTGGCTTTCCAATAGAGTGTCAGGGGCACCCGCTCGCCGGGACGGGCGGCTCCACCCTCGAAGTCGTAGCCCAAAAGTTCGATCTCCGCACCGAAATCTGTCCTGGAAGGGTGTCCCATCGATATGTTCTGAGGGAAACGTTCCGGCCTGAGCACCGTCACCGCGTCCAGGGCGGTCTGCGCCCGACCCAAAAAACGAACAGGCCCCTCCCCCGTCTCCGTCGAGTACAGCCCGATCTCCAGGCCATAACGCCCCGGCGGAGTGCCGGGCCAGACCTCAAGCTGGTGTTCGTCGGCGATGAACATCCCCTCTCGCCAGCGGGCGGTGGGCAGCAGCCCGCCCACCGGCCAGCCATCCCACCGCCCCCAGACGTGGCCGTCCTCGTCCACCAGGCGCAGGTAGACGCTGTAGTTCTCGGCCATGGGGTTCAGGCAGTGCCAGTGTAAAGTAACATGCAGCGCCCGGCCCGATTCCACTTCCGCTTCTCGGAGGTCGTAGCCCAATAGCTCGGCCCCGGCCCCGTTGTTTTGTTCGCTGTCGAAGTCGGCCTGGAGAGGACGTTGAGGTGAGGGCGGCTGGTCGTAACTGAAGATCGGCCCCTGGTAAATCCAGGCGTAGTCGAGGCCCTTCAGACGGACCACGTGTTCTGCTTCCCTGATGCCAAAATAATCGGCCAGGTCCGGGTCCGGGGGAGGGTAAGGGCCAAAGTAGGCGCTCGATTCCGAGGTAAACCGTTTGCTGCGCTGCAACTGGTTCACGTAGAGCACCACGTAATCAGCCCCCAAGGGCCGATCCATGTCGGTCCAGTTCACCAGGTTGCCTCTGTAAAAGGGGGCAAAAACCCATTCGTACCAGGAAATAGCCCGCAGGTGCTCCACGTCAGGCTTGGCGTTGAGGTAACGGGCCGCTTCTTCCAGCCCCTCTCCCCAGCCGATCAGCAGGGCGCCGGGAGCCAGGCGCGGCCCCCCGGCCAACGGGCTGTAATAGGTCAGGTAATAGGGGTATTGGAGCAGGCACAGCCCGACGTGACAGACCAGCGCCCCAACCAGCACCGCCCAGGTGCACGGCACTTCCAAAGTGCCGCGCACCTGGCAGGACAACTTCCGGCGCTTCACCTCTTCGACCAGCCGCCACCACCCGTAGGCCGCCACCAGTGCCAGGGCCGGAAATGAGGGCAGGATGTAGCGGTCCTGTTTCTTGGAAGTGGCGGTCATGAACAACACAAACAGGACCGCATAGGCCAGCACCCAGACCATGCGCCTATGAAGTGCCAGGCACCTGGCAGGTGCCTGGCACTTTCTTCTGGACACGATTTCCAGGATGCTCATTCCCACTCCCACCAGCACCGGCGGGGTCAGCCTGAAAAGCAGCACCACCGCGTAGAACAAGGGGCCGGGGTCGTTGCTGACCCGGCCCAGTAAGAATTGATGGTGGCCCCGTTCGGCCAGGGTGAAGGACATGCGGAACATAAAGGGCACCACTTCCGCAGTCCTGGCCCACGAAGCAGGCCAGACGATGAGAATAGCCAGCAGAGCAGCCGCCACCCAGGCCAGCAGAGTAACGAACAGAACCAGGATCAGGCCCCTGACCAGGGGCCTGGCACTTCCAGAGTGCCGGGCACCTGCCAGGTGAAAAATTGTTACGCACAGCCCCACGAAGGGGATCATGAAGAAAGCCGGCGTCTTGCTGATGATAGCCAACCCACCGCAGAGGCCCGATAGAACGAGGTAGCGTAAAGACCGCCCACCATCCAGATAGACCAGAAGACTCAGCACCGAGAGAAGCATGAAGCTGGTCAGGGGGCCATCCAGTTGCACGATGCGCGAATGAGGCAGATAAAAAGGGTCGAAGGCGATCAGCACCGCGCCAAGCAGGGCGATCCGCGAGCCGAAAAGTCGCCTGCTCAGGAAATAGATGCCCAGCAGGGTCAAAACGGACAGCAAAGCCATAGACAGCCTGACGGCGGCCAGAACGTCGAGCAGATGGCGGGATTCGAGCAGCACCCAGCGTATATAAGCCCGGATGCTCCGGTCGTCGCCCAACAGGGATTCCAGCGAGGGGCCGACTCCCAACTGATGAGCCAGATAGCGGGCCGCGATACCGCCCGCCGCAGCCCACTTGGTGAGCACGCCGCCGGGCGGTTCGTCCAGGTGGGCGGTGCGTCCGTAGTCTTGACGCACCAGGGCGAAGAGGAATCCCACCGACCGCTCCGTCCAGACCACTTCGTCGCAGGTCAGGTAGGAGCCCGCCCCCAACGCCCTGGGGATAAAGGCCAGCAAAAATAGCCCCATTATCAAACCAGCTTTGGACCACAAACGACCGAAGCTCAAGCTCAATACACCTCTATCGCACTTGTAGTAACGGCTTAAGTCGTTACTACCTTTTTACCTTTCCCAACAATATCCTGTCGTCCGCCGCCCGGCCGGAAGCCTGGTACACGGGCAGGCGCTCTCCGGTATCCGCCTGGTACATGCCGATTTCAATATCGTACCCACCATCGTACTCGCCATCGTATTCGCCCGCCGGAACGTCCAGTTCGTAATCGTCGATGATGACCTCGCCCGCCAGCCAGCCCGTAGTGGTTAGCATTCCCTGGCCGGGGATGCTGTCCCGCTGGCTTCGTACCCGGCCTTCCCCATCCAGCAGGTGCACGAAAACGGTATAGGAGGTTTCCATCTCCGCCAGAGCCCGCCAGTAGAGGGTAAGCCTCAAAGTTACCCCCTGTTTGTTCGTTGTTTCGAGGTCGTAGCCCAGGCACTCGACCACGTGCCCCAGCCGGGCCTCCAGCGGGTGCTCGATGGGCGGCACCTCGAAAAGCCGCGCCCGGCCTTCCACTACGAGCGAACCGAGCGAGACCTCTCCCACCTGGTAGTAACGACTCAAGTCGTTACTACTCAGCAGGGCGAGCCACACCTCATACTCGCCTCCCGGCGTGTCGGCGGCGATAGGTAAATCGTGCCAGTCGCGGATGATCTGGCCCTTCTCCCAACGGTCGGTGGGGCAGGCCGGACGGGCAATCACCTCATTCCAGGCCCTTCCATCTTCGCTTTTGAGATACAGGCGCACCCCATAATCCCCCTGGACATCGGCCAGGGCCTGCCAGTAGAGCGCCACCGGCCACGACTGGCCGGGGTGGACCTTTTCCGGCCCGCGATCGTAGCCCAAAAGCCGCACCTCACGGCTCAGGTCCACTCCCATCGCTCCCAGGTTATGGGCCATCGTCACTTCGTCGGGCGCGGGGAACCGGGCAGGTCTGGTCACCGAGACTGTGCCCAGCGTTACCCTCGTCCCCGGAGCAGCGTCCAGCACCTCGCCGCTCTGGGGCGAATACAGGCCGACCTCCAGGCCATACTCTCCCGGCGGGGTCACGTTCTCTACCTCCAGGGGGTGCTCATCTTTTATGAAATCCCCGGCCTCCCACTGGCTGGTCGGCAGCAGGTTCATGGCGGGCTGGCCGTCGTGTTGCCCCCAGACGTGCCCTTCCTCGTCCACCAGCCGGAGGGAAACACTGTAATCCTCTTCCATCTTAGCCAGGCATTCCCAATGGAGGGCCACTTTGACCCCGCTTCCGGCCTCTACTGGCGAACCCTCCAGGTCGTAGCCCACCAGTCCCACCCGTCCCCCGTTCGCTGTTGAGGCGAAGGCGCGCCCCACGTTGTGCTGGACGGGCTGCGGCTCGCGGGAAAGATACCTGACGCCGGGATAAATCCAGGCATAATCAAGGCCGTCCACGCGCACCACGTGCTCCGCCTCTCGCGCCCGGAAGAATTCCACCAAGGCCGGGCTTGGAGCCTGGCGCTGCACCTGGTTTATGTAAAGTATCACGTAATCGGCGCTGAGGGCCGGAGGATGGGTGTACAGGTTCAGCGCCTTTCCCGGAAAGAAAGGCGCCAGGCATTGAGCAGGCACGGCAGCCACCGTCAGGTGGGAGGCGTTTTCCTTCTGGCTGAGGTAACGCCCGGCCTGGTCCAGCCCATCGCCCCACCCGACGCGCAAGGTCCTCAAGGCTGCCTGGGGGCCGCCGGCCAGAGGATTGTAATAAGCCAGATAGTAGGGATAATAAGGCAGGATGAAAGCGGCCTGCAAGATCAGGCCCCCGGCCAGAATAGCAACGGGTTTCAGCCTGGTCAGGTGCCTGGCACTTTGGAAGTGCCAGGCACCTACAAACCGAAACACGCCCCACAGTCCCAGGGCGGCCAAAATATCGATAACAGGGAAAATGGGCAACAGATAGCGGTCTTGCTTCTTGGCCGAAAGGGACAGGTAAAAAATGAAAAGCCCCACGTAAGCCAGCAGGGCACCGACGATGCAAAGCCGCTCCTTTCCCCGCTCTCCCTCCTCGATCAGCGCCAGGGCAGGGGCGACCAGAACCAGACCCAACAGGCTCAAAGGCGTGGTCCGAAAAAGGAAGACGACAGGGTAAAACCACGGCCCGGCATCCAGCGCGATGCGGCCGCGAAAGAACTGAAGATGGCCGGCTTCGGCCAATTCAGCCGAGGCCCCCAAAGTGCCTTCCAGGGTACGGAGCGGTCCAACCCACATGGCCGGCCAGACCAGAACGAAGGTCGCCAGGAGCACCCCACCCCAGAGCGCCAGGGGGCGGATGGCCTGTGGGACTATCCCCTCGGCCCGACGCCCCCCCCAGGCCCCCAGGAACAACAGCCCCACAAACGGCCCCAGGAACAGGCTCGAAATTTTGCTCAGAGCAGCCAGCCCCGCGCTTACCCCGGACAGGATCAGGTAAAAACGCCCCTGCCCCCGCCACAGGTAGACAGCCAGACCCAGGAGGGATACGGTCATAAATGTGGTGCCCAAAGCATCGTGGTGGATGACTCGCGAGTGCGCCAGGTAAAAGGGGTCGAAGGCCAGCAAAAAGGCCGCCAGCAGGGCCATCTCGGGGTCGAACAGCTTCTTGACCAGCAGGTAAACAGCCACCACACAGGCCGCCGTCAGAACGGTGGTCAGCAGCCGGGCCGCCGGAAAGAGCGAAGCCTGGAAAGGGTTGACCAAAACATCTTCCAGGAAAGCGGCCAGACCGGCCCCTTGCAGCAGCCCCTTGACCATCAGCCCTATCGCTCCGCTCCACATGGTGGTGACGCCGGGATGGTTGGACTGAAAGGTATTGAGCCAATCCCCGTTCAACAGGGCCAGGGCAAACCCGGCCGAACGCTTCACCCAACTCGGCTCGTCGGTGGTCACGGTCACGCCCAGCCCCACCAGTCGCGGCACCAGGGCCAGGAGGAACAGGCCCGCCATCCCACTTATACGGCGGGCCAGCCACCACCCTGTCCCCTGGATTTTGTTATCCTGCGCTTTCCTTACCATGATGTTTATTCTATAACTAACCCGGCCAAAAAGCAAATCTCCTGAAAACAGAAGGCCCTCGCCTTCGACGGCGGAAAAGGTAGTATCAACTCCTGGATTGCCCCCCAGCCTGCGGATGCAATTTGCAATCGTTTTATTGCAGACAAGGGGCAATTGCAGTATAATTAGTGTAGAAAAGGTGCTGGATGGTGAGGAATGAGTTCGCATTCTGGTCTGCCTGATCTGGGAGGCTCAAGAATGAAAGATGAAGATAAGACACAAGAGCGGCTCATAAGTGAATTGGCAGAACTGCGCCAGCGGATTGCTGAATTGGAAGCATCAGAAGCCGAGCGCAAGCAGGCGGAGGAGGCCCTGCGGGAAAGCGAGGAGCGATACCGCCGTCTCTTTGAGGATTCTCCCATTTCCCTCTGGGAGGAGGATTTCTCCGAGGTTAAAACGTACATCGACAATTTACGAGCTTCAGGGGTCGCAGACTTTAGAACGTATTTTGAGAATCACCCCGAAGCTGTGGCCCATTGCGCAGATATGGTGAAGGTAGTGGACGTAAATCAGGCTACCCTGGAGTTGTACAAAGCCAGCAGTAAAGAAGAGCTTATGGGCGGTTTAGGCGCGGTTTTCACTGAAAAGACATACAATACTTTCAGGGAACAACTTATTGCCATCGCCGAAGGCAAAATCAGGCTTGAATTTATAACTACCCATCAAACTGCGGCGGACGAAAAAATCCACATTACCTTAAGATGGTCTGTGGCCCCAGGCTACGAGGGAACGTTGTCGAAGGTGTTGGTCTCCATCATGGACATCACCGAGCACAAGCGGGCGGAGGAAGCGTTGCGACGGCGCAACCGCGAGCTGGAACTGCTCAATCGGTCGGGCCAGGCGTTCAACTCCACCCTTGACCTGGATCGGGTGCTTGCCGCCATCTTAGAAGAAGTGCGCCGTCTGCTGGATGTGGTCAGCACTTCGGTCTGGTTGTTCGATCCCGAGACGAATGAAATGGTCTACCAGCAGGCTGCTGGCTCCCTCAATGAGACCATACGTGGCCTGGGCTTGCGCGTGCCACCAGGAGAGGAACAAGGAATCACTGGCTGGGTAGCTCGCCACGGCGAGAGCGTGATCATGCCGGACACCCGGGCCGACGAACGCTACTTTAAGGGCGTAGATCAGCAAACGGGGCTGGAGCGTCGCTCCTTCCTCAGCATCCCCCTGAAGGTCAAGGGAAAAGTGATCGGCGTGCTTAATGTAGGGGACACAGAGGTCAACCGCTTCGACGCCACAGACCTGACGTTGGTAGAGTCGCTGGCCGCCACGGCGGCCATCGCGGTCGATAACGCGCGGTTGTACGAACAGGTCCGCCAGGACGCCGCGACCAAGTCCGTGCTGCTGCAAGAGGTCAACCACCGCGTCAAGAACAACCTGGCGGCCATCATCGGCCTGCTCTACGCCGAAAGACGCCACATCGGGATCGAGGATCAGGCCATTTACCAGTCCATTATTAAAGATCTGACCAACCGGGTGCAGAGTCTGGCCACGGTGCACAAGCTACTCTCGGACTCCGAGTGGAGGCCTCTGCTGCTCAACGAACTGACCGCGCAGGTCATCCGCTCTTCCCTGCAAATGCTCCCGGGCCGTAAACGCATATCCGTAGACGTGACTCCCTCCCCGGTTCGGGTGCCGCCTAACCAGGCGCACGAGCTGGCGGTGGTGATCAACGAACTGGCGACCAACACGGTCAAGCACGCGTTGCGGGAGCGTAATACCGCGCACATCGCCGTTCGCATCGCCCTCGACGACGACACGGTTCGATTCGAGTTTCGAGACGACGGGCCGGGCTATCCAGAAGAAGTATTGCGCCTGGAACGCTACAACGTAGGATTTGAGCTGATACAGAACGTTGTGCGCAGGGGCTTGCGTGGAGAGCTATCGCTGCATAGCGATCACGGTGCAGCGGCTATAATCCAATTCAAAGTAGAAAGATAAGGAGATAGCTAATGAGCCACCAAGAGAACGTCCGGGTACTGATCGCTGAAAACGACTACCTGGTCAGCAAAATGATCGAGGGGCTGTTAGAGAAGGTAGGGTACACCACTGTCGGGGTAGCAGCGGATGGCCTGGAGACGGTGGAGATGACCCGATCCTTGCGGCCTGACATCGTCCTGATGGACATTAAAATGCCCGTTATGGACGGCATCGAGGCCACTCGACACATCTACGAATCCTGTCCCACGCCGGTGGTGATCCTGAGTGCCTATGACATGCCGGAGCTGCTCGAACGGGCCAGCATGGCCGGCGTGGGGGCCTACCTGGTCAAACCTCCCAACAGGCGCGAGATAGAGCGCGCCATTGCCATCGCCATGGCGCGTTTTGACGACGTGATGGAATTGCGCCGCCTAAACGCCGAACTACAAACGATCAACCAGGAGCGAGAAAAACTGATCCTCGAACTTAAAGACACACTCGGCAAGATCAAAACATTGAGCGGTCTGCTCCCCATCTGCGCCTCCTGCAAAAAGATACGCGATGACCAGGGCTATTGGCATCAAGTGGAAGTCTACATGCGCGATCATTCTGAAGCGAAATTCACCCACGGTCTCTGCCCGGATTGTAAAAAGAAGCTTTATCCAGAAGTTTTTAAGGATGATGAGTAGAGGGGCGAACCTTCGCCCGCAGGCACCTGGAATTTTGAGCCAGGGGCGAGGGAAAGAACAATAATACGAGAGGAGCCAAATGATGATAGAGCATCACAGAATCCTTCAGGTCGAAGACTACGAAAAATTCGTCGGCGCGGAAACGATCGAGCGCCTGAGAGAAAAAGCCAGGCCACTCCAGAATCTCCACGTGGCCCACCTGAATTCGACCTATTACGGCGGCGGGGTGGCGGAGATGTTGGTGTCGTTGACCCTCTTAATGAACAGCCTGGGAATAAAAACGGAATGGAGGGTGATTCGAGGAAGCCCGGATTTCTTCAGCTTTACCAAGGAAATGCACAACGCCCTGCAAAGTGGGGAGATCGAGCTTACCGAACTGAAGAAGCAAATTTACCAGGCCGTCGTCTACGAGAACGCCGTCCGAACCCGCCTGGATCACGACGCGGTCATCATTCACGATCCCCAACCCCTGCCCCTGATCGATCACTACCAGAAGAAAGGCCCCTGGATCTGGCGCTGCCACGTTGACCTCTCAAACCCCAACAAAGCACTCTGGAGCTTTCTGACGCCGTTCATAGAAAAGTACGATGCGGTGATCGTCAGCATCCCAGAATACGCCCAGCAACTCACCACCCCGCAGGTGTTCTTCATGCCCGCCATCGATCCCTTCTCCACCAAGAACCGCGCCCTGAGCGAAGACGAAATAGACGAACGCCTGGGTTACTACGGTATTCCGACGGATCTGCCGCTAGTGGTGCAAGTCTCCCGCTTCGATCGCTGGAAAGATCCGGCAGGGGTCATTCGGGCCTTCAACCTGGCCCGAAAGGAAGTGAATGGCACCCTGGTGTTGCTCGGCAGCGTAGCCACAGACGACCCGGAGGGCGAAGAGATATACGAATCCCTGCTGGACTACCAGGAGGAACGCATTATCCTCCTTAACCACGAAGATGCGGCGTTGGTGAATGCCCTCCAGCGCCGGGCGGCCGTGGTCCTGCAAAAATCGATTCGCGAAGGCTTTGGGCTGACGGTTACCGAGGCCCTGTGGAAAGGAAAGCCGGTCATCGGCGGGAACGTGGGCGGGATCCGTTACCAGATCGAGGATGGAGTGAACGGTTTTCTGGTCTCATCTGTCGAGGAGGCAGCGGCGAGAATCGTCCAATTGATCGAGGACGAGAAACTGCGGGAACAGTTGGGCAGACAGGCCCAAGAGACTGTACGCAGACAGTTTTTAATGACCCGCCTCCTGGAACAATACCTTGACCTGTTCAACTCTTTTCAGGTGCCTGGCACTCTGGAAGTGCCAGGCACCTCCCTGCGGTATAAATAGTGGAGGAGCACCATGATCGATTCTTACGAGTTTGGGAACATCGTCATCGATGGGCGAGCTTATACCGCCGACGTCATCGTCCTGCCCGACCGTATTCTGGACAGTTGGTGGCGGAACGAAGGCCACGAGCTATGTCCGGCTGACGTATGGGAAGTCGTACAGGCCAAACCGCAGGTGTTGGTGGTGGGCACTGGCTACTTCGGACGGTTGGAAGTCCTGCCGGAGACCAAAGACTACTTGACCAAACGGGGCATCGAACTGCGGGTGGAAAAGACGGAGGAAGCCTGCCGGGTTTACAACCGCCTCTCTGCCTCCAGAAGGACGGCCGCCGCCCTTCACCTCACGTGCTGAAAAGAGGCTCGTCTGCCTGAGATGGCAGACGAGCCCGAATGCTACCCTGATCGCTTCGTTCACGGATCGGCCGGGGGCCCGGGCTGATGGGGATGGGGATAACTCTTGGACCAGAGGTCCTGATATATCTCCCAGCTTCCGTTGTTGTAGAGGGCGTAGATCCAGCCGTCGTCGTCGTCCCTGTAATACTCGAATTTATCTTCGTCGTAGCCGTGGATCATGAGCCCGCGTTCCATGGTTTGATAGGAGCCCTGGTAGGTGAGCTCGGGCCCCAACGCCCAACCCAGATTGGAGTCCGGCCCCCCCAGCCTCCACCAGATTTTGCCCAGGCTGCGCACAGGCTCCACAAGGTCGGGCGGCGGTTGGGTGCCCCGCGACTCCAGATCGCCCTCTCGCCAGGGATTGTCGAAAGCCTCCCAATACCCTCCCCTGTAGAGGACGTAGATTTTATTATTGTCGTGCCGCCAGATCATCTGGCCGTTTTCAAAGTACTGCTCGGTCAGCATTACCTCCGTCAGGCCGCCCACCGGGCCGCCCAGACCTTGCCTAACCCTGGAGTTATCTTCCCAGACCTTGCCAAAGTAGTAGTTGGGAGCCCCCTGACCCCGACCGCTATCCCTGTACACCAGCACGCCCAGGGGAGCCAGTTGTACCCGGTAGGCTTCCGGTTTTTCGGGATACCATTCCATTTTGAAGTTTCGGAAGTACTGGACGATACGCCCCCCCTCCGTCTGAGCCTCGCTGATGGGCGGGCCGAAAATGAACGGCCCACCGTAGGCATCGTAAAACTCCAGGAAGGCGTTGGAAACCACGTGCCCCGTCTCCTCAAAATAGACCTGATTGACATTCCAGGGGGTGGTCCAATCTTTCTGAGGCAGATCGATGCCGCCATAGACCTCACGACCGACCGGGCCCGGTTTTACGGTGGCCCCGGTGGGGTCTTCGGGGTGCCACTCCAGGCGCCCGTTCTCGAAGTATTGTTGGCGTATACCATCCAACACAAACTCCTCAGAGATAGGATTGCCGAGCAGCCTCTCCCCGTGATATTTATCGTAGAACTCGAGGAACTCGGTCATGACGTTATAGCCTGTGGCGGCGAAGTAACGGCCGGGTGGGGTGGAGGGTTCGGGCAGATACAGGGGATTTTTATTCAGCCACTCGCTGCCCAGGTTGCCCAGGTATACCCAATCGGGACGGTGGGGATAGATTTCCATGCGCGCCCGCTCAAAGTACTGCACGATCACCCCCTGGGTCTCGAATTCCTCGGTGATGGGCTGCCCAAAGACCTCCAGGCCGCCCTGAGTATCGAAAAATTGGAGGAAGAGACCTCTGACGATGTGGCCTGTTTCCGGGAAGTATCGCTGGTCAGGCTGACCGGGCAGCGTTGTATCCGGCACAGGAGGGTCGTTCTGGCCGTAGAGCATCAGGCCCAGACTCCCCAACCGCACCGTGTAGGTTTGAGAATGCCACTCGAAGCGGGCCTTCTCAAAGTACTGCACGGTGGTGCCCCCCTCGTAGATTTCTTCGGTGATGGGCAGGCCAAAGATGAGAGCGCCCCCGTAACAGTCGTAGAATTCCAGGAACCCGCCGCTGACGGTGTGTCCTGTCTCAGGGAAATATCTGGACGGGCCGGGGAGAGCGTGAGCCGGAGCGACGGGCCAGGCCAGAAACAGCAACCCCAGACAGACAAACAGGTAGAACAATCTTCTTATCATCTCGCGTTCCTCCTTCAGCTTGGTGGGCAGGTGTACCCGCCCCTGCACGTCATCTTATGGACTGCTAATATTATACACCAAAGCTTCAAAAAAGTCAAACCCATGTTTCACCTCCACAGCTTTCACCAACTTGCAAAATCCCAAATTATCTGATATGATAATCGTAGTTCAAAGCACAGGTAGCCCTACTGGAGCTTATTTTACTGTTAAGGAGAACAGTATGGCCGACACAATTGCTCAGATGACCAAAGAAGAACTCAGGGAAATGATCGAGACATCCATCGAACAAAAGTTGCTTGAGATACTCGGCGACCCCGACGAAGGACTGGAAATTAGAAAGTCTGTGCACGATAGACTCTTGCGTCAGAGGAAAGCAGTAGCGGCAGGCGAACGCAGCGAACCGCTTGAAGAGGTAAGGGAGCCACACCAACCGCCAGCCCAATGGCGTGAGCGTTGGGAGACGCTGGCTCAGAAGGTTGAACGCGCCTGGAAAACGCAGCAGAGCGCCGTAGAGATTCTGGCAGAGATGCGGCGATGAATTACACCGTTGATGCCAGTGTTTTCGTGACCGCAGCCAGGGCTGGGGAAAGCCACCATGCTCTCAGCCTGGATTTCCTGGAATGGATAAAGCAGCAAGGTACGAAAATATTCTGCCCTGCCCTGGTGCTGCCGGAATGTTCGGCGGCCATTGCCAGGCCCACCGGGGACGCAACCCTGGCCGAAGAGTTGGTGGCCCTCATTGAGACCTTTCCCGGTCTGCGCCTGGTGCCTCTATCCCAACCTCTGGCACGCCGGGCCGCCCAGATTGCGGCCCTTCACCGCCTGCGAGGGGCTGACGCCGTTTACGCAGCCGTAGCGGAGGAATTCGGCACGCTGCTGGCAACCTGGGATCGGGAGATGCTGGAACGCGGCGCGGCCTTTGTGCAGACCACTACCCCGGAAGAGTGCTTGACTCGATAGCAAAAACGGGCGGGGCTTCTATAACCTCGCCCGGTGGACTTCAAGAGCAACTACGCCCGACTTTCAGGGCGTATATTCCCTTATGATGACGGGCAGGCAAATAGTGGGTTTCTCCCCGAACAACGCATATTCGCTCAGGTGGCAGATTTGCACCTGGAAGAGGTTGTTGGCCGGGTCACGCTTGTAGCCCCATCCGCAAGTCTCTATCGGCACCCACTGGCTGCCATCCCAGGTGTAGAGCAGCAGCATAGTTTCATTCATGCCCGCTACGTCTGCGTCGGCGTAGTGAATGGTGATAGTCACCGGTTTGGAGAAAACGAATCCGGGTTGCAACACGCCGTTCACGAAAGCCTCCAGCTTGAAGGCGTGCCCAGCGAACAGGAACCCACTTACTCCGACGGTGGGGCTGAACCGCGATGTGTATTGAATGAGGGTCGTATCCGTCACCGCGCCGCCGGGCACCTTGATGCTGGTGGTCAGGCCCCCGGGGTCAGTGTAGACCACCGTCCCGCCAACTTCGGGATCAATAATCCCCGTCTCTGAGTAACAGATCGTATCGACAGGGACAGGTTGGGTTAGAATCGGATTGTAGTTGATCAGGCCAAGTGCCGGATCATCGTAGCCATCGTAAATGCCGGCGTCTATCACGCTAGTGTCCGTCGTTCCCCACCAGTTATTGGGTGCGTTTTTGTTCGTCGAAGTCCCATTCCTCAAGTTGTACGCTGAGTTGCTATGAATATTGTTGTAAGTAACTGGGGGCGAAAATCCATCATAGTTTTTCATGATGATACCTATTGTATTATTAGTGATGTTATTGTATGACAAACTGAACCCTTCAAAGAATGCCTCGACCCCTGTATCATTATTTGCAATCGTGCAACATTTGACTTCCCTACGCCCCCCATACAAGGCGACTTGATGGCCGGTAAAATAGCTCGAATACACACTAATACGCTCGGTCTCGTACAGGCCATAGTCGTTATTCCTAAAAACAGAGTCGGAAATTACCTTATCAGCCTGCGTGACAGCATAAGTATTGTATTCGAAGGTACAACGGTCAACTATCATGTCCCAACCAGCATAGCCACCTAATGCTATCATGTTGCGTCTGAACACGCTGTCTGAGATGTTGACAGGCCCTCCCCCCCAGCAGCATTGAACTGATAGAGCGGTTGCCGCATACTCAAAGTTGGCAAAGGCAACTGAGGCGTTACCGCCCTGGTTGGTGGCTATCTCAACCCCTCTCCAGCTTCCCTCATCAGGCGCAGGGTCGTTCGAGGTGAACACAATCCGACCTGTCTCCGTGCCCTCCGCCACCAGCGCACCACGGATGATGAGGGCAGTGTTCGCGTCAAAGCGCACCTGGACGCCCGGCTCAATAGTCAGCGTGTACCCTGGGAATAACGTAATGTCCCCAGTGACGATGTAGGGGCTCTGAGCCAGACTCCACACGGTGTCAGTATAAATGCCACCACTTACATCAGTCCTTGGATTTAAAAGTACAACTGGTTCTGTAAAATCTGAACCTTGAGCGACTGTGTGCCAGAGAATTAGCAACATTAGTGTGATAACAAAACTCATGGTGATAAACACTTTATGCTTCGTAGTCATAGTTTTCTCCTCCTCTCATATCACAATATGTTTAGTATAGTAGGCCAGCCCGCCGCGAGTTTGGCTTGGAATCTCTGACATACCAGGGGTTGGCCCAGAAAGGGCAGCGCTTCGCCTCCTTATTGCACCCTGCGGGGTGACTTTGCAGAAGGAGGCTGATAAAAAAACCGCCCTCTTCCTGTCCCTGGGAAAGAACGGCGTTATGTTGAGATAACGTTGTAACTGCCGCTGTGTTGTCATTATCTCTATACAAGTATATCATAAAATTTAGACTTTGTCAAGATAGAAAATATTATCTTTATATAATATATGATAGATACTCTTGGAGACGCTTATTTTAACAAAGCTGCTTCCAAAACAGTCCGGACCAGGGGAGCCGCTCTTCTTCCGCGCTCCTATCCGTGCTAAGTCCGCCCCTCTGCCCCTCCGCGCTTCAATCCCTGAAATCCGCACTGTTCGTTGTCAGAATCCGTGTACGTCGTACGCCATGTATATTTTTTCCCCGTTTCACCAGTGACATTGTAGACAGAGGGGTATGCGCAATCCGCGAACGACCGCATGTAATTTCCCAAATCCACAATCCCCAACGGTCGCTGGCTGACAGGTGTAATTGCAGTGCAGATGTCGATAACCGTTTCGATAATCGTTCCTTAGTAATTACCTCCAAGAGACAGGCGAATAATGATATAAGAGACAAATCTACAATATAAAATATGGTGCCAATGATCAATGTCGATAATCGTTCCCGGAAAAAATTTTTTTTCCGGGAACGATCACCGATTTCCAGCTATAGGGTGGCCGAAACTCACCCCCACTCTGACGCACGTACTTGACACCAATCCCGATCTGGTATATAATCATGCCAATGGTAGTAGGACTATACGAAAGCAGGAGGTAGGCAAATGACAGCCGAACAACTGCCCCTTTTTCCGCAACGGGGAGCCAAGGGGGAATACAGCCCTCCCCTGGCTACCACGGAGGCGCTGACCGCCCAATCTTCTCTAAGCGCGGCCATCGGCGGCTTTTACGAGCACATGGTCAGGCGCGGCTTCACCGAGAACACCATCAAGGCTTTCCTGGGCGACCTGCGCATTCTCAGCAAGTACATGGGGAGCGGCAGGGCCATCGGCCAGATCGCCACCAAAGACCTCAACGATTTCCTGACCTACCTGCTCCACTACCGGGGCAAGCCCTGCAACCCCAAATCCTACAGCCGCCGGGTAACCACCCTCAAGGTCTTCTTTGGCTGGCTGGCCGAGGAAGAGATCACCCCCAAGGACCCGGCCGCGCCCGTGGTGCACCGCAGAGTGACCACTCCCCTGCCCCAGATTCTCTACGACGAGCAGGTAGACAAACTGCTGGAGGCCACCCAAAGCCTGCGGCGGGGCCAGAAACCGGATGCCCGTCCTCACCTGTTAGTCTCGCTCCTCCTACAGACAGGCGTCAAAAAGGGCGAATGCATGGCTATCCAGTTGAACCACATCGATCTCTCCGACCCGGCCGCGCCCGTGCTGTACGTCCGTTACGAAAATCCCAAGATGCGCCACAAAGAGCGCAAGCTGCGCCTTCAGGCCGAGCTCGTTCCCGTCCTGAACGAGTATCTGGAGCAGTATCAGCCCCAGGAAAGGCTCTTCGAGTGCACGGCCCGCAATCTGGAGTACGTGCTGCGCCACGCGGGCGAACTGGCTGGTCTGCCCGAAATCGTTTCCTTCGAGATGCTGCGCATGACCTGCGCCGTGCGGGATTATAAGGCGGGGATGGTATTGGAGAGGTTGCGCAAGAAGCTGGGGCTTTCGCCCATCAGTTGGCGGGATACCGCGGAGAAGATCCAAAAGCTGGCCTCACCGGCCCTCTGAAGCGCCAGGCGGCCGCTCAATCGCTCTCGCTTGGGACATTGGGCAGGAAAACGCGGAAGATGGCCTGATATTCCTCGTTGACGCTCACATATTGACCATTCCAGCCGCCCACCGCGTAGATCGTGGTCTCGGTGGCCGCCACTCCCAGATTACGCCACTGGATGAGGACGGGGCTCTCGAAGCTAAACCAGGTATCTGTGGCGGGGTCGTACCTTTCGCTGGAAGTCAGATACCCCTTCCAGCCTCCTCCCAGGGCATAAAGACTGTCACCCACCGCCACCACTCCCAGACCACCACGCTCCACCGTCAGCGGCGCTTTGATCGTCCAGGGGTCGTCCAGGCCGTTGTCCTGGGCCGGATCGTATTCCTGGCAGGAAGCGAACTCCTGCACCTCATCGTAGCCGCCCACGACGTAAATCTTGCCCTTGATAGCGCCCGCGCCCGCAAAGCCCCTGGCGGTGGGCATGGCCGTTTTGGTCTGCCACCTGTCCTCTGCCGGGTCATATGCGTAGACAGAGGAGAGATATTTCTCCCCGTCCCAGCCTCCGAAGAGGTAGAGCCTGTCCTCCACGGCGGCGATGGCATAAGCGCACAGCGGAGTGGGCAAGGGAGCTCTCTCTTCCCAGGCGTCCTGGTCTACGTCGTAGACTTCCAACCCGGCGGTGAGTTTGCCATCGGCCAACGCCCCGCCCGGCACGTAAATCTTACCGGCGATGACCACGGCGCCGACGTTGCTGACCGGGGTTGGTTTTGCTTTTTTGGCCAGCCAGAGATTGCGTTCGGGGTCATAGACTTCCACCACGCCGGTGATGCCTTCAGCCGTGTCCCCCCCGATGGCGTAAATGGCGTCGTCACGAGCCACTACCGCTAACCGGCCACGCGGGGTAGGCATCCGGGCGCGGCTCTTCCACCGATAGACCTGGAACCTGGAGATTGGGGAGAGCGCCTCCACGTTACGATCGGTAAAGGCGCTGGCACCCTGGCCGCCGGTCTGCCCCAGGCTCCCGCGGGGCAGAAACACCAGCAACAGGGCAGCCAGAACCGCAAACATAAAGAAAATCTGCTTGACAGGCGAAAGCCTACCCGGGGGCTGCTCAACTGCTACCGATTCCCCTAAACTCGAATCGGGAGCAAGAGTGCCCTCGACCGTGATCCACCCTGCGCGTACCGCGTAGAGGGCCGCCTCGGTGCGGGAAGCCACGTCCAATTTGTTGAAAATCCTGTTCAGGTGAACCTTGACGGTATTAACGCTGATGAAGAGTTCCCGGGCTATCTCCCGATTGCTCGCGCCTGTAGCTACCAGGCGAATAATCTCCATTTCCCTTTCGCTCAGCGTCTCTCTATCCTCGGCCATAAGCTTTTACTTCCCGGCTGGTGATTAAGTACCCGTACTAATTTGCTGCTCCTGAACACCCCAAAATATCGAGAAGCTTCTTTGTCTCTGTATAAAAGTAATCAACTGTCCAGGATATTATGTCGTGGTATACCACGGCATTTTGGCCCGCATCGGTGAGCGTTATCCCGAGATGGTTACTGACTCCTATGCCCATAGCGGTGTAATAACCCACCTTGCTGATGCCACTCTCAACTATTTTTCTGTAGTCACTTTCAGCCAAACCCGAGCCCCCGTGCATGGTCAGAGGTACATCTAACGTAGCGCGTATTTTCCGCACCCGCTCCAGGTCTAGCTGGGGCTCCCCCTGGTATACACCGTGCACATTACCAAAGGATATAGCCAGGACATCCACCCCTGTCCTCTCTACAAACTCAACGGCCAGCTCCGGATCGGTAAAACAGCTCTCGGGCTCGCTCCCCTTACCACCAAGTTCCACCGCAGAACCGGCAATGCTACCAAGTTCAGCCTCCACACAAACCCCGACAGCGTGGGCTATCCTCACGATTTCCTTTGTCTGTCTCACGTTCTCTTCATAGGACAAACTTGAACCGTCGAACATGACGGCGGAAGTCCCAAGGTATATCGCTTTCACCACGTCCTCAAGGCTCTGCCCATGATCCAGTATTGTAGCTACAGGCACCCTGGCCCTCTTTGCCGCCCCCACCGCTAAAGGCATGCCCAGCTCGATAGGAACCCTCGACGTTACCTCCTGGTTGAAGGCCAGAATGAGCGGGGACCTCTGCTCTTCAGCGGCCATTATCTGGCCAATTACCATTTCGAGATTGCCCGCCAGGAGGCTAGGAATCCCGTACCTCTTCTCCCTGGCCTCCGCCAGCATCCCCCTTAAATTAACAAGCGCCACGATCTATTCTCCCATGCTCATAAAGTGGTCTGTAGTTGCACATATTATCGGGTTAAACGCGACTAAAGTCGTTACTACACTGTTATTATGACCAGAGGGGCCTGGCAACTTTGGTCGTCCAATAAGGCGAGTAGTGACGACTTCAGCCGTCGGAATTTCCCCAGGGAGGCACATTAGGCCCTGCTTGATTATCCCACAAAATGGGTTTAAAATCAAGTGCCGCCGGGGCCGGCTTCCAGAGCGCGGATGGCAGAAGAGCAAAAATAGAAAAGAGAGCCAGGATGTCCTTATCCTTGCTCTCTTTTAAGGAGGAGAAAAGGTTCTTCACTCTTATCATAACATTGTTTGCACTTCCCTGCTAGACGGAAACTCTACTCCTACCCTACGGAAAAGACACTCTCAGTTCTTGCCTCTAGTTTTGATTATCGTCAAGAGACAAAAAAACGTTATAATCTAGGCTCTTAGCGAAGCCGACTTTGACAAACGACCGATGCCATGATAAAATGATATAAAAGTAAAGTCAGGTGTTGAGAAATGAACTCCTCACCGATGACGCCAGCCAGAAAAAGGTTCAGATTGACCGTTATAGGGGCAGCCCTGTACCTGGGCATTGGGGTGTATTTTTACTTCGTCCGCCGCCTGGGTGGGGAAGAGATGGTGCTTTTCAGCGACATCTATCGTATTCTCGCGTCCTGGATCGCCTCTGTTACTGCTTTCGTGGTGTACTACCTGGTTTATAAATATAGCAAGGAGAGGGGATTGGCCGTCAGGGGAGCCACCTGGGCCTGGATCGGGCTGGCCTGTCTCTCCTGGTGCGTGGGCCGGGTATTATATCTGTATTTCGAGGTGGTGATCCACGAAGTGCCTTTTCCCTCCTGGGCCGATCTTTTCTCTTTGCTCTTCTACCTCCTTTTTACCCTGGCCCTGTTCATAGAGTACCACTGGCAGGACGTGGTGCTTACCCCGAGACAATCCTACGAGATCGCGTTTCTGACCGTGATCATGACCGCCGCCTCCGTCTATTTTATCATCTATCCCAGCATCGCCAATACCAGCATAAGCCTGTTGGAATCTCTGCTGGGGGTGCTCTACCCCCTGGGGAGCATAGTGCTCGTCTACAGCGTTTTGAACATGCTGGTCACCATCGAGCGGCCCACTGCTCAACGGCCCTGGCTGCTCGTCCTGTTAGGACTGTTGTCCTACGCTGTGGCCGACAGCAGTTACACCTACATGGCCCTCAAGGGCCGCTACACCTCCGGCAATCCCCTGGATATAGGCTGGGTGTTGGGTTTCGCGCTGGTTACTTTGGGAGCTTACGAGCACTATCTATGGCACACGGCAGAGGGCTACAAGGAAAGGGAAAGAACCTCTTATCAAGAACGTCCCTGGTTCAGTCTACGCATCAAGTTCACCCTTTTTATCACGGCCCTGATCCTCATCGTGATCGTGGTCGTAAACGGGATCACCGTCTACCAGCAACGAGCCGCTATCGCCGACAATTATCGCCAGTTGGTCTGGTTCTCCCTGAATACCATCAGGGCCGAAAGCGGTCAGGCCTTGATGGTGAACGATACGGAGCGCCTCAGCGCGGTGGTAGAAAACTATCAAGTCTATGGCTATGATCTGCTGGCCTATGTCGCCATTTTGAACGAAGAGGGCCAGGTGTTGGCTTATGCGCCCCCGCACCTGTCCCCAGGTACACTATCTGATCTGCATCCCCTGCTCCTTAGAAAGAAGGATGATCTGGTCTGGCCAAAGGCTACCGACGAAAGAAAAATCATGGACGTGGCCGTCCCGCTGCTCGATCCAGCGGAGAAGATAGAGGACCAGCCGAGTGCACTTCAGGGCCAGGTGATGCTAGGTATTAAGTTAAAGGAGTGGAAGGAGAGCGTGTTGCGCCTGAACAACACGCTCATCGCGGTGACCTTCGTGGCGCTGGTTTTGGGTCTGATCTGCGCCAGCCTGCTGGCTAACACCCTGACCAGACCGCTGAAAACGCTGGTAGAGGCCACCAAACGAGCCGGACAGGGTGAACTGGAGGCAGAAGTACAGGTGGAGAGCGGCGATGAAATCGGGTTTTTGGCCCACTCCTTCAATCAGATGATAAGCGGCCTGCGCAACGCCCGGCAAATGCGTGAAGATTTGACCCGCATGATCATCCACGATATGCGTAATCCGCTGGTCACCATCAGGAACGCGTTGAACGCGCTGGGTACTGACCCCAAAACCACCGCCGCCCAAAGCGATTTCCTGCAAATTGCCCGGAAGAGCAGCGAGGGACTGCTGGATATGATCGGCACCCTGCTCGATCTCAGTCGCCTGGAAGAGGGCCAGTTGACTCTGAAATACGAAGCGGTCTCCTTGCCTGACCTGGTGGAGGTGGCGGTCGAACAGGTAGCTTCGTTGGCCGAAGACCGGCGCATCGTCATCGAAAGAGAAGTGCCTGCCTCTGCGCCGGAAGTGCAGGCCGATAGGGACCAGCTTAGACGGGTGTTCATCAATCTGCTGGACAACGCCATCAAGTTCAGTCCCCTGGATGGCAGGGTAGTGATCAGGGTTAACCAGCAAACGAAACCCGGCGATAACCAGGTGCGCATCTCGGTGACCGACTACGGCAAGGGGATACCAGCCGAACATCAGTCGCGGATTTTTGACAAGTTCTATCAGGCCGAAAGCGGCGATGGAGGCACGGGCCTGGGCCTGGCCTTCTGCAAACTGGTGGTGGAGACCCACGGAGGACGGATCTGGGTCGAGAGTGAGAAGGGGAAGGGCAGCACTTTCCACTTAACCCTGCCGCTCACGAGTGACCCTCAAACAGCCTAGCGCGTAGTTGGTAAAGCGGCTTGCGATCCAGCTCCATGTTATTACAGACGAAGAAAGGGGGGAGGGAAAAAAAGGGAGAAAAGCTCGAGAAAGTTTCTGGATGCCGAGTTTCATCACCAACCAATAACCAATACCAATAAAGGAGGGGTTTCTGATGATTGGCAAAAAGCGTCTATGGGTTATCGTGAGCCTCTTGCTGGCTCTCCTCGTGACAAGCTACGGAGGGGTATCTGTCGTCAGCGGTCAGGAGACTGCCTGGACGAGCTACACTAACGGCAATTACGTCACCGATTTGCTCATCCACCAGGGCTACCTGGTGGCGGCGACCAAAGGCGGAGCGGTGGGCTGGAACCTCGAGGATGGAACCTACGAGAAGATCACCAGCGAGCAGGCGGGCTTCGCCAGCAACACTGTTCTGTCTATCGCCGTTGATGAGAAAGAAAGGGTATGGCTCGGCACGGAAAACTCCGGCCTCAGCGTCTGCGAGGGCGACGTATGCCAGACCTTTAACCAGGACAACTCAGGTCTACCCAACAACACCGTCAAAGAAATCCTGTTCGACGCCGATGGCTCGGTCTGGCTGGCTACCTCTGGGGGGCTCAGCCACGTCGATGCAGAGCTTCAAACCTTCACCACCTACAAGTGGGCCGACGACCAGTTGCCCTCCTCCTTCGTCAACGAGGTGGCCTTCGACTCCACAGGCGGGGTGTGGGCCGCCACCAACGGCGGGGTCGCCTACTTCGACGGCGCAACCTGGACCAGCTACACCCGTGACAATACCGACTCAGACGGTGAAGAGCCCTGGGACGGTCTGCCCTCCAGCGGTGTGTACGCCATAGCCCTGGACGAGCAGGACACCCTGTGGTGCGGCACGAGCAGCGGCCTGAGCCACTTCGACGGCAAGGGCTGGGAGACCTTCACCAGCGAGGACACCGGCCTGGTCAGCGACTGGATCAGCGACCTGACCTTCGACCCCGACGGTAACCTGTGGATTGCCACTTCCTGGGGGGTCAGCGTCTTCGACGGCAGCGCCAAGTGGACCAACTACAAGAAGGAAGACGGCCTGGTCAATAACGACGTCACCGTCATCCTCATCGACGAGGAGGGCGAGGTCTGGCTGGGCACCGAGACGAAAGGGATCAGCCACTTCGACGGTAAAGCCTGGGAGAGCTTCGTCACCGACGACCCCCTGCTGTCCAACAACGTGACTGCCGTGGCCGTCGATCAGGACGACGCCGTCTGGCTGGGCACCTCAGAAGGGGCGAACTACTTCGACGGGAAAGAGTGGCTAAACTACACCAGCGACAACTCCGGCCTGCCCTCTGACTCGGTGAACGATATTCTCATTGATGCCCAGGGCAACCCCTGGTTCGGCACTTCCTGGGGGCTGAGCTACTTCGACGGCCAGACCTGGATAACCTTCAAACAAGAAGAGGGCCTGGTCAATAATTCTGTACGCGTCCTGGCCTTCGAGGGAGATGAAGGTCTGTGGGTTGGCACCAGCGGGGGGATCAGCTACTTCGACGGCGAGACCTGGACCAACTACACCCAGGCAAGCACCGATTCGGACGGGGCAGAACCCTGGGATGGCCTGCCCAAAGATTACGTAAACGCCATAGCCGTGGACGAGGAAGGCACAGTCTGGATTGGCACCAGCGGGGGCCTGACCCAGTTCGACGGCAAAACCTGGACCACTTACAGCTCGGAAGACACCGGCCTGGCCAGCGATAACGTCCAGGACATCTTCATCCACCCCGATGACACGCTGTGGATCGCCACCTCCTGGGGGCTGAGCCACTTCGACGGCCAGAAGTGGACCAACTACAAGGAGAAAGATGGCCTGGTCGATGACGACGTGGAGGCCATCGCCATGGACGGCGAGGGCAATCTGTGGTTCGCCACCTGGGGTGGGGTAAGCAAGTTCGACGGCGAAACCTGGACGAACTACACCACGGCCGACGGCCTGACCAGTCCAAAGGCCACCGACCTGGCTCTCGATAGCAGAGATACCCTGTGGATCGGCACCTACGACAGTGGAGCCAGCCGCTTCGTGACGGGCGAGGCCCCCCCTCCTGAAGAGGCAAAGGTAGTTGAAACC
The DNA here is from genome assembly GCA_964646625.1 of uncultured Anaerolineales bacterium. Taxonomy (GTDB): domain Bacteria; phylum Chloroflexota; class Anaerolineae; order CAZYHC01; family CAZYHC01; genus DAOULT01. The sequence continues at coordinate 35,685 of CAZYHC010000028.1, forward strand.
CCGACACCAACCCCTACAGCGGCCGAAGGTGAAGCCGTCCGCGCCGAAGAGGCTGCCTGGACGAGCTACACTAACGGCAATTACGTCTCCGATTTGCTCATCTACCAGGGCTACCTGTTGGCGGCGACCAAAGGCGGAGCAGTGATGTGGGACATCAAGAGCGGGACCTACGATAAGGTCACCAGCGAGGAGGCGGGCTTCGCCAGCAACACCCTGCTCTCTGTCGCCATCGACGAGAAAGAAAGAGTGTGGCTCGGCACGGAAAACTCCGGCCTCAGCGTCTGCGAGAGCGACGTATGCCAGACCTTTAACCAGGACAACTCAGGTCTGCCCAACAACACCGTCAAAGAAATCCTGTTCGACGCCGATGGCTCGGTCTGGCTGGCTACCTCTGGGGGGCTCAGCCACGTCGATGCAGAGCTTCAAACCTTCACCACCTACAAGTGGGCCGACGACCAGTTGCCCTCCTCCTTCGTCAACGACGTGGCCTTCGACTCCACAGGCGGGGTGTGGACGGCCACCAACGGCGGGGTCGCCTACTTCGACGGCGCAACCTGGACCAGCTATACCAGGGAAAACACGGACTCGGACGGCGAAGAGCCCTGGGACGGTCTGCCCTCCAGCGGTGTGTACGCCATAGCCCTGGACGAGCAGGACACCCTGTGGTGCGGCACGAGCAGCGGCCTGAGCCACTTCGACGGCAAGGGCTGGGAGACCTTCACCAGCGAGGACACCGGCCTGGTCAGCGACTGGATCAGCGACCTGACCTTCGACCCCGACGGTAACCTGTGGATTGCCACTTCCTGGGGGGTCAGCGTCTTCGACGGCAGCGCCAAGTGGACCAACTACAAGAAGGAAGACGGCCTGGTCAATAACGACGTCACCGTCATCCTCATCGACGAGGAGGGCGAGGTCTGGCTGGGCACCGAGACGAAAGGGATCAGCCACTTCGACGGTAAAGCCTGGGAGAGCTTCGTCACCGACGACCCCCTGCTGTCCAACAACGTGACTGCCGTGGCCGTCGATCAGGACGACGCCGTCTGGCTGGGCACCTCAGAAGGGGCGAACTACTTCGACGGGAAAGAGTGGCTAAACTACACCAGCGACAACTCCGGCCTGCCCTCTGACTCGGTGAACGATATTCTCATTGATGCCCAGGGCAACCCCTGGTTCGGCACTTCCTGGGGGCTGAGCTACTTCGACGGCCAGACCTGGATAACCTTCAAACAAGAAGAGGGCCTGGTCAATAATTCTGTACGCGTCCTGGCCTTCGAGGGAGATGAAGGTCTGTGGGTTGGCACCAGCGGGGGGATCAGCTACTTCGACGGCGAGACCTGGACCAACTACACCCAGGCAAGCACCGATTCGGACGGGGCAGAACCCTGGGATGGCCTGCCCAAAGATTACGTAAACGCCATAGCCGTGGACGAGGAAGGCACAGTCTGGATTGGCACCAGCGGGGGCCTGACCCAGTTCGACGGCAAAACCTGGACCACTTACAGCTCGGAAGATAGCGGCCTGGCCAGCGATAACGTCCAGGACATCCTCATCCACCCCGACGGCACGCTGTGGATCGCCACCTCCTGGGGGCTGAGCCACCTCGACGGCCAGAAGTGGACGAATTACAAGGAGAAAGATGGGCTGGTCGATGACGACGTGGAGGCCATCATCATGGACGGCGAAGGCAATCTGTGGTTCGGCACCTATGGAGGGGTAAGCAAGTTCGACGGCGAAACCTGGACGAGCTACACCACGGCCGACGGCCTGACCGCGCCAAACGTCAACGACCTGGCCTTCGATAGCAAAGGGACCCTATGGATCGGCACCTACGATAGTGGAGTCAGCCGCTTCGTGCCGGGCGAGGCCCCCCCTCCTGAAGAGGAAGCGGAAGAAGAGGCAACCGCTGTGCCGGCCGTCAAGGGCTTCCAGAGCTACACGGCCGCCAGCGGCCTCTACAGCGTCACCTACCCCGAAGACTGGGAGATCGATCCCAGCGCGGCTGAGGACGAAGAGCAGGGCTTTGAGCTGGTGTCTCCTGATTACGTGGCCTTTGTGGGGTTAGCCATCTCCGACAAAGGAGAAGACTTTGACACTTTCCTGGAAAATCTGCTCCAGGAGCTACCGGAGGACACCCAGAAAATTAGCCGCTCCACGGGGCCCGACGGTAAGGTGCGCTTCGAGGCCGAAATCCCGGTCGGTGGCGACCAGATGATGCACGTAATCGGCATTTTCTGGCAGGCTGTCCCTTACAATAATGGCCTTGTGCTGGCCGCTGATTCCAAGTCCTGGGATGACTACGTCGAGACTTTGAACGCCATCGGTGATTCGGTCGTAGTCGATCCTGAAGCCGAGTTTGCGCCCTAAACCGGCCAAGGGCGCTACCCGAAAAGTTTGAGTTCGTCGGTGGGGGTAGGCCCCTGGCCCCACAACCAGGCTCAAACCCGAACCCCCGGTCGCATTTCTGGCGGCCGGGGTTTTTTCTGCTGTCCACCGTACCGATAGCCAACTTTTTCTTGACACTCTGCCCAGTATATGGTACAATTCGTGTAATGAAGAAAATAGTCCTCTCCTAAGGAACTGAGATGGACCAGATAAGAGGGCGTGTTGCCCCCTCCCCCATCTCGTCAAATTCCTTTCGAGAGGTTAAAATTGATCATATCAAGGCCATATTCAGGATAGATTGTAAATTTTTATTTTTGAGCTTATCTATTCGAAAACAGAGGAGTCAATCATGGCGAAGGAGACACGCCAGCGGATTTCCACGGCCGCCCGGCAAAAAGCCGAAGCCTATAATGCCAAGGGGCTCCAACACTACGAAAAGTGGGAAATCGAAGAGGCCATTAAAAGCTTTGAGACCGCCGCCAAAACAGATAGCAATAATTCAGATTATTATCTCAACATGGCTAGAGCTTTGGTCCGCTCCAGCGAGTACGAAAAAGCCCTGCGCGCGATAGGGGATTTTATCCGCTGCGAAAAGGATACCCAACTGGCAGAAAAATTCGAAAGACTTTTCAGCCGGGCCATGGACGGGGTGGAAAAGCTCATCACCGAAAGGATGACCAAGGCAGGTATCCCTTTGGACGAAATTGGAGCGGCCATCACCATGTGGCTGGAGTTTCGCGTCTCGGCCGGAAGGCGGCAACCATCTATGCGCAAACCGGAAGCCTGGGCCGCCGCCCTGGATTACACCACGCGCAAAGTAAATATCCGAGACGTCACCCAGAAAGAGATAGCCGATCTGTATGGAATCAGCGAAAGCACCTTGCGCAGTTATTTTACCGATCTGGTGGAGACCCTGGACGTTATGCCTTGCGATTACCGCTATTTCAGGGGCGAGGACAACCCGTTGGATAAACTGGTTGAGGCGGCGGCCATGCTGGAAAAGCTGGAAGAACGCTTCCGCCGACCCTGATACTCTAAGGAAGGCCTGACCACAGCAAGGAAGCTGTTCCAAGATGCAAGAGATGAGTCGTTCATTCCCCATGGAATGCATAGACCTCCGAGGAACAGAGGGATCCCCCGATAGCCCGCTGAGGCTCCAATGGGTCCCTTACTGTTCCTCGTTTTTTCTGTACACAACCAAACATCAGGATAAAGGAGAGAGAGTTAGCTATGACTGCCACGGTTCAGGCTGAGGCGCTGAAAAGTTTCTGCGCCCGTGTTTTCGAGACCCTGGGGGTGCCTGCTGAGGATGCCACCGTTACGGCCGACGTGCTGGTCACCGCCGATTTACGCGGCATCGACTCCCATGGCGTGGCCCGTCTCAAACGCTATGTAGACGGTCTGCGTGATGGCATTATAGTGGTCACCCCCGCTATTAAGACGGTGCACGAGACGGCTACCACGGCCCTTATCGACGGTGGAGCCGGGCTGGGTCAGCCGGTGAGTGTGCGGGCCATGCGAACGGCCATCGAAAAGGCTCGACAGACGGGAGCTGGTTTTGTGGCCGTGCGCAACAGCAACCACTACGGCATCGCCGCATATTACGCCATGATGGCCCTGGAACACGACCTGATCGGCATTTCTATGACTAATGCGGCCGTGCTGGTGGTGCCCACTTTTGGCAAAGATGCCCTGTTGGGCACTAACCCTATCAGCGTAGCCGTTCCCGCTGGGGCAGAACGTCCCTTCGTGCTGGACATGGCTACCAGCGTGGTGCCCAGAGGCAAGCTGGAAGTCTACGACCGTCTGGGCAAAGAGGTGCCCCTGGGCTGGGTCACCGACGAGAAGGGCATACCCACCACCGACGCCGGCCTGGTTTTGAAAAACGTGTTGGCCCAGGCCGGGGGTGGTATCCTGCCCCTGGGCGGGGCCGGGGAAGAGTTCGGCGGCCACAAGGGTTACGGTCTGTCTCTGCTGGTGGATCTGCTGTGTGGGGTCCTGCCCGGCGCAGGGTACGCCACCACCATCTATCCCAAGGACGAACGAGGACGGCCCCTGCCGCCCAACGTGGGTCACTTCTTTGGGGCACTGCGGGTGGATGGGTTCCGTCCCCTGGAGGAGTTTAAAACCACCATAGACGACATCATCGGCCGCATCAAACACTCGTCCAAAGCGGAGGGCCAGGAACGCATCTACATTCACGGCGAGAAAGAGTTTGAGACCACCGAGGACCGCCTGAAGAACGGCATCCCGCTCCATCCCACGGTGGTGGAAACCCTAAAGGAGATAGGGCAGAAACAAGGGGTGGAGTACAACTTGTAGCTCGAATCTCATCGTGGAGGCCCCGCGTGCGTAAATGGACGGTGCGGGATCGCTATGGCAACCAGATATACCTGACAGAGGAACGCTGGCGGCACATCGTCGAGAGACACGAGGAACTGGCCGATCATTTCGACGATGTGTTGGATACGATCAGGAAAGGACGCCGCAACCAGGATGCCATTCTTCCATACAAATATACCTATCTATGGCCTTGTGATCACCTGCCCGCAGGATACAATCGCATCGTAGTCATCGTGATGTTTAAAGAAGAGGACAATAACTTCATCATAACAGCCTGGCCCGATTTCAAATAGAGGTATAGCGATGACCGACAAATATGACTACGACTATTTTGAAGAGGCAGACATTCTGGAGATATTCTTTGAGAGTGGACCGGCCACCAGTGCGGTGGAGATAGCGGATGGCATTACGCTGCGCTTCCGGCTGGGAGACGGTCGGGCCATGAGCCTTATCCTGAACAACTTCACTTACCTGGTACAACCCACGGAATGGGGGCCTCGCAGTTTCCGCCTGAAAGTGGACGAGCTACCAGACGAGTTGCGGCAAAAAGTAATGCAGATCATTACCACCCCGCCGGTCAACCAATTTCTGAAGGTATCCGCCCTGTTTCTTTCTCCTGCCCAGGAATTGTGGCCTATCGCCTACCTGGAAAAGCCCAGAACGATAACCGTTGTAAAATAATCCGAAGGAGATGTGAATGTACACCGTACCTTACGATAAAAGCGAAATCGAGTTTGAGCTACCGGCCGGGATGCGCGGCGCGGTGGTTGAATCCAGGTCGGGGCCCCCTCTGGCCGACGTGGAAGCGGCTATTGCCCAGGCCTTGGCTCAGCCGATTAACTCGCCGCCTCTCAGGGAATTGGCTGCCCCCGACCAGACGGCCTGCATCGTCTTTACCGACATCACCCGGGTCAGTCCCGATCATCTGCTGGTGCCGCCCATCCTGAAGGAACTGGAGACGGCCGGGGTGCGCCGTGAAGACATTACCCTGCTGTGTGGCATCGGGATGCATCGCCCCAGCACTCCAGAGGAAAAAGTGGTCAAGCTGGGAAAAGAGGTGATGGAACGCTACCTGATCATCGACTCTGCTCCCCAGGACCCGGCCCAACTGGTAGACCTGGGCCTCACCCCTTCTGGCATCCCCCTGTCCGTCAACCGCACGGCCTACGAGGCCGACCTGCTGATAGCCACCGGCCTGGTAGAGCCTCACCAGTACGCCGGCTACTCCGGGGGACGCAAAACCCTGGCGGTGGGAGCGGCCGGAGAGAAGATGATCGAATATACTCATGGCCCGCAGATGGTCGATCATCCTGGCACCCGGCTGGGCCGCATCGAGGGCAACCCTTTCCACGAGGCGGTGACCGAAGCAGCCCGCCGGGCCGGGCTGCGCTTCATCGTCAACGTGGTGCTGGACGAAGCAAAGCGGGTGGTGGCCGTGCGGGCCGGAGAACCGACCGCCGCTTTCCGCGAGTTGGTGGCTATCGCCAGGGAGACCTACGAAGTGCCCATCTCGCAGCAATACGACGTGGTCGTCGGGGGGGTCGGATATCCCAAGGATGCCAATCTCTATCAGGCTTCGCGGGCCGCCAGCTACCTCTTCTTCGCCCCTACTCCGGTGGTCAGGTCTGGCGGCTTCATCATCGTGCCCGCCAGGTGCCAGGAAGGAGCAGGCGAGGGCGTCGGGGAGCAACGTTTTTACCAGACCATGAAACAGGCTTCCGATATGCCTACCCTTCTGGCCCAGGCCCGCGCCCACGGCTACAAACCCGGAGAGCAACGGGCCTTTGTTATGGCCAAGGTGCTGGAGGAGTGTCAGGTCATCATGGTGGGGGCCGAGTGTCCGGAGGTGGTGCGCGAGGTGCACATGATCCCCGCCGCTGATATGGACGAGGCCTTCCGTATCGTGAGCAAGGCTCTGGGCTCCGACCTGGACGTGCTGATCGTGCCTCATGCTCTGTTAACGCTCCCGATAGTAACATCTTAACTAACATCTTAACCCAGAGAAAAGATCATGTTAAACGAAGACCAAAAATTAAAATTGACCGAGATAAAAGTATCCACCGAAGAGGAGTATTTAACCTGCATCCGCTGTGGGTTGTGTTTATATACCTGTCCTGTATACCGCGAACTTCTGGTGGAAACAGCTTCGCCACGGGGGCGGGTGGCTTTGATCAGGGCGGTCGCTGAGGGGAAATTGTCCCTGAACGGCGATTACGCCGACAGGTTCTACAATTGTCTGCTGTGCGCGGCCTGCTCCTCGGTTTGTCCCGACGGGCTGGAGGTGGACAGCCTCCTGTTGAGAACCAGAGAGGAATTGGCCGCGCGTGAGTTGCTCCCTCCTGCGCTGAGACAATTGAGCGAGGCTATCCTGTCCTGTCGTAACATCGCCGGTGAGGACAATTGCCGCCGCCTGATCTGGACCGAGAACATGGCGCGCGCGCCTCTGGGCATCGGCCGCCGGGAAACGGCCGAAATCGTTTATTTCGTGGGCTGCGTGTCTTCCTTCTTCCCTATGAGCTACAGCATAGGGCAGTCCTTCGTCCAGACCCTGGAGGCCGCGGAGGTTAATTATGCTCTTCTGGGGGAAGAGGAATGCTGTTGCGCTTATCCGTTACTGGTCGCCGGGCAGCGCCAGGCGGCCGAGGACCTGATCCACTACAACATCCGCCGGGTAAAAGCCACGGGAGCCTCCAGGGTGGTGGTCACCTGTCCCTCCTGTTATCACATCTGGCGGCACGTATATCCACTGATAGGCGGAGCAGAGATGGATCTGGAAGTCTTCCATGCCACCGAGTTGCTGGAGGAGTTGATAGGCAACAAGAGGTTGCGGCTGGGGAAGTTTCCATACAGAGTCACATATCACGACCCCTGCGATCTGGGGCGTAAGAGCGGGATCTACACCCCTCCCCGCCACGTTCTGAACAGCATCCCCGGGCTCACCCTGGTGGAGATGGCCGACAATCAGCAGGATTCCCTTTGTTGTGGTGGAGGGGGCAGTCTGGAGACCTACGACCCTGAACTGGTGAAGGCTCTGTCCGACCGTCGGCTGGCGCAGGTGCAGGCCACCGGTGCTCAAATCGTTATCTCCAGTTGCCAGCAATGCAAACGGACCCTGGGCGGGGCTATCCGCAGGGCCAAACTTAGAGCGCGGGCTATGGACCTCACCGAAGTGGTGTGGAGCGCCGCGTGTCAGAATGAAAGTAGATAATCGGGGCGAAAGGAGGAGGATATGGCCGAAATCTCATACTGGGATTATCTGGTTACGTCGATGGAAGCCGACGATATAGACGCCCTGGCTACGCTCCAAAGGCTGGGAGCGCAAGGGTGGGAACTGGTGGCTGTGAACGTTGAACGCCATGCCGATGATAAAAGCTACACCTTTTTCCTGAAAAGACCCCTGAAAGCCAGGGAAGCCCTGGAGAGAACGGAGCACGAGGCTGAGCTGGCTTTCGATGAGGGCACATGAAAAAGGCATCCCCATGCCCTGTTAACGCGCTACCGAATTAACTTCCTGACCCGGAGGGCCAATCGTGTTCGACGAAGGCCAGAAATCAAAGTTGGCCGAGATAGAAGTGCCCACTGAAGAAGAATATTTAGCCTGCATCCGCTGTGGATTGTGTCTCTCGGTCTGTCCCACCTACCAGGAATCTCTGCGAGAGACGGAATCGCCACGGGGACGGGTGGCCCTGGTACGTAAAGCGGTCGAAGGAGAGTTAACCCTGAGCAAAGAGTTCACCGATCACGTCTATCGCTGCCTGGTCTGCATGGCCTGCAACGATATCTGTCCGGTGGGCATCAGGCCCGCTGATCTGGCTCTGGAGATCCGTTATGCGCTGACCCAGATCCACCCTCAGCGCTGGAAGCAGCTCCTTTTTCGCGGCTACTTTTCCCACCCCGAACGGATGGAAAGATCGCTGGTGCCTCTTCGTCTCTACCAGCGTTTGGGCTTGAAGTGGCTGGCCCACTTTTTGCACCTCACCGCTCTTCTGCCCCGCCAGCTCAGGGATATGGAACGGATATTGCCCCGGTTGCCTGCCAAACCTTTGCGTCAGGTTCTACCGCCGGTCACTCCGGCCAGGGGCAAGCGCCAATATCGGGTTGGTTTTTTTCTGGGCTGTGTCCAAAGCCTGATCTTCGCCGAAGGTGGTATGGCCACAGTGCGGGTGTTGGCCGAGAATGGCTGTGAGGTGATCGCTCCCCGCGAGGTCAGGTGTTGCGGTACGCCTTCCACCGGCTACGGGGAGGTGCCCACCACCCGCGATCTGGCCCGCCACAACATCGGTCTGTTTATGCAGGAGGACCTGGAGGCCATCATTGCAAATTGCGCCACTTGTGGCGCCACGCTTAAGAAGTACGCCCACCTTCTGGCCGATGACCCCCAATATGCCGAAAAAGCCCGAATTTTCAGCCGGAAGGTACAGGACATCAGCGAGTTCCTGGCCCAGATTCCTGTAAAAGAGCCGCGTGGTCGGATCAAAGCCAGAGTGACCTACCACGATCCCTGCCACATGATACGGGACCAGCGTCTTAAAGAAGAGCCCCGCCGCCTGCTCCAGATGGTGGATGGTCTGGATCTGGTAGAGATGAAAGAAGCCGATCGGTGTTGTGGGGCAGCCGGGACACAACTCATCACCCACTACGAAACCTCGCTGGGGGTGCTCACCCGTAAGATGGACAACGCCGCTGCTACTGAAGCCGAGATCATTGCCAGCGGGTGTCCCGGCTGCCAGTTGCAACTGGGCCTGGGCGTCCAGCATTTTAACCTGAAGGCCAGGGTGATGCACCCTATCCAACTGTTGGACCTGGCCTATCGGGATAGCAAATAATGGGATATATATATATCGCCAAATTTTTCATCTCCACTTGAAAGAAGGTGGTGTAAAATGGTTACAAAAGTTTTACCTATCGAAGAGATTCCTTCATTATCTCAACTGACAGAGGAAATTAAAAAGACCCCTGAAGGATTAAAAGTGACTGAAAACGGTGAGCCTCTGTTTGTCATCTTGACTATGGACAGTTATGCAAACTATGAGAGCGTTTTGCAGCAATATCAAAATCAAAAGTTACGAGAAGATTACATCTTGATGCTTATGGAAGAAGGTTATTCAGTGGAGAGATTACGAGAACTAGTAAAGCAACTTGACGAGGTTGACCAGAGATTCGCGGAAGACCCAGAACAAGCCATAGATGCTGCTCTTGAACGAAGTCAAGAGCATTTTAAGGAATGGTGTGCGCAACAAGGCGTCGAGTACGAGAGTCTAACCGATGAGAAATGAGAGAGTATCAGGGGATCAAAATTGTTACGCCGCAAGAGTTTTGGGACATTTTACTCAGTGAAGAAAGAGAAGTTCAATGCCAGACAAACGTATCATCAAAGACCTGACGGGAATCGTGGGTAAGAAATATGTCCTCACCTCGCCGGAGGATCTGATCTGCTATTCCTACGACAGCACTTTCATGGAGCACAAGCCCGACGTGGTGGTCTCACCGGCCCGCACCGAAGAGGTAGCCGGGGTGCTTCAGATCGCCTCGCGGGAGGAAATACCCGTTGTCCCCAGAGGGATGGCCAGCGGCCTGGCAGCGGCCTCGGTGCCCTTTTCCGGGGGCATCGCCCTGAGCCTGACGCGCATGAACAAGATACTGGAGATCGACGCGGAAAACATGACCGTCACGGCCCAAGCCGGGGTTATCACCGCCGACCTCCAGGCCGCCGTCGAGGAGAAAGGGCTTTTCTATCCCCCCGATCCTTCCAGCATCCGCCAATCGACTATCGGCGGCAACGTGGCCTGCAACGCTGGAGGGCCTCGCTGTCTGAAATACGGCGTCACCAAGGATTACGTGCTCGGTATGGAAGTGGTTCTGGCCGAGGGGCGCATTTTGCGCACCGGGGGCAAGGCCATCAAAAACGTGACCGGTTACGCCCTGAGCCAGCTTTTCACCGGCTCGGAAGGGACGCTGGGGGTCATCACCGAGGTTTTGCTGCGTCTCCTGACCAAACCGCTTTTTACCCGCACGGCTATGGCCGTTTTCCCCCGCCTGGACGACGCCAGCCGGGCGGTCAACAAAGTGTTAGCCACCGGTGTCCTGCCCGCTACCCTGGAGATGATGGACGACACCACCATTCATACTATCGAGGAGCACATGCACCTGGGTTTGCCCCTGGACGTTGAGGCCATCCTGATCGTTGAGACAGACGGCAAAGACGAGGCGCTGGTGGTGGGTGAGATCGAAGCCATCGCCCATACCTGTCGGCAGAGCGGAGCCCGCGAGGTACGGGTAGCCAGGGATGAGGAAGAAGAAGCCGAGATATGGCGGGGCAGACGGGCAGTTGCGCCCTCTTTGGCCCGCCGTCGGCCCAACAAGCTGGGCGAAGACATCTCCGTACCCCGCAGCGCCATCCCGGAGGCGGTGCGACGCATCAAGGCCATCTCTAAAAAATACAACCTGCCCATCGCCGTCTTTGGCCATGCCGGGGACGGCAATTTGCACCCTAACATCCTCTTTGACAAACGCGACGAGGAGGAATGGGCGCGGGTCGAGCAAGCCACCAAAGAGATATTCGCCACCGCCGTAGAGTTGGGCGGCACCCTTTCGGGCGAGCACGGCGTCGGCACCCTGAAGAGAGCCTTCCTGGAAAGCGACGTGGGCCCCCTGGCCATCGAGGTTATGCGCAATATCAAAAAAGCCCTGGACCCGAAGGGCATCTTGAATCCGGGCAAAATCTTTTCTTAGGAAGGATTGGTTTATGGAAACACGAGAAATTACACTGACTTTGCCAGAGGATGTCTACCAGGAACTTCAGGCAGCGGCAAAAGCGACGCAGCGCAGAACCGAAGCGATAGTCGTTGATGCGCTACGAGCCTATCTGCCACCACTACCACCAGATTTAGCGGAGGAGTTTGCTGCCTGGGACAAGTTAAGCGATGAAGCTCTATTAGAATTCGAACAGCGCCTGGAAAAGGCTGATTAAATGCGTCCTGGAGACATTTATCTGGTACAATTACCAACAACCGACGGGCGGGAACAAGCCGGAATGCGCCCGGCCGTAGTTGTCCAGGATCCCCTCGCAGCAGGAACCCTGCCAACGGTATTAGTTGTGCCATTGACCTCCCAACTGGCTGCAGCCAGATTCCCAGGCACTTTCATCATCGAACCAGACAGAGACAATGGCTTATCTGTCACTTCTATCGGGTTAGTGTTCCAGTTGAGAGCTATCGACCGCAGGCGCTTGAGACATCGTCTGGGCCGCCTGAAGCCAGAACAGTTGGAGAAGATATATAACCTTCTCGACACTCTGCTTGGCCGGAAGGTTTGAACCCAGATTTACAGAACAACCCTACCAACGGAGGTATTTCTATATGAGGAATGACAAGCTCACCATCGAAGAAGGCTTCCAACTCGATGCCGAAAAGGTCATCTACAATCCAGACGACGATTTCTTTATCGAGTACCTGAAGCCGTACTACGTTATGACCAAAGACGGTCAGTACCTTTTCGCCTCCACCCAGCCAGGCAGACGGCCGGACCGGGCTTTCTACATGGCCCCGAAGGGCTACCGTCTGGGCAAGAAACAACAGCCCTTCGACGTGGCCATCGGCAAGAAGCTCTACCAGGTGGTCAGGCGCTATCTCAAAACCTGCCGGGTTATCGTCCAGGATGGCATCCAGGGCGAAGCAGGTTACGAGGTCGGCCTGCGCGTTACCTTCAGCGTGGAGAATCCCCACTCCGCCTACATTGCCTGGATGGGCAAGCTGATGGTCTTTCCCCCCAAACCCAACATGAAAATTAACTGCTGGAACTACGTTGTCCAGGAGCCTCTGCCCGACGAGTATCTCAGGGAGATCAGGGAGTTCTGGCCGGAATACGACCCCTCGCAGCCGCTCACCCTCTACGACTTCACCGACATGGACCGGGACGTGCGCCGGGTGATGAGCCTGGGTGTGGATTACTTCGGCGGGGCCTACAAAAAACCTAACCTGACCATGGTTTGGAACAAGGCCGAATCCGATGGGCTGATTTCGTACCACGCGGGCTGCACCTCCGACCGCGTTTTGAAAGGGCTTTCCGGCACAGGCAAAACAACCCTGACCGTAGGCCCCGAACTGGAACAGGACGACGCCGTGCTGGGCAACCCCTATTACGAAGACGGTCGTATCGTCAAAGTCCAGCTTATCGGGCTGGAGGCGGCCAGCTTCGCCAAATCGGAGGGCCTCACCTCGGAAAGCCCTGAGTATCCGGGCCTGATGAAGTCCACTCACATAGGGCCACACGGGAAACGCCCCATCGTCCTGGCCATGAATATTGACTGCGAAGGCGTTGAATACAAGATGGAAACCATCGCCGGTTACGAGGTAAAAGTGCCCCGCCAGATACCGGGCCAGGAAGCAGGCTCGCTGCAATGCACCCGCTACGAAAAAAGCGGCACCACCAATGGACGTTTCATCTTCAAGTTCAGCGAGCTTAACCCCGATTGGGGCACCGATCACGAGAAATGGCTCGATACCGAGTCGCTATCCTTCAAGCGTTTCGATATCCTGGAGCCCATTTTCCGCGTCACCGATCCGGCGATGGCCGTGGCCCTCGATTCGGCCTGTGAAACCATTATCACTTCGGCCATTTCGGCCCAGGTGCCCGGCACACGGGTGCGGTCTTATGCGGCCACCGACTTCATGGTCCGCGAACAGTCCCACCAGGCCCTCGCCAAGTGGAAGTTGTACTGCGACCTGGGCCTGGAACTGGACGGCAAACTGGTTTTCTTCATCAACAACGCCGGGTTCGTGGGCGAATACGACCTCAATGGCAACCAGATCCGCGTCCTGGACGAAAACGGCCAGCCCATACCCAAGATCGACCCCGTCACGGGCGACTTCGACCGCAACGAGTTGGGCGAAATCCGCTACCTGGGCCAGGGAGAGAAGGTCACCGTCCAGGACTCCAAGAAGCTGGTGGACCTGGTGGAGCATCGTCAGATCGAGCGGTGGATTGAGCATCCTGTCTACGGCTACCTGATTCCAGACCCGTTGGAACTGGAAGAAAAGCACGGGATGAAGAATTTCCGCAGGAGGTTCAACCTGCTCCGCTTCTACACCCCAGAGCAGATCATCGAGTTCGTCAAGCGCGACATCGCCGAAAGGACCGCCTTTCTCCAGAACCTTTTCGGCGGACAGGAGAGAGAGGAGGAACTGCATCCGGTCATCGAGGTCTGGCAAAACATGACCATCCCTTCGACCGCAGAGCTTGAAGCCTTTTACCTGGAACATTACGGGGAGCCGAAGCCAGCGAATTAGTCGGAGGGAGACGTTATCATTATACAAGCCTGTCAGCAAGTTCTGAGAAATCGTCAGGGAAGAAAACGCGCTTGTATTGTCGCTCGAAGGAGTTGATCAATTCGGTCTCCAGATCGCTCCGGGACAAGGACGAAAGTCCTTGCTCGTTGAGATAGCGGAGCAGGGCGGACATCAATTCGTGTCCGCCCATGTCTTTCAAATATTGTCCGCTGGAGAAGAAAGTCGGCTGGTTTATCTCTGCAAGAATCTGATCGTACAACGTAGTGACATTGGGTGCTTCAAATTCAGCCATTCCCGCAAAAGTCTTGCAGTCTTCTTTTGCTCTCGAACATTCCGAGCAGAGACAATCCAGCCACTCTTTACGCCCAGGGTAAAGCGCGCCCTTAGAAGGTTTTGGTGGGGGATCAGGCGGCATAAAGCGTGTGTCAACAGCCTCGTTCTTTTTCTCACGCAACCGCCGATAGGTGAGCCGGCCAACGTGATGCTCGACCATTGGCCTGGCAAGTCGCTGCATGAAATCGTCCACCTCTGGCACTGTTTGGGGCAACCTGTCCGCCCCGCGTACCCCCTCCCGCAGGGATTGAAACGCGCCTCCCACAACCCGGGGATCGAGAAGGTAATTCTCTATTTCGTGGCGTCGCCAGATAAACCGTTTCCCCCCAGCCTTTTGCCATGCAGCTTCAACTTCCTGCTGGGAACGGTAGTCGCGATCCTCGATGCAATAGGCGCGTGTCTCGGGGAAACGCTCCTCGAAATATGTGGCTACACTACCCAGGCTGCCTTCTCCACCAGCAGGCTCGATCACTACGTTTTTCCCAAGCGCTTGAGCGATAATGGCATCAAGCACCCTTACGTCCAGGCCATCGGCTGGCCCTTCACAAATCAGGTAGACGTTTGCCATGCAGGTTGTTCCCTCTTCATCCGAGGTACGTCGCCAAGTTCGCCCAGCTCGATCAGGGCGTCGCGCGGCAACACATCTTTTAGATAGGCAGAATGGGTAGTGGCGATGATCTGGTTATCTTCTCCCATTTTGGGCAGGAGGTTAAGTAGCTTACGTTGCCATATAGGATGCAGATGCAATTCGAGCTCGTCCACCAGGACTATCGAGCGGTGGATGTGCTCTGTCACCATCTTGATCAGGAACAGCAATATCATCTGCTCGCCGCTGCTCAACCCGTCATAGCGATATTCATAGGTGCCATCGCTGAACAGAATGTCAAGCTCACCCAACTCATCTCTAATCGCGCCAATGATTCGATGGGGGGCGCAGATTTGCGCATACCGCTCCTGTATGCGAGTGAATTGGTCGGCTTCGTCGGGCCGACGCTCTTCAAGCGAAGGCAAGAGGGATTCGACTGCCAGAGCGAGCAAGATCGTTCGAGGGTCAGATGTCCGTTGATCTATCTCCTCAGCCCTACGCACTATGTCCCAAAGCTCGCGGCGTATCGTCTTGCCCATGCCTGTTCTCTGCTGATCGAAGGTGAAGATACCCCCCACCCGCTTGAACCAACTCCAATCCACTCGCCCGGTCGGCAACAATCTGACAACTTGTGCTCGCCCCTTTAAGAGGTGCCAACCCGACTGTGGAGAGCATATTATAGAACCATATATGGACTTGTTACCAGAGTCAGGATATCTCCAGGTAAGCTGCACCTCTGCTTCGTCGGGAACCTGCTGATCCTCCTCAGCCAGTTTGAATAGCTGGCGTACCGCCGCAATCTCATCGGGTGAAAACCGCACCAAGCACGACACCTTCGCTTGTAAGGCTCCTTTACGCACCGTTGTCCTCGGACTCAGAATGAAGTCCGGGCGGCTCCAACTCATCTCAGTAGAGAGACCAATGCTGACTGCCAAAGCGTCCAAGATTGTCGTCTTGCCGCTCATGTTCGGTCCAACCAGGACAGAGACATCACGCACCCGCCCCAGTGAGTCTGTAAAATCTAACTCAAGCCGTTCAATGTGCCTGAAATTTTCTATAACTGCGCGTGCAATCTTCATCTACCTGACCTCCTGACATCGCTTAACTTTAAGAATAGTATATCAGACTTTATAGAAGTTGGCAATAGACGCTCAGCCCTTTTGACGACGGTGCGCTTTGGCTGTATAATAAACTGTAGATGAACGTACTACTCAGAGTTAGGAGAGTGCCTATGAGCAGACCACGAGTAATAGTGGCCGCCACTGCCTCAGTAGATGGGAGGTTAACGCTTGCGCCCGACGTCCTGCTGCTATACGGGGCTGTGGACGAAAGATGGCAGGCGGTGGCAGGCTCAAGCGATGAGGTATACAAGCGGCTGGAGTTTACCTATAAGCCGCAAGTCTTTCTTGAAGGCAGTGGCTCTTTTGTCACGGAGAGCGCCGAGCCTGAGCCTCTCCCGCCCGTGGCCGGCGATCCCAGGGCGCTGTATCAGGACTTCCTGCCGGATGATATCATCCATCATCCAGATAGGAGATGGTTCACGGCGGTGGATAGTCGAGGGCGCGTCCGCTGGGCTTACAAGGAGTGGTCGGAAGAGGGGTGGGTGGGATGGCATCTGCTGGTCCTGGCAGCCCACCGTACTCCGCCTGAGTATCTGGCCTATCTCCAGGGCGAGAATATCCCCTACCTGGTAGCAGGAGAAGAGCGAGTGGACCTCCACCTGGCCCTGGAGAAACTGGGCTCCCGGTTGGGCGTTACCTCTGTAGTGTCAACAGCGGGAGGCAGGTTGAGCGGCGCGCTGTTGCGGGCCGGGCTGGTGGACGAGATCAACGTAGAGTTCTTTCCCGCCGTAATCGGCGGCTCGAAGACGCCCGCCCTGTTTGACTCGCCGGAGTTAAAACCCGACGAATGGCCCACGCGGCTAAAACTGATTTCCGCCCAGGTTCAGGCTGAGGGGCGGGTGTGGCTTCGTTATCAGGTCGTTTCAGGTAAATGAGTGTATTATGTAAAACCCGGCAAACTATCGAGCGATACGGCCTATTATCGCCTGGGGAGACGGTGGTGGTGGGCGTTTCCGGCGGCCCGGACTCTTTATGCCTGCTGCACGTCCTGTGCCGCCTGAGAGACGAGTATCGCCTTTCCCTGCACGTGGCCCACCTGGACCATCGCCTCCGTGGTAAAGAAGCCGAAGAAGAGGCCACATTTGTGGCGGCCCTGGCTGCGGAGTGGGGTCTGCCCGCCACCGTCGAAGGGCGAGACGTGCCCGCCCTGGCAAAAGAAAAAAAGCTGGCTATCGAGGAGGCGGCCCGCCAGGCCCGTTACGCTTTCCTGGCCGAAGTGGCCGGCCGGATCGGGGCGCAGAGCATAGCTGTAGGCCACCACGCCGACGACCAGACGGAGACCATCATCATGCATTGGCTGCGCGGGGCCGGGTTGGCCGGCTTGCGGGGCATGTTGCCTCTTTCCAGGGTGGGGGCTTTACGTCTGGCGGCAGGCGACCCTCGCTCCTGGGCCGCAGATTTACGCCTCATCCGCCCCTTGCTGGAAGTGACCAGGGAGGAGATCGAAGCCTATTGCCAGGAACACAGCCTAAAGCCCCGTTTTGATCGCTCTAACCTGGATACCACCTATTACCGCAACCGTCTCCGCCACGAACTGCTCCCCTACCTGGAGAAGCTCAACCCCAACGTCCGTGAAGTGGTGCGCCGCTCGGCCAGGGTCATCGCCGACGATTACGATTACCTGCGCGCTGAGCTGAAGCGCATCTGGCCCCAGGTGGTGACCTCCGAGTCGAAAGAGGCCATCGTCTTCAACCTGAAGGGCTGGCGGGCGCTGCCGACCAGCCTCAAACGTGCTACTCTGCGCCAGGCCATCCACCTCCTGCGCCGTTCTCTGCGCAACATCAACTGGGTGCACGTCGAGGATGCCCTGCTGGCCCTGGAAAGCAGGCAGACCAGCAGCCAGGTCACTTTACCCCAGGGGCTTATGTTGACTATAGGCTACCATGATTTCACTGTAGCCGAAGAGGATTACCAGCCTCCCCTTCCCACCTGGCCTTTCCTGACCGTTGACCACCTGAGCCTGACGGTGCCCGGCCACACGACTCTGCCGGGTTCCGACTGGACCCTGGAGGCCCGCATCCTGGACGCTCCGCTGGAGATCCCGGCCGACCCCTGGCAGGCCTTCCTCGATTACGAGCGGTTGGGCAGCAAGCTCTCCTTGCGCCGCCGTCGGCCCGGCGACCGCTTCCAGCCGATGGGCATGGGCGGACGCTGGAAGCTGATGAGAGAGTTCATGATCAACGTCAAGATTCCGGCCTGCTGGCGGGAGATCGTTCCCCTTCTGATCTCAGGGGAAGGGTTAGAGGAAGAAATTGCCTGGGTGGCCGGTTGGCGCATTGATGAACGGTTCAAGGTGAGCGAGGAAACGCAGCGGATTCTACACTTGAGGTTTATCCACAGACGGGGCGATGACGGTCAACGGATTCCAGAACGGGTTTAACGGATGGGGGGGCACCCTACCGACGGCAGAAAAAACCCCGGCCACCGCGAAGGCGACCGGGGTTTCGGGTTATAGATTTACGGCGCAAATTTGGCTTCGGGATCGACCACCACCGAATCGGCGACGGCGTTCAGGGCATCTACGTAGTCATCCCAGGCCCCGGAAGGAGTCCCCAGAGCAAGAACGTTGTTGTAAGGGCCGGCCTGCCAGAAAATGCCGATGATGTGCATCGTCTCGTCGTCGCCCATAGGTATTTCTGCTTCGAGGCGCACCTTGCCATCGGGCCCCGTGGAGCGGCTGATTTGCTGCATTTCCTCCGGCAGCTCCTGGAGCAGATTGTCCACGAAAGTGTCAAAGTCTTCCCCTTTGTTGGAGATGGTCAGCCCCACAAAGGCCATGTAATCAGGAGATGACAGCTCAAAGCCCTGTTCCTCGTCGGCGGCGCCGGCGGTATCAATCTCCCAGTCGTCGGGGTAGGTGACGCTGTAGAGGCCGCTGGCCGCCGTGTAGCTCACCAGGCCCTCGCCGGCCGGCTGCGGTTTGGGCGCCTCGCCCACCTCTACCGGTTCCTCTTTAGGAGGGGCCGCCACGCCCGGCACAAAGCGGCTGGCTCCACTGTCGTAGGTGCCGATCCACATTGTACCTGTGCTCTCGAAGGCCAGGTCGTTGACCCGTGGAGCGGTCAGACCATCGGCTGTGGTGTAGCTCGTCCAGACCTCACCGTCGAACTTGCTCACCCCTCCATAGGTGGCGAACCACAGGTTGCCTTCGCCGTCCATGACGATAGCCTCCACATCGTCATCGACCAGACCATCTTTCTCCTTGTAGTTGGTCCAGGTCTGGCCGTCGAAGTAACTCAGCCCCCAGGAAGTGCCGATCCACAGCGTGCCGTCCGGGTGGATGAAGATATCCTGGACGTTATCGCTGGCTAAGCCGGTGTCTTCCGAGGTGTAAGTGGTCCAGGTCTTACCATCAAACTGGGTCAGGCCTCCGCCGGTGCCGATCCAGACCGTGCCTTTCCCGTCTACGGCGATGGCCTGGATGTAATCTTTAGGCAGGCCATCCCAGGGTTCGGCCCCGTCTGCATCTGTACTTTCCTGGGTGTAGTTGGTCCAGGTTTCGCCGTCGAAGAAGCTGACTCCGCCGCTGGTGCCCACCCACAGACCTTCATCTCCCTGGAAGGCCAGGACACGCACCGAGTTCCCGACCAGGCCATCGTCTTCTTTGAAGGTTATCCAGGTCTGGCCGTCGAAATAGCTCACCCCCCAACCGGTGGCGAACCAGGGGTTGCCCTGTTCGTTGATGAGGATGTCGGAAATCCAATCGCTGGGCAGGCCAGAGTTGTCGCCGGTGTAGGATAGCCATTTTTCTCCATCGAAGTAATTCACCCCGTCTGTGGAGGTGCCCAACCAGACGGCGTCGTTCTGATCGACGGCCACGGCCACCACGTTGTTGGAGAGCAGGGGGTCGTCGGTGACGAAGCTCTTCCAGGCTGCGCCGTCGAAATAACTCACCCCTTTGGTCTCTGTACCCAGCCAGACCCCGCCTTTCTCATCGATGAAGATAGTGGTGACGTCGTCATCGACCAGGCCGTCTTCCTCCTTGTAATTGGTCCACCCGGCGCTCCCGTCGAAGACGCTCACCCCCCACGAAGTAGCGATCCACAGATTGCCGTCGGGGTCAAAGGCCAGGTCCTGAATCCAATCGCTGAGCAGCCCGGTGTCCTCGCTGATGAGAGTCTCCCAGGTCTGGCCGTCGAAGTGGCTCAGGCCGCTGCTCGTGCCGCACCACACGGTGTCTTGAGCGTCCACGGCCACGGCGTACACCCCGCTGGAGGGCAGGCCCTCCCAGGGTTCTTCGCCGTCCGAGTCCGTATTTTCACGGGTGTAGCTCGTCCAGGTTGCGCCGTCGAAGTAGCTGACCCCGCCGTTGGAGCCCGCCCACAGCCCACCTTTGGAATCGAAGGCCACGTCGTTGACGAAGGAGGAGGGCAACTGGTCGTCGGCCCACTTGTAGGTGGTGAAGGTTTGAAGCTCTGCATCGACGTGGCTGAGCCCCCCAGAGGTAGCCAGCCAGACCGAGCCATCGGCGTCGAACAGGATTTCTTTGACGGTGTTGTTGGGTAGACCTGAGTTGTCCTGGTTAAAGGTCTGGCATACGTCGCCCTCGCAGACGCTGAGGCCGGAATTGTACGTGCCGATCCAGGCCCTCTCTTTTTCATCAGAGGCGATAGACGTAACGGTATTGCTGGCTAAGCCCACCTGCTCACTGGTGATCTTCTCGTAGGTGCCGTCCTCGATGTTCCAGCCCACGATTCCGCCGCTGGTTGCCGCCACCAGGTAGCCTTCGAACACGAGCAAATCGTTGACGTAATTGCCGTTGGTGTAGCTCGTCCAGGCCGCTCCCTCAGCGCCGACGACTTCAGCCTCAGCTCCTCCTACTGCTACGGTGAACGTAACGGAGGCCACTTCTTTGCCATCGGAATCCGTATCGTGCATCCGAAAATCGTATGAGCCTGGCTCATCGGGCGCTTTGAAAGTCAGGACGCCCGACGTAAGCCCGTCCAGGTATCGATAGGCCACATCGTATTTGTCGTTTTCCGCCTCACTGCCATGTGACACGTCCGAGGGAATGATGCCCACCCAGGCGTTGCTGGGGAAGGACGAAGGGGCTGTGAAATACACCTCTATCTGCTCGCCCGGCGCAAAGGTCGTTTTGTCCAACTCAAGGCTGGCTCCTTCTTCCTGGGCCAGAACAGACCCCGGGCCAACGATGAGCAGGGTCACTACCAGTAACAGGATGAGCGGTTGTTTCAGCTTCATCTCAATTCTACCTCCTTATATTAAGTATACGAAAGGTTCTTTCTCCATGAAACGATCTTCGGATGGTCCCGTTTTGTCTTTACTCCTTCCCTCCTTTCTTTGTGTATAACAGCTTCAGGCTGGATCACAGACAACTTCATAAATCACGCGCTACGCTGCTTGATCGCCACGCGTGAGCGGCAGGCTTACGTAGAAAGTGCTGCCTTTTCCCTCTTCACTTTCGACCCAGATGCGCCCTTTGTGGGCCTCCACCACCAACTTGCAAAAGGCCAGGCCCAGGCCCGTGCCTCCATTTTCGCTTTCTGCCTGATAGAACTTGTCAAAAATCCTCGGCTGGTGGTTGGCCGAAATCCCCTTACCATAATCGGTCACAGAGATGTGCACCTTTTTATAGCTGATTTCATCCCCACTTTTCGCTCGCCGATCAGCTCTGATCACCACCCGGCCATCCAGAGGACTGAATTTGATGGCATTGTCCAGCAGATTGACCAACACCCGTCTAAGCTGCTCCCTGTCGGCCTGCACTTCCGGCACGGAGGCAGGCACGTCCCTTTCGATGACGACGCGCCGGTCTTCGGCCAGCGGAGCTACCTGCTCGACCGCCACCTCCACCAGGTCAGGCAGGGAGACCGCTTCGTATTTCAGAGTCAGGCGGCCCTCTTCCAGACGACTGACGTCGAGAAGGGTGCCGACCATGTCCAGGAGTCCCTCGCTGCTCTCCCGGGCAATACGCAGGAAATCATTTTGCTCCTCGGTCTTGGAGCCAGTGCCCATGGCGTTCAAGGCGCTCCTGATAGTGACCAGAGGACTGCGCATGTCGTGAATGATCATCCTGGTCAAATCTTCACGCATTTGCCGGGCATTGCGCAGACCGTCTATCATCTGGTTGAAGGAGTGGGCCAGAAACCCGATTTCATCCCGGCTCTCCACCCGTACTTCTTCCTCCAGTTCACCCTGTCCGGCTCGTCTGGTGGCCTCCACCAGGGTCTTCAGCGGGTTGGTCAGAGTATTAGCCAGCAGGCTGGCGCTGATCAAGCCCAGCACCAGAGCCACGAAGGTGACGGCGATGAGAGTGTTGTTCAGACGCAGCAAATTCTCTTTCCATTCCTGTAACTTAATACCTAACACTACCTGGCCGTAAAGCAAGCGCGGATAGTTTTCTACCTTCTCCGTTGGATCGAGCAGCGGGACGGCCACCTCCATGATTTCTCTTTCGTCGGCGGCCTTTGGCCAGACCAGCTCATCCTTCTGTCTGATGAGCACAGGACGCAACTCAGGCAGTTCGCTGCGGGCCAGGCGAGGCGGCGCATAAGCCAAAACTTCGCCCTCCTCACTCAAAACGACCACGTAGGCCAGCAGATCCTTGCCATAGATTTGATGGCTTTCTACCACCGCTCCGAGGCGGTCCATATCGTGCACCTTCAAGGCCTGACGGCTTTCGGCCCTTATCGTATTCAGGGAGAACCAGATCAACTGGCGATAGTTGTTGGCGATGGCTTCTTTTTGCTGACGGATAGTGATCCCCCCCACGATGAGGACCACGATAAGAACCAGGACGGCGCTGAAAAGAGTGAACTTGATGCGCAGACTGAACCAGGGACGTTCTTGATGAGACGTTCTTTCCTTTTCCTTGTAACCCTCTGCGGTGTGCCACAGGTAGTGCTCGTAAGCTCCCAGAGTAACCAGCACGAAACCCAACGCCCAACCGATATCCAGGGGATTGCCGGAGGTGTAACGGTCATTGAGGGCCATGTAGGTATAACTGCTGTCAGCCACCGCATAGGACAACAGCCCTAACAAGACCAGCAACCAGGGTCGTTGAGCGGTGGGCCGCTCGATGGTGACCAGCATGTTCAACACGCTGTAGACCAGCACTATGCTCCCCAGGGGGTAGAGCACCCCTAGCAAAGACTCTAACAGGCTTACGCTGGTATCAGTAATACTGGGATAGATGATAAAATAGCCGGAGGCGGCTGTCATGATCACGGTCAGAAAGGCGATCTCGTAGGATTGTCTGGGGGTAAGAACGACTTCTCGCCAGCGATACTCCGTGAACAAAGCTAAAGTGAAAAAGAGATAGAAGAGGGAGAAGAAAAGGTCGGCCGAGGAAGGAAAGGGCACTTCGTGGATCATCACCTCGAAATACAAATACAATACCTCTCCCACACACCAGGACAGACAGGCCAGCCCGATCCAGGCCCAGGTGGCCCCCCTGACGGCCAATCCCCTTTCCTTGCTGTATTTATAAACCAGATAGTAAACCACAAAGGCGGTAACCGAGGCCAGCCAGGAAGCGAGAACACGATAGATGTCACTGAAAAGCACCATATAGTCTCCGCCCAGAGGGTGGACAAAGTAAAAATACACCCCAATGGCCAGGTATATGGCTGCTCCTATAACCATCAATCTGAACCTTTTTCTGGCCGGTGTCATCGGCGAGGAGATCATCTCTCAC
The DNA here is from genome assembly GCA_964646625.1 of uncultured Anaerolineales bacterium. Taxonomy (GTDB): domain Bacteria; phylum Chloroflexota; class Anaerolineae; order CAZYHC01; family CAZYHC01; genus DAOULT01. The sequence continues at coordinate 59,394 of CAZYHC010000028.1, forward strand.
CACCTGATCTTACTTTTATATCATTCTATCATGGCGTCAATTATTTGTCAAAATTGGCTTCGCTGAGCACCTAGATTATAGCCAGCATTGTTCGTTCTCCTGGCAATAGATCCAAAAAACTGAGAGTTGTCTTTCCGTAGGGTAAGCGTAGGGTTTTCGTCTAGCAGGGAAGCGCAAACAGTGTTAGAATAAGGATGAAGAACCTTTTCTCCTCCTTAAAAAAAAGAGGGCGGGAATGATGGTATTCCTGCCCTCTTTTTTTGCGCAAACATCTACCCCCGATGCCCTCCACGCTCTGAAAACCGCCCCGGCGACACTTGATTTTAATCCAGTTTTGTGGGATAATTAAAATAGCTACCTGATCATTAACCGGGAAGTAAAAATTCATGGCCGAAGATCAAGAGAGGCTGAGCGAAAGAGAGATGGAGATTATCCGCCTGGTGGCTACGGGAGCTACCAATCGGGAGATAGCGCGGAAACTTGTCATCAGCGTTAATACCGTCAAGGTTCACCTGAACAGGATTTTCAACAAATTAAACGTGACCTCTCGCACCGAAGCGGCCCTCTACGCGGTGCGCGAAGGGTGGGTAACGGTCGAGGGCCTTCCTGCGCCCGATGTGGGCGGGGTGGAATCCGCCGCCCTCGAAACGGTTGAAACGGTTGAGAGGCCAGCGGGCAGGCTCTCGCTGGTCAAACAGGTTTTCTTTGTATTTGCTGCTTTGGCTGCCCTGTTACTGGTGTTTCTGCCCCAGGGCAGCCTGGGGCAGACCAGCCCGCAGGTCTCCAGCGCCTTTACCGACCGCCACGTGGAAGCTCTCTCCCCGGCCTCCAGATTCCAGGTCTACCGTTGGGAGAGCCAGGCTCGGATGCCTACCCCACGGGGACGGTTAGCGGTGGTTGCTCACCGCAACGCCGTTTACGCTATCGGGGGGGACACGGCTGAAGGGGTGACCGGCGTGGTGGAAGTCTACGACCCGGAACGCAATCTGTGGCTGACCCACAAAGCAAAACCAACCCCGGTCGGCAACATCGGCGCGGCGGCCATCGCTGGTAAGATTTACGTGCCAGGCGGGGCTGAGGCCGATGGCAAAGTCACGGCCAGGTTGGAAGTCTACGACATAGACCACAATACCTGGGAAGAGAAGGCTCCCTTGCCCACTCCGCTGTGCGCCTACGCCATCGCCACCGTGGACGACAGGCTCTACCTCTTCGGAGGCTGGAATGGTGAGGAGTATGTATCCTCTGTCTACATATATGACCCGGCAGAAGACAGGTGGCAGACCAAAACAGCCATGCCCACCGCCAGGGGCTTTGCCGGGGGCGGCGTGATCAAGGGCAAAATTTACGTCGTGGGCGGATACGACGAGGCGCAAGAATTCGCTGCCTGCGAAGAGTACGATCCGGCCCAGGACAACGGCCTGGACGATCCCTGGACGGTCAAAGCGCCCCTGACTGTGGAGCGCGGCGGCCTGGGAGTGGTGGCCGTGGGCGACAGTCTTTATGCCCTGGGAGGAGGCTGGAAGGGGTACCTGACTTCCAGCGAAAGATACGATCCTGCCACTGATACCTGGTCCAGCTTCGAAAGCCCGGTCCTCATCCAATGGCGCAATCTGGGGG
>CAZYHC010000029.1:0-58194 GCA_964646625.1 uncultured Anaerolineales bacterium
TGGTCGCTTTCCTGGAGGGCTGTGTCAAGGCCAAGCTCAACCTGCTGATCTCCGGTGGCACCGGGTCGGGCAAGACCACCACCCTGAACGTGCTTTCAGGGTTCATCCCCGCGGACGAGCGCATCGTGACCGTGGAGGACGTGGCCGAGCTACGTCTCCGCCAGCCCCACGTGGTGCGTATGGAGGCCCGTCCACCCAACGAGGACGGCGAGGGCGAAGTCACCATCCGCGACCTGGTGCGCAACGCCCTGCGCATGAGGCCCGACCGCATTGTGGTGGGCGAGGTGCGCGGCGGCGAGGCCCTGGACATGCTCCAGGCCATGAACACCGGCCACGAAGGGTCCCTGACCACCATCCACGCCAACTCGGCTTACGACGCCTTCTCCCGCCTGGAGACGATGGTGATGTGGGCCGGGGTAGAGTTGCCCTCGGCGGTCATTCGCGATCAGATGGTGGGCGCCCTGGATATCGTCATCCAGCAGAGCCGCCTGGTCGATGGCAGCCGCAAGATACTGGCTATCTCCGAGATCCAGGGGGTGGAAAACGGCCACATCCACCTGGAAGACATCTTTATCTTCGACCAGGAAGGGATCGACCAGGACGGCAAAGTGATAGGCCAGTTCAAAGCCACCGGGCACGTGCCCAAGTGCCTGGAACAGTTGAAGAATTTCGGCGTAATCCTGCCGCTCAAGATGTTTAAGGCCGCCAGAGCAAGGGCAAAGTGACGAACCTGGAAAGGTATAAGCTGTGATAACAAAAACCTTTACCGCAGTTATTCACAAGGAAGACGACTTATACGTGGCGGAATGCCCCGAAGTGGGGACGGTCAGCCAGGGATACACTGTCGAGGAAGCCATCGCCAATCTGAAAGAGGCTACGGAACTCTACCTGGAGGAGTTTCCGCTGCCCGACGTTACCAGGCCGCTGATGTAGCTTTTGATTTGGAGACTATCAGAACAATGGTCGATTGGCGCCGTTTCGTCCCCACCGACTTCGAGTATGACTTCGAGCAGGACAAACTTGCAGCACATGGCATCACGCTCGAAGAGGCGATAGACTGTTTCTTTTCGGATTTTGAGGTGCGTCGGAACAAGCCCTATAAGGATCGATACCAACTCATTGGAAGGACCATCGGGGGACGAAGGCTAAAGATCATTTTTCAGCTCAAGCCAGACCATGTGGTCCGGATCATCACAGGATGGTCGATATGAAGTCAGAAGATAGAAATCAACCGAAAGCTCTCTCTGAGGAGCAGATTGACGCTATTGTCATCGCCCAGGCTGACGACGATACGGCGTGGGAAGAGCCTATCTCGGTACAGCGAACGGAGATGACCTCTATACCTCTGCCGCCAGAGCTTGCTGCTCGGGCCGTCTTCTTTGCGCGATTACACCGCGCCCCAGATGTCGGCGAGTGGCTCAAGGATATCATCCAGGAACGGCTCAATCTGGAAGAGGCGGCCTTCACCGAAATCAAGCGAGAACTGGCCGTCAAGAACCGCGTATAAGCCGATCACCGGACATTGTCATCCCGGAGGTTAGACAAGGTATAAGCCGGGAGGCCAGGATGATTCGATATGAGGTGATCATTTACTGGAGCGACGAAGACGAGGCCTTCATCGCCGAGGTCCCGGAGCTGGCCGGTTGCATGGCAGATGGGAAGACGTACCAGGAAGCACTTGCCAACGTAGAAGTGGTGATTCGAGAATGGATCGAGACCGCCAAAGAGTTAGGGCGTCCGATCCCCGAACCAAAAGGACGTTTGGTGTTTGCATAATATAATATACAGGTAGATACAATGAGAAAATGGATAAGGTGGTTTGTAATAGGGCTGGTGGTGCTGCCCATCCTGGCCTGTGACGTGGAGGAGCCTACTCCCACCAGACACGTAATCCGGCCCACGGCCACCAGGCGCACCCAACGCACCCCGACCCCCAAACCGACCAGGCCCACCCCCAGGCCCACCGCCACCCCCTATCCCACCCCCGACCCCTCGGCCATCGACAGCGACGGCGACCTTTTCCCCGACGAGGTGGAGGAGGCCATGGGCGACAATCCCGCCCGCAACGAGTGCCTGGAAAAAGTGGGCTGTGGGGTCAATACTGCCGTGCGGGGTGGGATCATGAACGTTCTGTTCATCTTCGACGCCTCCGCCGGGATGGGAAACGAGATTCAGGAGAACCCCAAAATCGTCTGGGCCAGGAAGGGGATGGAAAGTTATCTCAAGGCTGTGCCCTCGGTCTTCAACATGGGCCTGATGGTCTACGGTCATCGGGGCGACAGCCAGGAGAGCGGCAGGGAAGTTTCCTGCGCCGGGATCGACGTCTTTTATCCCATCGGCCCCATAGATCGGGCCACCCTGAAATCCAAGATACACGCTTTCTCCTCCCAGGGTTGGGCTCCGCTGGCCGGGGCCCTGGAGTTGGCCAAAAAGACCTTCACCGGTCGCGAGGGACAGACCAATCGCCTGGTGCTGGTGACGGTGGGCGGCGATACCTGTGGAGGGGATCCCTGTCGGGTGGCCCAGGAGTTGAAGCAGAGCGGGGTGGCCGTCTCCATCGATGTCATCGCCTTCGGAGTAGACGATGCAGGGCGCAGTCAGTTGCAGTGCATGACCAACGCCACCGGCGGAGCCTACTACCAGGCCCAGACCACCGGCGAACTGGCTGCCGTCTGGGAGGCGTTGATAGAACGGGAAAAACAGTGGTTTAAAGATGCCAGTTGTATATCTCATGATAAGACCGCGTTCAATATGTGCCAGTCGGAGCGTTCCCTGGAGTTCAACCAGTGGGCCAATTCTTCGGGTTGGGTAAGGACGCACATCGAGCAGGTAGTGGGGATCAGCGAGAAGATAACCGAAGAAAACATGATCCTCTCCGTACCCCAGATGCCTACCCCTACACCGTAATGAGGTGAATGAGGTATGAAAGTTAACAAGATCGTCCGTTCGGCGGCCAGGCTATCGATGCTGGCTGTCTTCCTTCTCTCCCTCCTTCTCCCCCTGAAGACGGCGGCCCAAATCCGCTACGATAACATCGACGTTATTCTGGTAGTCGATAACTCGGCCAGCATGGAGGACAACGATCCCGGAAACATCCGTCTTTCGGCGGCCAGGCTGTTTGTCGATCTGTGTGACGAGGGCGACCGGGTGGCGGTGGTATCTATGGGCGCGGAGGAAAAAACGGGCGTGGTGGTCGAACTGACGGAAACCAGCAAATGGCTGGATTACTCGGCCATCGGACGCAAGACCCTGAAGGAAAAGATGGATTACCTGACCGACACGCCCCGCGGGGGCACCTTTATGGGCACCGCCCTGCGCCACGCCTACCAGATTCTGGATAATACCCCTCCCGGCCGGCGGCAATTCATCGTCCTGCTGACCGATGGCGTGCCCGAAGTCGAAAATCCAGAGGTGCTGAGCAGCGCGCTGAACGACTTCGAGCGTAAGCGTTTCTGGAAAATCTTTCCCATCGCCCTGGGCGAAGGAGCCGATTTCGAGTATTTGAAGCGTGAGGTGGCCGGTCGCACCGGCGGCCGGGCCTACAAAGCCCGAACAGCCCCGGAGCTCATCCGCATCTACACTGAAATCTTCGCTCTCCTTCGCTATAACCGCTACGTGAACTGGGTTACCGTCCAGCCCAACGTCCTGCAAACGCTGGGCACGATCAACAAGGAAGAACGGATCACCAACCTGGCCCTGGTCGTTCCCAAACAGGGGGACGATCCTTTCATCGATGTGGTTATCTCCCCCAATCAGACTAACATCGTCGATCCGGCCGTCTCTGGCTCGGTGTATCATGCCGATGACAAAGATTTTACGGCCAACCCCCGTTACGAGTGTTTCGTGATGGAGAAAGAGCAGGTCTTGCTGGACGGGGAGTGGCGGATACGGCTGAATAGCGATCACCCTATCGAGGTGGCGGTCCTGGTGCGTTCCGATTACGGCATCCAGCTTCTTTCTCCGCCGCCCCAGGAGTCCTGGGATGAGCTTTCGAGCCGCTACGCTCCGCAGGGTACGGGACTGTACGTACACACCGCCGTCCGGAACGCCGAGGTACCTTACGAGGAGAGAGGGGACGACTTTTACAACCTGGCCAGCCCCCAGGGCCGGCCAGAACCCTTGCTGCGGCCGGTAACCAATATGGAAGCCCCGGCCTGGGAACCGATCACCCTGCGCGACGACGGAGCACAAGAGGATGTGCTGAGGGACGATGGCCTGTACGCCGGTCTGTACCGGGTACCTGAAGGGCCAGGAGAGTACGTCATGCAGGTCGAGGTCCCTTCCAGCAAGCCGGAGCCCATCCGCCTGGTCAAACGGCGGGTAATAGAGGTCAGGCCCCTGCCTACCATCCGCCTGGAGCTCCCCCAACCTCAGGTGATCCAGCAGAATGCCCCCATTCCCCTCAAGGTTTTTTTCCAGCCGCCGGCAGGGCAGTTTATCCCCGTCAATAGCGCCGACGTCACGATCGCGATCAAAGACCCGCGCGCCCAGGCCACCGTCCTGACCGCCGAACCGCAGGCCGATCACTACGCCACCACTTTTGTGCCCATGGTGGCCGGCGTGCACCAGATGGTGGCCCTGGCTACCATCCGCGTCACCCAGGAAGAGGGGGAGATCGTTTACGACACGGTGGCTTTAGGCGCCTACGAGGTGGTATTTCCGGGTCGTAACCTGACCATCACCCCTGGAGAGACGGACCTGGGACAGAGGAGCCGCTTTGAAAATGCGACGGTGACGGTCGATATCGCCTCCGATTCACCGGATACGGAGAAGCTGAACGTCCAGATAGAAGGTCTGCCCGGCGGGACGGTCTCTCCCACGAGCATCGACGTGCCTCCCAAGCAGACCGCCACTTTCGATTTCCTGGTCGGTTCCACCGATCTGGTGGAGGTCGGTGCGGCCCAGTTCCAGTTGATCTTCACCTCGCCGGAAGGGAAAGCCGCCGTTCAAAATGGCACGGTCACCTATAGCTATTCCATCGCCCAGGTTATCGAGGTGTGGGCCGACGAGGAGGATAAGACGCTGGAGGTAGATAGTACCAAAGGGATGCCGGCCACGGTCAGGGTCTGGTCCGAAGCGACCGGGGAGCAAACCCTGGAGGTGAGCGTGGAGGGTCTGGAGGGGGCTACCATTATGCCCAAAGCCGTCAAGGTGCCGGCCCGTGAGGAGAGTGCTTTCACTTTCAGTGTCAGCGGCGGCCCGGACGCGCCCAACGAAGGCCAGTTCACCCTGGTCTTAACCGCGCCGAGCGGGGCGGTGGAGGTGGTGGACGGGCGGGTGACTTACACTTACAGCGTTACTTTCCCGGTGGGGCCCATCATCTGCCTGTGCACCTTCGTGATCGTGATTGTGGGAGGGGGCGGTTTCTTCGTGTGGCGACGGAGTAAGGGTAGAAGAAGGAGGTAAACTATATGGCAGGCTCGGCCTTTTTCACGGCGGCGGCTGTTTTTACGATTTGTTGGGCCGCTTATTACTGGTATCTGTACTCTGAACAGCGGCGACGCCTGGACATGAGGGTGATAGAGCTGGGTGCTGACGTGGAGACGCGCCTCTTTCGGCGCAAGAGCGCCCTCCTCCAGTTGGGGGACCTCATCGACCGCACCCGCTGGGCCAGGGAGCGGATGCAACCGCGTCTGGAGGCCGCTGATCTGAGGATCACTCCTTCTGAATACCTGGCGGCGGTCATCTTCCTGGGAGTGGGCACCTACCTGGCCGTCCAGCTTGCTTTCCAGACGGCCTGGGGGGTCAATCTGACCGCTGCGCTGGCGGCGGTCATTTTCATCCCCAGGTCCTACCTGAATTCTCGGCGCGATCATTACCTCCTGACTTTTGACAGCCAGATGCCCGAAGTGGCCGTCCTGATGGGCAACTCGATGCGGGCGGGCCTCTCGGTGCCCCAGTCCTTCGAGGTGGTGGCGGAAAAAGTGGAACATCCGGCCGGCACCGAATTCGCCCGCCTCAGCCGCGAGGTCAGGCTGGGAGTCCAGGTCGAGGAGGCCATGTACCGCCTGCTGGACAAGCTGCCCAGCGACGAGTTACTGTTGATGTTTACCACCATCATGATCCAGCGACGGGCTGGCGGCAACCTGGCGCACGCCCTGACGGTCATGGCTGAGGCCATGAGCGCCCGTTTCAAGCTCAAAGACGAGGTGCGCACCATGACCGCCGAAGCCCGCTTCACCGGTTGGATCCTGGTTTTTCTGCCGGTGGCTACGTTGGTCCTGGTCAACCGCATGATGCCCGGCTCGGTGGCGCGCTTCATAGCCAATCCTTTTGGTTGGGTGGTGGTCACTATTTTCATCGGCATCATGGTGCTGGCTTTTGTGTTGATTAGAGGGGTATCGAACATTCGGGTCTAGCACGAAGAGGATAGAGGATAAAAGGAGGATGAGATGAGCGCCCTGGTAGGCATATTGCTCTTCATTTCGATTATGCTCTTTTACGAAGGCATCCGTCTGTACCGCCTGCCCTCGCCTGTCAAGGAAAAGTTGGCCGAGTATTCTATGGTCGATGCCGAGAAGCTGGCTCAGAAACATAGCTATTTTCAAAGGAGGATCCGCCCTCTGGCCCGTTGGCTTGCGCCCCGCTTTGGGTTCATCCGCCCCTTGATCTTCCGGGGCGACGTGGGCCGCAAGCTTGACTACGCCGGCCATCCGCAGGGCCTGACCGAGGACGAGATGTTTGGTCTGCAAATCTTGAGTGGGGTGGCCCTGCTCATCCTGTTCTTTCCGGTTTTTGCGCCGCGGGGCAAGATGGGGCTGGCCATGCTGATCGCCGCTTTCGTTGGGGGGCTCTTTTTCCCGCTCATGTGGCTGGACTCGCGCGCCAAGGAACGTCAAAGAGAGATTGCCCTGGCCGTGCCCGATCTCCTGGATATGATGACCATCTGTATGCAGGCCGGACTGGGTTTCGATCAGGCCCTGTATCACATTATGGAGCGAATGGAAGGCCCGCTGGCCGAAGAAATACAAACCTTCCTGAATGAGTTGAGCATGGGGGTGCCGCGACAGGAGTGTTTCCGCCGGTTGCGGAATCGCAACAGCGCCCTGGAGTTACACGTGGTGGTGGACGCTCTCGTCCAGGCTCAGGAACTCGGGGTGCCGATAGCCAAGACCCTGGAAGAACAGGCCCAGGACATGCGTATCCGCCGCATTCAGCGCGCCAGGGAGGAAGGGGCCAAGGCCTCGCCTAAAATCTCGCTGATCACCACCATCCTGGTGGCCCCGGCGGCCATGTGCCTCTTTTTGTCCGTCCTGGTGTATAATATCGCTCCCCAGGTAGCCAGTGTGATGCAGTTCGGTGGGCGATAAAATTTGCAATTTGTTTACATTTAACCTATTGACATCTCTCCTTTTGCATGTTACACTGGTGTTAGAACAGACAGGCGATGACCGACACGACGAGGACATCACTCTCCGAGAAAACGGAGGTCTGTTACTATCACCAACCGGGACCTCTCCAGAGAGGTCACCATAACCTGAAAGGGGGAAAATAGCAATGTTTTATCTCTGGCTGTACCTGAAGACCTGGTGGGGCACGCTGCGCAAGGAAGAGGGTATTGAGACCATCGAGTGGATCGCCCTGGCGGCTGTGGTTCTGGCCTTGCTGATGGGGATGCTGACCCTGATGACGCCTTTCGGTAAGGCCACGGCGGCTTTGATCTTCGGTCAGATCGCCAAGTGGATTGGCCGCTGGTAGGCACTGGAGTGGAGGAGGGGGCTAACCAACGCCGATGAAAGTCAACGTCTCAGCCGAGCGATGTCCTCGTCGTAGCCTCCTTCCAAGTCAAACCAACTACAGCGCGGAGCGAGATACGAAGCGAGATACGAGATGAAGAAATGGGCGGCCCGTTTTCGGGGCGGAAAAGAGGGCGAAAGAGGGATAGAGATCATCGAATTCATGGGCGTTGTGCCCATCATTCTGATGGTAGCCATGATCATCTGGCAATTCATCACCTTTGCCCACGTGGCCTTCATTACGGCCAGCGCCGCCCGCGAAGGGGCACGGGCGGCGGCCACCTACGAAAATGCCTACGACGCCGTAGCCCGCACCGTGGGAGGGTACGATTTCACGGTGATGGCCGGGGCCTGTGGGGGGGCCGGCAGTCCGGTCAGGGTCCGCGTGCGGTTGCGCATCCCCATCATCGACATTTTCTTCGTGCCGCTGCCCGAAATGTGGACCGACCACACGGCTGTCTGTCGTTGCGAACCGCTATTATAGGTAGTCAGGGGTGGACCGCATGTTGCTGGCCAGATTGTCAGGGCGAGAACGGGATGAAAAAGGGGTGGAGATGGTCGAGTTCCTGGGCATCATGCCCTGGTTACTTTTGACCGGCCTTCTCATGTGGCAGGTGATGGTCTTTGGGCACGTGGCCCTGATCACGGCGGCGGCCGCCCGCGAAGGGGCACGTGCCGCCGCCGCCTACGAGGATGCCTACGGCGCGGTGGCCCGCAGTGTGGGCCGCTATCAGTTCAGGGTTTCGGCCGGCTCTTGTGGGTTTGAAGGGATGCCGGTCAGCGTCACCGTCCGCCTGAAGATACCCGTTATCGATCTCCCCTACGTCGGCCCCGCCGGGCCCGAGCTGTGGACCACTCACACCGCTACCATGCGTTGTGAACCGCTTTTCTTCTAGCCTGGTTCGAACCGGGGGCTCGCGGAGCCCCAACCCTGTGATGGGCGTTATCCAATTGAAAAACCAAAAACCGTGAGAAGGGAATGTAATCATGTTTAAGGCCCTGAAAATTTTGCATCGTAACGAGCGAGGGGCTAATATGTTCGTGGTCATTTCCCTCTGCTTTGCTTTTGTCTTGATAACCCCTTTTTTCGTTGATTTTGCCAGTTTCCACTATGCGCGCCGCACCGCGCAGACAGGCGCCGACGCCGGGGCACAGGCCGCCGCCGTGGAATATGCCAAACGTTTCACCGGCCTGAGCTACGTCATGCCCATGCCCTTCGAAGGTATGTGCGGCGAAACGCCTACCCAAATCACCATGCGCTACTGGAGCACGGTGGTCTTGCCCTTGTACGCCGCTCAGATAGGAATGGCCCCGGCTTACGCTTACGCTGCCCGCCACCGTTGCATGGTGGACCGCTACCAGCAGTATCTACCCTCGCCTTCCGGGTACTTCCAGATATGGGCTGGGGTGCCGATTCCGGCCCTCGCTTTTTACGTCCACGCCTGGCGGCCCACCTACCAGATTTACCAGGACCTGTACGGTGGAGCCCTTCCCACCCCGGCCAAGGCTACGGGCGAGGCTTATCCCTTCTCTCACACCGTCATCCCCAGGCCGCCCTGCGGCAAGATACCCCGCTACGCCATGGAATATAAGTGGAAGGTGCGCCTGATCCGTACTATCGAGTAAAGGAGACGGACGATGTTCGGCCACTGGATAAAACGTTTAGTTCAACGCTTGCGCCCCCTGCGCGATGAGAGAGGCATATCTACCCTGGACTGGATCGGCCTGACCGCCGTGATTCTGACTTTCCTCACGGCCATCGTTGTCTACGGCCAGACCGCTGGTGGTCGCCAGTTGGGAGCAGCTATGGCTTCTGGGCTGCGCTGCCAGATCATGGCCTGGGATCACGGAGGACGGTGCAGCGGCGGAGGGTCTTATCGGTATGGGCAAGGACACACGCCGTCGGGGTTTAATGCTTCCAGTGACTTTAGCGGCGGAGGGGGGCTGAGTGGTGGTGGAGCTACTGGTTCTTGGAGCGAATCTTCTTCCCAAGGACAGTCTTGGGTGGGGGAAGCCTGGAATGGCTTAATATCACCTGCCAAGAGTTCTGCTGGTAAAGCAGGCGGTTTGTTCGATAGTGTTAAAAGCTTCTTCTTTGGATTGTTTGGAAGGAAGCCAGCAACTATTGGCGATGTAAAAGACGCACTGAAACCCTCGGGGACGGGAAAAAGGCTTTTGAAGGTACTGCAAGATAATGATGTGCAGGTACAGTTTGGATCGAGTGAACTGAAAGGAATGAAGGACGCGCAAGCGTATTATGATCCTCTTACTAACAGAATCGTTGTTAACGAAAAGCTTAAATGGGATAAAAAAGAGGAGCTGGCTGAGATATTAGCACACGAGGCTCAACATGCTGAACAGGCTGTGCGTAGGGGTATCGATCACAAACAGGTAAAGCAAGATCGAGCACTCTCACCAGAAGATCTCGAAAAGAAAAGGAAACAGTCGCTTAAAAATTATTTCGCACAATTTGATAAGAATAATAGGCGAAGCGCAGCAACTAAAATGGCTAAGGCAGCATTAGATGAGGAAGTGGAAGCCTATACTACCCAATATCAAGTGCGGTTGGAATTGGAAGTAAAACCTATACCGAAGTTGCTGAGCGATACAAAAAAATTTAGGCAGCATCTATGGGATGGGGGTTATCGGAAGTATTATGAAGAGACCTATGGAGTCTCTCTTCCCAAGGAGGCGCCTTAATAGCTTCTTGAATAAGATAAAAGGTGAAAACTGCATGATATTTTACCAGCCAGAGGTTAGTCAAAATCTCAAAATATATGGCGGAATTTTATTTATACTTATTTTATTGGTTGGAAGTCCTTCATGTCGTGGTGAAGAGAAAGTCGCTCATAGTTATGAACGCTACGAAGGGAACTTCTGTAGTTTTGATTTCCCAAAGGGATGGGAGATCGACGACTCCGGTGAGCCTGATAAATCGTCAGTGGCGGTTTTTGGTGAGAAATCTGACTTTTCTGAGGTCTCCCCCATGCTGTACGTAGACGTTTTTCTAGAAGAGAAACCAAATGCCGTGGAAGACGCCGTTCAATACCATTTAGAAAGTACTGTGCTTGTCAATCGTTCCGCCGAGGTGATAGAGGACGAAGAGATCGATATTCAAACTGTAAATGGAAGGATGGTTTATCTTTCAGGCCTTTATAATCCAATTAAGCAAGTCTCAATGGCTGAACGAGTGGCTTTTGTTCAGATAGGCACCTACTTGTATCAAATTGGATATTTAGCTCCAGAATCAGATTACAAAAGATTCCTGCCCTTCTATGAGCATATGATCGAAAGTTTTAGGTTTAAATGATAATCCAGTTTCTTCTCTCCCTCCCCAAGCAATTACTTTACCGTTATTTTACACCTGGCGGCCAGTGATGTCAATAGAGCCTGGCAAGGAGTGTATTTTGACTGGCCGGGTTGCTGGCCCGGCCTTCAGAACACGATTGCAGGCCAACAATGGGTCCAACTTCGGAACGCCGTGATCTGTTGGGGTCTTGTGTCCGTGTTCCCAATAAAAGCAAACGGTGGTGGAAATGGAGTTAGAGCTATCCGTTGGAAAGCTGACCGATGTAGGAGCCACCCGTGACCATAACGAGGACTGCTTTATCGTCCACGAGCCGATTTATCCTCAGGATTGGTCGGTCAAGGGACGACTCTACGCGGTGGCTGATGGCATGGGAGGCCACGCCGCAGGCGAGGTAGCCAGCCACTATGCGGTGGAAAGATTGAAGCAACTGTATTTCAGCTCCGCCTACGAGGGCGACCTGCGCTGGCGGCTGGTCGAGTGTGTGCGCCGGGTCAACCACGAGTTGCATCAACAGGTTTCAGAAAAAAAGGGCCGGGCCAAGATGGGCACCACCCTGGTCTGTGCTGTGGTGCGGGGCGAGATGCTCTACGTGGCTAACGTGGGGGACAGTCGGGCCTACCTGATTCGGGGCGGCGTCATCAGGCCGCTCACCCGCGACCATTCGCTGGTGGCCGAATTCATCGAGGCCGGCACGGTGGCCCCAGAAGATGCCGGTAAACATCCTCAACGCAGCGTCCTGACCCGTGCTTTGGGCACTCAGCCCGAAGTGGAGGTCGATACCTTTGAAGAAAAACTTCAGAGGGGAGATACTGTTGTTCTGTGCAGTGATGGACTGTGGGGTGAGGTGTCGGACGAGGAGATCAGGGCCATGGCTACCCAGAGCGACCCTCAAACCGCCGTCCTGCGACTGGTAGATTCGGCCAACAGAAACGGTGGGGCTGATAACATCACCGTCATCGTGCTGCGGGTCGGCGAAATAGCGGCTCCAACGCTCAGAGTGGCTCCGGTGGCGGAGCTCCAGCGTCCAAAGCGGCGGGTAGGCTTGATTGTGGCTGTTTTAGGATTGGTTGTTTTTCTGCTCTTGCTGAGTCTGGGGGCCTTCCTGTTTGTCAGAACGGACTTTGGGATGGACTTGATGGCCCCTCTTATCGGGCGCGCTCGCCCCACCCCGACGCCTTCCCTCCCCGCTCCCCCCGCCACGGCCTCTGAACCCCTCCCCCCGCCTGCCACCGCCGAGCCGACGATGCCGGTCGTAGCCTCGCCTGGCCCCACCTCTACCCCCACCGTTCCCTCAATGCCGACGATACCGACCGACACGCCGACCATAAGCGGCGGGCTTACCACGCAACCCACCCGGACCCCGGACAGTGGCCCCACTCTCCCTGCCACAGCCGCTCCATTGCCATCCCCACAGGTGACTGCTGTGCCGCCACCCATTCCCACCATCGTGCCCACGGAGGCCCCGCAAGCCACCGCCTCGCCGACGTTCATCACTGCTCCTACCTCAATAGCTCTAACCGCGCCGACCGCAACCTCTACCCCTTCGCTGGCGCCTGTGGTCCTTTTGCCCACGCCCACCAGCACTCCTACCCCGGTAGCACTCACCTACCAGGCTCCCCTGTTACGCAGCCCTCCAGATAGGGCTGTGTTCGAGGGAGGGCCCGAAGCGGAGATAAAACTGGAATGGGCCCCGGTGGGCAGGCTGGCCCCTGACGAATATTACGAGGTAACGGTCACCTATCTGGAAAGGGGACAGGAGCGATCCTGGCGAGGGGAAACGAAGTGGCCTTTTCTACAGTTGCCCTGGATTGTCGGCGCCGGAAGGGCCGACAACGATCTGTTCTATTGGTCGGTGGGCGTGCGCCGCAAGAGCGGCGGGCCTGGACAGGAACGCCCGGCTGTAAGCCCTCGGAGCGAGGTACGCGAATTTACCTGGCGCATAATGCCCACGCCCACTGCTACCAGAACCCTGACCCCCACCTTCACCCCTACCTCTGCGCCAAAACCACCGAGTCTGCTCCCCACCCTTACCCCCACCTCTGCGCCAACGTCACCGCTCCCCACCGCCACAGCGGAGCCGACCCTGGAGGCCACTCCTACGTTCGCCATAATCTTGCCCACCTCACCTGCGCCTGGGCCGGTTTTGCTCGAACCGGCAGAGAATTTCAGGACCGACGGCAGCTCAGTCCCCCTGACGTGGGATTGGAGCGAGGGGCTGGACGAGGGAGAGTATTTCGACGTTCAGATCAGGCCCAAGGGGCAGACGGATTCTGTTTTTGTGGATTGGACCAGGGAGCGCACCTACGAGTTGAAGAAATGGTCCACCTGGCAACCGGGCGAGTACACCTGGACCATCGCTATCATCCATGGTCACTACGACTCAAGCGGGGAGAAGGTCTTTGAGAAAGACCTGGGCCTGACCAGCGAAGCCCGGCTGTTCCGTTGGGACGCCGGCGGCCAGGCAGAGGAAGAAGGCGGTGGAGGTGGTCCCTGGAAGTGATCCCCGAAAAAGGTACAGTGATTGGCTTGCATGATTAGGAAAGGAGGAATGGACCTATGCGTGTAGTAAACGATAATCGGTTTGCTAAATTCCCCCCAGGGCTGTTCGTTCTAATTGTCGTGGGGCTGGCCCTGGTCATGCTGTTTGCTTCCCGACCTGCCGTCTGGGCCACACCGGGACAGGCGCCCGACCGACAGAGCATCCCTCCTGAGATCACCATTTTCAAAGGGGTGGTGCCGACGGACACGGTTTGTCCGGGCCAGACCATCATGTACACTCTGGCCTTTTCCAACTCCTTTAAAATCTCGGCCACCAACGTGTTTATCACCGATACGCTGAGCCCCGCCGCTGGCCTGACCAACGTAGAAGTTATCTCCAGGGGGGTCACTCTGACCGACACCGGGCCGCTCTCCTGGAGGGTGGCAGACCTGGCGCGCGGTCAGGGGGGCATCATCACCATCACCGGCCAGGTAGCCACCGATTATGCCTGGACCCTGACCGACACGGCTATTCTGACCAACACGGCCCTCATCACTTCGGCGAACGTCTTCACGCCGACGGGCGCTATCACCACTGCCGGGGATACCAGCGTGGTGACGATTACTGTCGGGCCCTGCCTCTCCCACCTGCCGCTTGTCGCCAAGTACGCTCTCTCCTGCGGTTTCTTCGACGACTTCCACAACCCGGACAGCGGATGGTGGCCCAGGGGCAAGAGCGGCGACGATATCGTCGAGTGGGGCTATGCGGATGGCGAATACCAGATTTTAATCAAGGACAGAAATCGCTGGCAGGAGATCACAACCTTGATAACCACGACCTCCTCGCCGACCTTTGCCCTTGAAGTTGACGCTGGATATGCCACCGCTAATCTGGGGTCTGGACAGGGGTTAGTCTTCGAAGATGGCAGCGACGGATTCTACATGTTCGTGGTCAGGAGCGAAACCCAACAGTACTCGATCTGGAAATACTATAAGGCCACCCAGACCTGGTTTGCCTTGAGAGATTGGGCCAGTTCGCCCGCCGTCAACGCCGGACAGACCCAAAACTACCTGAAAGTGGTCCGTAAAGGCTCCAGAATAGACGTTTATGCCAACGGTCAATTCCTGAGCACGGTTGATGATGGAGAGTTCAGCGGCGACCGGGGGGTGGGACTTATCGCCGCCACGTTCCCTACTCGTGGGGCGGTGCCTGTACATTTCCGGTTCGACAACTTCAGCCTGAAGCCTCCGGAGTGCATGACTGAGGCTCCCTGGTCTGGGTCTGGCGCTGACCACGTTCCCTCCAGCGGCGGGCAGAGGGCCGGTAAGCCTTTTGCCGACTGAAATTCTATTCGACCCACCGCTCCGCCAGTTCGAAGAATAGAAACAGCCCACCGATGATGGCCGCTCCGCCCAGCAGACAGGGCAGCGCCGAGAGCACGGCTATCCAGCCGTAGATCAGACCGATCAACCCGCCACCGACCAGAACCAGAAAGGCAATGACCAGCAGCACCAGCTGCCTTTCGCTCTGGCGGCGGTATTTTCTCATGTCGGTGGGCTTCTTTTCTTCATCCGCCATTTCGATTCCCCCGAGAGGGGCGATCATTCTTCCAACTGGCGATAGGCCCGCTGGAGGAGCAAGGCATCCCCTTCGAGATTAGGGCTTTCGCAGATGACCAGCCCCCTGGCTTCAAAGTCTTTCAGGGCCTTCAGGAGTTCCTGGTAACGCAGATCGGCCTCGGCCAGGTCAAGGTGTTCCCTTTCGCCGGCCGGGCTGTACTTGATGCCCGAGATGTGGATGTGCATGTCCTCCAGGGCCGCCCGCCCTAACCGCTTCTCGATGAGGCTTAAACTGGCCGCGAACTCCTGGTAAGAGTTTTCCGCGCCGGTGCGGGCGTGGAGATGGGCGAAATCCACGCAAGGGGCCACCCCTTCCACTTCGCGGCTCAACTCTACCAGTTCTTCCAGCGTACCGAACTGCGAGCGTTTGCCCGTCGTTTCGGGCCGCAGGATGGCGCCGTTGTTTTCGGCTCGCAGTTCGGCCACCAGTTCTGCCAGGTGGCCCCTGACCCTGTCGTAGACCAGTTCGGCCGGATCGTCGTGGTAGAAAGCGGGATGAAAGACGATGCTCTGCGCCCCACAAAGCCAGCCCACCCGGGCCGCCTTGAGGATGCGTTCCCGACTGGCCTCCACTTTGTCCGCCTCGGCCGAGTTGAGGTTGATGTAATAGGGAGCGTGGACGCTGAGCCGCACCTTCTGCTCCTGGGCCGCGCCTCTGACCTTCTGGGCCGTTTTTTCGCCCATTGAGACCCGGCGCACAAAGGCCAGCTCCATGCAATCGAGTCCCAGGGCCCTTATGCGCTTCACCCCGGCTTCGCTGCTGGATTTGGGGGTACTGCGGGGAATGCCAGCCGTGCCAAAAAGCAAAGTGGTCGTGTCGGTGGTCAAAAGATGCCTCCTTACTTTGCCTTTCCCTTCACTTTATGCTACACTATGGAGGAGATATTATGACCGACTTGAATTTGAACCTGGATGAACCTATCGCCGTCGAAGCCCACTTTGGCGAGGATGGTACGGTCAGGCCCAGGAGCTTTGTCTGGAAAGGTCACACCTACCACGTCACCGACGTAGGCCGCTCTCGGACCGAGATTGTAGCCCAACATCGGCTATATTATTGCCTGGTCATGGTCCCCGCCAGAGGGACGTTTGAGCTATGTCTGGACACCAGCGATCTGCGCTGGAGGATAACCAGGATTTGGGAAAGGCCGCTGGCGGTGTAGAGGGCTACCTGCTGCTTGCGGCTTTCCTTTCCACCCTTTCCTTGAACCTTTCCAGGTCGATGATCACGCGGCGGTGGGTGCCTTCGCCCACCTTTTCCTGGTCGTCGAAAGCCTCCACCTTGAAGGTCAACTGGCGGCCCTCTACCGCCAGCAGTTCGGCCCTGGCCCTGACGGTCATGCCCAACGGGGTGGCGGCCAGATGTTGAACGTCGAGGTGAACGCCCACCGTGCGTTGGCCTGTGGGCAACAGGTGATCGACGGCGGCCACGCCTGCTCTTTCCATGAGCCTGACCATTACCGGGGTGGCGAAGACGTTCACGTTACCGCTGCCCAGATGTCTGGCCGTATCCTCCTCGCCGACCACCATTTCCACTTCTCCCACCAGGCCGGGGACGATCTCCGTTCCAGGCATGGTCTCCTCCTTGCAATAAAGGATAAAAGCCGAAAGCCTATCCAGGCCCCGGCTTTTTTTCATGAATAATCCGTGCTCACTTGTGGCTCAACTCCATAATGAAATGAGGGGCTCCACCGCCTGCTTATCCCCAATCTGGCCCAGGGCTTCAGCGGCAGCACGGCGCACATTTGTATCCGGATCAGATTGAAGCGCCTGTATCAAGGCTTCAACCGCTTCCTGGGCCTTTAGCTTCCCCAGGGCCTTCGCTGCCGCCCGACGAACCTCAAGGCTTCCGGACAGATTTCTCCTGCTCCAGATATCCCACCCGGCGATAATTAAGGCTATGATTGTTATTCCGACCAGCAATGCCATAGCAGTTTCCATAAGTGTCACCAGTATCACCTCTGCAAGATTGTGGCAAAGATGTATTCCTGGCTGCTTGCTGCTCGCCACTTGCTGCTATCAAGTGCTAAGCGGGCACCCCGGCAGGTTGTTTCTGGGCCTTAATGGGCGCTTGGGCCATAATGGTTTCCAGTTCTTCGGACCCTATGGTCTCCACTTCGATCAGGCGTTGGGAGATGGCCACCAGCTTATCGCGGTTGGCCATCAGGACATCCTTGGCTCGCTGGTAAGCGGTGTCGATCAGGTGTCGCACCTCGCTGTCGATCTCCTGGGCCACCGCTTCGCTGTAGTTGCGTTGTTCCCCGATCTCCCTGCCCAGGAAGATCAGTTCTTCCTTCTGGCCGAAAGTCAGCGGCCCCAGTTTCTCGCTCATGCCGTACTCGCAGACCATCTTGCGGGCCAGGCGGGTGGCTCGTTCCAGGTCGTTGGACGCGCCGGTGGTCACGTCGCTGAAAATCAGTTCTTCGGCCGCCCGGCCGCCCAAAATCCCGGCCAGTTCGTCCTCGAACTTGGCTTTGCTTTGCAGGTAGCGGTCGTCTTCGGGCAGAGGCATGGTGTAACCCAGGGCCATCCCTCTGGAGACGATGGATACTTTATGCACCGGATCGCAGTGGGGCAGCGTATTCATGACCAGGGCGTGTCCTGCTTCGTGGTAGGCGATGATTTCTTTTTCCTCGTTGCTGATGAGCCGACTTTTGCGTTCCGGGCCGGCGATAACCCGTTCTACGGCCTCCTGAAGCTCGGCCATGCCAATGGCCTTCTTGTTGCGGCGGGCGGCCAGGATGGCCGCCTCGTTGATCATATTTTCGATATCGGCTCCCACGAAGCCCGGCGTTTGTTTGGCCAGCGTGTCAAGTTCGACCTCGCCGGACAGCGGTTTGCCCCGCACGTGGACATCCAGGATAGCCCGGCGGCCGCGCATATCCGGCCGGTCGAGCACCACCCGCCGGTCGAAGCGGCCGGGCCTGAGCAGGGCCGGGTCCAGGATGTCTGGGCGGTTGGTAGCGGCGATGATAATGACGTTGGTATCGGTGTCGAATCCGTCCATCTCGACCAGAATCTGGTTCAGGGTTTGCTCCCGCTCGTCGTGACTGCCTCCCAGCCCGGCCCCCCGATGCCGTCCTACGGCGTCGATCTCGTCCACAAAGACGATACAGGGCGAGTTGCGTTTGGCCTGCTCAAAGAGGTCACGCACCCGCGAAGCACCCACCCCCACGAACATTTCCACGAATTCGGAGCCGCTGATGCTGAAGAAAGGCACGCCGGCCTCGCCAGAAACGGCCTTAGCCATCAGAGTTTTGCCTGTGCCCGGCGCACCTACCAGGAGGATGCCCTTGGGGATGCGTGCTCCCAGCGAGATGAACTTATCCGGTTCCTTGAGAAACTCTACCACCTCGGATAGTTCTTGCTTGGCTTCTTCCACGCCGGCCACGTCGTCGAAAGTGATGGTGGGCTTATCGCCGGTGAACATGCGGGCCCGGCTTTTGCCGAAGGAGAGAGCCTGGTTGTTGCTGCCCTGAGCCTGGCGCATCAGGAAGTAGAAAAGCGCCCCCACGAACAGCAGGGGGAGAATCCCGCTCAAAATGGTCAGCCAACTACCCCAATCGCTGGGGGTTTTTACTTCGATGTTGATCGCCGCCAGCTCATTCTCAGAAACGCCCAGATTACGCAGGGTCTCGGTCAAATCGGTGTTATGTTCCTTGCGCGAACTTACGGGTTCCTCTCGGTCCTTGTACCAGATCTTCAATTCATCGCCGGTCAAGACGATTTTTTTCACCATCCCGTTTTTGATGTCCTGAGCCAGTTTAGTAAGGCTCACCCCCTCGACGTTTCTGGATGGCGAAAAAACGCTAAAGAAAAGGGCCACTACCGCCACCAATATAAGCAGATAAATGAACCCATTCCTAAACCAACCTGAACTCACTTTATTCCCTCCAATTACAAGTTGTGGAAACTTCGGTATCCTGTTCTAAAGCTGCTTCCGGAGGGCAGCTCGCCCTCGTTCCAAAATCCAATTAACTTCCATTCGGCGGATCAAGTTTTCCGCAATTATATTATACCAGAAATTATTAAAATGCGCTAGGGCCTGACCACAGTTATGGGGTGCACCAGGATAGCGTCCTGGTCGTCCACCGTGGCCTGCCCTGGATCGACCACTGGCAAACGTTGCATACTGTCCGGGGCGTAAAGACCTACCTTGAGCCAATAAATGCCGGCCGGAGCGTTAGCAGGGATGACCAGTTCGTAAAAGTCAGCCAGTTGCTCCCCCTGAGTCCACAACGAAGTAGGCCGGGTGCCTCCCTGGGGGGGATTGTCCTTCTGGACCAGGATGTCGCCCTCCGGGTCGGCCAGGTGCACGAAGACCACGTAATCGGCCTCCAGGTCTCTCAGGGCTTGCCAGTACAGGGTCAGAAGCAGGGTGCTCCCGGCCCGCAGCTCGATGGCCTCCGGTTCGCAGGCCACCAGCCTGATCTGATCGGCCAACACGGCGTTTAAGACCAGGCGCGGCCCGTTGCTGACCCTCAGCGCCACCACTGATCCTTGAGGCACCAACGAACCGGGGGCCGGGTCCTGCTCCAGCACGACCCCCACCGCGTCAGGGCTCCACTCCTCCCATTTCTTGGCCACCAGGCCGAGCAGATTCAACCGGAGTTCGGCGATGCGGACACGTTGCCCGACCAGGTTGGGCACGGCTACCGGTTCCGGGCCTTGACTGATGACCACGCCCACCGTTTCGTCCCGGTGAACCCACTGCCCGGCGGGCACGGTCTGGCTGATGACGCTTAGAGGAGGCACGTCCCCGTCGTATCGTTCTTCCACCACCTCCAGGCGCAGGCCGATCACGGTCAGCAGCCGCCGGGCTTCTTCCTGTTCCAGACCGACCAGATCCGGCACCCGCACCTTTTCTGGGGGTTTTTCTGGGGGTAATGTGAAGACCGTAGGGGTAACGGTAGGCAAGACGACCGTTGAGGTTGCGGTAGGGACCAAAACCACCGTCGGCGTAGGAACGGGCAGGTTGTAGCGGCGAAAAACGAGGGTCCAGATAGGAATAAGACCCAACAAGGCCAACACAGCCGTCGAACTCAACAGCAGGGCCAGCCAATCTGTAGGGGTGCGGCCCGTGATGGTCGGTTTATCCCCTTTTTTCTTCGCCCGGGCCGGGGGCCTGGCGGACGGCAAAAACGAGGTGGCCTGGTCGCCGGAACGGCGATAATCCTTCAACACCTGGCCCAGGTGGTCGGCGGTGCGGTAGCGGGCGGCGGGCTCTTTGGCCAGCGCGGTGTTTACGATCCCTGCCAGGCCAGGCGGCACCAGAGGGTTCTGGCTGCGAAGAGGAGGCGGCTGCTCGTGTATGTGCATGAGGGCCACGGCCACCGTGTTGTCCGCCTCAAAGGGCAGCTTCCCGGTCAACATCTCGTACATGACGATGCCAATAGAGTAGACGTCTGAGGCGGGAGCGACATTTTTGCCGGTAGCCTGTTCTGGCGACAGGTAGTGCGGTGTGCCCCACACCGTGCCGTCCTCGGTCACCGCCGAAGGCGAAAGAGCATAGGCCAGACCGAAATCGGTCACCTTAACCAGTCCTTCAGCGGTCATCATGACGTTGTGGGGTTTGATGTCCCGGTGCACGATGCCTGCCCGGTGGGCGAAACCTACCGCCGCGCAAATCTGGATGGCGAATTTCAGGGCCTTTTCCACAGGGAAAGGGGCGCTCCGGGCAATCAGGTCGGCCAGGGACGGCCCCTCGACGTATTCCATCACGATGTAATGGCGGCCGCCATCCTGACCGACATCGTAAACGGCCACGATGTTAGGATGGGTCAGGCGAGCCGCGGCCTGGGCCTCTTGCTGGAAACGGGCCAGAAAGGACGGGTCGGCGCTGTACTGAGGACGCAACACTTTGATGGCCACCGTGCGTCCCAGCACCAGGTCCTGAGCGCGATAGACTTTGGCCATTCCCCCTTCGCCTATCTGGTCCACCAGGCGATAGCGATTGTTCAGCACCGCAGATTCTTCAGCCATTTTCTTCTCTGCCTTGACATAAATGGGGCCAACGATAAATGATAATAGGGAAGACTCTTTCCCCTACCAGGTTTATTTTACACCAATTCTCTTCTTTATCCAAATGAAGGTGTACCAGAAGTATACACGCCCCCCTGGAATAGCTATAGATGAGAGTTTGCCCAGAGCCGTCTTTGTGGTATAATGTAGGGAGGGAGAGAAAGGGTCGAAAAACTGTATGGGCGGGAGTGGGATACCTGCCCCTTGTGGGGTGAGCATCCGTGCATATCGGCCTGAACGCTCATTTGCTGTCCCTGGCGGACACCTATCGCAACGCCGGGATTAACCGTTATATATATAATCTGCTCCTTAACCTGCCTCTGGTGGATGGTGATAATCGTTACACCGTTTTCCTGGGTGAGCGGCGTTTTTCAGCCCATCCCCGCCTGACGCTACGAACATCCAGGTTGCCGACCATGAGGCCGCCGGTGAGGATCTTTTGGGAGCAAGTGCTTCAACCACTGGCCTTGAAAATGGAGAAGATCGACCTTCTCCATGCTCTGGCCTTCGTTACCCCTTTGACTTCCACCTGCCCCGCGGTAGTCACCGTTTACGACCTCAGTTTTCTCCTCTATCCAGACAGATTCCAATCCTTTAAGCGGCTGTATCTCAGTCTGTTCACCCGTCTCTCCGTGAAACGCGCTAAAGGCATTATCGCCATTTCGGAAAGTACTGGCCGGGACGTGGTGCGCCTGTTTAAGGTGCCGGCCCATAAGATCGAGATCGCTTACCCCGGGGTGGATGAAAGCTATCGCCCTCTCCCTCCAGCGGAGATCGAGAGTTTCCGCCAGCGACGCGGTCTGCCCCGACGCATAATCCTTTTTGTAGGGACTCTGGAACCGCGCAAGAACGTCGTCCATCTGCTGGAAGTCTACGAACGCCTCCTCAGGCAAACCTGGCAGGCTGAAGATCGAGGCCCGAAGCTGGTCATAGTGGGGGCCAAAGGCTGGTTTTACAAACAGATTTTTGCCAGAGTAGAGGCCTTGAATCTGAAAGACCACGTTATTTTGCCAGGTTACGTGCCCAACGAGGAGTTGCCTTTGTGGTATAACGTTGCTGACGTCTTCGTTTATTCCTCTCTATACGAGGGTTTTGGGTTGCCTCCTTTGGAGGCTATGGCCTGTGGAACGCCGGTCATAGTGGCCGATACCTCTTCTCTGCCGGAAGTGGTCGGTCAGGCCGGTCTGATCGTGCCTCCCCAGGATGTGGAAGCCTGGGTCGAGGCTATACGAAAGGTGCTCGACGATGAGGCTCTGCGCCAAACCATGCGTCACCAGGGGCTGAGCCAGGCAGCTCGTTTCTCCTGGACGAAGATGGCTCGCCAGACGGTGGGCGCCTATCGTCGGGCTGTGGGCCAAGGAGGAGAGTGATATGTTCGAGCGGTACAGAAGCTCGTTGGCCCGGTTGGTGATCCTGGCGGATATCCTGCTCATCAACGTGGCCTTCGCCATCTCTTACTGGGTGCGCTACGAGCTACAGTGGTTTAGGGCCGTGGATGAAGTTAACTACGTGCCTTATAGTCAGTATTTCCCCATCGGTCTGCTCCTGACCGTTGTGTTGTTGATCACCTATAAGCTGGAAGGGGTCTACAACCAGCCCAGGGGCCGATCCTGGCTCAACGAGGTGTATAGCATCGTCAGCGGGACCACTACAGGGATCATCATCATGGTGGTGATCTTTTTCTTCTACCGCCCCCTTTTCTACTCCCGCCTGATCTTCATCTATGCGGCCACCTTCGTCCTGCTTTTGCTGAGCTTCAGCCGCCTGGTAAAGAGCATCATCCTGAGCCAGTTGCGTAAACGAGGTTTTGGGGTCCGAAAACTGCTTATTGTGGGGGCCGGCGAAGTGGGCCGCACCATCATGCGTACCATTGTGGCCCTGCCCGAATTAGGCTATCAGGTGGTGGGCTTCGTCGATGATAATCCAGAGAAGGGCCAGTCCGATATCGGCAGTTTCAAGGGGCTGGGCAGCCTCGATAACCTGCCCCGCATCATCCAGGAAGAAGTCATCGACGAGGTGGTCATCACCCTTCCCTGGATGTATCATCGCAAAATCCTCAGCATCATGGCCCAGTGTCAAAGACAACAGGTGCGCGCCCGCATCGTGCCTGACCTTTTCCAGATGAGCCTCAGCCGGGTGGATGTCGATGACCTGGGGGGCATCCCCATGATCGGGGTCAGGGAGATTTCCATCAGCGGCTGGAAGCTGGTCCTCAAACGCGCCCTGGATGTCACCTTCGCCCTGTGGGGGCTTATTCTCCTCTCTCCATTGATGGCCCTTATAGCCCTGTTCATCAAACTCGATTCGCCAGGGCCGGTCTTTTTCAAACAGGTGCGGGTGGGCAAAGGGGGACGCCAGTTTGCGCTCTACAAGTTCCGCTCCATGCGCGAGGGGGCCGAAAAAGAGCAGGAAAAACTGGCCGATTTGAACGAGGCCATCGGCCCTATCTTCAAGATGCGCGATGACCCCCGTCTGACCCGCCTGGGCAAGATCTTGCGCCGCATCAGCCTGGACGAGTTGCCCCAGCTTTATAACGTCTTGCGGGGGGAGATGAGCCTCGTCGGCCCCCGTCCACCCCTCCCCTCCGAAGTGGAACAGTACCAGGAATGGCACAAGCGGCGCCTGGATGCTTCGCCCGGCATGACCGGCCTGTGGCAGGTCAGCGGTCGCAGTGGGTTGAGCTTCGACGAGATGGTGCTCCTGGATATCTACTACATCGAGAACTGGTCGCCAGCCCTCGATTCCATGATCTTCCTGCGCACCATCCCCAGGGCTATCCTGGGCGATGGGGCGTATTAACTATTCTGACGGGACCAAAGATGCCTTCCCCGGCATCCGCAAGTGGTGTAGTATGTGGGGGTGTATACTATGAAGTGTCCGAGTTGCGGGGAAGAGCTCGAACCAGGGACAGATTTCTGCCCGGCGTGTGATCAGCCCCTATGCCCGAAGTGTGGGGCAGCGGTGAGCGAGGATGACCTGACCTGCCCGGCCTGCGGCCACGAGTTCACTTCCACCTGCCCCCGTTGTGAGGCCGAGGTGGAAGCCGAGGATACGGTTTGCCCCAATTGCAGTCTGAAATTCTACAAAGAGACTGAAGAGCCTGTCGTTCTTGGTAACTGTTACCGCATAAAGCGCGAAATTCGGGCAGGCTGGGACTCCCGGGTCTACCTGGCTGAGGATACCCGTCATGGAAGGCTGGTGGCGGTCAAGGTTCTTTACCCTCAACCCAGCGAGGACATGGCCTACGTACAACGCTTCACTCGCGAGGCCAAGCTCGGCGCCGCTTTGCACCATCCCAATATCGTTCAGGTCCATGATTTCGGCTGTCAGGACGATGTTTATTACATGGTTATGGAGTACATTGAGGGACGTAACCTCAAAGAGATCATCCGGGAGAGAGGCCCGCTGCTCTATCGTGAGGCTCTGGAGATCGCTGCCCAGGTAGCCGAAGCTCTTCGGTACATCGACCAATTCAGCATTGTACATCGAGACATCAAGCCCCAGCATTTGATGATCGCCGCCGATGGCACGGTCATAGTGTTGGATTTTGGGCTTGCGCGGGTAGGAGCTTTGCCCTCGCTGACCCGATCAGCTATTGTCGGTACACCCCACTATTTCTCCCCGGAACAGGCGATGGGAGAGGGTGTGGACGTTCGGTCGGACATCTACTCTCTGGGCGTGGTGATGTACGAAATGCTGACCAACTCACTGCCGTTCGATGCTGCCACCCCCTTGTCTATGATCATCCAGCACATTACCGGCGACCCGCCCACTGCCCCCTTGGACGAAGCGGGGGTGCCTGCGGCCGTGAAGAATCTGGTCCTGAAAGCATTGGAAAAGAGACCGGAAGATCGCTTTCAGTCGCCCAAGGAACTGCTGGGGGCTATTGAAACTATCTTGCGTGACAATGAGGTTTGTTCATGAAATTCGCTCTCTCCCCACAAGATAGAGAACACCTGCTCTCTTTCTTACAAGACCTGGTGCGCCTCCCCAGCCCCTCCACCCAGGAGGACGAAGTGGCCGAGCGCCTGATCGCAGAGATGGAGCGGGTGGGCTTCGCCGAGGTGTGGGTGGATCGCATCGGCAACGTCATCGGGCGCATCGGCGCCGGGTGCGGGCCCAAACTGCTCTACAACGGCCACATGGATACCGTAGGCGTAGGCGATCCGGCTTCCTGGCAGCGTGACCCCTACGGGGCCGAAATCGAGGACGGCGTGCTCTACGGTCGCGGGGCCTGCGACATGAAAGGCGGGCTGGCGGCTATGGTCTACGGGGCCAAAGCCCTCGTCGATGCGGGCCTGGAATTGAGGGGCGACCTCTACGTGGTGGGCATTGTTCAGGAGGAGCCTTGTGAGGGGCTGGCGATGCAGGTTTTAGTCGAGGAGGAAGGACTGAGGCCGGATTTCGTCGTCCTGGGCGAACCGACCAATCTCCACATCTCTCGCGGGCAGAGGGGGCGCCTGGAGATGAAAGTCACCGTGCGCGGCCGCTCCTGTCACGCTTCGGCCCCCGAGCAGGGGGAGAATGCTATCTACGCCGCGGCCCAGCTTATCTTCGGCCTGGAGCTGCTGGCCCCCAACCTGGCTCACGACTCCTTTCTGGGGCGGGGCACCCTGGCCGTGACGCACATCGAGAACACGGCCGGCAGCCGCAACGTCGTGCCCGACACCTGCACCTTTTACATCGACCGCCGCCTTACCCTGGGCGAAACCGAAGCCAAAGCCCTGGCCGAGGTGCAGAGCGTTATCGCCCGCGAAGGCGTTAAGGCCCAGGTGGAGGTCACCGAGCATAGAAGCACCAGTCGCACCGGTTATCCCTGTCGGCTCAAGGAATATTATCCCCCCTGGGCTTTACCTCAGGACCATCCTTTGTTGCAGGCTGTAGGGCGTGCCATCCGCGAGGCGTTAGGGTATCGGCCTTGCATCGGGCACTGGGCTTTTTCCACCGATGGGGTCTATACTATGGGGGCAGCCAACATCCCCACCGTGGGCTTCGGCCCCGGCCAGGACCGTTTCGCCCACACCGTCGATGACCAGATACGCCTGGCAGACGTGATCGACGCCGCCCGGGTCTACGCCTATCTGGCCGTGGAGATGCTGGGCCCCTAACCCCCCAACCACCTGAACATCAAGGCACGATCTTCGTCCCGGTCTGGCCCAGCAGGGCCCGCGCAATGTTCTCCGGGCTGGTGACAAGGGCCTCCTGACCGCCCCTTTCCAGGAACTGGATGATAGCCCTGATTTTGGGCCTCATGCTGCCGGGAGCGAAATGGCCTTCCTCCAGGTATTTACGGGCTTCAGCTACGGTCATTGTGTCCAGCCACCTTTGGTCGGGCTGGCGGTAGTTGAGGGCCACCTTCTCTACGGAGGTGGAAATAAGAAGCAGGTCGGCGTCGATGCTGGAAGCCAGGAGACTGCTGGCGTAATCCTTGTCGATGACGGCCTCGGCCCCGATCAGATTGCCCTCCTCGTCCTCGACGACGGGGATGCCCCCTCCACCTACGGCTATCACTACACAACCGGCCTCGATAAGCTGTCTGATGGCGTCACGCTCGATGATGCGTCTGGGCAGAGGGGAGGGCACTACCCGCCGCCAACCCCGACCGGCATCTTCCACCACGTCCCAGCCTTCCTCGTCCTTCTTCTTCAGGGCCGCTGCCTTTTCTACGAAAGGGCCGATGGGTTTGGTCGGATTCTGAAAAGCCGGATCGTTCCTGTCCACCAACACCTGAGTAACCACCGTAGCCGCCTGTTTGTCGAGCCCTCGCCTTTTGAACTCGTTGTAAAGGGCTTTTTGCAGCATGTAGCCGATCGCGCCCTGGGTATCTGCTCCGCAGGAATCCAGCGGGACGGTGTGCAACACGTGGCTGGCTAACTCCGAACGCATGAGGATGAACCCCACCTGGGGACCATTGCCGTGCGTGATGACCACCTCCCAGCCACTTTCGATCATGTCGGCAATGTGGATGCAGGTCTCTTTAGTCGCTTCGTACTGATCGGGCACGGTCTGATGTTTTTTGTCCTTGATCAAACTGTTCCCGCCGATGGCTACGACGGCTACCTTCCCGTTCATGATCGTGCCTCCCCGTTGAGTCTCAATCCCCTACCCTCCACTCCCTGATCCCTAACCCCAACATCTAGCGCATAGTCAGGGCCATAACAGCCTTCTGGACGTGCAGGCGGTTCTCGGCCTCGTCAAAGACGACCGACTGCGGGCCGTCGATGACCTGGTTAGTCACCTCAAAACCCCGATCGCAAGGCAGACAATGCATGTAGATGCCGTCAGGATCGATCAGCTTCATCTTCTTGGCGTCACAGATCCAATCCTTGTGGGCGTCGAAAATCTCCTGAGCCTTCTGAGGATCGTCCTCGCCGACAGGGGACTTGAACATGGGCACCGCAGTCCAGGCTTTGGGGTAGACCACGTGAGCTCCCTTGAAGGCTTGTTCCATGTTATGAGAGATCTGGAAAGAGCCGTCGTACCTTTCGGCGTAGTTTTTGCAGGCGGCCAGAACCTCCTCGTCCAGTTCCATGCCCTGGGGATGGGCCAGTACCACGTCCATGCCCATCATGGTGGCGGCGATGATGGCGCTCTGAGGCACGGCGCGCGGTTTGTGCACGCTGGGAGAATAGGCCCAACTCATCACAAACTTGACCCCATGAAAAACGCCAAACTTCTCCTTGACGGTCAGGATGTCGGCCAAACCCTGGCAGGGATGATATTTATCACACTCCATATTAATGATGGGGATATCGGACCAACGGGCAAATTCCCGTTCCATCTCGTGGGCGCCCCCATATTCCCAGTCCACAGGGTCGCCGTAGCAGCGGATGGCGATGGCATGTCCCATGCGGGACAGCACACGGGCCACGTCAGAGACGCGCTCGGTGGCGTAGGCCACCTCCCGCCCTTCCATGGCGGGAGTATAGATCTTGCTGGGATCCAGGTAGTGGGCGTGTCCTCCCAGTTGGGTCATGCCCGCCTCGAAGCTGTTGCGAGTTCTGAGCGATTGATTGTAGAAGATCATAAACAGGGTTTTGGCCCGCAGCAGATGATCGTGGGGCTCGCCTATGGCGAAGCGCCGTTTCAGGTCTTCGGCCACGGCCAGGATGCTTTCCACTTCCTCTCTGGTGTAGTCTAGGAGGGTCAGGAAATCTTTGCCTTTGAAAGTCTCGGTTTTCACGTTTGATGCAACTCCTTTCTCCTCAGTCCTGCGAGACAGGCTGGCAGGTATTTTGTTTTCTTACATCTCCCGTCGCCCTTCCAGGGCACGGGCGATAGTCACCTCGTCGGCGTATTCCAGGTCGCCGCCCACGGGCAACCCAAACCCCAGCCGATATTTCCGCACTCCAGTGTTCTCCAGCAGCCGGGCCAGGTACATGGCGGTGGCTTCTCCCTCCAGGCTGGGGTTAGTAGCCAGCAGCACCTCTTTTATCGTGCCGCTCTTCACCCGTTCCAGGAGTTCCTGGATCCTCAAATCTTCAGGGCCGATGCCCTCCACCGGGGAGATCGCTCCGTGTAGCACGTGGTAGAGGCCCTTATACTCGCCGGTGCGCTCGATAGCCAGCACGTCCAGGGGCTCTTCGACCACGCAGATGCTGGAGCGGTCCCGTCCTTCGTCACGGCAGATGGCACACGGGCTCTCCTCGGTGATGTTGAAGCAGGTGATGCAGTAGACGATGCTTTCTCGCAGTTGACGCAGCGCCTCGGCCAGGGCCAGGGCCTGCTCCTCAGGAGCACGCAGCAGGTAGAAGGTCAGGCGTGAGGCCGTTTTGGGCCCGATGCCGGGCAAACGCGAGAACTCGTCGATGAGGCGGGCCACAGGTTGGGCCACGATGGGCATAGGGGTTGCCTCCGTTTATTACAGGGTCAGGCCGGGGATATTCAACCCACCGGTCAAGGAGCCTAATCGAGTGGCAACTAATTCCTGGGAGCGTTCGATGGCCTCGTTGACCGCAGCCAGGATGAGGTCCTGAAGCATCTCCACGTCCTCGGGATCGACCACCTCGGGATCGATGGTGATGGCTTGAAGACGCTGGTGCCCGCTGATGACCACGGTGATGGCCCCGCCCCCAGCCGTGACCTCCAGGATCTCGTCGCCCAGAGCCTCCTGAGTCTTGACCATATCTTGCTGCAACTGCTGAATCTGCTGCATCATACCGCCGCCCAAATCACCCTGCTGGCGTGCAAAACGCTTACCTTTTCCTTTACTCACGATGAACACCTCCTGGCTTTACACCTATCTTAATAATATCTATCTGCATCTTCCAGGTGCCTGCACTTCCAAAATGCCAACATCCGATGCGCTATAGCGGACCGTTTAATCGTTTTTAGGCTCAACTTTAGTTACGAGTGCATTGTAACGCTTGACAGTCTCCTGGATAACGTAGTCTTCATTCACCCAACTTGTGTCTTTATCTTTAGCGGGCGTCGAGTCCGCTGGTTCAGGGCTCTCGGGGGCCGGCGCCTGGGGGGTGGCGGCTGGCTGCTGTATCGTCTCCCCCCTGGGCTTATGCACACATTTGACCTGGCAGGAACAGCCCATCACCTGGCTGATGACTTTCTCTACCAGAGACCGATGTTTATCCTCGGACATGCGATCTTTATGGAAGTCGTGATAGAATCCGATGGTGACTACCCGCCCTTCCACGGCCAGCGGTTCGCACGAACCTCTGAGAAGGGCTTCGACCGTCCGATTCTGCTCCCTCATCTCGTCTATGATCCTGGCCCAGTGGAGGCGCAGACCTTCCAGGGTCAGGGCCCCGGGGGCAGAAGGGACGGTGGGGGTCTGGCCTGGGGCCGCGCCGGACGATGACGGGCCTGCTGTAGTTCCCATCTTCGTAGTCTTTGCCTTCTCAGCAGGTCGAGCGGGAGCAGAAGACGGCTTCCGGACAGGAGCGGCCCTGGCGGCGGAGGTGGTGGGAATGGTTGCAGGCTTCGGCTCGTGGTGCGACTCGTTTTGGGTCTCGTCGCTCAGGGTAGCCTCCACGAAGGCCAGTTCCAGCGGCAGTGGGCCCTGCCAACCCCGACGCAGGTCCAGGCTGGCCTGGTTAAACAGCTTAAGTTGGCGGAGAAGCTGGCGGGTGGAGAGGTGGGCGGCCTGGGCAGACATGGCCTGGCCCATCTCCCCCGGCACGTTAAGGAGACTGGCGTTACCTACGGTCTTGATCAGGAGAAGGCCGCGTAGATACTCAACCACCTCGCGATTGAACTGGCGAGGGTCGGCCCCGTCGCCTGTGATCTGGTTGATGAAAACCAGGCCGCCGGCCGCATCGCCTTCGATCAAAAGATCGACCAGCTTCCTTACAGCCTGAGAGGAGACCGTGCCCAGCACGGTTTGGACCTGATCCAGGGTAATAGTTTGTCCGCTGTAGGCCGTCAACTGGTCGAGGAGGCTGAGGGCATCGCGCAGGCTGCCCGTAGCCTGGCGGGCGATGAAGTCCAGGGCCTCGGCCTCTACCGACAGGCCCTCCTGGTCGGCGACGTAGCTCAGACGGTCGAGCATGGCGGCCAGAGGGATGCGCCGGAAATCAAACCGCTGGCAGCGGGAGAGGACGGTGGCCGGTATCTTATGCGGCTCGGTGGTAGCCAGCACAAAGATGACGTGGGGGGGAGGCTCCTCCAGGGTCTTCAGCAGGGCGTTGAAGGCCTCGTTGGTGAGCATGTGCACCTCGTCGATGACGTAGACCTTATAGCTGGCCTCGCTGGGGCGGAAGCCCACTTTTTCGCGCAGATCGCGGATCTCGTCGATGCCCCGGTTAGAAGCGGCATCGATTTCGATCAGGTCCATGAGGCGTCCTTCGTCGATGGCCCGGCAGATAGTGCATTGATTACAGGGCCCTTCCTCTTCTGGCGCGGTGCAGTTGACGGCTTTAGCCAGCAGTCGGGCCGTGGTGGTCTTGCCCGTGCCCCGCGGCCCGGCAAAGAGGTAAGCGTGGGCTATCAGTCCCCCTTGCAGGGCGTTTCGCAGGGTGCGGGTAATGTGCTCCTGGCCCACCACTTCCTCGAAAGTGCGAGAGCGCCACCTGCGATACAAAGCCTGGGCCGCCATCGGTTTGCCTCCTGAAGACTGAATTGAGAACCAGAGCCGAGCCGGTTCCATACTTAAGTTTATCATCGATAGCCGATTTATGCAAGCCAGATTCATTCTAGCTTTTCGGCTCTTTTTGTGGTAAAATATCGATAGTTATCTTTCTACGGACGCAGAGTTATGATCGAAAATTCTATAGAAAAACCGGTTTATGGGGTCGTCCTGTTCGACTCCACCCAGGCGGCCCTGCGGGCGGAGAAGACTCTACAAGATGAGGGGCTGAAGGTCAAGCTTATACCGGTGCCCCGCCAGCTTAGCTCCGACTGTGGCCTCTCGCTGCGCTTTCCCTTCGACCAGGCCGAGTTGGTGAAAGGTATTCTGGCTGACAAAAAGGTGCCCATCGCGGGCATCCATCGTATTTAAGGGCCTGAGAATCAATTCTCAGACTGAAAGATGAAGCAAGCTAAAGCCTGCTGTTTAGCCGTGCTTTGGAGTGCGTTTGAGCGCATTTATGCTACCGGGATGTAATTCAATGTGTGTGCATTACGCAAGGATGAAGTGGAGCTCCCATCAGATTTCTCTGGCGTCTTGTGGGTACCGATGGATCCAGAGGAGGGATGGCACCTCAAGCTAGGCCGGGAGTTGAAAGCTGCTGGCCTACCGGTGGATCCAAGCAAGCTTCTTTAGTGGCCTGCTCAATTTGGGAGAAAGGAAGCAGTCAATGAAATCTTCTTCTTTTATCGTCAAGGAATTTATCCGGGAGGGCTATACTCACCGGGTACAAGGCTATCCCATTGGCCTCTGCCGGATGATCGTGGGCATCGTCTGGCTAGGCGCGGCTTCCTGGAAGCTGCCCCCTGATTTCGGGCAGGCTACCAATAGCGGACTTTGGGCCTGGGTGCAGCAAGCGGCTAATTACCCTGCTTTGGGCCTGTATGGGGCTTTTCTGGAGAAGGTGGTCATCCCCCACTTCACTTTCTTCGGCTATCTACTTTTGGTGCTGGAACTCTACGCCGGGATTCTCCTGTTTCTGGGCCTCCTGACCCGCCTGCCCTCGGTGCTGGGCATTCTGATGAGCCTCAATCTGATGGCGGCTATGAGCGCGGTGCCTGGCGAATGTCCCTGGACTTACGTTTTTCTGGTGATGTTCCACCTCACTTTCTTCATCACCAGGGCCGGACGCAACTGGGGGTTGGATCAAGTTCTGCTGGAGAAAACAGCCAACTGGCCCGACGTCTGGAGCACCTGGAGACGCGTTGTTCTGGCCCTGGTTTAGCTTTTGGGAAGCCTGGTAAACTCAGGAAAGGGCGATCCAAGTGCGAGCTGTGTTGAGCGAGCCCCGGACCCTATCGAGAGAGCTTCCTCCCTGGGCTTACGTATATGCCCTGGCCGCCTTTAACTTTCTCCTCGACGTCTGGCTGAGGGTGAGATACAGTCCCCCCTCCACGGAGGGCTGGTATCATCCCCAGAAAATGGGGGATAGCCTGTATCGCCGCATCGCCCAGCAGCCCTTGTGGTACGTGTTCATCCTGGCGGTAAACCTGCTGGTCTTCCTGCTGCTCATTCGGCGGGGAAAGATAGTCAGGATGCCGACGCTGCTTTTCCTGGCGGCTTTCGTCCGCCTGCTGAGCCTGGGGGCGCGCCTGGGGTTGGGCGACGCCGTCGATCACGAGCTGGGCGGGCTGTTTTTCAGTTACGGGCAGGAATTTGCCGCCGGCAGTTATCCGGCCATAGAATATCCCCAACTAGCCCTGCTGTTTTTCACTTTCATCTACAAATTATCGTGGGGAAGCCTGGCACTTTTCATGGTGCTTCTTCCCCTGTGGATGATACCATTTGAGTTGCTCACTGTGTTCTGTATATACAGGATCGGGCAGCGTTTCGGGCGCACTTTCGCCGGCTCGATGTGTGCTGCTTTTTACGCCGTTTCTCCCTTCCTGCTCCATTTCTGGTTCTGTAAGTTCGATTCTCTCCCCACCGCCTTTCTGCTGCTGGCCGTCTATTTCTTCGTCGAGGAGCGCCCCGTAGCTTCGGCCCTGGCCGTCACCGCCGGATTCGCCAGCAAATGGATCCCCATCCTGATCGTGCCCATCTTTGGGCTCAGTCTATTGAAAAGAAGGCGTTACCGCGACCTGGTCAAATACGTGGGCACGGTGGTCGTCGCGGCCCTGGCCCTGCTGTTGCCCTTCTGGCTTATCGACCCCGAACGCTTCACGTTCACCTATACCTTCCACGCCCGCCGGACGATGATCGGCCAGAGCTTTCTATTCATTTGGGCCTACCTGGTGGAGCCGACTTTGCGCCACGCGGGAGTGGTGCCCTGGAATCCGGCGGAGCCCCCCGTCTTCGACAACTGGCTGGCTACCGTGATCCAGGGTCTCTTTCTGGCCGTAGTGTTTGTCACCTTTGCCCTGCGTCCGCCCAGGCGAGAGCGGGAGGTGGTTTTCGCCAGCTTGATGGCGATCACTTTCATTTTATTGAATCGTATCTTCAGCCCGCAGTACATCTTGATCATGGCTGGCGCCTACCTGGTGGCTCTGATCGTGGCCGTCCGCTCTCGGATGGGGCTGGCTCTTGGCCTGTCTGCGCTGGCCGTGCTGACTCTGGCCAATTTTTCGGTGTGGCCGATGTTCGCCTCTTTCTGGTTTGCCGCTTCCATTCTGCTGTTTACCCTGGCCTGGACGCTGTGGCTGTATCTCCTGCTCGGCGAGTGGCGGCATAGGGCTATCGTGGCGGTGATGGCAGGCTTTTTTGTGCTGGGCACGCTCTACAGCCTGGCTACCCCGTTGCTGGAGAGTCCCGGCGAGGCGGGTTACGTGGAGCAGTCCCCCGTCCTCTCCGGCCTGCTCCGTCGCAACCCTCAGTTCGATGCCCGGCCCAGCCCCGGGGGTGAGAACAAAAACAGGATCGTGCATACCGAGAAAGAGAAATTTCCATATCGGGGTCCGGCCTTGACCCTGCACCTGGTGCGCCTGCTTTCCGTGCTGATGGGGACCGTCACGGTGTTCGTCACCTATCGGCTGGCCCTGGAGGTCTTGCCCGGCGATAGAGCCATCGCGCTGGGCGCGGCGGCGGTCAACGCCTTCATGCCCGGTTTTCTGTTCACCAGTGGGACGGCGGCCGGTCACAGCCTGGCGATTCTCCTCTCCTCGCTGGCTTTGCTGTTTTTGGTGCGTTTCTCGAAGCGGGCCGGGTGGCGCCGAACCTTGGTGGTGGCCGCCCCGGTGGGGGCTGTTTTTATCGTTGGGGGGTGGTGGGCGCTCCGCGGCTCTTCAGACGACCTCGTTACTCTGCGAGACCTGTACTTCTCGCTCTGGGGGCTCTTCGGCTGGCGGAACATCTCGCTGCCTCCGGCCTGGTACGTGGTGCTGAGCGTTTTGGCACTGGCGGGCGCGGCGGGCCTGTTGATCCGGCGGCGAGAGAGCGAAACGCTCCCCCTGGCGATCTCGGTGGCCTGGATAGCCGTCACCTTTCTCTTTGCCCTCTGGCGGGTGAAAAGTTTGTTCCCGGCCATCTCGGCCCTCTCGGTGCTGCTTTTCTGGGGGTTGAGCCGCTGGCTGCCGAAACGATACTGCTCTGCGCTGGGCGGGGTGGTGGGGGGCGGTCTTTTCCTGCTGGCTCTGGCCTGTCCTTTTTATTACCTCGCGCCGGCCTACGCCAAGCCGCTGGTGCTGGCCGCTGAAGACATCCCGGCTGCGGCGCAGCGCCTGGAGGTCGAGTACGGGGGCCAGATGCGGCTGGTAGGCTATCAGCTGGCTCAAAGCACCATCCGCCCAGGAGAGAGCCTGGAGCTGACCCTTTATTGGGAAGCGTTGGCCCCCATGGACCGTGACTATCGCGTTTTCGTTCACCTGTTGGGCCGGGACTACCAGGTGGTGGGCCAGGGCGATGGTCAACCCGGCCCCAACGCCTACCCCACTCACCTGTGGGCGGCCGGAGACATCATGCACCACACCTATCAGGTGCCCACCATTTACACCGCCACCGTGCCCACCCTGTGCCGCATCGACGTGGGCCTTTACCATCGCCCTACTTTGGAGACCCTGGAGAGCAACCGCCGCATTTTCCTGGATCGGGTCAGGCTGGTCCCCTGGCAGCCCCAGGAGTACGTCATCGATCAGCAGTTGAATTTCAATCTGGCCGACCTGATCGCCCTGGTCGGCTACGACCTGGAGGAGGGGCCAGAGAACGTCCAGCTAACCCTGTACTGGCAGGCCCGGCAGAGGATAGAGGAGGATTACACCGTCTTCGTGCACCTGAGCGACGACCAGGGCCACATCTGGGCTCAGCACGACAGCCAGCCCCTGAATGGCGATTACCCCACCTCGGCCTGGGAGGAGGGCCAGGTGGTAGCCGACGAGCACCTCCTGTCCCTCGGCCCGGACGTGCCGTCGGGCCAGTACCGCCTCGAAGTGGGAATGTACAGGCTGGACGATGGATGGCGCTTGCCAGTCTCGAATGACAGGGGCCAGCGGTTGGAAAAAGATCGGGTGCTGCTGGAAGGAGCGATTGCCGTCAGACATTGATTCTGGTAAACTTGTTGATGGCCTATCTCTGTGGTATAATTATGCTATGAGGTAATTAGATTATCCTCAGAGAACGGCCTGAATGGCTGGCAAAGCGAGGGAGGCAAGGAGGCGAACGCATGTCAGGACATTCTAAGTGGTCAACGATAAAGCGTAAAAAGGCAGCCGAAGATGCCAAACGAGGGCAGGTATTCACCAAGTTGGGGCGCGAGATCATGATTGCTGCCCGCGAAGGAGGGCCCGACCCGGACGTAAATTTTAAACTGCGCCTGGTTATGGACAAGGCCAGGACGGCCAACATGCCCAAAGACAACATCGAGCGGGCCATCCGGCGGGGAGCCGGTCTGGAGAAAGGCGACACCCTGGAAGAGATCACCTACGAGGGCTACGGGCCCAACGGGGTGGCCTTGCTGGTGCAGGTGGTGACCGATAACCGCAATCGGTCGGTGGCCGATATCAGACGCCAGTTCAACCGGCTGGGAGGCAGTCTGGGGGCGAGTGGCTGTGTGGCCTGGCTGTTTGAGCCTAAAGGCTACATCGCCGTGGCCGTAGACGACAGGGACCCTGAGGAGTTGTTTGAACTGGCGGTTGAGGCCGGAGCCGACGACGTGGAGATCGGTGATGAGCTGGTGGAAATCTACACCGCCCCCCACGATTTCCAGTGGGTGCGGGAGTTCTTGCAGCGGCGGGGCATCGTCTTCGAGACGGCCGAAATATCCATGATCCCCAAAAACCTGACCCGCTTGGACGAGCAGGAAACTATGAAAGCCATGCGCCTGATCGAGGCTCTGGAAGAGTTGGACGATGTACAGCAGGTTTACTCTACCCTCGACATCTCTGATGAGGTCATGGTCAGCTACGAAGCGGGGAGATAAATCCGGGGGCTCATGAGCGAAGCTAGAGAGGGGATGTTGATCCTGGGGATCGATCCTGGCACGGCGCTCACCGGCTACGGTCTGGTGAGGGGAGAGGGCGACGATTTGGGCCTGGAAGGTTACGGCGCCATCTCTACCACTCCAGACTGGCCTTTGCCCCGGCGTTTGCAGCACATCTATCGCCAGCTCAGGACTTTGATCGAGGCCCAACGTCCTACGGCGGTGGCCGTAGAAGAGGTTTTTTTCAGTCGGAACGCCCGCACCGCCCTGGCCGTGGGGCAGGCGCGGGGTGTGGCCTTGCTGGCTGCGGCGGAGAGCGGTCTATTGGTCTATGAATACACCCCGCTACAGGTCAAGCAGGCTGTGACCGGGTACGGGCGGGCTACCAAAGAGCAGATTCAACAGATGGTGTGTATGCTCCTCAACCTGGACTTTGTGCCCCAGCCCGACGATGCGGCTGATGCTATTGCGGTGGCTATCTGCCACCTCCACTCTGTCCACCTGACGACCTTGTTGGAGGGGCGATGATAGCCAGTCTGAGGGGAAAACTCAAGGCCAGAGGGAAGGGCTGTCTCATCGTGGAGGTAAATGGCGTGGGGTTCAAGGTGCACGTGCCGGCCAGCTTTCTCGACCGCCTGGAAGGCCCCGGTCGCGAGGTAGAGCTTTTCACTCACCTGCACGTCCGAGAGAACGAGTTAGCTCTGTATGGTTGTGCCCGCCAGGAGGAGATGACGCTCTTCGAGTTGCTGTTAAGCGTCTCGGGGGTGGGGCCCAGGGTGGCCCTGGCCATTCTGTCGGCTATCCCCCCCGAAGCTTTTCGGGCGGCCATTGCCCAGGAAGACGTGACCCTCATAGCTGGAGTGCCAGGTATTGGTCCGAAGACGGCAAAAAAGATCATCTTTCACCTCAAGGATAAGGTGGAGGTGGTGCCCGCGGTGGCGGCCGTCCCGGCCCTGATGGCCGTCGATGCTGAAGTTATGGGGGCCCTCACCGCTCTGGGTTATAGTCTGATCGAGGCTCAGGCTGCTGTTCAGTCTCTACCGGCTGAAGAATTGGATGTGGAGGAACGCGTACGGTTGGCTCTTCAGTACTTTGCCAGCCAATAGGTGGGAAAGGGTGAGGATATGGGAGGACAGGGTAGAATTCTGATTATCGAGGACGCAGAAACCATGCGAGAGTTCCTTGATACCCTCTTGAGCTATGAAGGGTATGGTGAGGTGCTCATCGTCGAGGACGGAGCCAAAGGTATAGAACTCCTCAAGGCCGAGCCTTTCGATCTGGTCATCACCGACCTGAGCATGCCCGGCCTGGATGGTTATCAGGTGATGGAATACGTCCATAATAACCATCCAGAAACCCTGGTCATCGTCATCACGGCCTACGGTTCGATAGAATCGGTGACGGAGGCCCTGCGCCAGGGGG
The DNA here is from genome assembly GCA_964646625.1 of uncultured Anaerolineales bacterium. Taxonomy (GTDB): domain Bacteria; phylum Chloroflexota; class Anaerolineae; order CAZYHC01; family CAZYHC01; genus DAOULT01. The sequence continues at coordinate 38,016 of CAZYHC010000029.1, forward strand.
CCTTCGACTATGTGACCAAACCTTTCGAGACGGAAGTGATCCTGGCGTCCATAGAGCGGGCCCTGGAGAAAATCAGGCTGGAGAAGGAGGCCCGAGAGAAGACGGAGCAAATCGCTGGTCTTTTCGAGCAAACCCAGGAGCAATTGGCGGCTTTACAACAGGCCCAGACCGAGTTGCTCCGCTCGGCCAGGATGGCGGCCGTCGGAGAACTGGCCGATGGGGTGGCGCATGAGATAAATAATCCCCTGACCGTAATTCTGGGGACCATTCAACTTTTATTGCGCCGCTCGGGGCTGGATGCCCGCACCATCAGCGACCTGGATAAAGTCGAGCAGGAAACCCAAAGGATAGCCGACATTGTCAAGAATTTCATCGATTTCGCCAGACCGGACTCCACGGAAGTGTATAGCCCTCTCGATGTCAACCAGTTATTGCAGGAGATTCTGTCGCTCCTCGACAGTCGGTTGACCAGTCAAGGCGTCCATTTGGTTAAGAAGTTCGGTCCCAACCTGCCCCCGGTGCTGGGTCACGATGGTCAGTTGCGGCAGACCTTCTACCATATTATAATCAACTCTCTGGAAGCCATGTCGCTGATGGAGGCGCCCCCCACCGGGCACTGGCTTAAAGTCACGACTGGTATGTTGTCAAATCAGGCGGTGGAGATTATCATCGCCGATACGGGATATGGTATCCAGAAGAAAGATCTGGACTCCATCTTTGAGGTCGGTTTCACCACCAAGATCGAGGAAGGAACGGTGCGAGGGCTGGGCATGGGTTTGTTTATTGCTTATAACATTATCCAGGCCCACCACGGCACCATAGATGCGGAAAGCGAAGCGGGCAAAGGGACTATTTTCAAGATAATCTTGCCCGCACACACTGAATCTGTTTGATCCCCAGGGTCTAGCCCCACAAATTCTACAACAGGCGGGGCAAATCTGAGCCAGCTATGGGAGCAGTTGCATGATGGAATCGGAAAGCGAAAGAAAAGACAGGATATTGGTTGTAGACGACAGTGTCCAGAACGTCGAGTTGTTGGAGGCCTATCTGACCTCGGCCGGTTACAAAGTATTCTCCGCTTATAACGGCCAGGAGGCTTTAGAAAAGGTGCCCCAGGTGAATCCCGATCTGATCATGCTCGATATCATGATGCCTGTGTTGGGCGGATACGAGGTTTGTAAAAAGCTCAAGTCAGACGAAGTCACTCGTTTCATTCCCATTGTGATGATCACCGCTCTACGCGGGGTGGAAGAGAAGATCAAGGGGCTGGAAGCGGGGGCCGATGATTTCCTGAGCAAACCGTTCAACGGGTATGAACTTCTGGCCCGGGTGCGGTCCCTGTTGCGCATCAAGCATCTACACGACGAACTGGAGCAGAAAAACAAACTCCTTTTTAACATTCTGAACCGCTACCTGGTAGAAGAAGTTTCAGCCCTGATCCTGGACGATCCCGACAGGTATCTCAAGCTGGGAGGAGAGAGTCGGACGGTAACCGTGCTCTTCGCCGATATTCGGGGTTTTACCCACTTCTCGGAGCAGCACCCTCCCGATCAGGTGGTCGAGATCCTGAACTCGCTGTTCTCCGAATTGACCAGGATCGTCTTTAGCCACAAAGGGACCTTCGATAAATACCTGGGGGATGCCATTATGGCCTTCTATGGAGCGCCTATCAGCTACGATGACGATACGTTGCGGGCCTTGCAAACCGCCCTGGAGATGCAAAAGGTCTTTGGTCAATTGAAGGAAGAGAGCGAAGACCTGGCGGAACTGGGGTTAGGTATCGGACTGGATACCGGCGAGGTGGTGGTAGGCAACATCGGCTCCGAGAAGGTCATGGATTACACTGTCATCGGCGATACGGCTAACGTGGCCAAGCGTTTACAGGAATTGGCCGAGCGGGGCCAGATTCTCATCAGCCAAAACACCTACCAGCAAGCTGGCGACTGGGTGCTGGCCGATGAGAAACCGCCCCAATCGCTGCGGGGCAAACAGGATCCCATCAACTTCTACGAGCTGAAGGGGCTCAGTGATCTCCGGTCAGGGGCACGAAGATGACGCCCGTGATATTGTTGGAGATGATTTTATCCCCCTTTTTCTCGATCTGCCACAGGGTTTGATAGCCGCCCGGCGGCCCCACAGGAATGACCAGCCGTCCCCCGTCCTTCAACTGCTGGAGCAAGGGTTGAGGGATGTGGTCCGGAGCAGCGGTGACGATGATGGCATTGTAGGGAGCGTACTCTTTCCAGCCATAGTAGCCGTCAGCGTGCTTGACTTTAACGTTGGTATAGCCCAGACGTTTCAGCCTCTCCGCGGCCTGTTCCTCCAGTTCCTTGATGATTTCCACGGTATAGACCTGGGCGGTCAACTCGGCCAGGACCGCGGCCTGGTAGCCTGAGCCTGTGCCGATTTCCAGCACCTTATCGTCCCTTTTCAGGTGGAGAAGTTGGGTCATCAGGGCCACGATGTAGGGCTGGGAGATGGTCTGACCGTAGCCGATAGGGAGCGGATGGTCATTGTAAGCCTGGCCGATTAACTCCGGGGGCACAAACTCGTGGCGGGGCACCACTTCCATGGCGGTCAGCACATCCTGGTCGTCGATGTCCCTGGCCTGCATCTGTGTCTTGACCATTTTCTTCCTCGTTTCTAGATAAGGATCGGCCTCTTCCTTCTCCTTTTCGCTGGTCGGCGTCGGCTCCTCCGTAGGAGTTGGCGTAGGTATTGGCTTCTCCGTAGGGGTTGGCGTCTCCGTGGCAGGTGTTTCTACAGGTTGAGAGGTAGCCGTTGGGGTCATTGTAGCTGGCCTGGTGGGGGTTTCCTCCACCCCAGCCGGTGCGCAACCGAGCACGACGAGGAGTAAAAGAAGCACCATCCCGCTGATGATTTTTTTAGGCTTCATTTTGAGCCTCCTTTTCCGCATTCGCTGAAAGCGAGCGACTGATCCCGGCAGGTGGTTTTCCTGTCTGCCTGGTCTGCTCCATTCATCTCATCCCAGGTACGGGTATCTGTGTTCTCTGTGGCCTGACCCTAGCGGCCTGAGCCACCTTTGGCTGCATGTCTATGGCTTCGTCCCCAGTACATCTCTTTAGCGTAAAAGTACTCTTCGAGATCCAGTTCCGAAGCATTGGGCTTTTTGGGCTCGAAATCGGGGGGCCGATAGTCTCGTTCCTTAAGCAGTTGCCGGAACCTGGCCACCGCCTGTTTTTTGGAGGGGAAGGCGGCCAGGATTCGGCCCTCGTCTAGCAGATAATATTTCCCGTCATCAGGCACGTTTAACGTGCTCCTTTCCACTGATAGAGTGGAACCCACCGCCGTATATCTAAATGATTGTTCGGGCATTCTGCTCTTTCTCTATAGGTTAGTTTAATGTTTATGGAAATAAGGATAGTTGTTTTCCAAAATCTTTGATCCTTGCTTGGGCCAGTTGTACGTATTGTGTATTTATATCGTAGCCTATGTAATGCCTTCCGGCCTGGATAGCGGCAAGGCAGCTTGTGCCGCTACCGCAAAAGGGGTCCAACACAATCTCACCTTTAAAAGTATATAACTGGATCAGTCTATATGGCAATTCTACTGGAAAAGGAGCCGGATGCCCGATTCTCTGGGCCGATTCGGCCGGGAAGGTCCAAACGCTCCTGGTTAGCTCCAGAAACTCGTCTTTGGAAATAGTGTCCTCTTTTTCCCCTCGCTTGCGCGAAAACGCCTCTTTAGAAAAGACTAAAATATATTCGTGGACGTCGCGCAGGACAGGGTTGGCGGCAGATTGCCAGCTACCCCAGGCCGTAGAAGGGCTGGCGCTGGCGGCTTTGTTCCAGATGATCTCGCCCCGCATCAGGAATCCGAGGTCGAGCATATCTTCGATGATGTAAGCGTGAAGGGGAATGTAGGGCTTCCTGCCTAAGTTGGCGATGTTCACGCAAGCCCGTCCGCCGGTGACCAGCACCCGGTACGTTTCCTGAAACACGCTTCTCAGGAGCTCTCGATATTCGTCCAGGGAGAGGTCTTGGTCGTATTCTTTGGTGACGTTGTAGGGGGGTGAAGTTACCATGAGGTGGATGCTGGAATCGGGTATGTCGTCCATTGTCTCGCTGCTTTTACAATAAATTCTATCCAGGGCAGCGGGAGCAATGGGATTTTCGTGGTATTCTACCGTGGTTTCCTGCTGCTGGTCTTCGTATAACCTGCCGCCGTAGAACCTGGAAGAATCATGACTTATTCTGCCTGGCGTGCCAAAAGAACTGGTTTTGGTGGGTTGCTTTTTAGGCATTTGGATCGATCCCGCAGCTTTTAATTTATTTACTCCTGGGCGCGGGGTTCCAGGATACGGTCCAGGAATTGGCGGGTGCGTTCGTGTGCGGGGTGGCTGAACATCTCCTTTGGGGGCGCTTCCTCCAGGAAGATGCCTTCTTCCATAAATATGACCCGGTTAGCCACGTCGGCGGCGAAGTTCATCTCGTGAGTGACCACCAGCATGGTCATCCCTTCGCGGGCCAGTTCCTTCATCACGTCCAGCACCTCGCCGATAAGCTCCGGGTCGAGGGCCGAAGTAGGCTCGTCAAACATCATGATCTTGGGCTCCATGGCCAGCGCACGGGCAATAGCTACCCGCTGCTGTTGTCCGCCCGAAAGCCGGGAGGGGTACTCGTCGCGTTTATCGCTGAGGCCCACCTTGGCTAACAGTTCCTCGCCGAAGGCGATGGCTTCCTCTTTGGGCATCTTCTTGACCGTAACCGGGCCCTCGATGATGTTCTCCAGGGCGGTCATGTGGGGGAAAAGGTCGAAAAGCTGAAACACCATCCCGGTCCGCATCCGAATCTGGATGATCATGCGCCGCTGCTCGCGGGTGTGATGCCCGGCCGGAATTTGAATGCCGTCGATCTCGATGGTCCCCTTGGTCGGCTCTTCCAGGAAGTTAAGACAGCGCAAAAAGGTGCTCTTGCCCGACCCGGAGCGCCCGATGAGCACCACTACCTCGCCGACCTCCACTTCCATGTCAACCCCTCTGATGACGTGCAGGCCGCCGAAATATTTCTCCAGATTGTTAACCCTGATGATAACCTCACCCATCACCTGCCTCCCGATCTATAAATGAGCTATCGATTTTTCCCCTTTGGCCAGACTTTCTTCCACCCGTGACTGAATGGCCTGGAAAATAATAGTCACAATCCAATATAGAGCTGCGGCCACGGCCAGCGTTTCTATGGAGCGGAAATACTGGCGCCCGATCTTTTGTCCCCGGAACAGAAGCTCCCAGACTCCCACCGTGGACAGCAGAGAGGAGTCTTTGAGCATGGCGATGAACTCGTTGCCCACCGGGGGGATAATCAGCCGCAGAGCCTGGGGCAGGATGATCCGCCGCATGGTCTGACCGTAGGTCATGCCCAGGGCATAGGCGGCCTCGGTCTGGCCGTGCCCGATGGACTGGATACCGGCCCGGAAAATCTCGGTCATGTAGGCCCCGTAGTTGAGGCTAAGGGCCAGAATACCGGCTGGAATGGCCGGTAACACCACCCACTGCCCCAACTGCTCCCGCAGTTGGGGCAAACCCAGATAGATGAGATAGATCTGCACCAGCAGCGGGGTGCCCCGGAAGAAAGAAATGTAGAAAGTGGAGATCCCAAAAAAGATGGGATTTTTGGACAGACGGGCCAACGCGCCGAAAAGAGCCAGAATTATGGCCGCACAAATGGAAAGCAATGAAACGTAAATGGTAATCCCCACCCCTTTGGCGATGAAGATAAACCATTTCTGCATAAAGGCCAGTTCGAGATTAAATTGTAAAAACAGCCATAGCACCATGAAGAAGAGGTTAACCCAGACCGCTATCACCTCTACCGGGAAGCGGAGGGCTTTGGGCAGTAACAGACGCAGACAGGCAACGACCACCAAACTGCCCACCATGCCGCTGGTCACCCAGGGCAGTTGAGCCTGTTCCCTGACCACCGCCCCGGACAGGATGAAAGAGGCCCAGAACCACAATCCGAACAAGACCACGAAGGAACCCAACCCCAGAGCCAGCCTGCGGGCAGTCTCCTCGGCGATGGTGGCGATGGATAGAGCCAGTTCGGCGATCCAGAAGGTCATGACCAGACCCTGCAACAGAAAAGTTAACATCTGCGGACCGGTCTGCTCCCTGGCAAAAGCCAGATTGGCCAGCCCCAGGGCCAGAAATACCGGCGGCAAAAACCGCATAGATAAGATCTGAATCCATAAAGACAACCGGGCACGGTTCATTTGGGTTTCTTCCCCTTCTATTTAATGCCGAAAAGCGGGTAAGCTCTCAGGGCAGAGTTAAACGGAATTTTACAGATGGCAGGCCACGTAATGCCCCTCTCCGACAGGTACGAGGCCGGGTTCTTGTTGGCTACAAACATCCCTGGCGGAGAGACATCTGGGATGGAAACGACAGCCCGGGGGGGGATTGATGGGATTGGGGATCTCTCCTCTGGGAATGGCGTGTTCTCGGCGGGCCCTGGGGTCGGGCACAGGCACAGCCGAAAGCAGGGCTATGGTATAGGGGTGTTGCGGCTGACCGTAAACCGCCGACAAAGGTCCCATCTCCACGATTTTGCCCAGATACATGATGGCGATCCTGTCGCAGACGTACTTGGTGGTGGCCAGGTCGTGGGTAATAAACAGATAAGTAAGGTCAAATTCGCTCTTCAATTCCATCATCAGTTCCAGGATCAGGGCCCGCACAGACACGTCGGCCATGGCGATAGGCTCGTCGGCCACGATCAGATCAGGATGCAGGATCAGTGCCCTGGCGATGACTGCTCGCTGTCTCTGCCCTCCGCTGAGTTGGTGAGGATATTTTTCGTACAGAACCGCCGCCGGGGTGAGCCCCACCCTCTCCATGATGTAGATCACCTGTCCTCTTTTCGCCTCCCCGTTAGCCAGCCCGTGGATTTCCAGGCCGTGTCCTATGGCGTCTCCCATTTTCATGCGAGGATTGAGCGAGGCGTAAGGGTCCTGGAAAATGACCTGCATCCGTCGCCGCAGGGTGCGCATGGCGGCCTCCCCCAGAGAGGCGACCTCCGCCCCGTCGAAGCGGATGTGGCCCTCGGTAGGCTCGATCAGGCGTAAGATCAGCCTGCCGGTGGTGGTCTTGCCGCTGCCGCTCTCCCCGGCCAGCCCGAAGACCTCCCCCCTTTTTATGTCAAAGTCCACCCCGTCAACGGCCCGCACGTAATCTATGCGCCGGGCCAGCAGAGTTTCCATAAAACTTTTCTGCACCGGAAACCACTTTTTGAGACTACTTACTTCCACCAACTTATCAGATAGATTATCAGACATTTTCCTCTCACCTGGTGGTCGTAACGACTTAAGTCGTTGCTACCACCGCTACAAAATTGTGGTTCTTAATACAACCAACAGGCCGTCCAGTGTTCTGGTCTGGCCTCTTTCATAGGCGGCTCCTCTTGAGAGCACCTTTCCATCACGTGGGGGCAACGGGGGTGGAAACGACACCCGGACGGCGGATTGATGAGATCGGGCGGAGAGCCGGGCATGGTCTCCAACTTTTGCTCCTCGAGGTTGATGTTGGGTATGGACTTCAAGAGGCCCTGAGTATAGGGGTGTAAGGGCGCGTCGTAGAGAGGCAGGGCTTCAGCCAACTCCACCAATTTGGCGGCGTACATGACGGCCACCCGGTCGGCCAACTCGGCCACTATCCCCAGGTTGTGGGTGATAAGGATCATGGTCAGATGATAGGTCTTTCTCAACTCTTTGAGGAGATCGAGGATTTGGGCCTCGACGATGACGTCCAGGGAGGTGGTCGGCTCGTCGGCGATGATCAGGTCCGAATTCAGGGCCAGGGCCAGGCTGATCATAACCCGTTGTCTCATCCCCCCGCTGAGTTGGTGAGGGTAGTCGTGCAATCTTTCGGAGGAGATGCCCAGATTATCGAACAGGGTGGCCGCCCGTTGCAGGGCCTCTTTTTTGGCGGTTTGCTTTTCGTGGGTGAGAATGGTTTCCACAATGTGATCGTCGATCCTGAGCAGAGGGTTCAGAGAGGTCATGGGGTCTTGAAAGATCATGGCGATCCTTTTGCCTCGGAGAGTGGTCATTTGCTCCTCATTTTTGGTCAGCAGGTCTTCGCCGTCGAAGAGGATTTGACCGCCCACGATCTGGCCCGGCGGTTGCACCAACCCTAGAATGGAAAAGCCTAAGGTCGATTTGCCGCAACCCGACTCGCCCACCAGCCCCAGGGTCTCGCCCTTTCTCACGGCTAGGCTGACCCGGTCCACAGCCTTGACCAGCCCCACGCGGGTGTCGTATTCCACTTCTAAATCCTTGATCTGGAGCAAATCTGTGGTCATCGTGCTCAGACCTCCACCAGACGGGGGTTGAGAATTTCGTTCAGACCCTCGCCCAACATGCTGAAGCCCAGAGCTACGAAAGCGATCATCACGCCGGGAAAGGTGATGATCCACCAATAGCCGCCGGGCAGAAAGGCTTTGCCCTTGCTCAGGTCATAGCCCCAATCCGGCACACTGGGATCGATCCCTAAGCCCAGGAAGCTCAGGCCGGCCTCGGTCAGGATGGCGTCGGCGATGTTGAGGGAGAAGATCACCACGATAGAAGGGATGACGTTGGGAAAGACGTACAGCCACAAAATGGTGGCCGCTTTGGCTCCCAGACTGCGGGCCGCCTCCACGTAGAGTTCTTCTTTGATGGAGAGCACCTGGCCCCGCACCATCCTGAAGTAAGTGGGCACGTACACCACCGCAATGGCCACCGCCATATTGAGCACTCCTGGCCCCAGCATGGCGGCCATGGCGATAGCCAGGATCAGGCCCGGAAAGGAGTAGATGCTATCCATGGTCAGGGACAAAACCCGGTCCAGAACGCCGCCCACGAAACCGGATAACAGACCGACAGGTATACCCACCAGGGCGGAAATGATCGAGGAAAGCAGGGCTACCTTGAGCACGGTCTCCGCCCCGTATAGCAGCCGACTGAAAACGTCGCGGCCCAGATTATCGGTGCCCAGGTAGAAGGGAGTGCCAAAAGGCGGGCCGGCCAGCTTGAGTTCATCAGGATGGGCGTCCACCGCCTCGCGGCCCAGGACCTGATCGGCCACCACCGCCTCGATCTTGCCCGCCCGCAGGTCGGCAAAGGCTTCGTCCATTTTGCGGTATTTCTCCAGGTCGGCCTCTTTCACCTGTTTCAGTTGAATGTAAGCCGTGCTGTTGATTTCCACCCCGCTAAGGCGGCCCGCCAGATCGTCGAGGCTTTGGATGTCTTTTTCCTCGACCCGCACCACAATCGCCTGGCGGCCGCGGCCCGGCGTAATGAAAGACTGGCCCACCGATTTTTCCGGATCGTAGGGGGCAATGTAGGGGGCCAGCAGGGTGCTGAACAGAACGGCGATCAGAATGAAACCCCCTACAAGCGTGATGTACCACTCTGCCCCGTACCATTTGGCCCCACGTAAAAACCAACTCAGTATCCCTTTGGGTTCTTTAACTACGGTAGTTTCTGCCGATGCACTTATAGCCATCTATTTCTACCTCTGCTTAGTATCGGATGCGAGGATCGAGATAAGCGTAAATGATATCTACCAGCAGGCTGACCCCCGTGACCAGCACGGCGAAAACCACTATCCCCCCCTGAATGGAAGGGAAGTCGCGGTAGCCGATGCGCTCCACCAGAAAAAGGCCCATGCCCGGCCAGGAAAAGGTGGTCTCCGTCAACACCGCGCCCGCCAGCAGCAAGGCGAATTGCAACCCCAACATGGTCAGAATGGGGATGAAGGCGTTTTTGAGGGCGTGTTTGTAGACCACCACCCTTTCGGCGATGCCTCGTGCCCGGGCGGCGGTGATGTAGTCCTGGCTGAGGACGTCCAGCATGTTAGCGCGGGTCAGGCGGGTGAAAACGCCCGACAGGTACAGCCCCAGGGTCAGGGCAGGCAAGATCAGATGCTTGAGGACGCTGCCCAGGCTGGCCCAACTACCGGTTACGATGCTGTCCAGGACGTAGAATTTAGATAGAAAGTTCCACAGGCCGATCAGGCTCGACCCTTCCAGATGATAGGTCTCCACGATGGTGGGCGGCTGCATGTGAGTGCCGGTCCGTCCGGCCACAGGCAAACCCAGGTTGACGCCCAGAGCCTCTTCTGACCAGGAGCCAAACCACACCCCCAAAATGAGTTGCAGCATCAGACCCAGCCAGAAAACGGGCACGGCGTAGATGACGATGCTGTATATTCTGAATCCGTAATCGGCGGCGCTTCGGCGCTTGTGGGCGGCGTAGGCCCCGGTCGAGATACCGATCAGGGCCGTTATGATTATGGAGAATAAGCTGAGTTCCAGGGTGGCCGGGAATTTGTCGGCCAGGTCCTGGAGCACCAGTCGGCCCTTGACCGGAGCGATGGACTTCCCCAGATCGAATCGTATCAGGTTCCACAGGTAGTTAAAATACTGGCTGTCCAGGGGATTGACCTTGACCTGAAGTTGATCGCGCCGGGCCCAGCCTTCCAACCCCCCGGCCGGGATGACGACCCGCAGCCAATGATAGCCCTCGATTTCAGCCTCTTCCAGAATAGTTACTTCGGCGCTCACCCGTCGCAGCCAGCCAAGCCGTCCTTCTGAAATCCAACCCTCGTAGTTTTCGTCCACGGCCAGACGGATCCACTCCCCATTTTCGTTCGTTTCCCGGCCGCTGACAGCCAATTCGTCGCCCTCTTCCAGGAGCAAAGTTACCTCGGATTGGGGGTCGGCCTCAGCGTGCAGGATCAGGGTGGCAGAGTTGGCCCGGGCCGAGCTCCCTCTGAGATTGACAAACAAGGGTTTATCCAGGCCCTGGGCGTGTCGAAGTTGGGCGATGTACTCTGGGGGCGATCCGAGCCGCACGGTAGCCAGGATAGGGTCGCCGGGCATAATACGCAGTATGACAAATACCATGCTGACCAGGATTAAGATCATCGGGATGGTCAGCAGAATACGGGTGATGATGTAAGCTCGCAAAGATGACATGATAAGACCTCAACACGTAAAGCGTAAACACGTAAAAGGGAGGGGGTTCTGGCCCCGGCCATAACCCCCTCCTCTTGGTAGCACTCTAACACATAGCGGGACCTTTACCTCTTACCTTACGCGTTACTTCGTCAGCAAGAAGTAAGGGAGCTGCATGTAAGGGGCCAGCGCGACGCCTGTGACCCCCTTCTGAACAACCACGTAGAGTGAACCCTGGGTGAAGGGAATGGTGGGACACTCCGTGGTCCAGAGCTCCTGAATCTCAGCGTAGAGCTCCATACGCTTCTCCATGTCCGTCTCGGTCTGCGCCGCTTCCAGCAACTCATCCATCTTGGGGTTGCTGTAGAAGATGCCCAGGTCGTCGGCGGCCTCGGAGTGGGCGAAGGACCAGGTGTAGTTATCCGGGTCCACGTAGTCCGGGTACCAACCCAGCAGGAAGACCGGCATCGTGCCAGGGCCGAAGTAGTCGGTATAGGTGGCCCACTCGGCGCTCTGGAGGGTGACTACGATCATGCCCGTCTCCTCCAGGTTGTTCTTCAGGAGGATAGCCACGTCCGCCTCGGTGTCGCCGTAGTGGGTTGGAGTCCACCACAGGTCCATCTCCAGGGGGCTATCCTCGCTGTAGCCTGCCTCCCCCAGCAGTTCTTTGGCTTTGTCCAGGTCACGCTCTGGGAAGGCGTCGATGTGGCCGGCCATGCCCATGGGCACCATGCTGTACAGGGGCTGGTGGGTGCCCAGGAAGACGCGGTCGGAAATCTCCTCGCGGTCGATGGCGTAGGAAATGGCCTGCTTGACCACCACGTTGTCAAAGGGCGGGGTGGTGGCGTTGAGGCAGATGTAGCGGATGTAGGCTCCAGGCCCCTCGATAACTTCCACGTTGGGGTTCCCGGCCAGGTCCTCGTAGTCGGTCGGGAGCAGCGTCTTCCAGGCCACGTCGATCTCGCCGGCTTCCAGGGCCAGGCGCATGGTGGTGGCGTCGGCAAAGTAGCGCACGATGACCGTCCCCACTTTCGGCGGGTCGCCAGGATAGTCCGGGTTGGCCTCCATCTCCATCTCCACGTCCCGCTCCCAACGCGCGATCTTGTAAGGACCGACCCCGCTGCAGGTGCTATCCGAGTCGAAACCGTCCTCCGGGTAGCAGTTGGGGCTGACCGGCGTCCAGGGAGTGGTAGCCGTCAGATAAGGGAAGAAGCCGACCGGGTTCTGAAGCACGACCTTGAAGGTCAGGTCATCTATCACTTCCACGTGGTCGAGGAAGGAGCTTACCAGCCAGTTGGGGTCGCCCTCCAGCCGCACCACCCGATCCAGCGACCACTTGACGGCCTCGGCATCGCAGGGCGTGCCATCAGGGAAGACCAGCCCTTCCCGCAGTTTGAACGTCCACTCCAGGCCATCCTCGCTGGCGGTCGGGAAATCGGCGGCCAGGTCAGGCTGAAGTTCGGTGGTGCCAGGGATGTAGGTCAGCAGCGTGCCTGACACGTTATAGAAGATCTCCCAGGTGTGGAAGTCGTAGGTCTCGGCCGGGTCCAGGTCGGTGACTTTATCGGTGGTGCCGATGATGAGGGTCTCGCCCTCCTGGGCCATAGCCACAGGAACCAGGCCGGCCAGCAAGACCAATACCAACAAAAACGATACTAACGCTCTCTTAAGCATTTTATTCCCCTCCTTTAGTTTAATTGATTTTATTGAAGTAGCCCAATCTGACGCCATCATTCATTATATTCCTATTGAATTTCATCACCCCCCTCGCGCTTTGGCATAGGATAGCGATGATGGTCTCGTCCTTAGGGCCCCTTTATTTCGGAACTACGCCCACCCTCTTGGTGATGTCCACCCCATACCACTGCATGGACAACTCGGTCAGGGTGCCATCGCCGTGCATTTCGACGAGGACCTGGTTCAGCGCGACGAGCATTTTATCGCTGGGGCCACGGTTCTTGTCCAGAGAAAAGGCCAGTGGCTCGTAGAAGGCCGGATCGCCCACCACCTTGAGGGGCAGGTCCGAATCGATGGCGTTCTGGATGGTGGGCAGGGCCGACATAACCCCGTCCAGCCGCAGCCCATCGCCCAGGGCCAGGTCCTGGATGGCTTCGGCGTCGGTGCTATAGGGCTTGACATTCACATCTGCGGGAGGATCATAGACGGGCTTCTCGACCACGAGCTTGAGCGTGCCTGCCAGGTAGGCCTCGTAGGTAGTGGCTGCCCCCAAGCCCACCGTCTTGCCGGAGAAATCTTCCGGGGTCAGAATGTCAGTGTTGTCCTGGTGCACGCAGAAGGAGGCCGGGGTGTAGTAATAAGGGGCGGTGAACCACAGCATCTCCATGCGGTCCTCGGTGATGGTCATGCTGCCGATGCTCACGTCCCAGCGGCCACCCCAGTTCCCGGCGGTGATCATGTCCCAGTCGGGCGTGACAAACTCCACTTCCACGCCCAGCCGCTTGGCCACTTCCTGGGCCACGTTGACGTCGAAGCCGTCCAACTCGCCCTCCTCGTTCAGGAAGCTCTGGGGGGCGTAGTTGGGGTCGGTGGAGACCACCAGCTTGCCGGCCTCCATGACCTGGTCCAGCAGGTCTGCTTCCTGAGTCATAGCCACAGGCACCAGGCTGGCCAGCAGGGTCAACGCCAGCAAAAACGATACAATTATTCTCTTAAGATTCATTGTTACTCTCCTCCTATAGTTTACTTGATTTTATTGAAGCAATCGAATTTGACACTACCACTCATCATATTCTATCGAATTTCATCACCTCCTTCGCGCTTCCAGCCTGCGGCCTGGAAATCGATTTCCAGGCTGATAGCCCAGGTGCGCTTCAGCGCACTCTCAAGCACTTTCAAGGAGCAGGCAAGCTTTAGCCTGCTTCAGCTTTTAGCCGGGGAGTTTGACTCCCAGGCGGATTGCACTCCAAAGCCTCCGCGCGCTCCGTGTTTCCGTGTCCTCCGCGTTTAAGCTTCGCCCAGGTAAGCCGCTTTGACCTCGGAGTTCTGTCTCAATTCCTCGGCAGTGCCCTCCAGCACGATTGTACCTGTCTCCAGGACGTAGCCGCGGTTGGCTACCTGAAGGGCCATCAAGGCGTTCTGTTCGACCAGGAGAATAGTGATCCCTTGCCGATTGATGTCCTGAATGGTTTCGAAGATGGCCTCCACCAGCATGGGGGCCAGGCCCATGGATGGTTCATCCAGGAGAAAGATCTGGGGCTTAGCCATCAAAGCCCGGCCCATAGCCAGCATCTGCTGTTCCCCACCGCTCAGGGTGCCTCCCACCTGATTTCTTCTTTCCTGGAGTACGGGAAAGAGGTTAAACACTCTCTCCATGTCCTTCCGGATTCCCTGTTCGTCGTCGCGAGCGTAGGCGCCCATCTCCAGGTTTTCCATCACCGTCAAGCGGGCAAACACTCGGCGTCCTTCGGGCGCCTGGGAGATGCCTAGCCCCACGATCTCATGGGGGGGGAGTGCATCGATCCGTTGTCCATCCAGCTTTACGTTCCCTTCGCGCGGTTTCAGCAGTCCGGAGATAGTGTTCAAGGTAGTACTCTTGCCCGCCCCATTGGCCCCGATGAGGGTCACGATCTCACCCTTGTCCACGTGGAGCGAGACCCCTTTCAGGGCATGGATGTTGCCGTAGTAGGTATGAATGTTATTTACTTCTAGCAGTGCCATATCATTTCTCTTTTCTTCTTCCCAGATAAGCCTCGATAACTTTGGGGTCTTGCTGCACTTCGGCCGGCGTGCCCTCCGCAATCTTGAGGCCATAATCCAGGACCGTTACCCGATCGGAGATGCCCATCACCACTTTCATGTCGTGCTCAATGAGGAAAATGGTCAACCCCAATTCATCCCGCAAGCGCTGGATAAAAGCCATCAGTGCCCGGGTCTCCAGGGGATTCATGCCGGCGGTCGGTTCGTCCAACAGCAGGAACTGGGGCGTGCTGGCCAGGGCACGGGCCAGCTCCAACCGGCGCTGATCGCCGTAGGGCAGGTTTTTGGCCAGAAAGTCGCCTTTACCTTGCAGGCCCACAAATTCCAGTATCTCCAGGGCTTTCTCTAGAGCCTGCTGCTCTTCTCGCCGCGTATAGGGGTCGCGGATAATAGCTCCCAGGAAGCTGGAGTGCAGTCGGTAGTGCTGCCCGACCAGTATATTCTCGATAGCAGTCATATTCTGAAACAGTCGGATGTTTTGGTAGGTGCGAGCGATGCCCAGCCGGGCGATCTGATCGGGGGAGAGGCCCACCAGGGGCGTGCCGTTGAAGGTGATTCGCCCCTCCTCCGGGTAGTAAAAGCCGGTTACACAGTTGAAGAAGGTGGTCTTGCCTGCCCCGTTAGGCCCGATAAGGCTGGCGATCATCTGCTCGCCAATGTCGAGGTCGAATTTACTGACCGCCAACAAGCCCCCAAACTGCTTGGTCACGTTGCGCGCCGTGAGAATAGCCATCTTTTACGTCACCTCCCTGGCTACAGTGTCTCGTGCTGTTTCGGTCGCTGCGGCCACCCCGGCTTCTGCGTGGAGCTCCCGTTGACGCCGCGCCGCCGGCCAGAAGCCTTCGGGCCTGACCAACATCATGATCACCAGCGTGGCCCCGTACAGCAGAAAACGATACTCGGCCGCGAAACGCAAAAACTCCGGCAGGCCCACCAGAACCAGCGCCCCAATAATCACGCCCGGGATGCTGGCTATGCCCCCGATGATGATCAGGCACAGCACGTTGATGGAGATGATCAGGTTGAAGCTGTGAGGGTAGATGGAGCTTAGCTTGGAGGCGAATATCGCCCCGCTCAGCCCAGAGAAGGCCGCGCCGGCGGCGAAAGCCAGCAGTTTATATTTAACCAGGTTAATGCCCATGGCCTCGGCCACGTCCTCATCCTCGCGGATAGCCTCCCAGGTGCGCCCCACTCGCGAGTCGCTGAGGCGCCAGGAGATTAAGATGGCGATCAAACAGCCGGCCAGGATCAGGTAATAGAGGTGCTGCGAGGTGAGGAGCGTCAGACCACCGATGATGGGTTTGGGAATCTCCAGGATGCCCTGCGCCCCACCAAAGTAGGGTTTCAACAGGTCCGACAGGGCCAGCACGCGGATGATCTCCCCGAAGCCCAGGGTCACGATGGCCAGGTAGTCACCGCGCATGCGCAACACGGGGACGCCCAGCAGGACGCCGGCCAGGGCGGCCACCGCCAGGGCCACGGGCCAGGCCGTCCAGAAGGACCATTCTACACTCATGGAGGACCTGGGTGAGGTCAACAGACCGGCGGTATAGGCCCCGATGGCGAAGAAAGCCACGTACCCCAGGTCCAGAAGCCCGGCAAACCCGATCACAATGTTCAACCCCAGCCCCATTAGGATGTAGAGGCCCACGTTGTCAATGACGTCGGTGTAGTAGAGTTCAGCCTGGCCGGGCAGGAAGAACAGGAATATGATGCCCACTATGAGGGCGGCCGAGCGGACGGCTACCTTTTGGCCCCGATTCAAGGTTTCCAGGCGCCGTTTCAGCGGTGAACGAGCTACCGGCCACGCAGCAGTGAGAGCGGCAAAAAGGGCAAAAATCAAACCGGCTCCGGCCGGCGACAGGACCTTCTTGCGAATAAATAGAAAATCGATGAATGTTTTTGGCAACCCGAACATGTAATAGAAGGGAAAGGGTCTGAGCTTCCCAGAGAGGATGGTGGCGAAAAATTCGGGCAAAATGCCGAAGGTCAGCACACTGATCACCCCCACCAGGAGAGGGGTACGAGTCTTGGAGGGGAGTTGACTCACCCACCCTCCCAGCAGGCCCAGGATCGCGCCCACGGCCAGGAGAAGCACTATCCCGAACCCCAGGCTTTGCTCGAAGGTCAGCAGGGCGACCAGTTTCTCGGTGGCGTTGACGAACACCGGCCGTACATTGAGGTAGTGAATGATCAAGGCCAGCAGAGCCAGCATCCCGGCCGCCAGGAAACCAGCGATGACTCCCCTCAGTCCTGCGCTGAGATAGTGGCGCTCCTTCTGCTCGCGGGTAACAACGTAACCGGCCGCCATCACAATCGCGAACAGAAAGATATGCCCCAGCGAGATCACTCCTCCGATGACATCGTGCTTGCTAAAGTCTTCCACAATACCCGTCAAGACGACAAACACCGCCGCGGAGCCCATGATGAGACCCATTCTGGCGCTGGATCTCAAGACGCTGCGCAATTCGCTCATAGTTTATCCTTTCCGTAAAAACTATTAAGCCTTCTTCTCGGTCAGGACCTCGCCCAGGATGCCGGTCGGCCGGAAGATGAGCACCGCCACCAACATGGTAAAGGCGATGACATCCTTAAGCTGGCTGGGGCTGGGTACTCCCAATCCGTCGAAGAAAAGGGTGGGGCCTATGGACTCGAAAATGCCCAGGAACAAACCTCCGAACATTGCCCCTGGGATGTTCCCGATCCCCCCCAACACCGCGGCGGTGAAAGCCTTGATGCCAGGGATGAAGCCCATAGTATGGGTCACCTGTTTGTTGTAGAGGGCAAACAGCACCCCAGCCGCTCCGGCCAGCGCGGCCCCTACCACGAAGGTAGTGACCACCACCCGGTCCACGTCGATGCCCATCAGGGCCGCCACGTCCTTATCTTCGGCTACCGCACGGATGGCCTTGCCCATTTTGGTCCGCTGCACAAACCAGTAAAGCCCGATCATCATCAAGACCGCCGCCACGATCATGATGACGTGCATGTGCCGGAGGTTGAGGGCCCCGATTTGCCAGCTACCTTCCAGGGCTTCCACGTCGGGGTATCGTTTCATGCCTGAGCCGAACAGCCGGGCGAAGCTATACTGAAGGAAAAAGGAGGCCCCAATGGCTGTGATCAGGGGCACCAGGCGGGGAGCCCGCCGCAGAGGACGATAGGCAATCCGTTCCAGCAGGACGGCCACTATTACAGAGACGCTCATAGCCACTGCAAACACGATCACGAGGGCCGGGAGCGGATAGGCATCCAAAAAGCCGGAGCGGTCGAAGGCCGCAACAACGTAGAAAGCGATGTACGTCCCGCTCATGAAAACCTCGCCGTGCGTGAAGTTGATCATGAACAGCACACCGTACACCATAGTATAACCCAGAGCAATCAGGGCGTAAACACCGCCCTGGGCTAACCCAAATATCAAGAAAGATACCCAATCAATGGCCGAGTATCTTCCATAACTCAAAGTGGCTATTGTACCCCAAAGGGCCACACCCAGGATAGCAAAGCCAATTCCCCAAACAATCAGGTTGATAGGTGTAAGTTTTCTTAACAAACGTTGCTGCATATTTACTCCTAACTAATAGGTGTCTAATAACCGATCAATAAGAATCATAGCAAGCAGGGAATGAGGCAGGGAAAAATCCCCCACCTCATCCCAAAAACTACGTTCTTTGTCAGGCAGTATCCATCAATAAAGATACTGGCTACTCCTCCGCCTCCACCAGCACCCACTCGCCGTCTTTGACCACCGAGACAGCCACCGTACCCGTGCCGCAGTCGCCGTACTCGTCACAGGCGATGAGCCCGGTCAGGCCCTGGTAGTCCGCGGTGCCACGGATGGCCTCGCTCAGCGCCTTGCGCCCGATGTGCAGGTTGCCGTCGTCGTCCACCTGGCCTACCTGCTCAACGGCATTCATGATCACCATCGCCGCGTCGTAAGCGTGGGCGTGGAAGGGCGCAATCGGCTTCTCTCCATAGGCGGCTTCGTAGTCCTCCAGGAACTTCTCTAGCCCCGGCCCAGCCTCAGCCGGGTTGGCCGCGCTGGCGTAGCACCCTTCGGCCGCATCACCAGCAGCCTTGATGAACTCGTCAGCCTTGATGCCATCGGCCCCCATGAAGATCACATCTTCCATGTCCACGTCCGCCCGCTGGGTGGCCAGATAGCCACCTTCGGCCACAAACCCGCTCCAGTAGATCAACTGCGGCTCTCCAGCCTTGATGCGGGTCAGCACAGGGCGCATGTCGGTGTCCCCCACGTTCACCGCCTCACGGGCCACGATCTCCCCGCCCAGCGCCTCGAAGCCCTTGGCAAACTCCGCCCCTAACTGCTCGGCGTAAGGGCTACCGTCGTGGATGGTGGCCGCTTTATCAGCCCCCAACACTTCCTTGGCAAACTTGGCCGCCTCCGGCCCCTGAATCTTGTCGTTCCAGCACACGCGGTTGAAGATCTCGGTGCCTGTGTCTTCCGCCGTCAGGCTGGGCGCGGTGCAGGAAGGCGAGACCATGGTGTAGTGGTTGTCCAGGTAGATCTTGGAAGCTGGGGTGCACGAACTGGAGCACATGTGCCCTACCACCGCCACCACGTCCGGGTCGGCTACGAACTTGTTGGCTACCGTCTGCCCACCCTCGGCGTTGCACTGGGAGTCCTCCACCAGCAGCTCTACCTCGAAGCCCAGCACTTCGGGCTGGTCCACGACCGCCAGTTCGGCCCCGCGCTGTTCGTCAATGCCCAGCACGTCGATGCCCGCTCCTGACAAACCAGCCGCAAAACCGATCTTGATGGTATCGCCGGGGGCCACTACCACCTCGCCCCATTCATCTTCTT
Source organism: uncultured Anaerolineales bacterium (assembly GCA_964646625.1). Lineage (GTDB taxonomy): Bacteria > Chloroflexota > Anaerolineae > CAZYHC01 > CAZYHC01 > DAOULT01. The sequence continues at coordinate 57,510 of CAZYHC010000029.1, forward strand.
CCTGGGCCACGGCCATGGGGACCACGCTCATGCTCAAAAGCAGCGCGATCACCGTCAATAGACCCAATAGCTTAATTACTCTCATTGTAAATCCTCCTCCTGAAAAAAATATTGTCGATCTTCGCCAGACCGCTCGTGAGCGGTCCGGCGCGTCTCTAAGGCTATCGATGGGGAGCCCACCCCACGTTTGGCCATTAGATACTATTGCTTCGATATTCTCGGGCCCGATCACCCCCTTTGCTCCTCTCAGGATGCGCGCTAAGTGCGAAGTTACTTTTCACACTGTCTACATCTTAAGGTATCATGCGCCGCACGGCTAATACGGGAATTATAATAGAGGTTAAGCGATTTGTCAATTCAACAAAGATCCAGGGTCATTCAGTTTTCGTCAGGCGAGGGGCCGGCTGCTTCTCACAGAGCGCCTGGAGCACGTGCCAGGGGGGCCGAAGCCGCTCCGCAAATGCCTGGCCTCTGGAAAACTGAATGGCCCTGACAGGAATCTAGTTCAGTGAAAGCACTTTTAAGATGTGGAGGTAACGAAAGGGCGGTGGTTATTCCTCCTCGCGCCTGGCCTTTTGGATGGCGGGCAGGTCTTTGATGGTTTGCACCAGATCGATGCCGGTCAGGGCCTCGACGGTGGCCGGCACCTGGGCGATGATGTTGGACACGTCCTGAGTGATTCTGG
>CAZYHC010000030.1:0-58144 GCA_964646625.1 uncultured Anaerolineales bacterium
GCTCCTGGTCGATAACGCCTCCACGGATGGCTCGGCCGATTTCGTGGCCGAACGTTTTCCCAGGGTGAGGGTCATTCGCAACCACAAGAACCTGGGCTTTGCCGCCGGGATGAACGTGGGGTTGAAGGCCGCCCCAGGAGAAATCCTGGTGCTGCTCAACCAGGATACCGTGGTCAGGGAGCACTGGCTGGCCGCATTGGTAGAGGCGATGGCCGCCGACCCGGCAGTGGGGGTGGCCGGGTGCAAGATACTTTATCCCGACGGGAAGACCATCCAGCACGCGGGGGCCATGCTCGACTACCCGCTGGGCTTTGCCCATCACTACGGTTACGGGGAACTCGACCAGGGCCAGTACGATACCCTGCGCCAGGTGGATTACGTCACCGGGGCGGCGATGGGGATTAAACGCGAGGTCATCGCGCAAATAGGCTACCTCGACGAAGACCTCTCCCCGGCCTATTTTGAGGACGCCGAGTTTTGCCTGCGGGCCAGAGAGGCCGGGTACAAAGTCATCTACGTCCCCCAGGCCGTGCTGATTCACCACGAGTCCTCATCGACCGGCAAGGAGAGCTACGATCAGAACCGCTATTACCACAAAAACCGTCTGCTGTGCCTCCTGAAACACTACACCTCCGAACAATTCACCGCCGCCCTCTCGCCGGCCGAAAAGGAGCGCCTGAAAATAGCCCTGCCTTTCGACGAGGTGCGGGCCCTGGGCCGGGTATACCTGGAGAACCTGTTATCTCTCCCCAGGTTTAGCAGGGTAGAGAAAGGCACATTACGTCAACTGTCCGAGGCCCTGCAAGACTGGCGGGCCGACCTGGGAGACCAGAGAAAGGTCCCGCCCGTTACGGATAAGACCTTTGAGCGCGTCCGCGACCAGGTAGAGGAGGCCCGTTCCAGGTACGGCGTCGTCCCGCGTCTCCCCGTCTCCACCAGACCTGTGCTCGGCGCTCTCGTCACCTTTGTGCGCAGGCAACTGCTGCGGCTGACGGGCGCCGAGTGGTACGTCAACAGCATTGCGGAGCAACAACTGGAGTTTAACGCCGCGCTGGTCAGGCTCGGCGATTGTCTGCGAGAGTTGAGTCACACCCTGGACTGGCTCACCGATTGGGTCACTGAGATCGACGTGCGGCTACGAGATGGCTACACCGAGAGAACGATCATCGCCGGGAACGCGGTTTCTCTCGGCCACCAGTTGGTGGAGCTCGAAAACAGGATGGACGAGCGACTGCAAGCCATCGACGAACGCCTGGCGCGTATCGAGCGGATGCTGGAGAAAATGAACCGTTGAGGGATAGTGGGGGAAAGGGGGTATCGGAGCCTTGTCTGATGCTGAAAATGTAGAGGGCGTCATCGAGATCCGCGATCCTGAGATCGACGTGGAAGAGATCATGCAGCGTATCAGGGAGAACATCCAGAAGCGAAGGCGCGAGCTGGGGTACGAAGAGCCTGGCTTCCCGGCCTTCAGCCCCGAGGACCTGGGGGATGGCTCCGCCCTGGCGGCCTTCGACAGCCAGTTGCTTTACAATCTCCGCCAGGCCAACGAACACTACAACAAGATATGGGTCGAGCCGGAAACGGACAAGGTCATCCCTCAAGATCGGATCCCTATTCTGGGCCGTCTCCGACAGGCCCTCAAGCGGCGGGTACTCAACACCATCATCTTTCAGGTGAATGCCCTGGCCCGCAACCAGATCGTTTTCAATAAATACGTGGTCAGCGCTTTGAACCGCCTGGCAACCAGGTGCGCCGAACCTAAAGAAAACGCCGAGGTCGAGGCTCTGCGGGCCGAAGTCGAGGCCCTGCGGGAGAAGGTAGCGCGCCTGGAGGCGCAGCTCGATGATTCGAGGAGTTGAGAGTGAGCCTAGCGGACAGGGGCCTGGCACTTTGGAAGTGCCGGGCACCTAAGGGACTGAAGGTGAGCGCGGCGGTGCACGTGTGGAAGCGGCCATGAAGATCGCGGTGGTGGTGCCACGCTATGGCCCGGAGGTGGTCGGCGGAGCAGAGACCCTGGTGCGCGGTCTGGCGGAACGCATCCAGAAAGACGACCCCCAGATCGAGGTGGAGGCCCTGACCACCTGCGCCCGTGACCATCATACCTGGAAAAACTACTACCGTGAAGGCCGCGACGTGGTGCACGGCGTCCCCGTCAAACGGTTCGCCGTGAACGAAAACCGCGACCTGACCAGGTACGGAGAGTTGCTGTTTAAAATCAGCATGGGCCAGGTGATCCCGGTAGATGAACAGTACGAATGGATCGACGTCAACGTACACAGCGCCAGGCTATACGACTACATAGCACGCAACGAAGATCGGTACGATCATTTTCTGTTCGCCCCCTATCTTTTCGGCACCACCTATTACGGGGCCAGCATAGTCCCCCACAAGAGCATCGTCTGTCCCTGCCTGCACGACGAGGCTTTCGCTTATTTCGAGGCTACCAGGCTGCTCCTGGAAAGTTGTCGGGGCATCATGTTCAACACCGAGCCGGAGATGAGGCTGGCCCGAGAGCGAATCGGCATCAGGAACGAGGGCATGAGGGTGGTGGGGTTTGGCTTCGACGCCCCCCCCCGTAGTGACGACTCAAGTCGTCACTACAACCCGGCCCAGAGGTTCAGACAAAAACATCGGGAGCTCAAAGGGCGCTTCATCCTCTACGCCGGCCGGGTAGAAGAAGGCAAAAACGTTCCGCTGCTCCTGTCCTACTTCCGGCGTTACAAGGAAAATCACAAGAGCGACCTGAAACTGGCCCTGATGGGGAGCGGGATGGAAAAACGTCCGCTGCCCCGCGACGTCGTCCGCCTGGGCATCGTGCCGGAAGAGGATAAACTGGACGTTTACGCCGCGGCTACGGTGTTGTGTCAGCCTTCGGTAAACGAGAGCTTCTCCATAGTCATGATGGAATCCTGGCTGATGGGGGTGCCGGTCCTGGTGCACGACCAATGCCCGGTAACCAAGTACCATTGTCTTAAGAGCAACGGGGGGCTCTTCTTCCGCAGTTACCACGAATTCGAGGCCGCGCTCAGCTTCGTGCTCGATCGGCCTGAGATAGCCCGCCGTATGGGCCAGAACGGCAGGAAATACGTGCTGACCAACTATAGCTGGGAGGCCGTCATCCGCCGCTTCAAAAACGCGCTGAGGGAGTGGGCTTCGCTGAAATGATAACGATGATGATGTGGAGATGAACGTCCATCAGATGATCGTGGGCGTCATGCCCCAGGACGCTATAACCGAGCACGCGTTTACGTTGCGGGAGGCGCTGCGGGGCTGGGGCTATAACTCCGAGCTTTATACCAAAGGCATCCACCCGGCCCTGTCCAAAGAGGTTCTTTTTTACACCAGGTACAGGCCCCGCCGGGGAGAGCGGGATATCCTCATCTTCCATTACTCTACCGGCTCCGACGTTTCCCACTACGTGCGCTCCCTGCCGGTGCGCCTGATCATGCTCTACCACAACGTCACCCCGGCCAGGTACTTCCTGGACCTCGACCGGCGATATTTCCAGGAGGCGGATAAGGGGCGGGCCGAATTGACCAGCCTCAAGGACGCCGTGGACCTGGCGCTGGCCGATTCGGAATTCAACCGCCAGGAGCTTGAGCGGTGCGGCTATCCTCGCACGGGGGTGCTGCCCATCTTTCTCGACGAGGCGAGATACCATCGTCCTCCCGACCAGGCAATCCTGGACTCTTTTCAGGGCGATGGTGGCCCCAATCTTCTGTTCGTGGGCCGCATCGTGCCCAACAAGAAGCAGGAGGACGTAATCAAGGTTTTCTACTACTACAAACGGATCGAGCCGCGTGCCAGGTTGTTTCTGGTGGGGCCGGTCCGGGACCGGGCCGAGCCTTACCGCCAATGGCTGGAAGACGTGGTGGCCCACCTCAATCTGCCGGACGTGCACTTCTGCGGTTACGTGTCCTTTGAGGCCCTGCTGGCCTACTACCGCCTGGCCGACGTTTTTGTGTGCATGAGCGAGCACGAGGGTTTCTGCAAGCCCCTGGTGGAAAGCATGTACTTCGACGTGCCTATCGTCGCCTACGATGCTGCGGCGGTGCCCCATACCCTGGGCGGAGCGGGTATCCTGGTCAGGGAGAAACGGTACGAGGTCATCGCCGAGATGATCGATCTCCTGGTGACAGAGGCCGATCTCAGACAAAAGATCGTAGCCAGGCAGCGGGAGCGCCTCCAGCATTTCCTGAAAGAAACGGTTTTAGCCAGTTTGAGGGCCTACATCGAGCAGTTGAGGGAGGATGTGGATGGTGAGTAAGCGGCCGTCGTTCCTGGTCTGCCCGGCGTGTAAGGGTGCACTGGTGGATCGGGCCGGCTCCCTGGCCTGCTCCCATTGTGGAGCCACCTTCGCCGTCAGGGAGGGGGTGGTAGACTTTGTAGAAGACATTGAGGACGAATTTCAGAAGAAGCAAAAGGTCATCTACGAAGGCCACCTGCCGGTGGAAGTGACCGTGCCCTACGCCTCTCTGGAGGTGTACGCCCGCTCGGTCGAGGCCCTGCTGGCGGAGGTGGAAAAATACAAGATATTGGGCCGGTCCCTGAAGGCCCTCAAAAACAAACAGGTCATCGAGCGGATGGCCCTGCAAGGAGGCCAGCGCGTGCTGGATATCGGCAGCGGCGATGGCGCTCTGCTCAACGCCCTGGGCGTCCTGTACGGCATTGCGGGCGTGGGGGTGGACATCGCCTGGCTGGCAGTCAAAAGGTGTCTTCAGGTAAACCCCTGCGGTCACGAATATTACGTGGCCGATGCCCACCGGCTCCCCTTTAGCGATCGGACCTTCGACGGGGTGCTCTGTTTTGACACGCTGGAGCACACCTCCAATCCGCAGCAGGTGGTGGCCGAGGCGGCCAGGGTGCTCAGGGAAGGGGGCTGGATGGTATTTTATGCCCTCAGCAAGCAAGACCAATATACCTGGCATTGGACCCAGCGAGCGCTGACCGCCGGCCTGGCCGGGGTAGACGAGACCGCCGGGCATTCGTGGGAGAAATTCATCGCCGTCGATCAACTGATCGAGGTCATGGGCCAGTCCGCTATCGGGCAGGTCAAGGTTGACCACTTTCATTCCTTTTTCACCCTGCTGCTGGACGAGCACTTTGCGCATCTGACCACTCCGCTCACGTATCATCCCCGGCTGGCGGCGGCCTTCCTGTCGCTCTGCGAATGGGCCGACCGCCCAATGTCGTCGCGGGGATTCAGCAACGGCGTTTTCGTCAGCGGTCGAAAGCTCAAAAAGGGGAGAGATGGCTACGCTTAGCGATTATGGCCTTTTGGCCGCCCTGATCGGCTTTGCCTGCGTCGGTTTGGGCGACGCCCTCCTGCAACGGATCCTGCCCAGGAGGTACGTTACCTCCGAGAGATTGCCGCGCTTCCTGTCCCTCTGGGCGGCCAGGATAACACACAAATTGTATCCCAGGATTTTTTTCTCGGTGGTCGATCTTTACAAATACGAGGTCACCGCGCTGGAGATACCCCCACAAATGTCCCCCGGCCAGAAGGCCGGGGTCAGGGTCAAGGTTAAAAACGTGGGCCGGGAGAAGTGGCGTGGGAGCGATAGCTATCCCATCAGCCTGGGCACCTCCCGTCCCATGGATCACGTCAGCATCTTTTACACCCCCGAAAGCTGGCTAAGCGCCTACAGGGTGCTTGCTCTTGAACGGGCAGCCGTCTCGCCGGGGCAGACCATCGACCTCTGCTTTGAGATAACCGCTCCCTCCGAAAGAGGCGTCTATAGCGAATGTTTTAACCTGGTTTACGAGGGGGTGGGCTGGTTCAGCGGTGGGCCTATCGTCTTTACCATCCAGGTGGAATGAGGTCAGGGGGAGGGAACGCAGTGGCTAAAGCTGATAAGGTGAGCATCCACCAGATGATTATCGGGGCCGTGATGGGCGATGCCATAAGCGATCACGCCTTTATGCTCCGGGATGCCCTCCGCCAGTGGGGGTATGAATCCCACATTTACGCCCAACACGTCCATCCTGACCTGTCGAAAGAGGTGCGGCCCTACACCGACTATCAGCCTACAGGGGCGGATATCCTGATCTTCCATTACTCCATCGGCTCGGAGGTCTCCGAGTACGTGGCCTCCCTTTCGACGCGGCTGGTGATGATCTATCACAACGTCACCCCGGCCGAATATTTCCGCAAAGTTGACCACGTGCTGTTCGAGCAAATGGAAAGGGGACGGCGGGGCCTGGCCCGCTTCAGAGATAAGATCGAGCTGGCCCTGGCCGATTCCGAGTTCAACCGCCTGGACCTGGTACAGGCTGGCTACCCCAACACAGGGGTGTTGCCCGTAGCCCTGGACGAAACAAAATACAGCCAGCCCCCCAGCCAGGAGTTACTGGCCCGCTTCGGTCAAGATGGATACACCAATCTCCTCTTCGTGGGCCGCATCGTGCCCAACAAGAAACAGGAGGACGTGATCAAGACCCTGTACTATTACAAACGCATCAACCCCCGTTCCAGGTTGTTTCTGGTAGGCCCTCACTGGGAACAGGCCCAGGTTTACCTGAACTGGCTGCAAGACCTGGCCCTCTACCTCAACCTGCCGGACGTTCATTTCTGCGGCCACGTGCCCTTCGACGAATTGCTGGCCTATTATGGCCTGGCCCACGTTTTCGTCTGCATGAGCGAGCACGAGGGTTTCTGCAAGCCCCTGGTGGAAAGCATGTATTTCGACGTGCCCATCGTCGCCTATGACGCCACCGCCGTGCCTTATACCCTGGGTGGGGCAGGCGTTCTGGTCAAGGAGAAACGCTTCGAGGTGGTGGCCGAGATGATCAACCTCCTGGTCACGGACGAAAAGCTGCGGGGGCAGATCATCGCCAGGCAGCGTCAACGCCTGCAACACCTCACCAAAGAGGCCGTTTTGGCCGGGTTCAAAAACCATATCGAAGAGCTGATATAAAAGCCCTGATTCCCACTTTGTGAAGGCAGGAAGCCAACCGGAGAAGGAGCCGTTTCATGAAGCCTGTAGAATTGCACACCGTTTTCATCGAGCTGACCAATCGCTGCAACTTCGACTGCGTGTTTTGTCCCAACGAGCAGATGAGGCGGCCCAGGGGCACGATGTCTCACGAGCTCCTGATCCGCATCCTGGACGAACTGGCGGAGGGGTTCAAGGTGGATCACATAAATTTTCACCTCATGGGCGAACCTTTTCTCTACCGTCGTCTTGACGAAGCCATCGTCGAGGCCGAGAGCCGGGGACTGAGGGTGGTTCTCAACACCAACTGTAGCCTCCTGACTCCAAAGCGCGTGGAGGCCGTGCTGGATGCTGCGCCCTCGATTCTGGTGCTCAGCTACCAGACGCCTGATGACGAGCTTTTCGAGTTGCGCAAAGCCAGGAAGCTGACCTACCAACAGTACATGCAGCAGATAAAAGACACCATCAGACGCAAATTCGAGAAGAGAAATAACAAGACCACCATCGAGTTGCACGTTTTGAACACCAGGCAACTCAACCCCCGGATTTCCGTCATGGAGACAGATGCCCAGGTGCAGGCCATCCTGCACGAGTGGATCGAGTTCGGACGCCAACTGGAGGCCGAATTTGGCCTGGAGCCCCTGGAGCACAGGCCCTCGGTGATGGCCGGCTGCCTGGATTCCCCGATGGACAGGCTGTACGAGATAGCCGCGAACGTCAGCATTCGGTTTAAAGGCTCGACCTCTTTCGGCCACAGCGTCGTAGAACCTGGCCTGAAACTGATAGAGGCCACCGAAGGCGCCTGCCCCGTGGAGCCCCAGTTAGGCATTTTGTGGAACGGCGACTGCACCATGTGCTGTCTGGACTACGATGGGCAGATTAAGCTGGGCAATCTCTACCAGGTGGGCAGCCTGGCCCACATCTGGCAGGGGGAGAAGGCGGTCAACATTCGTCGGAACTTTGGGCGAGGCATTTTGATCGAGCCGTTTTGCCAGAGATGCCAGGGACGCCTGGTAGCGGATACCCCATCGACGAGCCTGCCAGATAGAGCCCTCAACCTCCTGCTGAGCCTCTACCGCTCCTTCAGGAAAGCAGGAGGCCGGGCGAAACGCCTCCTCACGCCCATGAAGGCTTCTCCACTAAAGCCTCTGCGGCCAGAGCATCCTTACTCCCACCGGCTGGTCGAATTGAACGCCCCGCAAAATATGCGCTGCGGCCAGACAGCGCAGGTCCATCTGAAGGTCGAAAACACGGGCTACGAGAATTGGTACGGGGTCCGCCCCGATAAGCGACACAAAAATTATGGTCAAGCCCTCAACCTTGTCGAGCTGGGGACCTTTAATCCTATGGATCACAATAGCATTTTTTACACTGCCGGCAGTTGGGTAAACGAGCGCCGGCCCAATTTCCTGGAACAGGAGACCGTCTTGCCGCACGAAACGGGCACTTTTTCTTTTGAGATAACCGCTCCTGACCAGCCTGGCTCGTACCGCGAGAGTCTACAACTGGTTTGTGAAGGGGTATCCTGGTTCGTGGGGCCGCCCATCTCGTTCACCGTGGAGGTGGAGTGAGAGAGCGGGGGCCTGATGGGCCGGACGACATTTGACTTAGACGGGCTAATAGAGTACAATATCGGCCAGTATTTTGATCGCGGGCGGTGTTTTTGTATGAGCAAATCTATCCCTTTCCATAAACCTTACCTCGGCCCAGAGGAAGAGGAAGCCGTCATCAGCGCGCTGCATAGCGGCCAACTGGGAGGCGATGGGCCATTCTGTAAAGAGGCGGAACGCTATTTAGAAGAGCAGGGCCAGGTAAAGCACGCCCTGCTCACCACCTCCTGCACCCACGCCATGGAGTTAGCCATGATGGTGCTGGGGCTCGGGCCGGGAGACGAGGTGATCATGCCCAGCTTCACCTTCTCCTCCACGGCCAATGCGGTGGTCAGGCAGGGAGCCAGGCCCGTTTTCGTCGATATCGAGGAAACGACCCTCAACGTAGACCCGCTGGAGATCGAGAAAAACATCACCCCCCAAACACGGGCGATCATGCCTGTGCACTACGCCGGGCAGGGCTGCCGCATGGACGAGATCGTGGACCTTGCCCGCAGGCACGAGCTATACGTGGTCGAGGATGCCGCCCAGGTGGTGGGCGCTAAATATAACGGGCGGGCCCTGGGAACGTTCGGCCACATCGGGTGTTATAGCTTCCACGTGACGAAAAATATAACCTGTGGCGAGGGCGGAGCCTTTTTGACCGACGACGATGAGATCGCCAGACGGGCGGAAATCATGCGAGAGAAGGGCACCAACCGCTCCATGTTCCTGAGGGGCGAGGTGGATAAATACACCTGGGTGGACGTGGGCAGCAGCTTTGTGCTCTCCGAGGTACTGGCGGCCCTGCTCCTCGAGCAACTGAAGAAGACCGAGGAGATCAACCGCCAGCGAGGGATCATCTGGGAACGCTATCGAACGCAGTTGAGCACCCTGGAAGACCAGGGCCGGATAACCCTCCCGCACCTGGATCCCAGGGCCGAAAGCAATTATCACATCTTTTTCTTTCTGACGGACCCTTCTCTCAGAGACAAGGTGATCGCCGCCTTGAAGGAACGGGGGATAGGGGCCACTTTCCATTACGTGCCCTTACACTCCTCGCCCTATGGTCAAACCCACGGCCAGAGGGAGTTGCCCGTCACCGACCGGATATGGGAATCGTTGATCAGGTTGCCCCTTTATCCCCACCTGTCCCTGGAGGATCAAGATTACGTCATCGCCTCGCTCTATGACATCTACCGCACGTTTTAACCTGGAGGAGAATAAGGATGAACGAGAGCCACCTCGATCTGAGCCTGGTGCTTGCCTGCTACAACGAGGAAACAATTATTGAGGAAAGCGTTGAGGCTATCCTGGAGGTGCTGGATAGCACCCGTTTTTCCTACGAGATCATTTTCGTAGACGATTGCAGCCAGGATCGCACCCGAGAGCTCATCGACGCTTTGATCTCCAAACACCCGGACAAACGGATGTCCAGACTCTTTCACGAGCGCAACAAGGGACGGGGCGGCACGGTAACGGATGGGATTCGGCGGGCCCAGGGAGAGGTGGTGGGCTTCATCGACATCGATCTGGAGGTCCACGCTCGCTACATCCCCTGTTGTGTGACCGCCGTGCAAAATGGAGCCGATATCGCCTCGGCTTACAGGGTCTACAAGATATATCTTCGCTCCCTGAACAGGCACGTGTTGAGCCGGGGATACGCCTGGTTGATGAGAAAGTTCCTGCAAGTGGAGCTGGCCGATACCGAATCGGGGTTCAAGTTCTTCAAGCGCGAAAAAATATTGCCCATTCTCGACGAGACAGAGGACCAGCGTTGGTTCTGGGATACCGAGGTTATGGTCAGATCTTACTACAAAGGGTACGAAATCGTCGAGATCCCCTGCCTCTTTATCAGGAGATTCGATAAGGTCTCTACGGTTAACCCTATCGCCGACACTATAGATTATTTCAATAAGCTCTGGCGCTTTCGCAAAAACGTTCGGAACGGGTTAGAGCGTTGAAGGCCCTGCAAGAGATAGGCCCCCGAAAAGCCCTCAAGTTTGGGGTCTTCACCATCTTGTTAGTTATCTTCAAAGCCATGCTCTTCCCGCCATTGAGGGTCTGGTTTCTGAGGCTTTTGGGAGCCAGGGTAGGGACGGGCGTCGTCATTCACAGTGTAAAATTTTTCAACCATTATCGCACCGGCTTTGGGGGCTTGAAAATCGGCGACCATTGTTTTATCGGCGATGAAGCCCTCATCGATCTGGCCGACCAGGTTATTCTATCCGATAGCGTTACTCTGGCCGAACGGGTCACTATCTTAACGCACACTAACGTCGGGTTCAAGGACCACCCCCTGCAAAAATATTTCCCTGCTTTTTCCAAACCGGTTATTCTGGAGCGAGGTTCTTTTGTGGGGGTGGGAGCCACCATCCTGGCGGGCGTGACCGTGGGCCAATGCGCATTTGTGGCGGCAGGCAGCGTGGTGAACCAAGACGTACCGCCCTTCCACGTGGTGGGAGGTGTACCGGCCAGGGTGCTCAAGGTGCTACCCGAGGGGGAGGAAAGGTGATTGGGCTCTTCTCCGCACACTTCTCTATCAGCAGGATTTACCCTCTCAGGTCGTGGCCCCACGATTATTGTGTTTTGGTCTTAGAACCCAAAGCGACAAGCTAGGTCGGACAGAGAGAAATGGACCCCGCCGCGTACCAAACTGTTTTTGAGTTGGATCGAGATCATTGGTTTTTCGTCGGCCGGCGCCGGATCATCGCCAGGCTGCTCGAAAGTGGCCTGCCAGAGCGGGAAACAATCATCCTGGACGTGGGGTGCGGGACGGGGATAACCAAACAAATGCTGGAAAAGTACGGCCAGGTGATCGGGCTGGACCTGGCCCACGAAGCGTTGGACTTCTGTCGGCAGCGGGGGCTGGTAAACCTCTGTCAGGGGGATGCCTGTCATCTGCCCTTCGCTGACGAGACCTGTCATCTGATCACGGCCCTCGATCTGGTCGAGCACCTGGAGAATGACGCGCGGGGTCTGCAAGAATTCCATCGCGTGCTCCAGGAGGGAGGACGATTGCTCCTCTTCGCCCCCGCTTATTCCTTTCTCTGGAGCGACTTCGACCGCTTTTCTCACCACTACCGCAGGTATACTGCTACTCAACTGCGGCGGCGAGTGGAAGCTTCAGGCTTCACGGTCAGAAGAATGTCATACGCCAACACCATCTTCTTCCCCCTCGTTCTGGCCGTGCGCACGCTCAAGAAGCTGTTGAAACGCTGGGTTTCGTTCCGTTCCGACCTGGAGGATACCCCGAAAGGGATGAATGGCTTGCTGGCCGGTATCTTTTCTCTGGAGGCAGGGTTGATCGAGCGCTTCGGCCTGCCTTTCGGGGTTTCCATCGTCTGCCTGGCCGAAAAAAGCAACCGCCATCATTAAGCGAAAATAGAGAGAAAAAGTGTGCTGGGAGGTGAAATGAGCAAACAGTTTTTGTTTAAACTCATTGCGATATCATCTTCAATTCTCATCTCATTATTTATTATTGAGTTTGCTTTGAGACTTGTGCCTGTTCACTTTCTGGCTTATAAATGGCCCGCTGGATATTACGTGTCGGACCCTGAATGCGGTTACAGAATGGCCAGGAATTTCCCGGAATCCATCATCGTTGGGCCAGGGGGCACAAAAAACCTGTGCTTTACCAATTCCCTGGAGCTGAGAGACGTCGAAGTCCCTCCCGATCAAGACCCTCAATATACCATTATGGTCCTGGGGAATTCTATGACTTACGGCTGGGGAGCCATGGACGTTCAAGAGACGTGGCCCCGTTTACTGGATCAGCAGATAAAGCGAGATTACCCATCCTACGGACAGTACCACGTCATAAATGCGGGCGTTTGTGGGTATAATACTTTCCAGAAAGTGGCGTTACTCGAACAACTATTGCCAGAGATAAGACCCGGGGTAGCCCTTCTTGCCTTTTACTCTGGCATCTGGAATAGAAACACCTATGGAAAAGGGGGAAAGTTCGGCGTCATAGGCGATACTATCATGACTCACAGTTTCAAAGATAATCTATTAGATATTCCCGATCGTATATTGGGCACCAAAACATTTGACGGTATCCACCAGGCGCTGCTTTCGAAAAGCAGACTATATTTCATGATCTCCGTGGAAGTTGTTCACCACATGGATAGCAACCAACCATTAAGAGAATATCAAGATATGAAAGTAGCTAACCAGGATGTGTTGAAGTATTTAAAAGACGTATGCCTTTCCAACGGTATTAAGCCCATTGTGACCTATCTGCCCGCAGTGGAGATGTTCAAGGACGAAGCTAAGAATGCAGATGCAGTGCACAACATCAAAGAAACCTGCGACGACCTGGGGTTGATTTTCATCGATCCATTCGCCAACATGAAGGCGGAGGGAGGGATAACGGCCTATAATGCTGTTGCCACCTTGACCTACACCCACGATCTTCATTACAACCGCCACGGCAATTCAATATACGTCAGGGCGTTGACCCCGCTGCTCATCGAGTACCTGGAGAAACCCGATGAGGCAGCAGGCCAATAAATTGCAATTTTATTCACAGGGAGGACATTAGTGCAGACTGATTATAGTGCATCAAAGAGTGAAATCCGGCCCTCGACGATCAAAAACTTGATTTGTTTATCTTTGATAGTTTTTTTAATTATAGAGCTGCCTATTATAATTAACTATAAATCTCCTGAGACATTTATTCTGGGGAGATATTCCTTGACTTATTTTTTCCTGGTGATAATCTCTCATCTTATTTTAATATGTTTTCTGGTATCGCTAATCGCTTTTAATGGCTTGCAAGATGCTATGAGCGCCTTTTTAATATCTTGGAAGAGAATTAACGTGGTTATAAGATACTTTATCATATTTTTTGCTATCTTCATTGTATTTCTTGTCAGCCTGCTCTATCTATTTTCTATTAAAACGCCAAAATTATTACTTTTCGAAACGCTCCTGGTATTGCTGCTTTTATCCAGCGTGATCGTTTTGCTGGAATCCAGCCCCAAGCTGACCCTGGCTTACGTGTCCTTATACACTCTGTTGATTTTCATTGCGGCCCTGGAAATATTGCTGCGCCTAGGTCACCTGCCCGCCCTTTTGCACCCTCCCTCGCAGGAGGTCCTTGCCTACATGAAGCTGTTTGAGGGTTGGGTGCCAGCGGAAGGTGGAGGGCCCAAGCCTAACCTCGACGTTTTAGCCCAGGGCCCAACGCCTGCTGAACCCATTCGTTTCATTACCAACGCGGCAGGCTTTCGCAACGATCGAGACTTCAACGAGCAGCCAGACCCAGATGCATATCGCATACTATACGTGGGCGATTCTTTTGTCATAGGGTACGCCGCCGACCAGGACGAAACCTCTGGATACATCATGGAAGCCCGGCTAAACGATACCTCACAACTGAACGAGTACTCCCTCCATCCAGAGGTGCTGATAGCCTACGCCGACGATCCCTCAAGCGCCTGGATCAGATTGAGAAAGTATTACCTGAAGTATAATCCTCATCTCGTCATACTCGGCATTACGTTTGGTAACGATATATCACAAGCCTACCTTCACTCCCATCCCGAGAAAGGTTTTTATCAGCTCTCCGAGCACGATGGGAACGTCTCTATGGAAATCGTCAGGGCCAGCCTGGATTTTCCCTACCACGATCTATTCAAAAGCCTGTATCTTCCCCTGGAGGCCTTCAGACCTGAAGCGCTATCGCCAGAAACAGAATCAGCCCCCACCCGCTTTTCTTCCAATTTGCGCCAGATGCTAGACCTGTACACCCAAACGCACGTGGGGGGCAAGGTCAGCGAGGCCTGGCGGGCTTTTGAGCAGTTTATACTGGTGCACGAACCCAAATCCTGGTACCGACCTTCAGCCATCGCCAGCACCTTTGAAAATCGACCTGGTTCAGTGTACACTTTTGATCCAAACGCTTCTCTCGGCCTTTTTTACTCCCCCACCCTCCCCGAAGTGGACCAGGCTTTCGTCCACCTGGAATTAATACTTAAGGGTATAAACCAGATGTTGCAGGAGAGGGACACAGATTTGATGGTGGTGCTTTTCCCCCAACGTTTCCAGGTGCGCGCGGAAGACTGGGAGGCCACTGTCGAGCAATATGGATTGGACCCGGCCCACTTCGATCTGGAATACCCTAACCGTAGAATCCTGGCTGACTGCGACCGCAACGGTATCACCTGTTTTGATACCTTGCCTCTGCTTAAAGAGGAAACCGAGAAAACACGCACCCCCTTCTATTTTCCCAATGGGGATATGCACTGGAACAAAAGCGGCCACTATCTGGTGGGGGTCAATATGGCAAAATTTGTATGGAAGCAATATTTAGAAAACCTCGACGCCGCTTCCTTGTTGAACTGACCATATTAATGCAGCAAAGGATCACAAACCATCCGCTAATCAGAAAACTGTCCCACCCGGCCAGCATCTACCTGGCCTACGTGCTCTTCACCCTGGTGCTGACCTATCCGGCCTGCCTGGGTCTGGGGCGCGAGTACGTCATCCCCGGCGCGAGAGACCACGACTGGCATCTGTACGATATATGGTGGGTGAAACACGCCATTGTAGATCTGGGCACCACCCCCACCTACACCACGCAGATATGGCATCCCTTCGGCGGCCAGTACATTCTGTCCACTCCTTTTAACGAGCTGGCTACTATTCCGCTGCAAATAGGGCTGAGCCTGACCAGGGCTATGACTTTCATCTGGCTGTTCGCTTTCGCCACCTCCGGTTTCACGGCCTATCTGCTGGCTCTGCACTTTACCAGGAACAGAGCGGCTTCTTTTATCGCTGGCCTGGTCTTCGCTTTTTCGACTTACCGCTGGGCCCACTCTTTCGGCTACCTGGGCCTGCACAGCGTGCAGTGGATGCCGCTCTACGCTCTGGGCCTGTTCAAGCTGTGGGACAAACCGACGGCCAGAAACGCCGTCCGATTGACGATCTTTCTCGTCCTGGCGCTCATGGCCGAGTACCTGACTTACGCGGCCTACTTCATCATGTTCTTCACCCTGCTCTTTGTGGTCTACCATTTTCTGGCCGATAGAAAAGCCCTGCTGAGGACCAGGTTTTTGCTGACCTTTGGCCTGGCCAATCTGGCCGGCTGGCTGCTGATGGCCCCGGCTTACTTTTCGTTGCTGGCTGGTCTTCAGGGGGCTTTCAGGGAGGCAGGTCTGGTTGGAGCCTCCACCGATCTGCTGGGCTTCTTTATGCCTTCCAGTCTGCACCCCGTTTTGGGGCCTTACGTCAGCCACCTCGACGGGTATTCGAACTACATGGGCTACCTCGTTCTGGGCCTGGTCATCGTGGCCGTGGTCAAAAAACGAGGCCGCCCTGTAACTTTCTGGCTGGTCACGGGGTTGACGGCCATGATCCTGTCGTTGGGGCCGGTGCTGCATTGCAACGGCCTGGTAGAGCTGGAAATCCCATCCGAGGGCCTCAGCACGCTGATCCCCCTGCCTTATTGGTTGGTGCTCTGCGTTCCGTTCATCCAGCAGTTGAGGGCTCCCGGCCGGATGGTAGCCACGCTCGAATTGGCTCTCTCGGTTCTGAGCGCGTACGGCTTGCAGGTCATCTGGCGAGGGCTCAAGTCAAGTCGTGGTCTGTACAAGGTCCTTTTGTTCGGCGCCATGGCGGTGCTCATCCCCTTCGAGTCGCTGTTCATCTTTCCGTTTTACGTCGATACCCAGAGCAGAATCCCCCCGGCGGTCTACGCTCAGATAGCAACTTATAAAGATAACCTGGCCGTCCTGGAAGTACCCTCCAACCAGACCAGGACTAAGTATATGTGGCAGCTTGCTCTCTACATGTATTACGTCACCGTGCACCAACACCCCCTGGTGGGAGGGTGGGGGGTGCGCACCTCCACAAAACCGCAGGTTTTCATCGACACCACCATGTTTATACGTGAGCTGTCGTACGCGCAGGAAGCCATGCTGGGCCTCCCAGACATCGCCGCTAACGACTTTTTCTGGCTGGTCGAGCAGGGGGCGCGTATCCTGCACCAGTACGGCATAGGTTACGTGGTGGTGCACCGCGCCCTCCTGGAGCCGGAAGAAGAGCCGGTGGTGGCCTACATGCTGGACCGGGCGCTGGGCCCGCCCTTTTACGATGATGGCGAGACCGTAGCTTACAAAGTGCCCCTACCCCCCGCCCCAAAGCCTCCCGCCCGTGAAAAAATCGTGGTCGGCAATGGCTGGTACAGAAAAATGATCTACGAGGGCCATCCCGCACGGCCTATGCGCGACTTCGGTACTATCTTCGTCTTCGAGCCGAAGCCGAAGCTGGCCCGCCTGAAGCTGAGCGCTTTTTCTGCAAACGGCGAAAAAATGATCGACCTGCTGGTTAATGGAGCGCCAATCGGCACCTATCTGTTCACAGAAGATCGGCCCCTGACCTACAAAACACGGTCCTTCCCGCTCCAGGCCGGCCAGAACGAAATCGCTCTCCGGGTGCAACAGGCTGACGAGCCCGATCCTACGCGGCTGATCCACGTTAACGCTTTCGTCTCTGAAGCGAGTATAGAACCCGCCCTGGAAGCTGACGACGTAGAGATATCCTACCCCCGCCGCATCGATCTGGAGAATAAGATAGCCCTGCTGGGCTACGACCTGGAGGCCGCGGCGCTGAAAGCAGGCCAGGCGCTGCACCTGACCCTGTACTGGCAAAGTCTGGCCCTCGTGGATGACAATTACACCGTCTTCACCCACCTGGTGGACGAGCAAGGCCAGACTGTGGCCCAGCAAGACAACCAGCCGGTGCACGACTCTTTGCCCACTTCTCTATGGGGTGTGGGCGAAGTGGTCGAAGATGAATACCAGATTCCCATTCCTGAAAAAACCCCGGCCGGACGCTACCGGCTCCTGGTGGGGATGTATTCCCTGGACAGTGGGCAACGCCTGGCCGCCTGCGACGAGAACGGCCAGCCCCTGCCGGATAACAGCATCCCCCTCGGCGAGATAGAGATCGAACGCCGGTAACAGTACCTTATTTCCCGCTGTCCTCGACTT
The DNA here is from genome assembly GCA_964646625.1 of uncultured Anaerolineales bacterium. Taxonomy (GTDB): domain Bacteria; phylum Chloroflexota; class Anaerolineae; order CAZYHC01; family CAZYHC01; genus DAOULT01. The sequence continues at coordinate 17,524 of CAZYHC010000030.1, forward strand.
TACCCACAATCCATTTTAATACACTGATTTACAGTTTTCTTTTTAGGATTACGGTTAAGCCCCCACCGCTATGAGATACAGGCAAAATCGAGCTACTGTCTACTTGACAAAATCCTTCCCCTAAAATATAATATTACACACTGTGGTGGTGGCTGGGGCAGGCCGATTCCGTTAACTTGAGCCCCGGCTTAAAGGCCCGATGATGGTAAAGTCCCGGGTGAGAGAACGTCCCTTTTTTGAGGCGCCCCTTTTACGTTTTGTTTAGGTTTTATTTATGTTCTTTTTACAATACTCCCTTATAATAATACCGAAAGGGGCTCCTGGACAATTGGGGTTTTGGGAGGTGGTCGGACTGTTGTTTGCAACGTCCTGGCCCTCAAGTTAACGACACTGGCGAATAGCCATTTGTGACCGGAGCTCAGACAGAATGCACCGCCTGCATTCTGAATAAAATTAAGGAGGAAGTAAGTGTTCAAAAAGCGTTATTCCACTGTTTTCAGTCTTGTCGTCTGTCTTCTGCTGCTCATCCTGATACCGTGGCTGTCCAGCCAGAACGTTCGGCCAGCCAGCGCTGCTGATGCGCCCTATCTTTTCTCCACCAAACTATCAGGGGGCCCAGTGGTGTACAGTTCGCCTACTCTGGCCGATATCGACCATCCTGCCAACGGTACCAAAGAGATCCTCTTCGGCGGTGGGGACGGGATGCTATACGTTTACAACCCTGATGGCACGCTCAAGTGGTCCGTAAATACCGGCACGCCCATCAACTCCGCGCCCTCCGTCGGCGACCTGGACGGCAACGGCGACGTGGAAGTGGTGGTCAGTTTAGGGGAAGCAGTGGTGTCCCAGCAAACCTGGGACGGAGGGGTTAAAGCTTACCACCACGATGGAAGCCCGTACTGGATTTTCCGCACCCAGGACAGCGTGCCGCTCGATGGCCGCCCCGACGGGGTGTGGGCCACCCCGGCCCTGGGCGACCTGGACGGGGACGGGAAAATGGAAGTGGCCTTTGGGGCCTGGGACCGCAACATCTACCTGTTGAACTACGATGGGACCCAACGCTGGATGCTTCATAACGCCGACACGATCTGGTCTTCGGCGGCGCTGGCCGACCTGGACGGCGACGGCGACCTGGAGATCATCACCGGCGCTGATTATCACCCAGGCGGGTACATCTATATTTTCGACAAGGATGGCACTGTCTTGGTACGAAACTTCATCGGGCAGACTATCATGTCTTCGCCAGCCATCGGCGATATAAACGGTGATGGCGAGTTGGAAATCGTGGCGGGGACCGGCTTTTATGACTTTTCGTCCGACCCGGGCTACTTCGTTAACGCCTGGGACCGCAACGGCAACTATCTGCCCAACTGGCCCAGGCCCACGGGCGGACGCGTCCCCAGTTCCCCGGCCCTGGCCGACCTGGACGGCGACGGCGTTCTGGAGGTAGTCATCGCCTGTGAAGACCACAAGCTGTACGCCTGGAACGGGGATGGTTCGCCCGTGCTCGGCTGGCCTATGACGCCCAGGATGAACAACGGTTCCACCCAGAAGTTCAGCCTGGAATCCCCCACCGTGGCCGACTACGACGGCGACGGACAGTTGGAAGTGCTCATGCCCATGGGCTGGGAGGTAGCGGTCATCGGGGCCAACGGGGTTCAGGAGACCGCTTCCAGCGCTGGGGCCAGCGAGCCCACTTACAATACCTGGTATACGGTGCGCGGCTCGCCGGCCGTGGGCGACATAGATAACGACGGCAACCTGGAAATGGTCATCGCCGGGGGCAACTACTTCGAGCCAAACCACGGCTATCTATTCGCCTGGCGAACCGGCAACGCCACTCAGAACGCCTTGCCCTGGCCCATGTTCCACCACGACGCCCGGCACACCGGCCGCATCTCGCCGACCAGCCTCGTGGTCAGCACTTCCTCTCTGACCATCCTCCACCCCGACGGCCGCCCCGGATACGATTCGGCCGCCCTGATTATCAGAAACCCCGGCGACAATCCCATAGACTGGGAGGCCAAAGTTTTCCCGATCTCGACGCAGCCGCAGCTCAGCGTCGATCCTATGAATGGAGTCCTGAACGGTTCGTCCTCGGCCAATCTCACCGTCCGGGTAAATAACGTTGCTCTGTACGATGGTCAGCCTGGCTGCTATGATGTGGGCTACGTTCAGATCGAAGCTACCTTAAACGGCCGACACGTGCCTGGCAGCCCGGCGCGGGTCTCTGTCCAGCTCTGTGTGGGCAATACCATCTGGCTCTCCCCGATCATGAAGTAACCTTAAGCCGCAGGTAACCTGAGACCCAGGTCGCGTTTGGAAAGGAGGTGAAGCGTTGCCCTCCTGGGCCAGCCCCCAGGATGCCAGAAATTTTCAAAATCGTCAGGTGGGCGGTGGGCTGGCACCCTCCACCCCATATAATAAGAGGAGGAGAGAGATGTTTATGACAAGTCGCCATAAAATCGTTTTGGCTTCTGTCAGCTATTTCCTGTTGATCATTTTGCTGCTGGGGCCGGTGTTCGCCGGACAGGAGACCGCGGCCAGTAGCAGCGACGTGGCCACTCTTTATTCCGTGAAACTGCCGGGCGATCACATCCAGTACAGTTCTCCCATTATGGCCGATATCAACGGCGATGGCCTCAAGGAGATCATCGCCGGAGGCAAGGATGGCAAGCTGCACGTGGTCAATGCCGACGGCACCATCCGCTGGACGGCCTCCACTGGCAAGCCGATCCAGTCCTCGCCGGCCGCGGGGGACCTGGACGGCGACGGCGATATGGAAGTGGTGGTCACTGCGGGGGGAGAGGTGGGCTACACCAGCGGAGGCGTTTACGCCTACAACCACGATGGGACGCCCCTTTGGACCTTCCCCACCCCCGCAGGCATTTTCTCCACCCCGGCCCTGGGCGATCTGGACGGGGACGGGAAAATGGAAGTGGCCTTTGGCTGCTGGGACCACTACATCTACCTGCTGAACTCCAATGGCACCCAACGCTGGAGGCATCATAACGCCGACACGATCTGGTCCTCGCCGGCGCTGGCTGACCTGGACGGCGACGGCGACCTGGAGATCATCACCGGCGCGGATTATCATCCAGGCGGTTACATCTACGTTTTCGACAAAGATGGCGCTGTGCTGGTAAAAAAATTCATAGGACAGACTATCATGTCCTCGCCAGCCATCGGCGATATAAATGACGACGGCAACCTGGATATCGTGGTGGGCACCGGACGGTATGACTTTTCGTCCGAGCCGGGCAACTACGTTAACGCCTGGGACCGCAACGGCAACTACCTGCCCAACTGGCCCAGGCCCACGGGGGGGCGCGTGGCCAATTCCCCGGCCCTGGCCGACCTGGACGGCGATGGCTCTCTGGAAGTGGTCACCGCCTGCGAAGATCACAAGCTCTACGCCTGGAACGGGGATGGTTCGCCCGTGCCCAACTGGCCCGTGACGCCCAAGACCATGCTCGGCGCCACCCAGCTCTTCAACATGGAATCCCCGACCGTGGCCGACTACGACGGCGACGGACAGTTGGAAGTGTTCATGCCTATTGGCTGGGAGGTAGCCGTCATCGGGGCCAATGGCGTCCAGGAAACCAACGACGGCGCTCATCCTGGTAATCCTACGTATAACTCTGGCTACATAATCCCTTCTTCTCCAGCCATAGGTGACATAGACAACGACGGCGCTCTGGAGATGGCTGTCGGAGGCTCCCATCACACCGATCCGAGTTATGGGTACCTGCACGTCTGGCGTGTTGGTCCGACCGCCGGGGCTGGGCTTCCCTGGCCCATGTTCCACCACGACGCCCGGCATACCGGCCTGGCGGTAGGCCCACCTTACCTCCGTGCCAGACCTCGCGCCATGCCCATCCTGCACCCCCAGGGCCGCGCTTCCAGTTCGTCGGTTATCATCGTCGAAAACACGGGAGGGGGGATGATAGAGTGGACGGGCAACGTCAACCCCCTCGCGCCTGCGCCCATTGTAACTACCCTCGACCCTATCAGTGGGACGGTGGGTGAGAGCGCGCGGGTGGCGGTTACTGTAATGGTGAGCGGCCTGACCTCCATCCCCATAGGCAGCTACAACCTGGCCCAGGTGACTATTGACGGCACTGCCGGCGGGGCCCCTGTAGACGGCAGCCCACAGACCGTCGATCTTACCCTCAAGGTGGGTAATCTGACGTGGCTGCCGCCTATTTTGAAGTAATCCCCTGGCCGGGGCCAGCACCCCCATCGTCCGACGGAACAAGCCTCGCCGCAACCAGCCGGCGAGGCTTGTTCGTTTGAATGTGCTGTTTGACAGCCGATGGATCATAAGTTATAATCTGCGCTAGATAGCAGAAGCCGGGAGGTATTAATGACGGCCGTTGTTCAGGTTGAGAACGCTTCCAAGCGTTTCACCCTCCACCACGAGCGGGCCCGTTCCCTCAAAGAGATGGCGATCAACCTTTTCAGGCGCAACAGCGGGGCGCGCGAGGAGTTTTGGGCCCTGCGAGACGTCAGCTTTGAACTGGCGGCAGGAGAGATGCTGGGCATCGTCGGCCCCAATGGGGCGGGCAAGAGCACGGTCCTCAAGCTCATCGCCCGCATTCTGGAGCCGACTACAGGCGACATCAGGGTCAATGGCCGGGTTTCGGCCCTGCTGGAGCTAGGGGCCGGTTTTCATCCCGAGCTGACAGGCCGCGAGAACATCTACCTGAACGGCTCTATCCTGGGCCTCGGCAGAAACGAGATAGGGCGCGTGTTCGACGATATAGTGGCTTTCTCTGAGCTAGAGCGTTTCATCGACACCCCGGTTAAACATTACTCCTCAGGCATGTACATGCGTCTGGGCTTCGCCATTGCCATCAACGTCCAGCCCGATATCCTGCTCATCGACGAGGTGCTGGCCGTTGGGGACCAGGCCTTTCAAAAAAAGTGCCTGGATAAAATCAAGGAATTCAAACAAAGAGGGGTAACCATCATCTTCGTCTCCCACAACCTGGAGACGGTAGCCAAGCTGTGCACCAGGGCTATCTGGCTCGATAATGGCCTTATAGCCAGCAGCGGCAAGGTGGACGGCGTCATCGAGGCTTACCTTAACGCCATCGTCAGGGAGAGAGAAGCGCAGCTCAGAACACGGCACGGCCAGGCAGCCCACCGGAGCGACGAGAGCGGCCACGAGATCGAGATCGTCGATGTCCGCTTTCTGGATGGGGACGGCAATGAGCGCTTCGTGTTCGAGACCGGCCAGAAGATGGTGGCCCGCATAAAGTACCGGGCGCACATCGAGGTCGAAGATCCGGTCTTCGGAGTGGCTATCTACCGCGACGACGAACTGCGCATCAATGGCCCTAACACCAGCTCGTCGGGCTACAAGGTCGGGTGGGTGGGGGGTGAAGGACACATCGACTACATCATCGAGGAGCTCCCCCTGCTGGCCGGCACCTATCGATTCACGGTGGCGATATACGATCCCGACATTTGCTACAGCTATGACTATCACCCTCAGATGTATACTTTTGCCGTGCAGCAGGGGGTGATGAAGGAGAAACATGGTCTGTTTTACATCCCCTGTCGGTGGGAACATTCCCGAACAACGAGGTAAATTTTGATGGATGCCGCGCCCTCTCTCGAATTACTTAAGCTGTCCTTCGATCAATATCAAAGATATCGAGATATCAGGGAAACGCTCCACATTGTTAAAGAAAGGCTGGGGAGCAGCAGGCTGGAGATTTTAGAGGTAGGGGGCTGCTCCTTTGTGGGGCCCGACAGGGAGGTCTTCCTCATCTCGGCCTTCGTGCCCGAAGACAAGGTGGTAGTCGTTGACCTCCCTCCTGCTCGCCAGGACAACTACGTCCAGGGCCAGGGCACCGCCCTGCCTTTCGGCGATGGCACCTTCGACGTGGCGGTCAGCACGGATACCCTGGAGCACATCCCCGGCCCGGCGCGCAGGACCTTCGTCCACGAATTATTACGGGTAGCCAGGCTCTACGTGATCCTCACCAGCCCTTTCGCCCACCCCCACAACCAATTGGCCGACCAGATCTTCTACGACTTCTTCCGTCAGGCGGCGGGCATCGAGCATCGGTGGCTGAAAGAACACCTCGAAAAGGGCCTGCCCGACCTGGACGAATGCCTGGGCTGGATCGCCGAGAGAGCCCTGTCTTACGTGGTGTTCCCCAGCGGATACGTCTACCATTGGCTCCCGATGATGCTCCTCCAGGAATACGTGAACACCTTTTCCGAAAGTCCCTATCTAAACTCGATCTTCAACACCCTGTATAACTTCAGCTTCTTTGAGAGCGACCACCAACAACCCGGCTACCGCCAGGCGGTGGTCATTTCGAAGGAAAACGATGACCAGACCCTGGAAGAAGTGCAGGCCAGGTTCGCTCAGATGCAACGGCAAAACCCCAATTTCGAACTGGCCCTTTTATTGAGCCTGCTGCAATTCTTCATCGAATCCCGGCGGGGGCTGGCAGCCAGGGATGAGGAGATCGCTCACCTGAGAGAGCGCCTCAGACAGCACGAACAAAGACGCTCGTTTAAGATTCTATCCAAAATCGATGCCCTGAGAAAGAGGATTTCAATGTAATGTAAGGGTCTGTCCAAATCTTAGGGCATAAGGTGCCTGGCACAGCGAACGTTCGTTGTTGAAGTGCCAGGCACCTACCAAAATTATGGGACGCACCCTAATGTAACCTGGGCCTGCATTTCATTTATGTGTGTGGAGGCGGTGTGGTAGCGTTTCAAACCGGTTTGAGGATTTTGAGCCTGGCAGCGTTGTTTTTCGTCCCTGGTTACGTGCTCTGGGCGGCTTTTGGCCCCGAAGAGAAAGACGAGGCTGGCAGGCTCTCTTTTGGAGAAGTGCTGTTCCTGGTCGTCCTGACCGGCACCCTGCTGGCTTCGTGGCTAGGGTTGCTCCTGGCCGAAACGGGTTATTTCTCCCTGCCCAACCTGGCCCTTCTCCTGGCGTTTTGCGGTCTCATCGTTCTTCTGACCCGTAGAAAGAGACGGCGTCTCCCCACCTTTCCCCGGCCCAGGCTCGATCCTGGCTCCCTGGCTTCAGGAGCTATCATCGTGGTCGCCGTCTGGCTCTTCTTCCGCCCTTACGAGTACATTCTGGGCACCAGGGATCACAGCATCTACGTTAACACCGGGGCGAGCATCGCCAAAACAGGTTCGATCATTCTCACCGACAGGGTGCTGGCCCAGGCTCCGCCCCAAAGCCGTCCCCTGCTGGTCGTCTCTACCGAGGTGCAACCGTTCATGCCCGGCTATCCCGGCCCCTGGAGCGAGGGGCAACGGCTGATGGGCTACACCCTGCGCTCCCTCGACGCCGGGCTGATCGTTCCTCACGGCTTTCACCTTTATCCGGTCTGGCTGGCTATTTTTTATTCCATAGGGGGGCTTACTTTCGCCCTGTGGGCTACTCCCTGCCTGGCTTTGCTGGGAACTATCGGCCTCTATCTGACGGCCAACAGGCTCTTTGGCCGGACGGTGGGGCTGTTTTCCCTCTTCCTGGCGGTTATAAACATCGGCCAGCTCTGGTATTCTCGTTATCCCTCGGCCGAGATACTGGTACAATACCTCTTTTGGGCCGGACTTCTCGCCTTCGCTTTGAAGCCTGACCGTTACCTGGCTTTTCTGGCCGGTTGTTGTTTCGGCCAGATCCACCTGGCTAAAATCGATATCGTCTTCCTGCCCCTGGCTCTGGCCCTCTTTTTCGCCTATCTGTGGCTCAGGGGACGTTTCCGCCCCGAACACAAATTTTTCATCGCTCCCTATCTGCTGCTGGGGTTTCAGGCGGTGCTGCACGGCGCGCTGATCTCCACCATCTATTTCCTCGATCAGGTCACCGGGGTTTTTCTGCCTCGCCCCCTGGCCGAAGCGGTGGTACACACCATCCAGGGATACACCTATCCGCTGGACATTTTCAGGCGGTTGGCCGGGTTCATCCTGCCGGGTCTGCTGTTGTTGCTGCTTATGGTCATCGGGGTTGTCCTGCTCAAAAAACCTTTAGCCAGCACCTTGCGGAGCGTAAGCGGCTACGGTCGTCTGCTTTATCCCCTTTTCGTCGTGGTCGTCGTGCTGCTCGGCCTGTACGCTTATTTCGTGCGGCCCTACACCTCGTCCAGCCTGGGCAGGGACGTTTTGCTTCAACTGGGATGGTACGTCACTCCTATAGGGGTGCTGCTGGGGCTGGTCGGCTTTCTGCAAGCGGTGGGGGAAAAAGCAGATGAGGGCCGCGCTCTGGCCCTGCTCCTGATCTTCAGCGTCTCTGTCCCGCTTCTGGTTATGGGCTCGGGCACCAGCCTGGATCACTTCTGGGCCATCCGTCGCTTCGTGCCGGTGGTTATCCCCGCGTTCATTTTATTTTCGGTCTACGCGCTCCACCTCCTGAAGCCAGGAGCCCGGACGGCCTGGATCCTGCCGCTCTGTCTGGCAGCCGTCCTGGTGGTCGGTTATCTACAGACCGATCGGGGGTTCATCAGGTTTGCCGAGTACAAAGGCACAATAGCGTGGGTGGAACGATTCGCCCACAATTTTCCTGAAAACTCTATCCTGCTCTTCGAGCACTCTTTCCCGTCCAACGTCGTAGCCACGCCCTTGTGGACCACCTTCGAGCGGTCGGCCTTTGTGGTGAACGGACACGAGGCCCGCTTGACGGAGGCGGTGCGGGCCTGGCAGGCGGAGGGCCGAGGCGTTTACTGGATCTCCAGCGAAGGGAACCCGGCCCCCGCGTGGGGAGACTACGTGCCAGACTATCTTTCTACTTCCGTCCTCTCCACCCCCGTAGCCGAATTGTCCACCGATCACCTTCCCCGTCAGAAGTGGGAATATACAGCCGTCTTTGATATTTATGAAATCGTGCCTTCCCAGGAGAGCAGGGGGAAAAAGGTCTTCACCGTCAACGTCGGGGAAGGGGGAGACGAAGATTATTTGAGAGAAGGTTTTTACCCCGCCGAGATAACTTTGGGCTGGATCACGATGCGTTGGACGCAGGCCGAGGCCGTGATAGCCATTCCCCTGGAGGGCGAACCGGCCTCCATCATCCTTAGGGCCGCCGGAGGACGACCGCCCGGCGTCGCGCCGGCCAGAGTCACGCTATACCTCGACGATCACCTGCTGGGGGAATTAGCCCTTGAGACAGCTTTCCAGACGTATTCCCTCGCCATTCCAGAAGGGCTCGCCCCGGCCAGCGTGGTCAGATTGCGGCTGGAGACCTCGACCTGGAATCCTGCCCAGCTCGGCTATAAACAGGGCAGGGACCTGGGCCTCCAGCTCGATTGGGTAAAAGTGGTGACCATCGAACGATAATCGGCGATATTCTGGAGCAAAATCCAGGGGCAAACCGCCTGCCCAGGGTAACGTGGAGTAAAATCCTCAACTGGATTTGCTTCTCTATCGTGATGTGGTATAATCTAGAGGCCAGAGCGGAGCAAGAGCAGTAAGCCGTTTGCGATAAAAAAAAGAACCCGTGCCAACCTCTGAAACCGCCTGTGACGTCCGCCGTAGTCACCATAGCACGGCTACAGGGGAGGCACGGATTAGAGACAAGAAAAAAACCGACCGTGTTAAAAAAACAGCAGTCGGTTACGCCACTGGCTCCTCTCGGCCTCTAGGCGTCCATATTTAGACCGAGATTCATCGCTCCTGCCAAAAATCCATTGGTTGTTAACTCAAGTATATTATATCACAATATTTGAGACTTGGCAAGTTCCCTCCAGGAGCTTTTTAGCCAGGACGGGAATCCCTCACTTGCCCGATCCGCAATCACAGCACATCAGGAGGCACTGACAATGGCCAAGGTAGGCAAGAACATCTTCATCAACGCACCTGTGGGAAAAGTTTTTTCCTTCATGGACGAGGTAGAGAGACAGCCTGAATGGTTGCCCAGCATGGTCGGGGTTTGGGATATCGCTGGCTGGCCCGGCCTGGGCACTCGTTGGAAATGGCATTATCAAATGGCTGGGATCCGTTTCGAGGGCAGGAGCGTGGTGAGCGAGTACGTCCAGAACAAGAGGATTGTAGTAGAGACCAAAGGGGGTATTGATAGTTACTGGCTGTGGCTTTTCCAACCCGAAGATAACGGCACCAGGGTGAACCTGACCGTGGAGTACAGGTTGCCGGGTTCCATCCTGGGCAGATTAGCGGGCAAAGCGGTGGAGAAGGTCAACGAGAAAGAGGTCGAGGCGGCCCTGGCTAACATCAAAAAAATCATCGAAAGTAGATCGGCCTGATACTCATTCAGGAGCAGATCGAGCCAGGATCATCGCGAGGCCATAAAACCTTCCAAATACTCCCTGTAGAGGCGGACGCCCTCTGCCTCTTCGCGGAGATGAGCGCGTAACATGCGCTCCACGTAAAATAGCAGTTGATATAGCTCCAGGCGCCCCCAGAAGTATTCAGGTAACTGCCCGGCCGCGCGGTAGCCGGCCAGGAAACTCTCCTGGAGGGAAGGATAGTCGTCGAAGAGGTGACCAAATAACTGGACCATATCCCACTCCGGGCTCCAGGCTACAGAGTTTTCGAAGTTGAGAAAGGCCGTCACATGGCAGCCACCATAGCCCTCCTCCACGCTTATGTTGGCAGCCCGAAAATCGCCGTGCACCAGACAGGGCTCCTCCCGGTTGAGCGCCACGGTTTCCTGGAAAAGACGCTGCACCTCATCTCCGATATCGGGGGCGAGCAGATCGTTTTGGCAGCACCCATCCAGGCTTTCGTTCAGCCTGGTCAGCGTATAAGCCTGCTCGCTCTGGCTGGCTCGTTCATCCTCTCCGAAGTATTTTCCGTAGCGGGGGAAGGGAATGGTATGCAGCTTGGCCAGGTAGTGTCCCATCTCGTAGCCCACCGTTTCCATATCCTCGGTGACCAACCGGGGTAAAGCGGCGGCCAGCGTAAGGCCCGCCGGCCGGGTCAGAAAAGCGTAGGGCCGCGATAGGGTCACCAGGCTGTCATCGTAATGTAGAAGGTGAGGCGCGGTTACTCCGGCGTGTTGGGCCACTCTTTTGAGGGTATAGGCTTCCTGGCGCGGTTGCCCCTCCAGGTAGACCTTGAAGGTTAGCTCCATAGCAGGATTCGCCAGGCTCAAACTATAGTTGAGACTTGTGGTGCTGCGGCTGAAACAAGAGACCGTTTCCACTTTTGCTCCAGCGAAAACTCTCCTCACGATGCGTTCGATTTTTTGCGGCGCAACCTCTAACGGTTTCTCTCCCATTTTCCCCTCTCCATCACATCAGAGGCAGGGTCACGGCCAAACGGGTCCCCAGGCCCCCCACGCTCTCGGCCTCGATCTTGCCGCCGTGAGCCTGGACGATCTCCCTGGCGATAGCCAGGCCCAGACCGACCCCGCCCTTGCCCTTGGCCCGTGATTTATCCACCTGATAGAAACGCTCGAAAATGCGCGATAGATCCTCGGCCGGGATGCCGGGGCCACTGTCGGCCACGCTGATCTCCAGTTGTTGGCCCTCGCTCACCGGCCGGGCAGCCACTATCACCCGGCCACCGTGGGGCGTATGTTTCAGGGCGTTATCGATCAGGTTGGTAAAGACCTGGGCCAGACGGTCGCCATCGCCGAGCAAGGGCCGCCCCTCTGCCTTAATATCCTCTATCTCCAGCTTCAGATCGACCCCACTTTCCTCCGCCCGCAGAGCGAATTTCTCCACGCACCCCCTCAGCAGCCGCCCCACCTCCAACGGCTCGTGAGCCATGACGATCTGCCCGGCCTCTATGCGGGCCAGATCGAGCAGGTCATCGACCAGCCGGGTCATGCGTTCAGCCTCGTCGCTCACGATCTGGGCGGCGCGACGGCGGGCTTCCTCGTCTTTGGCCGTGCCGTCCAGGAGAGCCTGGGAAAAGCCCTGGATAGAGGTCAGCGGCGTTTTCAACTCGTGGGAGACGTTGGCCACAAAATCCCGTTGGGCCTGCTGCGAGGCCTCGACCTGGCGGGCCATGACGTTGAAGCTGTGGGCCAGACTACGCACCTCGTCGGGAGCGGTGATGTCTAATTCCTGGTCGTAATGACCCTGGGCGATCTCCCTGGCGGCCAGAGCGATGCGCCGCAAAGGTTCGCTTATGGAACGGGTGATGATCAGGGCCAGCACTACGGAGAGGAAAAAGGCCACCGAACCGGCTATCAAAAGAGTGGTCGTCAGATCGCTCAGGAGGCCGGATCGCCTGGGGGCAGCCAGGACTAAGACCAAAGACTGTTCCTGAACGATGCCTCTGAGGGTCACGGCCACGTAAAACACCGTCTCCCCACCAGGAACGGAAAACCGACCGAGGCTGAAACGTCGTTGGGGATCGGTGCGAGTCTGCTGGAATTGCTGGAGGTCGAGGTGTGCTCCCGTCAACTCTTCCTGGGTGTCGGCCAGCACGTCGCCATTGGGGGTTAGGATGAGCATCCGGGTGTCCTGTTCGCTGGCCTGCTCTTTCAGGCGCGAGGCGATCTCTTGCGGCTGGATGCCTCGATTCAGCATCTCCCGCACCCGAAAGGTGGTAGGGATGGCTTTGTCCACCAGGCTGGTAAACATGAGTTGTTGCTGAAGGGGTTGCAGCAGGATAGCCAGGAATATCCCGGTCAGGAACAGACAGACCAGGATGATCGCCGAGAATGAAGCAATCAGACGAGCGCGAAGACTGGAGAACATTTTACTCCCTCGCTTGACGACCCGTTTGACAAAAAGACACGACAATTGTAGAATGAACCCATGTCCACTTACGAAAGGTTAAGTCTGACGGTGAGCCTGGTGCTACTGGGCCTGACCTTTTTTCTGGTGATTGAGTTGCCTACCAGGACTTTTGCCTTCTCCATCCTGGGCTCACCGCTAAGCATCCAACTGTCGGAAACGTGGCTCATGGCGGCCTTGCTGGTGGGGCTGGCCTGTTTTGGCAGCGACGCCGCCATGCGCACCCATCCGCTGGCCTATCGCCAAAGGCATCCCTTCGTCTTCTGGATTCTGCCCGGCTTGTCGGTTTTGCTGGCCGCTTTGGTCTTGCCTCTGGCCCCTGATAGGCTTTACTGGCTGGGTGGTCTGTTGCTAACCGCTTTGTTCCTATCGCTGGTCATCGTGGCCGAGTATCACACCCTCGATCCAACGGCGCCTCGCTACGGGGCGGCCCGCTTTATCCTGGATATCAGCGTTTACGCCATAGCCCTGGCCCTCTTCACCATCATCTATAGCAGCAAAGCGCGCAGCCTGGTTTCAGCCACGGCCACTTTAGCCACCAGCTCCCTCCTGACCCTGGAACTGCTGCGCGGCACAAGGTACGAACTCAGACGGATCGGGTTATACGCTTCAGTCAGCGGCGTGGTGATGGGCCAGGCCGTCTGGGCGCTGAATTACGGAAAGATGGACGGACTGCGTGGCGGGCTGCTTTTGCTCCTGATCTTTTACCTGATCACCGGCCTGGCCCGGCAAGGGCTGCTGGGCAGACTCAAGCGGCGGACTCTGATCGAATTTGGCCTGGTAGCCCTGATGGGGCTGGGGTTGCTCGGCAGCTACTCGCCATGAACCTCCTGCGACCCCTCGTCTCTGGCCCCGGCACTTTCCCCTCTCTGCAAGATGATCACCCCCCCCACGATCAATACGCCTCCTAGCGATTGCGCCACCGTCAGGGTCTCGCCCAGCATGAAGAAAGCCAGAACCGTAGCCACTCCCGGCTCCAGCGTGGTCACGATGCTGGCTACCGTGGCCGGTAAATATCGCATGGCCTGAGCGTACATGAAGTATCCCAAAAAGGTTACCGTTGCCAGAGCCAGCATCAATGCCCAGGCCGGGAGAGGATAGCTGACCATCTCCGCCCAGGTGGAAAACTGGGTGAAGGCCAGAAAAAGCGCCCCCAGGCCAAACGAATAAGCCACCACTGTCAAGGGAGCGTACCTCTCCAGAGCGCGCTTGCTGAACAGAGTATATAAGGCGTAACACACTCCGGCTCCCAGACCGCAAACGATACCCAAGGCGTTCAGGCTAATCTGTTCAGGCTCGTAGGCCCGCACCACCAGCAAACATCCCACAAAAGTCATGGTCAGGACGAGGGCCTTTAAACGGGTTAACCTCTCCCCCAGAAACCACCAGGAGATGAGGGTCACCATGGACGGAGCAGTATAGTGCAGCACCCAGGCCATAGCCACCGTGGTCAGCAGGGTGGCAGAGATCACCAGGCCGTGAAACATAGCCACCCCCACCAGCCCTAACAGCACCAGAAAAGGGAGGTCCTCCCTTCGCAGGCGCAACGAAGAAGGGTTGAGGACACTCAACAGGGCAAAGCCGTAAATGGATACCAGCGCGGCCCGCAAAAAAGCTATGGTAAAAGAGCCGAGATGATAGTTACCAGCCAGGGTTTTGAAGAAAATACCCGTCGTGCCCCAGAAAAAGGTGGCCATCGCTACCAGCAGGTAGCCCCGCAGGGCAGTGATACGTCTTCTGACGAGGTGGGAGTTCAAGTTTCACCTCCGGCCAGGCGCGGGTTGCCGATTGCTTTGGCCCTGATACGATAGGTGTCGGGGCCTTCGTCTATCTCGTCGATGACCAAATGGGGGTCGGCGGCTCCGGCCAGCAGGGCCTGACTCATAACCTCCTCAGAGCACTTGCTCCGAGCGTAGGTTCGAGCTTCGTCCAGATCACCGAAACGCACCCTTTTCCCTCCGGCCTGCACGTAGTAGCCGACCAGGTTCAACTCGACCAGGTGAGGGTAGATAAGCGCCTCCCTGGTGATAACCACGCTGCCCGATACTGCCCCTATAGCATTGGCTACCGCGTAGTGGGCGGGCAGGATCAGATCGATGCCCAGCGACCGGGCGGCGTCCTGGAGGAAAATGTGGGCCGGGGCACCGATGCCGATGATGGGCAGGGTGAGCGCCACTTCCGTTCTGAGATAGGGGTGGGCGGGATACAGGCTGTTATCGAAGAACCAGCGTCCCAGGTCGTCGTTGAGCAACCGGCCACGCGGTTCAAGACGCTTTCCGCTGAGGAAGGTCACTACCTCGGCCACGATCCTTTCCGTCATCCATTCCATGACCCGGCGGATGAACTCCTCTACCTCCACTCTCATCAGGCGACAGACCAGGTTGGTAGCCGCCTGCGCCGCCTCCACGTCCCAGGCGGCGTAGAGGCCGTTGACGTGCAATAGATCGGTGGGGGTCAGGCCCGCCCGCCCCACGATGTCCTCTTTGATCAAATTTGTCACCGTCATCTGCACGGGATGAAACAGCCCCAGATGCTTCAGCACCTCGGACAGAGAGCGCGGCCCCTGCCTCAGCAGGGACAGCACCTCCTGTGCCTGCGCTCCTCGATGCCGTCCCCCCTCCGCCGGTTCGCGCACCAGGAACCAGTATTCCAGATCGTTTAGAGAGAGCTCCAGGGCGCTTTTGCTCCCCAGAGCCAGTATCTCTTTCTTCACCCTGGGATGCATGGCCGCCATGTAAGCCAGAGGCGCCACCCTGGTCGGGCCGATAGACAGCCTGTTTTCGATGTCCAGGCTTATCTGGCTATCGCCTCCCAGCCCGATAGACCGCAGGTTGGCCGCTTTGACCGCCGTTCTGAAGCCGCCTACGGTCGCTCCTTTCTCGCTGATGGTCACCTGGCCGTTATCCACCACGGCGATGTCGGTGGTTGTGCCCCCAATATCGATCACCACCGCCCGCTCCACCCCCGACAGAAAGCGACCGCCAATGGCGCTGGCAGCCGGGCCGGAGTGCACCGTTTCCACCGGCAGACGAGCGGCTATCTCGGCGCCCATCAGGGTGCCATCGCCCCGCACCACCATCAAAGGGGCGTGAATGCCCCGTTGCGCCATCGCCTGGTTGACGGCCAGGATGAAATCCTTCAAGATAGCCATTAGAGAGGCGTTGAGAGTGGCAGTAGTGGCCCGCTGAATGGAACCAAGCTGAGTGGATAATTGATGGCCCAGAACCACCGGCAGGTCGGTGACCGCCGCGATAGCATGATAGGCCGCTTCCTCGTGTTCCGGGTTCAGGGGCGAAAAGTAGCCAGAGATAGCCACCGCGTCGGCCTCGTCGCGGGCAGCGAGGTCGTGCACCCAACCGACGATGCTTTCCAGGTCAGGCGATTCCTGTTCGTGGCCGTAGAGGTCGTGGCCGCCCCGAAAATAGCGGTAGAGGGGAGTGGCAAAGTGGGCGCTCAGCCCAAAAGTGTTCACCAGGTCCGGGTCGTAGCCCATCAGGACCAGGGCCACTCGTTTGCCCTTGCCCTCGGCGATAGAGTTGGTAGCCAGGGTGGTGGAGATGGACACCAGCTTGATAGAAGCAGGGTCTTCGATCAGCAGCTTGTCGATGGCCTGCACGATGCCTGTGGTCAGATCGTGCCTGGTGGTCAGGGTCTTGACGGTAGCCACCACCTTTCTGGTGTCGTATTCCAGCAAAACGCCGTCGGTGTAGGTGCCGCCGGTGTCCAGGCCCAGAACCAGATCGCTCATGTTATGTAGTGTTTCCTTTCAACCAGATATCGGGTGAGATTATACCACAAAACGCCTGGACAGACCAGTTTTGTCAGGCCAGGGGCCTGGCACTTCGGAAGTGCCAGGCCCCTGGCAGTTGACACAACCCATAACTTGTTATAGAATGAGCCTGGGAGGTACAGACAGATGATAGAAAGTATCTCGATTTCAAACTACAAGTCCTTCGGAGACGTTTCCCTGGAATTGTCTCCCCTCAGCGTGTTCATAGGCCCAAACGCCGCCGGAAAAACCAACCTGATAGACGCCTTCCGATTCATTAATGAGAGCATACTTGAAGACATTGCCACCGTTGCCGGAAGACGATTAGGTTGGCAGGGAATTAGTTGCCAAAAGAAAAACGAGCAGATCGTTTCCTTTTCCTTGACAGGCGTTTACTCTGGAGATTTGAAGATAAGTTTTAAAGAACGAGAAAATGCCTTCGCTCCTCCGAGTTTCGAATATTCGTTTTCCTTCAGGCACGAAGAGCCAGATGAATACACTGTTATAGATGAGCAGGCAGAAATTCGTGGTAGGCCTTTAGACAGTGCCCCAGATGTTGAGCAGGGAAAAATCTCCTCCTTTAACCGCACAGAGCCTATGGTCTTTGTGTACCAGTATTTAGAACCAGAATGGAAAGAAAGACAAATACCCGTCTCAGATATCAATCGTAGCCGTCTGTTCATAGTTAACCGTTTCTACCCACTGGTAAGCGCCATATTAAGTGACGAAATTGTGCGCTGGCGATTCTATAACCCTGATCCTCGGGCCGCACGTGGTCCTAGCAGAATGACTAAACCTGTCTTCATATCTGAAACCGGCGATAACCTGGCGCTAGTGCTGCGCGAACTCACTGAAGAGGATATTGGAGAAGACTACAGTAACCGGGCCAGGTTGCGGGATATAATGCAAACCATGGTTCCCGACTTTGAAGATTGGGCAACTGGGTACTTAGCAGACGGTCGAATCGCCTTCGAGGTGAAGGAAAGACATCTGCGGAGTGCGCTACCCCCCGAGCTACTTTCAGACGGAACTATCCGGCTACTCATAATCCTGGCTGCTCTCCTGCACCTTCGGAAAACTTCTGTGGTATTCATTGAGGAGCCAGAGCGCAACCTCCATCCGCTGGTCATGGGGCAGTTGGTGGATTTCATGAGGGAGGTATCCCGCGAGACCCAGATCATTGTCACCACCCACAGCGCCGATTTCGTGCGCCACTGCCGCCCCGAAGAAGTGTTTCTCATGGACAAAATAGAGGGCTTAACCAAAGTCAGGCGTGCCGACAGCATCGAACATATAGAAAAGTTTTTGGAGGGATTCACGCTGGATGAGCTATGGCTTCAGGGACACTTGGAGGTAGGCATACCTCTATGAGCCAGATGGTTTCCCTGGGCATAGTTGTGGAAGGCGATTCTGATCGCGACTTCTTCAACTTCTTCAAAGAGAAAAAACCGTCATGGTTCAACGAGCGGGGATTTCGGATTGCAATCATAATCCGGACCGAAGGGCGTCCTCGCTTGATCAGGAAAGCCCGCCGTCATCTGGAAAATTTAAGGCTGAAGGGTTGCCAAAAGGTTCTCTTTTTTATCGATCAACATAAGGATGAGTGTCCGCCTGCTACTGCTGATCGATTGAGAGACATTGCCAAGGAAGACGACGTTCTCGTTTGCGTGGTGGCCCGTGCACTCGAAGCCTGGTTTCTTGCAGATCAGGAGGCGATAAAAAGGGTCACCGGACAGCAATTTGGGGACCTGCCCACCGATGACATTGACCAACCAAAGGAAATTCTGAAAAAACTGTTCCGCAAACGAATCAGGTTTCCAACAGAAGAGAAAATGGTGAGGGCCTTGTGCCCTCATTTTTCCTTCGAGCGCGCCGCCGAAGGAAACAAAAGCGCCCGGCGCTTTCTGAAAAAGCTGCCACTCTCAACTGGGAGGAGCAACCCGGCGGGACAGACGATTTGACAAAAACCATACTTGTTGAAATAAAAAGCATTCCGGGGTATAATCTTCCTGGCACTACTCGTCACCTGAGATTCGGAGATGACAAACCTAAAAAACGCGCGGTGGCCGGTATTCAATAGAATTACGGTGGCTTTGGTCGGTCTGCTCCTTCTGGCGGGACTGGCTCTTTTTGCCTTGCGGGATTCCGTCTCCGATCTCTTATTCCACTGGACGGGCGAGGAGGAGCCCCTCCAGCAGGTGGTGGCTACCTACCAACTGGCGGGCAACCTGATCCGGCCCCGACCAGAAACCCATCCCTACCTCCCCGTGGCCCACGCCGGAGTGAACCCCTTCGGGGTCAACACCTTTCTCCAGGAAGAGGTGGAAGGAGCCAAGCGAGAACGCATCTTGCAGATGGTCAACGCCGCCGGTTTCAGGTGGATCCGCCAGGAGTTCCCCTGGGAGGACATCGAGATTCACGGCAAAGGCGATTTTGAGGATCGGCGCAATGACCCGCCCCGTTCGGCCTGGGATAAATACGACCACATTGTGGACCTGGCCGAGCGTTACAATCTGGAGATCATTGCCCGCTTGAGCAACCCCCCGGCCTGGTCACGGGCGGCCGGCAACGAGCGGGGGCCTATGGCGCCGCCCGACGATTACGACGATTACGGCGATTTTGTCCACACCATAGTCAGCCGCTACAAGGGCCGCATCCGCTATTATCAGATATGGAACGAACCCAACATCTACCCCGAGTGGGGCGAACAGCCGGTTGACGCCGCCCAGTACACCGCGCTCCTGAAAACAGGGTACACCCGCGCCAAAGAAGCCGATCCGGAGGTGGTCATCCTGAGCGGGGCGCTGGCCTCTACCATCGAGTTGGGGCCGCGCGACATGAACGATTTCATCTTTCTGCAACAGATGTACGATAACGGGGCCAAAGATTACTTCGACGTTCTGACCATGCAGGGCTACGGCCTGTGGTCGGGGCCGGACGACCGGCGGATGCGTCCCCGCGTCCTCAATTTCTCCCGCCCCATCTACGTCCGTGATATCATGATCAAAAACGGCGACGCGCGTAAGCCCATCTGGCTCACGGAGATGAACTGGAACGCCCTGCCCGCCGACCATCCGGCCTATCCGCAGTACGGACGGGTGACCGAAGAGCAGCAGGCCCGTTACGTGGTGGATGCCTACAGACGCATCCAGGAAGAATGGCCCTGGATAGGGGTGGTCAACTTCTGGTTCTTCAAACGGGCCACCGACGCCGAAAAGGATCAGGCCATGTACTACTTCCGCATGGTGGAGCCTGATTTTACCCCGCTGCCTGTCTACGAGGCCCTGCGGGAATACGCCAATGCCCTGCCGGTCATGCACCGGGGCTACCACCAGGAAGACCACTGGACGGTGGACTACGAGGGAGACTGGCAGACCGTGGCCGATGCGGAGGCCGTGCTGGGTGCTTATCGGGAGAGCCGCACCGCCGGCGAGGGCCTGTCTTTCACCTTCCAGGGCACCGATCTATCCCTGGTGGTGGTCAAGGATGAGAGGGGGGGCATCCTGGAGGTGGTGCTGGATGGGCTGCCGCCCGTCGAGGTCGATCTGGCCAGCCCCACACCGCAGTATGGCGTGGAGATGTCCGTGGCCCGCGCCCTGCCGGATAGGACCCATAGAGCCTGGATCACGGTTAAAGGGCCGCCAGGTGGGGAGGATTTCCACGTCGGGCTCGACGGTTTTATCGTCAGGCGTAACTCCGGCTACGCCATCGGTCGCCTGCTGGCCGGAGTAGTGGTGATAAGCGTTTCTCTGGGGCTGGTTTATCTGTTCTGGGGCAGAGTGGAGAGGGAAAGGCGGGAATTCTCAGGCAAGGCGGGCGATGCGTTCTTTGATCAAGACTAAGGGGGGCGATATAATCTCTTCCAAATTACGGTCTCGACGTTCTATCAGATGAAAGTCAAAAAAGTCTTCGGGGAAACGATCCATCAATTCACCTTCCCTTTGATAGATTTCATCTTCAACCGAGTCGTCCAACCAATTCACCACGCTCCAGAAGCAGAAAACATCGCCCTCTTGCGTGGTTAAAATGGCCTCCACGGCCGGGGTTTGGGAGAGCAGTTCGATGAAAGTCTGGCATATTTCTTCGATTTTTTGTAAATCATGAGGCTGATATTTCTCTGCTGTCTCTTTAAGGACTGTCATTTGAATCGCCTCCTTCTTCAGGTATTATATAGTAGTCCTGTGGGGAAGTCAACTAAAGTATGAGTACAAGTGAGAAATTAACGTGAAACGCCCAACCAGACAGGTAGCACAGTTCGGCCTGTTTCTTATCATCTTGCTGGCCCTGGCCCTGCGTCTCTATGGTCTGGGGGCGCAAAGCCTGTGGGCCGACGAGATGTCCAGCCTGGTCACGGCCGTCAAACCCGTCGGACGGCTGCTGTACGACCTCTCCAACGAGATCCATCCGCCCTTATATCACCTGATGCTCAAGGGCTGGATAGCCATTTTCGGCATCAGCGAGGTGGGCATCCGTTCCCTGTCGGTTCTGGCGGGCATGATCCTGGTCCTCCTGACGTATGCCCTCGGGAGAAGGCTGGCGGGCGACGTGGTGGGACTGGTAGCCACCTTCTTTTCGGCCATCTCCGCTTTTCAGGTTTACTACTCTCAGGAGGCGCGCATGTACATGCTGCTGGCGGCCCTGAGCGCCCTGTCCGTCTATTGTTTCGTCCGTTTTCTGGAGGCGGAGAGGCAAGAGAGCGAGCAGCGTGTGGCCGGCTACTGGGAGCTTGAAACCGGACACTGGGTGCAGGATACCGAAGATAAGATACGAGGCAGGGACAGGGGGCACAATCTATATCTATGGGCCGGCCTCTACGCCCTGAGCACGGCGGCCTGTCTCTATACTCACTACTCTTTCCCCATTATCCTGTTGATGGAGAGCCTGGTTTACCTCCTGTGGCTGCTCGTCAGTTGGTCGCGAGGGCAGGTCATCAGGAGAGGGGCGCGTTGGGCGCTCATCCAGGCCGTGGTGGTTCTCCTCTACTGGCCCTGGCTGCCTATCGCCTATCGTCAGCTTTCTACCTGGCCTGCCATCAGTCATCCTCACAGCCTGGCCTTTATCGCCAAAGAAGCCTTTCGACTCCTGGCAGTAGGCTATTCCGGTCAGGTACTTTGGGTGCTGATCGGTCTGGCACTGGTCTTTGTGGTGGGCCTCTGGCCCGGAGGCTGGCCGGCCGGGGCCCATCGTCTGCCCCGGTCCATATCCTATGCCCTCATCTTACTGTACAGTGCCTTTCCCGCATTGATGATGTATGCCCTTTCCCTGTGGCGGCCGGCTTACCGCCCCAAATTTTTCCTGGTGGGCGCCCCCATTTTTTCCATTGTGCTGGCTAGAGGGTTGCTCATTCCCTGGCGGCTGGCAACCGGCGGGCGGGCGGCCACCTTCCACCCTCGGCACCTGGTACCCGGCCTGTGGGCGGTGATCTGTCTGGGGCTCATGGTGGGGGTTTCCCTTCTATCGCTCGACAATTATTATTTCGACCAACGTTACGCCCGCGACGATTATCGGGGTATTGCTCGCTACATAGAGGGACACGGCAACGAAGGGGATGCCATTCTTCTCAACGCCTCCGGCCAGAAAGACGTTTTCTCGTATTATTATCGAGGCCGGTTGCCGCTCTATCCTTTGCCCAGAGGACGCCCTCTGGACGAGACCCAGACCGAACGCGACCTGGAGAACCTGATGGCCGAATACCACCGGGTCTTCGCCCTGTTCTGGGCCACGGACGAGAGCGATCCCGGCCGCTTCATCGAGAGCTGGCTGGATAGCCATGCCTACAAAGCCCTGGAAGAGTGGCACGGGAACGTGCGTCTGGTAATATACGCCCTGCCGGAAGAAGCGGAGGCGGCCCAAACCCCTTTACAGGTGACCCTGGGGGACAAGGCTCTGCTGCTGGGCTACAGCCTCTATAAAGGAGAAGTCGAGCCCGGCGGTATCTTACAACTAACCCTTTTCTGGAAGGCATTGGCTCCTTTTGAAGAACGCTATAACGTCTTCGTCCACGTTCTGGACGAGGAGGATCACATCGTAGGCCAGCGCGACGTGGAGCCTGGCGGGGGAGCAGCCATCACCACCGTCTGGCAGGTGGGCCAGGTGTTGGCCGATAACTACGGCGTCCTGATCCGGCCGGGCACCCCTCCCGGCCTGTATCGTCTGGAGGTGGGGATGTACAGCCTGAACACGGGCCAGCGGCTAACCATCAGTGAGGGGGAGAACAGCGGGGAGGATAAGGTCATCCTGGAATCCATCCAGGTTCTGCGGCCCAAGTCGCCGCCCGGCCTGGACGAATTGTCGATACAACACCAACAAAATATCGCTTACGGGCCCCTGGCCCTGCTCGGCTATGACCTGTACAAGATTGGCTACGAGCACCACCCTGACGAACCGCTGCACCCTGGCGAGGCTGTACATTTAAACTTTTACTGGCAGGCCCTCCGTCCCCCTGAGGCCGATTGGGGCCTGACCCTGAGGTTGATAGACGAGGAGGGGGTCCTGTGGACTGCCCGGCAGGGTCGTCCTGCGGGCGAGATATATCCGACCACTATGTGGGAGGCCAGAGAGGTGGTGCGCGGCCAGCACGACATCCTGATTCCGCCAGAAGTCCCCCCAGGACGGTACCGCCTCACCGGCCAACTCACCTCCCCAGACGGCGAAGCGCTGCAACCGCTGTGGGTCTCGAATTTGTTCACCGTGGAGTAACACCCAACACGAAGGGACGAATGAGCGAAAAGAGAGGAGAGCCTGTGGCTAACAGTTCCAGATTTGACGAGATAGCGTCAGTATACGACGCCCAAATTCCGCCGCACGTGCGTCTGCACCTGCTGCGTCGCAAGACGGATATGATGATAGCCCGGCTGAGCCACCTGGATCGAGCCAGGGCGGTGGGCCTCGACCTGGGCTGCGGCACGGGCTGGCACGTGCAACGACTACAGGAGCACGGTTTTTCCAGGACGTTTGGCCTGGATAATTCCCCCGCTCAACTGGCCGAGGCCCGACGGCGGGTCAGGTCCCACCTGTGCCTGTCGGACATCAGACACCTACCCTACGCCGCCGAAAGCGTTGATTTCGCCTATGCTATCAACGTCGTCCATCATCTGGAGAGCAGCGCCGAGCAGCGGGCGACCCTGGCCGAAATCAACCGCGTCCTGAAACCGGGCGGCCTCTTTTTCCTGCACGAGATCAACGTCACCAACCCGCTCATGGCCCTCTACATGAACCACCTGTTCCCCAGGCTCAAGAGCATCGACAACGGGCTGGAGAACTGGATTGTCCCGGAAAGCCTGCCGCACCTGCCGGGTTTTGAGTTGTTGGAGATCGAGTATTTCACCTTCGTGCCGGATTTCACTCCCAGGCCGGTTTTTCCTTTCATGCATCGGCTTGAGGAACGTCTGGAGGCCGTGGGCCTGGGCCGCTGGGGGGCACATTACATGGCGACCTTGCGCAAGGTAAAGCCCGTTTAATTGCCGCTGTCGCCCTCTATTTCTCCCAGTTCCTCTATTTTCCTCACCGTCACTCTATACAACCAGGTAGGAGTATTTTCAGCTTGCAGAACAAAGTTGAATTCTTCCAGGGCTTCTTCCCTATCGCCGGTGGCCGCGTAGTACAGGCCCAGGCCAAAATGAGCTTCGGGCCAATCGGGATCCAGTGTGAGCGCCTCTTCCAACTCGCGGTGTCCCTCTTCCAACTCGCCGCTGGCGACCAGGCAGATTCCCAGGCCGGCGTGAGGGGCAGGCACATTCGGCTCCAACTCCACGGCCCGCTGAAAGTGAGCGATGGCCTCCTCCCAATCGTCCTGGAAAGCCCGCAGGTAGCCGGCTCTGACGAGCGCTAACAGGTTATCGGGGTCTTGTTCGAGGGCCATTTCGTAGATGGTGGTGGCTTCTTCCCAATCGCCCCCCACGATCAGCAATTCGCCAGCTTCTATATAGGCATCGATCAAGGTCGGGTCCAGTTCGACCGTCTGGCGGTACTCTTCCAGAGCGTTGTCGGGGTCGCCCGTTTGGACGTAGGCTCTGGCTAAGTCGAGGTGGGCCTGGGGGTCGTTCGGGTTCTCTTCCACCGCTTCCAGAGCGCGCTCCAACTGTTCTCTGTCCTCCGGCCTGGGCGTTCCCGGAGACGGAAGGGCAGAGGCAGTTGGGGATGGTGACGGGGACTCAAGTTGAGTTTGGGGTGGCGGCGAAGCCTCGACCGTAGGCTCGACCGCAGGCGTGGCTTCGACCATAGCCGTAGCCGTAGCAGAAATGGCTTGATTCCTCTGCTTCCTTATAGCCAGGACCATGAACCCACACAGGCAGAGAAGGAGAAGAAGCGCCGCCCCTATGACCAGAAACCGAACCCACCGCGAACGTTGAGGTTTGGGTACGTCTACCGCCGTTTCGGCCTGGTGGATGGCCTCGGAGATGGGAGGAGGCACACCTTCTTCTTCAGCCTCCACAGGTGGCGCAGAAACAACGGGCTCTTCGGCCACAGGCACAGCGGGAGGCATCTCGGCCTCCATTTCCATCTCCACTTCCATCTCCACTCCTTTTATTTCCTCTTCCACCATCTCCACCGGCTTAACTGCCGGCTTCGAGGCTAACGTGGCCTTCTCGAAAGCAGCCACCAGCTCGGTCACGGTCTGATAGCGGTCCTCTTTCTCCTTGGTCAGGGCCTTGAGGATAACCCGCTCCATAGCCGGGGAGAGGTCAGGCGCGATTTTGCGCGGCAGAGGCAAAGGGCTATATATGTGGTCGTGGACCACAGCGTAGGGGGTGTCGGCGCTAAAAGGCACCCGACCGGTTAGCAGCTCGAAGATCACCACTCCCAGAGAATAGATGTCCGTCCGCTCGTCCAGTTCCTCCCCTTTGGCCTGTTCGGGCGAGATGTACTGCGGAGTGCCGATCATCATATCGCGCGACAGGGTGGTCTCCCCACTCTGGGCAATCCGGGCCAGACCAAAATCCGTCAGGTAGACCCCTCCCGCCGGGGTAAGCATGATGTTGGAAGGTTTGATGTCCCGGTGCAACACCCCCTGCTCGTGGGCGTAGGCCAGGGCCTCTCCCGCCAGCTTGATGACCCGCAAGGTGTGCTCCCTGGGGAGAGGCCCTTCCGCCAGACGGGCTTTGAGGGTCTGGCCCTCGACGTAGCGCATCACCAGGTAGGGCATACCCTCGTGCTCGTTGAAGTCGTAGATGGGCACGATGTGGGGATGATCTAGTTTAGCCACGATGCGCGCCTCTCGCTGGAAACGGGCCAGGAAGTTAGGATCCTCCTTAAAGGCAGGGTGCAGGACCTTGATGGCTACGTAGCGGTCGAGAGCGGCGTGGTAAGCCTTGAACACGGTAGCCATTCCGCCCTGTCCCAACTGTCCGATGACGCGATAAGGACCAACGTTTTGTCCAGGATTGAAAGACATAGGAAAATCTCTCCTTGCTTGCTACCGGTATCACCCCAGACCGATAAAACGTTTCAGGAAGCCCGGCTGGGGAGGCATCTCAGGCATATCTTCCAGCTCCCAGCGCCCCTCCTGCTGGTCCAGGAGCCATTTCTGGCGGACAGCCAGACCCTCCTCAAAGGTTTCCAGTAGCTTCTCTTCGTCTCCAGCGGCCAGCCATTCTTTTAACTGGTTCAGGCTGGCCTGGCAGGAATCTATCCAGCGGATCGCGTTCTGTTTGTTAAGCAGACAGGCCTCAAGATAGGTGGCCGGGTCGTGGCTGCCGGGGTGGCTGGCTTTCTCAAAGCCGCTACCGGCCAGTTTGCGCATCTCCCGCCAGGAGGCGCTGGCCGTGACGGCGCTGAGCAAAGCTATAGAAAGTATGGAAGGCAACTGATCCACAGCCGCCATGAGGCCATCGTGTTCGGCGGCGTCCAGGAAATAGGGTCTGGCTCCCAGCAGGTGCACCAGGTCGGTGGTCAGTTGTACTGCTTGCGGCGCCGCCTTGGGCGAGGGGGTAAGACAGTAGAGATTACCGGCGAAAAGATCGCCTCTGGCCGTCTCCGGCTCCATCGAGGAAGTGACCACGATGGGATTGCCGCCTACAAAATGCACCTCGGGAGGGAGAAATTGGTCGGCCCAGTCCAGCACCGGGCGCTTAAGACTGGCTGTGTCGGTGACAAGGCAGCCTTTCTTCAGGTAAGGGGCGATGGCTTCCAGAGTTTGTTTGATGCCCATGAGCGGGGTGGCGATGATGATCAGGTCCGCTTGCTCGCAGGCGGAGATCAGGTTCCAGTCGGTGCGGTCCACCGCTCCCAATTTACGGGCCTGACCCGCCACCTGAGGCTCGCGGTCGTGACCAACTACCTCGAAATCGCCCTGGGCCTGGCGCAGAGCCAGCCCCATAGAGCTACCGATAAATCCCAGACCGACAATGGTAATACGCGATTTAGTCATCTTGCTGCTCCTGGCTCAATTAGCCTCATCCGCCGCCCGTAGAGCGATCAGCCATTCTTCTTCTTTGGTCCGAGCCTGGCAGGGCGGATGGTGATGCTCCTGGATCAACCCGGTGGTCAGTGGCGAGCAACCGGCCGCCTGGGCCAGCCTGGCTCCGGCGGCGGCGTGTTGCTGGTAAACGAAAAAAGGATACCGCCAACTGTGTGGCTCCGGGGAGGCCAGCCTCTCCCACCGCCCATCCCTTAACAGGACAATAGCCACCCGATGCCACAGCGGAAGCGGGCCGAGGGCCTTACCGATATCGTGTAAGAGAGCCGCTACCAGCAGATCGGGTTCGTGGTAGCCCTGCTCTCTCAGGGTGTGGAAAACCTTCAGGCTATGAAGCTGATCGGCGGGGCTCAGGCCCGCAAAAAGGGCCTGTTGTTCCTGGCTCAGGTATCCAGCCGGGACGACGATCGGGCCGGGGCGAATCTTCGTTCCCAGGGCTTGAAAGAACTGCCCGGCGCGATAAACGGCCACCGCCAGAAATTCCATCGACCTTCCACCGGCCTCCCCTAATAACCCAACAGCAAATGGTGCAGAAGTCTATACGGTGGCCCCAGGACAAGGCCCAGGATGCTGAAAGGCAAGACCTGATCGATCATGATCAGGATGATGAAGATGAGAGGGCCTTGCAACCGCATTCTCTCCAGAGCGGTGGTCCAGGCGTAGGCCCAACCAGCCCGGATGGTGCTCAGCACGCCTATCAGTACGCTGTGACCGTCCAAAGGAGCGATAGGCAGCAGGTTGAACAGAGCCAGACCGATGTTGACGCTCACCATCACGCTGAGCAGCAAAGCCAGCAAATCTGGGATGGGCGTGCCTGTGGCTATAGCCACGCGGAGGGGCACAGCCGCCACGGTAGCCAGCAGCAAGTTGGATAAGGGCCCGGCCACCGATACCAGAGCCATTCCCAACCGTGGCCCATAACGCAGATAGACCGGGTTGACCGGCACCGGTTTCCCCCAGCCGATGCCAAAGCCGTAAAAGACGCTGAACAGCATCATAAGCGTGCCTAGCGGGTCGAGGTGCACCAGGGGATTCAGCGACAACCGCCCCTGGTAACGCGCTGTAGGGTCACCTAGCTCGTTGGCCATCCAGGCGTGGGCGCACTCGTGGATGTCGATGGCAACCAGCAGGGCCAACAGAAAAGCGATAAGCTGCGGAATAGTCAACAAAATTTATCCTACCTTCCTTTCCGGCAGATAAGGCCAGAGTAATCATCATTATTATAACACAAATCGAAAATAAGGGGAAACGATGAGCGGAGGGGGGCCTGTCCCATATTTTAGATTTTAGGCGCCTTTTGGGACGGGGTGAAGAGATGACCAAACATCGTCGTCCTGGCTGGATAAATGCAATCGCCCTATACTGCTTGAGGCCGCTATCCACAAGCACAAAACAAGCCCCCTCTTGCCTTCCAAGGAGGAATAGAAGGGGCTTATTGATTTCCCCACTATGATGCTGCTCTCAGAGTCATAGTATCAGTAAGCAGGCCAGTAACCGTAGGTGTGGCCGGAGCAATACGAGTAATGGGCATCATACACATAAGAAGGATACCCATAATAGCCACAACCTGGGACGTATCCCCCGCAAGGCGAGTAATAATGACCAGGGGCATGCGGAGGTGCTTGATACTCAGGTTGATAGGTATGGTAGGGATAAGGCGGATAGTATCCGCCATCTGGAATGAAGAGACTCTGCCCCACGTACATTTCGCTGGGGCTCCAGATGCCGTTGAGGTCGGCGATGAGCCAGGGATCCGTGCCATAAAGCCGACCGATGTAGAACAAGGTTTCCCCCCGCTTAACCACGTGATAGAGGGGGCCATCGGCTGGGGGAGCAGCAGTGGCTACATCGGCACCAAACAAGCACTGACCTGCCAGCAGGCAGACGAGCATAAAAAAGGCGATGGGCCAAGAAGACCTGTTCACAGTGTGCCTCCTTAAATCAAAATCAGATTGGATCGTAGATAGACGTAATGGAGAAGGGGGCTGCCCTCAACTCTTTCCTTCGTCTCAAGGCTGTTCTCAGGCAACCCCACCCTATCTACTGTTTTCATTAAGGTATGCACAGCGTGGTGCCGGCATAAATGCGGTTGAGATTGTAGATGCGGTTGGCATGGGCGATGGCCCAGGGACTGGTCCCATACCAGCGGGCGATGCGGATCAGGTTGTCACCGTATCTTACGGTATACCAGGCCCGACATCCCCACCTGTAATCAGTGCGCCAGTCCGGCTGCCCCCAGTATGAGGGAATCCACAACCTCCAGCCGGCCTGAATGTAGTTGGGATTAGCCAGACCGTTGGCCCGGGCGATAGCCCAGGGGCTGACCCCGTACCGTCGCCCAATGGAGAATAAGGTCTCACCCCGACTCACCGTGTGCCAGAAGCCTCCTGAGGCCGCAGGAGCAGCACTGGCCGCCATCGGCAAGACCACCAATTGGAGAACCATGATGGTCAACAAAATTACCACCACTTTCCGCCGAAAGAACATTTTCATGTCTATACCCTCCTTTTCTTTTTTTATATCGACGGTGTGACAGTCTACGCTCTACATAAGCGAGCGACACTTATATTATACAACTCTTTGGAAAAAATGTCAACCAAAAAGAGGACATAAACTCGCGGTCCTGACTTTATCCTACCATAATCAAGGTAAATCGGGGGTTGAGAGATGGTGAAGGATTGGTGGAGAATTGGTGAAGAGGAGAGAAACTTTTTCGGCACTTTGGGGTTATATCATAGTGACAATAAATCATCGCTCAAGAGCTTACCGGAGGATCCGGGCCTCCACCAGGGCTATGCTCCGGCTCGTCCGATAATCTCTCAAGCGATTAAAAAAGGAGCTTGTGATAAAATGAAGATTCGTTTCGTCGAAACACAACCGCCCGGTCTCAACGTTTACAGCCAGACTCGCCTGCCGCGTCTGGGATTGCCTCTCGTCGGTCGTTTGTTGCACGAACGGGGCCATGATGTCCGGATCTACGTTGAAGTTCTGACCCCCATCGACTTTGGCGATCTGGAGAAGGCCGATCTGGTAGGCTTTTCTACCACTACCGCCACCACGCCCACTGCTTACGCCATCGCCGACAGGCTACGGCAGGCCGGGATTCCCACCGTGATCGGCGGCTCCCACGCCTCCTTTCTGCCCGACGAGGGCCTGGACCACTGCGACTACGTGGTGCGCGGAGAAGGACAGGTCACCGCCCTGGAGCTGATAGAAGCCCTGGAACAGGGTGGAGGCTTCGATAAGATCCTGGGACTTTCCTACCACGACGACCAGGGTCGTAAAGTCCACAACCCGCCCCGACCAGCCTGCCCCCAGGAAAAGTTCGCGGCGCTCCCCTCCCCCGATCTGACCCTCATCGAAGGCCACGAGAACATGTCCACCATGCCCATCATGACCCAGTGGGGCTGCCCTTTCAACTGCGAATTTTGCAGCGTGATCGAGATGTTTGGGCGCCGGGTGCGCCACCGGCGTATTGAGGACGTGTTGGCCGAACTGGAGCAAAATCCAGGGAAACACGTTTTCTTCTACGACGACAATTTCGTGGTAAATAAAAAACGCACCAGTAAGCTATTGCAAGCCATGATCGAGCGGGGGCTGACTCCCCCCTGGGGCGCTCAGGTGCGAGCGGAAATGGTCTACAAAAATAAGCGCACCAGGGAGATAGACCACGAATTTTTGGCCCTGATGCAAGAAGCCGGGTGCATGGCGGTCTACTGCGGCTTCGAGTCGGTGAACCCGGCCACGCTGGAAGCCTATAATAAAAAGCAGAGCGTCCAAACCGTAGAGGATAGCATTGAGGCTTTCCACTCCTACGGGATCCACGTGCATGGCATGTTTGTGCTGGGCTCCGACGAGGACGAGATAGATACCCCTCATAAAACGGCGGAATTCGCCCTCAAGCATAAAATCGATACGGTCCAATTCTTGATCCTGACTCCCTGTCCCGGCACCCCTTACTTCAGGCGCATAGAAGAACAGGGACGCATCCTTTCCTACGACTGGAGCCTGTACGACGGCCACCACGCCCTGGTGCAACCGGCCAAGGTCAGTCCCTACGATTTACAGATAGAGACCTACAAGGCCATGATGCACTTTTACTCTAACTCGCAGTTCGTCAAAGTGTTGATCACCAGAATCCTCAAAAGCCTGCCCTACCTGACCTGGCTGCTGCTGCGAGAATACAGGTTCAGCTTGCAGTTGCCCCGTATCGCCGTGCTGTCCATGATCCCCCAGAAACGGGACCAAATAGTGAACATCTTGCAGGAGACCCTGAGCAGCCGCAGCCAGGAGATGCTGGAAAGACGATTCCTGCTTCCCGTCTTGCGTAAGTACGGCCACGACCAGTTGCAGAAATGGGCCGACCAGACCCACTCGCTGACCCACCTGGAGCGCATCAAGGACATTTTGCCTGCCAGATCGCGCCGTTCGACCAAGCCTGCCTGAAGCTAGGATACTGTTCAATGGTTCCCAGGGGCCTGGCACTTTGGAAGTGTCAGGCCCCTGATACGTTACCAGAAATGGGCCGGCCCCTGCTTGACAAACTTCCTTATAGTGGCTATAATGTAAACATGGAGAACAAAAATATGCAACAGTGGTTGCAGGAATTGGTTGAGCAGTTAGGGACCACCCAGGCCGGCCTGGCTAAGAAGGTAGGGCGCAGCCACACTTCTGTGTACCGCTGGGTCAGCGGCGAAATTGTACCCGACCCCGATTCTTGTCGGCGGCTGGCGCGCGTGGCCGGTGTCAGCGAGGATTACGTCCTCAAGCTGGCCGGACACCGCACCGGCAAAGAGGAGCCCATCCCCCCGCGCCTGGCCTACGTGGTGGAACGGGTGCAGGCCATGCCGCTGCCCATGCAGGAGGTGGTGACCGACGCCATAGTGGAGGTCGTCGAGGCTTTCTCCCGCCTGCAAGCAGAGGGAACCAGAGGAGAGATAAGGTGAGGGGCCAAAGTGGGGTGAAAGTAATTCAGAAAGGCTTTCCCTCTTTAGCATAATAAAGAGCCGCGCTTTAGCTCGCGGCTCTTTTAGGTGCTGGTGCGGTTCAGGGTGTCCAGTCCAAAACCCGGTCGAAGAGCGAGACCTGCTCGAAAGTCAGGCCCTCCAAAGCCGTTTCAAACATCACCCGCTGCCCACTGCCCTCGGCCCTCATGACGTATAGTTCCCAGTGGCCGCTGCGGTCGGTCAGATAGGCAAGGTGGTCGTTGCCTACCCAGGTCGGGGAGGCGCTGTTAACCGGCCGGGCGGTGACGATCGGGCTTTCGGTCAGGCGCAGGCGGCCCTCCCCATTGCTGTTCATAACGTATATTTCGTAGTGATCGTGCTGCCAGGTATGGAAGGCGACACGCTGTCCATCTGGCGACCAGGCCGGCGCACCATCCCCCGGATTGGAGGAGAGAGACAGGCCCGCCAGATCGATGGTTGCTCCCTGGGCCGACAACTCCAGGCTGGTCCGATGGAGGCCCCGGTTGCTGGCATAGATGATGAGCGAACCGTCCGGCGCCCAGGCCGGGGAGTAACTGCGGCCGTGACAAAATAGATCCACAAAATTGCTGCCGTCCAGATGGCACACCGAGAGTTGAGATTGAGAATCCGGGTCCTGTCCGTGCTGGCGGGTGAAGACCAGCGTTGTGCCCTCGGGTGACCAGTCGGGCGTTCGGGCTTGATCCCAGCCGTAAACGAGCCTTTCGCCGCCCCCATCGGCGTTGATGACGTAGACCCCCTTCGGATCGCGCCAGCGAGTGAAGGCCACCTGGCTGCCATCGGGCGACCAGACCGGGTCCAGGCCGTCGGTCAGGCGGGTGAGCTTCGTCCCATCGGCCTGGATGGTGTAAATGTCGCCGCCCCCGACCCGAAAGACCAGCCTGCCCTCCAGGGGCGGGGTGGGTATAATCGTAGGGGTGGGGATGGGAGTGGGCGGGGCGAAAGTGGGCGTGGGAGCAGGCGGAGCGGCGGGCACAGGCGTCGGGGTAGGCGTCCAGGGAGTGGCCGTCATGAGGGCGATGGCCGTGGCCCGTTCCGCGGCGGTAGCCTGGCAGCCTCCCGGACAACTCCCCCAGGATACCACCCGCTCGCTCACATTGTGGTATTCGAATGGCAGGTGATCCAACACCCCCTCCTCGAACATGGGGCGCTGCTCACGGCCATCGGCCCGCATCACAAACAGTTCCCACCGACCACGTTTGTCCGTCAGGTAAACGATGTGTTGTCCGTCAGGCGACCAGGCCGGAGCGACGCTGTTCACGGGCGGGTTAGCCAGCGCCGGATTGCTGGTCAAGGGCCTGCGCCCTGAGCCGTCAGAGTTTATAACGTAGATCTCGTAATGATCGTGCTGCCGGAACTGGAAGGCGAGGCGTTGTCCGTCCGGCGACCAGGCCGGAGAGCTATCCAGCAGGTTCAATTTCTGGGTAACGGCGCCCTTGTTAGGATCGCGGGTGATGGACGCGTCTACGTCCTCTTCTCTGGTGCGATAAAGCCCCTTGTCGCTGGCGTAGACGATCCATTCCCCATCCGGCGACCAGGTAGGGGAAAAGCTGTGATCGTGGCAGTAAAGGTCCTGAAGGTGGCTGTCGTCCAGCCGCACCACGCCCAGCTTCCACCAGGGGTCAGCCGGCATCTTGAACCGGAGTGTGAGCGTCTGGTCAGTGCCCGGTATCGGGACCTTGTAGTATTTGGTCCAGTCCTCCAAAATCCCCTCGTGCTGGCGGGTGAAGGCAATCCGTGTCCCATCCGGCGACCAGGTTGGAGCTTTGGCCTGGGGGTCGCCGAAGACCAGGCGTTCGCCGCTGCCGTCGGCATTGACCACGTAGAGGCCCCCATTCGGATGATACCAGCGAGCGAAGGCCACCTGGCTGCCATCAGGCGACCAGGCCGGGTCCAGGCCGTCGGTCAGGCGGGTGAGGTTGGTCCCATCGGCGTTGATGGTATAGATATCGCCCCCGCTGGAGGTCTGGAAGACCAGTTTGCCCCCCAGAGGGCCCTCGGTCGCGGCGGGCACTTCGGGCCCCGCTTTTTCCACCTCTGGGCCGGGGGTGGGCAGCAGCGGCGCCTCGACCACAGGCACGGCGTCGAGAGAGCCCACAATCGTGACGTAAGCTTCCTTGCCCGAGATCCAACCCTGGCCCCCGGGCCCCTCTTCAAACACAATTTGCAGCCAACCACTGTCCGGGTGAAAGCCCACCACCTCCGCCTCATCCCCGCTCCCCAGGTGACCGAGGATCGGATAGGCCAGACCAGGGCCGCTTCTGACGTTCAACCCACGGACCCTGACCACAACCATAACTTTCGCTTCAGCGGGCCCTCCCGTGGGGGTGGCGGCAACTGCCACCACCTTAGACGCAGCGGTGTGTGTTTCCGCCGGCTTCAGGGGCACGACGGCAGACGTCGGTTTGGAAAACGCCGCCCCACAAACCGTCAGGAGCAGAGCCATCGCGCCAGGTACAATCAGACTGCTCAGATACTTTTTCAACTGTTGCCTCCTGGATAATATTACGAAAAGTCAGGGAATAAGTTGCACCCCCGTAACTTGTTAACCGACTATATTATAACACACCTTCGCCAAATCGGCATCCCGCTCTTAAGGGGACAGTCTGTCCAGGATTTTAGGCAGGAGAGCGGGTTTCTTCAGAAAAGCTCCAGGCCCCCGTCCCAGGGGCGACTTAGGGGTGAAACAGCTTGTTTGGACCGCCCTCGGGGACGAGGGCTATGAGCAGTCACCAAAATTTCTGGACGCACCCTCTGCTCTGCCGCTGGTTGCTTTTTTCTTCATTGGATGGTATATTATACCCGTTTCAGCGCAATTTTCACCAGGAGTTATTATCAGGAGTTATTCAGGAGGAAGTGCATGTCTCTCGATGAGCTGTACCAGCAGATGGCTCAGAGCGTCGTAGAAGGTGAGCCGGAGCTGGCCGAGGAGTTGGCCCGCAAGGGTCTGGAGCAAGGGGCCGAACCCCTGGTCATGATCGATAAAGGTTATGGCGCCGGCATCCAGGTTGTAGGAAAGCTGTTCGAGAAAGGCGAGTATTTCTTGCCCCACCTGGTCATCGGGGCCGAAGCGATGAAGGCTGCCATGGCCGTTCTGGAGCCTGAGTTGCGCCGCCGCCAGCAGGCCCGTCGATCTCAGGGCAGAGTGGTGCTGGGCACGGTCGAAGGCGACATCCACGAGATCGGCAAGACCCTGGTGGGCACGATGCTCTCCGCCAACGGTTTTGAGGTTTTCGACCTGGGGGTGGACGTAAAAGCTGAGGATTTCCTGGCTAAGGTCCAGGAAACCAGGGCCGGGCTGCTGGGCCTCTCAGCCTTGTTGACCACCACTATGGCTCAACAGGAGATGGTCATCAAAGCCTTGAAGGAGGCCGGGGTGCGCGACCAGGTCAAAGTCATCGTCGGCGGAGCGCCGGTCTCCGAGGAGTGGGCCAGGAAGATCGGGGCCGACGGCTACTCCGAGGACGCGGTCAGCGCGGTGGCGCTGGCCAAGCAGCTCTTACGGTAAGCAGGTTCATCAGGGACAGCTATCGCGGCTGGTGCTTTGGATCAAAGGAGGAGAGCTAAACAGACCTTCCAGGGCCTGATGGATTTTATCTCCATTGGGCACGAGCACCTGGCCTCCACGCGGGGTCTCCCAGGAACAAGCCATCGAACTGTCGATGGTGCGTCCTCTGATGTCCTCCAGTTCGATCTGGGAGCCAAACCAGGCCAGATACAGGATATCCGACAATCTCAGGTCTGTTTCCACGCTGTCTTTCAAGCTCAGCCACAGGTCAGGTATCTTGGGCAAGATGTCCAGTTGAAGGACCCGCTCCCGCACAGCGAGCAGCACCCTTTGCTGGCGTCTGGCCCGATCCCAATCGTCCCCCTGACGGCGAGAACGGACGAACATGAGCGCCAACTCGCCATCCATGTGCTGGGTGCCGCTCATCACTTTCATGTGTTTGAAGCCGGTGGGCGAGTCGGGATCGATGAAGCGGTCTTCAATGGGGCAGTCCACTTCCACGTTAATGCCGCCCAGGGTATCGATGACCTGCTTGAAGCCCTCGAAATCGAGGCGAGCATAATTATCGAGGGGCAGCCCCAGGTTGTACTGAATGGTCTCCTTGAGCAAGGCCGGGCCGCCGCCGGGGTAATCCGTCCGCTGGCCCAGAAAATCGACGACGTTGATGCGGGTCTCATCGCTGTAAGTGGGTACGTACACCCACAGATCGCGCGGAATATTGATGACCCCCACGGTATTAGAAATGGAGTTGATAGCCACCACGATCATGGTGTCGGTTCGCCAGGTGCCATCCACTTCTTTTCGTTTATCGCTGCCCAGCAGGAGCAAGTTGGTGGTCTCGGCTCCCCAGCTTACGGTGGTGGCCGGGGTGGGAGTCAGGGATACCGTCAGGGTGAAAACGGCGGTCACTACCGGGGTAGGTAGGGCGGGCTCTGGGGTCACGATCGGCGCCCCTGATTCGGCAGACGGGGCGGCTATGGGAGGAGGTATAAGGGCGTATCCGACGATAAGGGCCAGAAGCAGCATCCCTAAGCTTAACAATGCTCGGTTCATGGAGGAGCCTCCTTTGTGGGAACTCGATGCCACTCATATTATATCACAGGTTGTTCTTTAACGGAAGAGGCTTGACAGTTGCTCCTGCTTTATAGTATCATGTAAAGCCAGGTCAACCTGATCCATAACTAACAACTAAGGAGGGAGCGAGAAATGCGTATTTTAGCGGTAGGAGCCCATCCCGACGATTTGGAGATTCTATGCAGCGGTACTCTGGCCAAATATGTCAGACTGGGCCACGAGGTGGTGATGTGTCACGCCGCTCGTGGCGATAAGGGACACTTCCACATCCCCTCTGACGAACTGGCCGCGACGCGGAGAAAGGAGGCGGAAGAATCGGCAGCCATCATCGGGGCCGAATCGATGGCGATGGGCCTTTCCGATGGGGAGGTATATGCCGACGAGGAGACCCTGCTGAAGTTTGTGGACATGGTGCGTGTGGCCCGACCGGACGTGGTCATTACCCACCATCCCAACGACTACATGAGCGATCACGTGGTGGTCAGCAAACTGATGATAGATGCCACTTTTATGGCCTCGGTACCCTACATGAAAACCGAGCACGATTTCCACGAGAAGATACCACCTATCTACTTCATGGACACTCTGGCGGGGGTCGATTTCCTGCCCACCGAGTACGTGGACATCTCTGACACCATCGAGATCAAACACCTGATGCTGACCAGGCACCAGAGCCAGTTAATCTGGCTACAGGAACACGATAATATCGACATCATCGATTTCGTGACCACCATAGCCAAGTTCCGGGGGCTCCAGTGTGGGGTAGCTTACGCCGAGGGGTTCGTGCGCTACAGAGCGTGGGGCAGGATACAACCGGGCACTTTGCTGCCTTTAGATATATAAACGGACATCATGAAATATGTGTTGGGGATAGACGGCGGAGCCACCAAGACTTTGGCCTGTCTGGCTGACCAGAACGGTCGCTTTCTGGGTTTGGGGCGCGGTGGGCCCAGCAATTACCATTGGGTCGGAAAGAAGGCCGCCCGGCAGGAGATCGCGGCTGCCGCTCGCCGGGCCTTCGATCAGGCCGGGCTGGCTCCCCGTGCAGTAGCAGTGGTCTGGCTGGGGCTGGCCGGCCTGGATGTGCCCGATGACTACGGGAGCGTGCAGCCTGCTGTAGAGAGCCTTAACCTGGCCGAACAGATCTTGATGGACAACGATATGGTCATTGCCCTGGCCGGAGCGTTGGCCGGAGCGCCTGGGGCGGTGATCAACAGCGGCACAGGGGCCATCGCTATGGGCCGTGACCGTCGTGGCCGGAGGTGTCGGGCTGACGGCTGGGGTCATTTCCTGGGCGACGAAGGGAGTGGCTACGATATCGGTC
Organism: uncultured Anaerolineales bacterium; assembly: GCA_964646625.1. GTDB lineage: Bacteria > Chloroflexota > Anaerolineae > CAZYHC01 > CAZYHC01 > DAOULT01. Next base: position 55,284 of record CAZYHC010000030.1, read on the forward strand.
GCCGGGCAATAGGGGCCGCCATGCGCGCTCACGACGGTCGAGGCCTCCGCACCTCCCTGACGGACAGGTTGATCGCGCACCTGGGGCTGCGGGACATAAACGGCCTGGTGAAGAAAGTATACGCCGAGGACGTGCTGCCCGATTACATCGCGGCCCTGGCCCCGCTGGTTACAGAGGCCGCCGAAGAGGACGAAGACGAAGTGGCCCGCCACATCCTGCAACAAGCCGGTCAGGACCTGGCTAACACCACCCTGAGTGTGCTCAGACGGCTGGACCTGATCGAGACGGAGGCCTCCGTAGCTACGGTAGGCGGCGTTTTCCGGCACTCCCGCCCGGTGCGCGAAGCCTTTGAAGCCGCCCTCAAAAAGGCCGCCCCCCGCGCCAAGATCGTCGATCCCCTCTTTCAACCCCTGACGGGAGCGATATTCCTGGCCCTGGCCGAGTTGGGGCTGACGGCCAGCCACTCCGTCCTGGTCGCTCTCGACGAGGCCATAACCAAGAACCTATCCCAAAATTAGTCGAAAAGAACGGGGGAATTAGCCCACAGGCGGCTCCTGGTAATAGGGATTGATGTTCTTGCCCAGCGGGTCATCGTTGCCGACCAAGTGTTGCACGTTGAGAGGCAGGCGATTGAAGACGCCCACCTGACGGCCCTTCTTCCAGAACGCGTCTTCAACCACGGCGTACAGCACCCCAAAAGTAGGCTTCCCCCATTCCTCGAAGCCCAGCAGGGCCGTATCTATCATGAGGAGCACCTGGTTTCCCAGCGGGTAATCTGTATAGGGGGTCACCGCCCCGTATCCCTCCTGGCACTCGGAGCAGCCGGTGTTATGGATGAAGGTGTAAGGCTCCATAGGGGTGATCTGCCGACCGTCCAGGGTGGTCAGCTTTAAGCTTTCCAGATAGGCTTTGCCGGCCTGATCGATGGTTTTGGAGGGCAGCCCTTGGGCGGCGGCCTTGATGGTGGCTTTCATGACGGCGTGGTAAAGCCCTTCCGTGGCCGAGATGAACTCCTTTTGAGCGGGAGTGAAGTCCGCTCCGGCCCGCACCGTGCGCCTGATGATGCCGTGATAGCCGTTAAAAGTAGGGCTTATCCCCAGGGAGACCATGTCTCCCTTCTCGATCACCTTGGTGCTGGCCGGGCCGATGACCGTGTAGCCTCGCTCCCCGGAGGTGACGATGGTGGGAAAGCCCGCCCGCTGCGCCCCCAACTCGCGCATCACAAAGTCCCCTACCCCGGCCACCTGGATCTCCATCATGCCCGGCACGGTGACTGCCAGCATGGCCCGGAAAGCGGCGTCGGCGATGATGTTGGCCTGTCGAGCGATGGCTAACTCGGTATCTGACTTCTCGTACTTGATCAATTGCAGGAGCAAGGGGTCGAACTGGACGTGGTCGGCCCCAAACTTTTCCTGGAGTATCGTTACCTGGCCGTGAGGAATAAATTCCGGGCTGGAGAGGACCGCCACCCGGTGCGGGCCGGCCCCCAGCCCCATGTCGCCCATTACTTCGCCCAGAGTGCGGAACCTGGCGTGGCGGTACTCCTCGTCAGAAATCTGGAACTCCATGAGGAGCGCGATGTGCGCGCCAGAGAATTCCGTCGCCTCTTCGATGACGTGGCCCCCCTCAGAACCGGCCAGCACCACCGGCCTTCCCTCGGCGGGGATAAAAATGGCGTAGCGTTCGATGATGGGATCGAAGACCCCAGCCAGCCAGGCAATGTCGGAACGGTCCAATTCACTGCCGCAGGCAAAGGCCAGAGCGTAGCCCTGCTCCTTCATGGCGGCCTGCACTCTGCCCCACCGCGCTCGGTACTCCTCAGGCTCGACCTTAACGTTAAGGTCTACCAGCGGTAAGGTCTCTTCGATAATCCTGGTCGCGATTTCTCCCACACGACCGGGGGAAAGAGCATTCCCAGCCATAATCTGCCTCCTTTTCGTATTTACGTTTTGGGATACACGCGCCTGCATTTTACCAGAGAGAAACTGACCTGTCAAGCGCAGAAGGGGCCTGGACGAGGGCCATAAAAAAACGAAGCACCTGGCTTCGCTTTCTGCTGCCCTGGAGTCGAGTCCCGTTCAACTCTCAGTGGTGATGATGCTCGTGGGATGGGGCCGCCAGCCCTAACGCCTCCAATATCCCGGCCACAAACATCGGTTCTGGCGCCGCCCCTTCGATGTGAGTTTGCTCGTTGATCACGGTACGCGGCACGCCCATGACCCCGTATTTCATAGCCAGGTGAGGGAACTCCATGGCCTCCACCATATCGGCCCGGATGTGGTCGCTCTCGAGGGCCAACTTATGAGCCAGGCGCACGGCCTGGGGACAGTAAGGTCAGGTGGGGGTGACAAAAACCTGGAGGTGTACGGGCTCACCGATAGCGGTCACCGCTTCTTTGGTCTCAGGCATCAGCCCTGACTGGCCCCTGGACACGTCGATGATGTCTTCGATCAGGGAAGTGAACTCATAGCCTGAAGGGAGGCCATAGTAACGCACCCCATAGTCCTTGGCGCCGATGATGGCGATAGCCGGAATCTTGTCCACCCCGTATTCCTGGGCCTGGCCCTCATCGGTGATGAAATTGTAGATCTCGGCCGACACCTTGTCCGATAAGGCCGCCACTTCCTCCACCAACTGGCGAGTCTCGGCGCAGAACTGACACTCAATGGTCTGGGTGAACATCACCAGCCTGACAGGCTCGACCAATCCCTCTTCGAACATCTGACGGACGCGCTCTTTATCCTTATCCTGAATAAGTGGCATTTTATCTCCCCTCCTCTTTTTTCCTCCTTTTTTGGCCTTTTTCTGTATTCGTCAAGATGATGGTGGACAAACTTGCTCTTTAAAAACTACATGAGCCA
>CAZYHC010000031.1:0-58047 GCA_964646625.1 uncultured Anaerolineales bacterium
TGAGGTGAGTGGTTACCCACCCTTCCACCTTTGTCCCCAACGTGATACGCTCACGGATTTTCCCACTTGTAAAAAGACGAAAATGTGATAAAATTAAGGACGATTTTGCAGAGGGGAGGTATAAATGCCTGGAATAGCCGTCGGCAAAAAAGAGAGCCGCTGGGCACTGGCGTGGGCCGTACTCATCGTGGGGCTTAGTTGTCTGCCCTACCTCTACGCCTGGCTCAGCACTCCGGCCGACACGTTCTATACCGGGCTGATCGTCAACCCCTACGACGGTAACTCCTACCTGGCCAAGATGCGTCAGGGGGCGCGCGGAGAGTGGCTTTTTCATTTGCCCTATACGCCGGAGGAGCACCCTGGCGCCTTCATCTACACTTTTTACCTGTTTCTGGGGCACCTTGCGGCCTGGACTGGCCTGCCGCTGATTCTGGTCTATCACCTGGCCCGCGTGCTGAGCGGCGTTTTCTTGCTGCTCGTGGCTTACCGTTTCGCCGCGCTGTTCCTGGAAGACATCGGCGAGCGGCGAACTGCTTTCTTACTGATCGGCCTTTCTTCGGGGCTGGGCTGGCTGGCCTCTCCTTTCCTGCTGACCCCCGACCTATGGATACCGGAAGCCGTCACCTTTTACGCCATCTTCACCAACCCACACTTTCCGCTGGTCGTGGCCTTGATGCTGTTGATTTTCGCCCACGTGGTCGAAGGGCGGCTGTGGTGGGCCTGTCTGGCCTCTTTTTTGCTGGCCGTGATCCAGCCTTTTGGCCTGCTGACCATTTACGCCGTGCTGGGCGGCTACCTCGCCCTGCGCTGGATAATGGATAAACGTTTCCCCCGCCTGGAAGTTATCATCACTGTAGCTTCCGGGGTGGTGACCGTGCCGCTCATCATTTACGATTTTTACGTCTTCACCTCTAACCCGGCTATGAAAGCCTGGGCAGCGCAAAACCTGACCCTCTCGCCGCCGCCCTGGCATTTTGCCCTCGGCTACGGGCTGGTGTTCGTGCTGGCCCTGGCGGGGTTGGTCTGGTCTATACGGGAGCGGTGTAATCTCTTGCTGGCAACGTGGGTGGTGGTCAACGTGTCCTTGCTTTATGCGCCCTTCAGCCTGCAACGGCGTCTGGTTACTGGCTTGCACATCCCGTTGTGCATCCTGGCCGCCGTGGGACTGTGCCGCTACCTCCTGCCACGCCGCCCTCTGCTCAGGAACGTGATCATCGCCCTGACCCTGCCCACCAATATCCTGTTGCTCGTCGCCTCCACGGGCGGAGCGGCCCGTCACGAACACCCCTTGCACGTATACAGAGCCGAGAAAGAAGCTCTGGACTGGTTGCGCGAGAACACTGCTCCTCACGAAGTGGTGCTGGCCTCGCCCGGAGAGGATTCGCCGGGGCCGTTTCCCTTTCCCGGTAACGGATTGCTCATCCCTGCCTGGGCCGGAAACCGCGTGCTCTACGGCCATCCCTTCGAGACCATAGAGGCTGAGGAAAAGAGGGCACAGGTCAAAACTTTCTTCGCCAGGGAAACCGAGGCCCAGGTTCGGAGGGAAATCCTGGAACGCTACGACGTCGATTACGTTTTCTATGGGCCGCAGGAGAGAGCGTCGGGCGCGGACCTGGAGGGCCTGCCCTTTCTGACCGCAGTCTACCGTAACGACCTGGTGACGATCTATAGATGTTCAGATAAACGTTCGGATTTGTAGTGACGACTTTAGTCGTTCGACCACGAAGGTAAAGATTGAAATCGCTACTACGAGCTATTAAGAGGCGATGGGTAAAAAATGGATAAAAAGCGCCTGCTGGTCAACTTTGCGCTCTCGCTCTTCAGTCTCCTTTTCGCCTGCGCGCTGGCTGAGGCCGCCACCCGATTTTTTTGGAGCGCCCGCTATAGCCAGGAGGAGACGCACTACTCCTTTAACTCGCGCGGCCTGCGAGACTACGAATATCCTTACCAGAAGCCCCCCGGCGTTTTCAGAATTCTGGGGCTGGGCGATTCTACCACCTTTGGTCAGGGCGTGGTTCTGGAGGACACCTATCTGAAAAAATTGGAGAAAAGGCTGAACGAGGCTGCCCTCGATCCCCGGTTCGAGGTCATCAACTGCGGACGGCAGGCCTGGAACACCACCCAGGAACTGGAGTTTTTGCGAACTGAAGGTCTTAAGTACCAACCGGATATGTTGATCGTCGGCTTTTCCCTGAACGACCCCGAGCCAGTGGAAAACACCCGTACCTACGCTCTGGCTTCGCTCCTGCCGCCCCTCCTGGAGGAACGGCTGGCCTGGTCGTATTTTTATTTCTTTATCAGGTTCAGATACAGCCTCTTCCTGGAGGGCTCCGGTTTAAAATCCAGTTACGTCGATTACCTGAAAGTCCTGTACGACCCGGCGCGGAACGAGGGCTGGCCGGAATTCGTCGCTGCCCTGAAGGGCATAGCCGAGGTGGGCCGCGAACTGGGGATCAAAGTGTTGCTGGTGTTGTCCCCGGTGATGGCAAGAGATTTCGACCGCTACCCTTTTCTGGAGGAGCACCGGCAGGTGCGTGACCTCGGCCTCCAGAGCGGGATGCTGGTCGTGGAGTCGCTTCCCTACTTTCAGAACCAGGGGCTGGACGGCACCTCGCTGTGGGTCACGCCCTGGGACGCGCACCCCAACGCCTTCGCCCACCAGCTCTTCAGCGACGCTATCTACCAGGCCCTGGTGGACAACGATTTGATAATAGAGGATGCAGATGCGAGCCCGAGCGGACAGTGACCTTTTTTTCATCGCCCTGTTGCTGGCATTGAGCGGCCTTTTTTTTCTGCCTGCCGTTCTACATCCGAGCAGCCTGATCTACCCTACCTTTTCCCCACATTCGGACCTGACTGTCATCCACTGGCCGAAGGAACGACTGCTGACCGAGACCCTGGAGCGTTACGGGCAATTCCCCCTCTGGACGCCCTTGATCCTTAGCGGTATGCCGCTCATGAGCAATCAACTGGCCATGCTCTTTTACCCGCTCAACCTGGTTTTTCTCGTCCTGCCCCTCAATGTGGCCTTCAACCTGCTCTTTATCATACACGTCTTTCTGGCAGGAGCGGGCCTGTACCTTTTCATGCGTCAGGGGTTAGGGGCCTCTGGCCCGGCCTCCACCATCGCCGCTCTGAGTTTTATGTTCACCGGGAAGCTGGCGGCCCACGTAGCCGGAGGGCACGTCAGCATGGTCGGCACGCTGGCCTGGTTGCCCTGGGCCTTTCTTTTCACCCACCTGGCGCTGAGCAAAGGGGATGTCTTATACTCGCTGCTGGCCGGGCTGGCGCTGGCGTTGCAGGCCGCCACTCACACCCAGCTTCTCATCTACACGGCCTACGCCTTGCTGGCCTACAGCCTGGTTCAGACGTGGGCCTCCCGACGGGCGGACAGGTGGCTGACCCAATCCCTTAAGGTGCTGATTCCCATCCCTTTGGTGTTCGTCCTGCTGGGAGCGGTGCAAATCCTGCCCCTGGTGGAGATGGCCCCTTACAGTAACCGCGTCCTGAGCCTGGGCCAGGCTTCGGCCTACTCCCTCTCGCCTTTGACCCTCTTCGTGGGGCTGTTTCTGCCCAGCAGCAAGGCCGGGCACGAGCTGACCATCTATCTGGGTTTTCTGCCCCTGGTGCTGGCTTTGCTGGCCCTGGTGCATGAGCGGAGTCGTCCTGTCCTCTTTTTTGGCGGCCTGGCTCTCTTTTGTTTGATTTTCACCCTGGGGATCAATACCCCCCTCTTCGCGATAGTCTATTATCTGCTGCCGGGCCTGAGTTGGATGAGAACGCCGTCACGGGCCGTTTTTCTCGTGGCGCTGGCGGTGGCCGTGCTGGCCGGGTACGGGTTCGACGCTCTGACTATCAAAAAATGGAGTTTCCGTGCCCGCAGAAGGCTGCCCCTGGTGGGGATTTCGGCGATCGTGGTCTGTCTGCTGCTGGCGGGGGGGTTTATGGCCCTTTACGGCCAGGTGTCGCGGGGGACGGTAGGGCTGGCCTTCTTTCCCTTGTTGAGCATCGGCCTCGTCATTCTAGTGGCGGAAGGCGGCTGGTACTTCCGAAGTGTCAGGAGCCTGGGAGCGGCTATGATCGTCGTTCTCCTGTTGGACCTGTGGTCCTTTGACCATCCCCTGCTGCTGTTTAAGAGCCAGGCAGAAGCCTTTGCCCCCCAGCAGGAAGTGGCCGAGTACCTGGCCGGGCAACCGGGCATCTTCCGCGTCTACTCTCCCAGCTACAGCCTCCCTCAGCACGTGGCCGCCCGTTTCGGCCTCCAACTGGTGGACGGCGTCGAGCCGGTGCACCTGGCCCGCTACGACGAGTTCATGTCCCTGGCCGGGGGCTATCCCCTGGAAGGGTTCAGCGTCACCATCCCGCCCTTCCCTGCGGGCCAGGAGATTGCCGAGGCTCACCGCCACACCCGGCCCAACCTGGCTCTTTTGGGACTCTTGAACGCCCGTTACCTGGCTGCCGAATTTCCGATTGAATTTTCAATGGAATTTCCAATGGAGAGCGAGCACCTGGAACTGAAAAAGCAGATAGGCCGCACCCACGTCTACGAGAACAGGTTGGCTCTGCCGCGCGCCTTCGTCGTGTTCCGGGCGCGCGCCGCTTCAGTTGTCCCGCTGGACGCCCTGACTGCCGACTTCGAGCCGGGAGCTTTGGCCCTGGTGGAGGGAGGCCGTGACCTGGACGGCTCCGGCCCCTTCCAGGAGGCCACTGTTATCCGCCTCACGCCCAACGAAATGGTGGTCGAAGTCGAGCTGGAGGCTGCGGGTTTCCTGGTGCTCAGCGAGATGTGGTATCCCGGCTGGCGGGCCTACGATAATGGTCGGGCTGTGCCGCTATATCGGGCAGATTACATCCTGCGCGGCCTGTACCTCGACCCCGGCCCGCACAAAGTGCAGTTAGTTTACCAACCCTGGACGTTCAAGGTCGGGCTTTGGATTTCGTTAACAACTTTGGCGGGCCTGGTCGTGTGCCTGATCGTATATCTGCTCCGCCTTCGTAAATCGATTCGTGACCAGAAATGACAAAACGTGGACGTGTTATGCCAAACGAAATTGTATGGGTGTTGGGCTGGTCGCTGGTGGCCCTGGCCCTGACCGGCGCGCCCTATCTCCTGGGCCTGTACTTATCCTCGCCGGAAATGCCTTTCGGCGGCTTCGTCTACAACGTCGAGGATTGTAACTCCTACGTCGCCAAGATGCAACAGGGAGCCTGGGGCCAATGGCTTTTCCACCTGCCCTACACCTCGGAGGACCACCAGGGAGCGCTCGTCTTCACTTTTTACCTGCTTCTGGGCAAGGTGGTGGCCTTAAGCGGCCTTTCGTCTCTGCTGGTCTATCACCTGGCCCGGCTGGCGTTGGCCCCTTTCTTTCTGGTCACGGTGTACGTTTTCATTTCGCATTTCACCGCCTGGCGTGCGGTGCGGCGGTTGAGCTTTCTGATGGTGGTCTTTTCCAGCGGGTTGGGCTGGCTGGTGTGGTTGAGCGGGCGGGCCAGGGTGTTCGGCGAGGCGCCTATTGACTTCTGGGTGCCGGACGCCTTTGCCCTGCTGGTGATTTTCGCCTTTCCACACCTGTGTCTGTCGGAGGCCCTGATACTGTGGACTTTTCTTTTTGCCCGGCGCGGCCTGGAAAGCGGCGTCTGGCGTTACAGCATCGTGGCCGGACTGATCGGGCTGGCCGTCAGCCTGGTGCATCCCTACACCATGCCTGTGGTGGGCACGGTGCTGGGCGGCTATACCCTGCTTCTGAGCTGGCGGCGGCGACGGCTTTTGTGGGAGCACGTCCCACACCTGCTGATCGTCGTTTTGCCCGCCGCCCCTTACCTGTGCTACAGCCTGTACGTTTTCAGCTTCAACCCGGCCTTTCGGGCCTGGCGCGAGCAGAGCTATACCCTCTCGCCCCACCCGCTGCACTACGTTCTGGGCTACGCCCTGGTCTTGCTCCTGGCCGTGGCCGGGGCGCGCTACCTGTGGAAACGCGCCGACCAGCGGGGGCTTTTACTCGTCTGCTGGGTGGTCATCGTCTTTCCGGCCCTGTACTTTCCTTTCAAGATGCAGCGACGTTTGATCGAGGGCCTGCAAATTCCGCTCTGTCTGCTGGCTACCTGGGGCCTGGTGCGCTACCTTCTGCCGGCCCTGAACCGTTCGCGGGTGGTGGATTGGCTGACCACGCGTTTCAGGCGTTACACCCGCTCCAGGATGCGACGCCTGGCGGCCCGGGCCACGGTGTTCATCACCACTCCATCCCACTTCCTGCTCATCGGCGGGCTGACCCTGGCCGTGCTGGGCAAACAGTCGCCCATTTTCCTCACCGGGGGTGAAGTGGAAGCCTTCGACTGGCTGGCCGCCCACGCCGCACCCTCCGAGGTGGTGCTCACGGCCTACCACACGGGCAACTATCTGCCCACCCGCGTCCGGGCGCGGGTTTTCATCGGGTTGGGCACGGAGACCGTAGACTACCAGACTAAAGCGGCCCTGGTGGAGCAGTTTTTCGGGGCCGGGGCCACGGACGATTTCCGCCGCCGAATGCTGGAAGAGTACGGCATAGACTACGTTTTCTACGGCCCGCAGGAGCGAGAGTTAGGCGATTTTGACGGTCAGGAGAAACCTTTTCTACGAAGAGTTTACCATAACCCGCAGGTGGGGATCTACAGCGTGGAGGGCGAGCTATGAGCGAATCGCAGCGTGAACTAATCCGTGAAATCCGTGAACCAAATCCGTGTTGGCTGTTACTTTTCTTCCTGGCCCTGTACGCGCTGACCGCTGCGGGGCGCATAGATTCCGGCGACGAAGAAACCATGTACCGCGTTACCAGCAATCTGGTCGAGCGGGGCGAAATCGCCGTCGAGCAGGAAACCGTCACCCTGGAAGAAATGAGCCACCGCTTCGAGGGGCTGCTGCCCACCAAAGGCTATAGCTTCCTCACCAACTACGCCACGCCCGGCCGGGGTGGACACACCTATTCCAAGTATGGCCTGGGGCAATCGCTGGCGGTGGTGCCGCTGTACCTGGTGGGGCGGGTTTGGGGTTCGCAGTACGCGGCCAGGCTGTGCGTGGCCCTGTTCAACCCGCTGGTCACGGCCCTGACCTGCTGGCTGATCTTCGTTTTCGCCCGCAGTCTGGGGTTTTCGGGCGCTTTGTGGTTGAGCCTGGCCTATGGCCTCAGCACCATGGCCTGGGCCTACAACCATACTTTCTACAGCCAGCCGGCCACCACCTTTTTGCTGCTGGGCGCGGCCTACACTGCCCATCGTTATCGCCGCCAGCGGGAAGAAAGATGGCTGCTGCTCGCCGGCGTTTGCCTGGGGGGCGCCATTCTATTCAGAATGGCTTCGTTGATCGCCCTGCCGGCCTTTGGTCTGTACCTTCTGTTTATTGGGGGCTGGAAAGCCAGGGGCGTCCGTCGTCTGAACCTTTTTCTGGGCCCGGTGGCCGGCGCTCTGCTTTTGACCGCGGGGTACAACCTGGCCCGCTTCGGCTCGGTCTTTGAAACGGGCTACACGGAAGTGGCCTGGACCACCCCTTTCACCCTGGGGTTGTACGGCCTGCTGTTCAGTTCGGGCAAGGGCTTTTTCATCTACAACCCTGTGCTGGTCCTCTCTGTGGTGGGTTGGATCGTCCTTTGCCTGGACCCGGAGCGTCGGGCTGAAAGCTTACTTTTTGCCTGGTTGTTTTTGGCTTACCTGCTCTTCCACGCCTCTTACGATTTCTGGACCGGGGGGTGGAACTGGGGGCCGCGCTTCCTGTTGCCCGCCGTGCCTGGCCTGGTGCTGTCCATCGGTCCTTTGCTGGAAGACGAAAGGGTGAGGGGAGCCAGGACGGCGATGGCTCTCCTTTTCGTGGCCGGTCTGCTCATCCAGACTCCGGCCCTCCTGGTCGATCACTCCCGCTATCTGATATCCTTGCGCGAACGATATCCAGCCGATTTCTACGACAGGTCCATCTACCAGCCCGACCTTTCGCCCGTTATCCAACAGTGGCCCATGACGCTAGAGGTGGGGCGGCTGTTCGCCAGTGGAGAGGGGCGGGCAGAGATAAAAAACATCCTGGCCGAGAAACGAAGCACGGTCATCGGCCATGAAGAGTTCAGCAATGCAATGAGCGACCAACTCCTTTGGCAGAGCGAATTTTTGCGCTTGAACGTGCCTGATTTCTGGTGGGTTCATTTGTACCTGTTGGGCATCCTAACGCCTGCTATCCTGGTCATCGTTCTGTTGCTGGCCCTGCTGGTGGGGATTTCGGGCCTGTCTCTCTGGCGCTATGGCCTGGAGATCAAATCTCCAGGCTGATAGCCTGGGTGCGCTGAAGCGCACTCCAATATGTATTATCAAACAGCAAGCTTTAGCTTGCTTCAGCTTTTAGCCTGGGATTTAAATCCCAGGCAGGTTGTCCAAATCTTATTTCGGGAGGCAAATTCTCGATGTTCAAAATTCTCATGTTAGCGGTATTCTGTATGATACTTTTGGTGACGGGACAAACGCTGTTGAAGATCGGTTTGAACCAGATTGGCGGCATCGACTTTTTGGGTGGGGCGGTGTGGGACAATTTTTGGAAGATATTCCGCACGCCGTACATCATCCTGGGCTTTGCCATCTATGGTATAAGCGCCGTGCTGTGGCTGGACGTGCTGTCCAAGCTCGATCTCAGCATGGCTTTTCCTATGATGAGCCTGAGTTACATATTTACCCTGCTCGTCGGGGCTTTCGTGTTCGGCGAAACGGTCACCTGGATCCGAATCTTAGGGGTGGCCTGCATCTGTGGAGGGATGTTTTTTCTCATAAAAAGCCAGTGAGTGATGGGGAGCGATCAGGTGTCTAAAAAACGCTGGGTACCGCTGGTTGTCATCTGTGGTTTGCCGCTCGTTTTGCTTTGGAAGTTGATTTTGGGGGGGCGGGTGCTCTACTGGGGTACGCCTGTGCTCCAGTTCTACCCCTGGCGGCGGGTGGCCGTGGAGATGATGCGGGCCGGGGCGGTGCCTTTGTGGAACCATTACGTGGGGAACGGCACGCCATTGGCTGCCAACCTGCAATCGGCTGTTTTTTATCCCCTCAACCTTATATACCTGCTCGTCCCTGTCGAACGAGCTATGGGCTACTCGGTGGTCGTGCACGTGGCCCTGGCCGGTCTGTTCATGTATCTGTACGCCAGGAGCGTCGGTTTGGGCCGCTTCGCCGGTCTGGTCGCGGCTTTGAGCTACATGTTCAGCGGTTTTCTCCTCTCCCGTTTGGGGTTCCTGAGCATGGCCAATGCCGTTCCCTGGCTTCCTCTATTTTTCTTTTTAGCCGAGCGTCTGGTCCGCCAGTGTTCCCCGGTGAGGGTTCTATTGCTGGGCGCGGCTCTGGGGCTGGGCTTACTGGCCGGTCACGTCCAGCTCTGGTATTACGGCTTGTGGGCGCTGGGCTGGTACGTGCTTTACCGAAGCTGGCGGCGGGATAAACCGCTCCACTTCCGATTCCGGATCTGGCTTTTTTTCGCCCTGGCCGTGCTGGTCGGTCTGGCGGCGGCGGCCATTCAGGTGTTGCCCACCCTGGAGTTAACCCGCCTCTCCCAGCGCAGCAGCGGGGCCGAATACGACTTTGCCATGACTTACTCCTTCTGGCCCTGGCGTCTGATCACCCTGCTGGCGCCCGATTTCTTCGGCCACCCTGCCCACGGCGACTATTGGGGCTACGGCAATTACTGGGAGGATTGCGGGTACATTGGCCTTTTGCCCCTGATCTTCGCGCTGGGGGCGGTAGTTTTCTGGGCCAGGTCCCGCCGCCAGCCGGGCGGTCCGCCCTTAGCCCCCGGGCTCTTATCTCTTATCCCGTTTTTTGCTCTTCTTTGTCTCGTCTCTCTGCTATTGGCGATGGGTGAGAACCTGCCGTTGTATCCTCTTCTTTTTCGTTGGGGGCCTGGGTTTGGCCTGTTCCAGGCCCCGGCTCGTTTTCTGTATCTCTACACCCTGGGAGCAGCGCTCCTGGCCGGCGTAGGGGCCGAGCTTTTTCTGGTCAGGCCGCCGGTGGGGCCGTCCAGGGTGCGCCGTTACACCATCGTCGTCGGCCTGGCTGTGCTGCTGGCGGCGGTAATCGCTCGCTTCCTGCTGCCTGCGGTAAAGGTGACCTTTATCGACGCCCTGGGCCGCTTCGCCCTTACGCTCATCATCTCGGTGGGCCTCTTATCTCTGCGGGGCTGGATGGCGAGGGAGACCGCCCAGATCGAACGATGGCAAACGCTGGTCGTAGCTTTCATCGCCGTCGATCTGATGCTTTTTGGCTACGAGCTCAATCCCACCACCGGGCCGGAGCTGTATCGGGCCACTACCGCCAGCGGCGCTTTTCTGAGGGAGGACCCGGAACCGTTCCGCACCTTTGCTTTTGAAGCCCCCGACCCCAGGGAGTCCTTTGCTTACAGGGTTAAATTCGACCGTTACTTTAGCTTTGAGGATTTTGGCTCCGAGGAGGTCGAGCACCTGCTGGGGCTGCGGGAAACGCTTATCCCTAACCTGGGCGTGCTGGAAAATATCTATAGCGCCAGCAACGACGACCCCCTTCAGGTCGGCCGCTATCTCGATCTGATGGAGGCCATCGGGGAAGCGCCGCCCCCCTTGGCCCTGCGGCTGCTGGGCCTGATGAACGTCCGCTACATCCTGAACGATAGAGCAGTAGCCGACCTGGCCCCGGTCTTTGTGGACGGGGACAGGGTGCACATCTACCGTCACGACCGGGCTCTGCCCCGCGCCTACGTCGTATCGCAGGCCCGGATCGTACCCGATAGCCGGGAGCTCCTGTCCGAACTGATGGGTTCTGCTTTCGACCCTGGCCGTGAGGTTCTCCTGGAAAAGGTGCCCGGCACTTCTGAAAGTGCCAGGCACCTGCTAGAGGAAACCGGGCAGCCGGTCGCCGAGGTCCGATCCTTGCATTACAGCCCAAATCGGGTTAAAATAGAGGTCAGCCTGGAGCAGGATGGCTATCTGGTTCTGAGCGATACCTTCTATCCCGGCTGGCGGGCTTACGTCGATGGCCGGGAGGTGGAAATCCTCAGGGCCAACTACGCCTTCAAGGCGGTGCCCTTGCAAGCGGGGAGCCACGCGGTGCTTTTCGAGTACAGGCCCCTTTCGTTCCAGGTGGGCCTGCTCGTCAGTCTGGCGGCCTGGGGCATCATCGCCGCCGGCGGATTTATTTGGAGGAAGGTTGCATCATAAGGTCGGGGCAGGGGGTCAGGAGATAAAAACGGCTGTTGTCATCCCCACTTATAACGAGAGCGACAACATCGCTTCTCTGGTCGAGGGAATCATCGGGCTGGAGATAGGAGCGCAGGTCGTCATCGTTGATGACAACTCGCCCGACGGGACAGGGGACATCGCCGACGCGCTGGCCGCCCGTTACCAGGAGGTGCACGTCATCCATCGCCCCTCCAAAATGGGGTTGGGCACGGCCCACATCGCCGGTTTCAAACGGGCCTTCGCCCTGGGAGCGGAGCGTATCCTGACGATGGACGCCGACTTCTCCCACCATCCCCGCTACGTTCCCCATCTTATAGAGGGCGCCAACACTTATCATCTGGTCATCGGTTCACGCTACGTCGATGGCGGAGGGACGGAGGGTTGCGACTTCAGGCGGCGCTTATTCAGTCGTCTGGCTAATGTGTTTGCCCGGCTGGTTTTGGGCTTGCAGGCCCACGATTGCACGGCGGGGTTTCGCTGCTATCGACGCCAGACCCTGGAATCCATCGCCCTCGATCAGATTTTCTCAGACGGCTACTCCTTTTTAATAGAGATGCTCTATAAATGTCAGGGGCTGGGCCACCAGGTGGGCGAGGTGCCCATCATTTTCCACAACAGGCAGCGGGGTGCCTCCAAGATATCTCGCCAGGAAATCGTCAAAGCGGCCTACACCGTTTTGCATCTCGGCTGGGAACGTATACGCGCTTCCTTCTCATCGCCGGGGCCCCCATCTTAACCGGTACCAATTTCTCATTGACAGCGATGTCTAAAATTGTGTATAATGGATTATGATAAGAAGTAAGGCTAATCCATTGCTTGCTTGCAACACGTGGTTTTCTGCAAGCTGCTGTTCTAACCGGAGGATGGGCACAGATGTTGAAAAAATTTACAAACGTTATCGTCCTGCTTTTCGTAGGGGATATGCTTCTGACGCAGTTGGCTCTCTATCTTGCCGACGTGATCCGGCTTAACGTTCCTCTTGGTCGCCCTATCCTTCCCACTGATACCTTCCTCAACCCTTACATTCACGTCATGGTGGCCCTTATCTGGCCCCTGTTTTTTACGGCCCTATCCGTTTACAATATCAGGCGGGCGACCAACCCTGTCGGTGAAGCCAAGACCTTGCTTATCGCCGTTCCCACCGCTATTTTTGTCTTTTCTGGGGCGTTGTACCTCTCCTTCCGAGACGTGCCCCGGCTGTTGGTGTTTTACTTTTTCTTGTTGGACCTGTTTTGGTTGGCCGCCTTCCGGCTGGGGGTCGGGCTCAGCCTGTGTCTGCTGAAGAAATGGGGACATCACCTTAACCGCGTCCTCATCGTGGGGAACGGCGAAAGCGGCGCGGCCATAGCTCAGGCGGTGGAAGCGGAGTTGGGGCTGGGTTTCAGCCTGGTGGGCTTCACCGACGACGAGCGAGAGCCGGGCGAGCGAGGGCCGCTGGGCCTGCCCATTCTGGGGCGTATCGACGACACGGCTGATATCGTCCAGCGGGAAGAGGTCCAGGAGGTCATCATCGCTCTGCCCTCGGCCGATTACGCCCGGGTCGAGCAGGTGGTGTACGATTTGCAGACCTTGCCGGTCAGAATCAGGATTGTGCCCGATTTCTTCAAACTGATCATGGTTCGCTCCAACATAGAAAGCGTGTCGGGCATCCCGCTCATTGGGGTGCGTGAGCCTGTCATCGAGGGCGTGGATTGGGTGGTGAAGAGGACTTTTGACCTGAGCCTCAGTGCGCTGGCTATCCTCTTTTTGTGGCCCTGGATGCTGCTCGTCGCCCTGCTCATTAAGCTCGACTCGGAGGGGCCGGTCATCTTCAAGCAACAGCGGGTGGGGGAGAACGGAAAGTTCTTCTGGATGTACAAGTTCAGGACGATGGTGGAGGGCGCAGATAAGGCCCAGGGTGAGGTGGAAGCAGTGGACGAAGACGGACGACCCATTTACAAGGTCAAGGACGACCCCCGGGTGACACGGCCGGGACGCCTCCTGCGACGCACCAGCCTGGACGAGTTGCCGCAATTGTTCAACGTGTTGAAGGGAGAGATGAGCCTGGTCGGCCCCCGCCCGGAACAACGTTTTATCGTCGAGCAATACGAATCCTGGCAGCGTCAAAGGTTGGCGGTGCCGCCAGGCATCACCGGCTGGTGGCAGGTGAACGGCCGCAGTGACCAGCCCATGCACCTTAATACTCAATACGATCTCTTTTACATTCGCCACTATTCCCTTTTCCTGGACCTCAAAATTTTGTGGAAGACCGTGGGAGCATTGATCAAAGGAAAGGGGGCATATTAATAAACCACAAAAACCACCAGGACACGAAGACACGAAGGAAATAAATGTAAGCTTGGTGTCTTAGTGTCTTTGTGGTTAAAATAGGAGTGGGACGGGACGATATATTGGGAAAACTTAAAATTCTTCTTGTCTTCGGCACCCGGCCGGAAGCCATCAAAATGGCTCCCGTGGTCAGGGAATTGAACCGCCAGGCCGACCGTTTTGAGGCGGTCATCTGCGTTACTGCCCAGCACCGCGAAATGCTCGATCAGGTGCTGGCTCTTTTCGAGATCGAACCCCACTACGATCTGGACATCATGCGCCACCAACAGGCTCTCTCCCAGCTCACCGCTGAGGTGCTGGTCAGGTTGGAAGAAGTCATAAAGGCCGAGAAACCCGATTGGCTCCTGGTTCAGGGCGACACCACCACCGTGATGGCCGCCAGCCTGGCCGCCTATTATCAGCGGGTGCCGGTCGGCCACGTGGAAGCCGGCCTGAGAACCTGGCACAAATACCACCCTTACCCGGAAGAGATCAACCGCGTGGTCACCGACGTCATCTCCGATCTGCACTTCGCTCCCACCGAGCAGGCCAGAGACAACCTGCTGCGGAGCGGGATAAGCGCCGAGAGCATCTTCGTCACCGGCAATACAGTCATCGACGCCCTGCTGGCTACGGTGAAAAAAGAGTACAATACGGCCAGCGGCCCCCTGCGGGACGTTCCCCTTGATAAAAATGATAAAAAAGTGCTGCTGGTCACGGCCCACCGGCGGGAGAACTTCGGCCCACCGCTGGAGAACATCTGTCAGGCCCTGTGGGACGTGGCCCATCGCTACCCTTCCCAGGTGCACATCGTATACCCCGTCCACCTCAACCCCAACGTCCAGGAAACGGTCTATTCTCGATTAAGCGGGGTGGATAACATCTCTCTGCTTCCCCCTCTGGATTATCTGCCCTTCGTCCACCTGATTAGCAAATCCTACCTGGTGCTGACCGATTCGGGCGGCTTGCAGGAGGAAGCGCCGGGTTTGGGGGTGCCGGTCCTGGTCTTGAGGGAGGTGACGGAGCGGCCAGAGGCGGTAGAAGCAGGTACGGTCAGAGTGGTAGGCACAGACAGGGACACTATCGTCAGGGAAACCGTCCTCCTGCTGGAAGATAGAGGCCAATACGAACGGATGGCGCGGGCCGTCAACCCCTACGGCGATGGCCGGGCGGCGATAAGGATCGTGGATATCCTGGACCGGTTGGGAGGGCGGTAGATATTATGGACCGCTTTAAGGTTCTGTTTATCACTGCCTGGTATCCCACCAAAGAGCAGCCGGTGGAGGGTGTATTTGTTCGGGAGCACGCCAGGGCGGTGCGCCTCTACGACGATGTGGTCGTGCTTCACTATGCCGGAGCGGCTCCAAACCTCAAAGGACTGTGGCGGATGGAGCAGGAGCCTGACGCAAACCTCACCGCAGGCATACCAACTTATCGGGTCTGGTATCGGCGGTGGCCGATTCCCCAAACTTCGTATTTCATCTCTCCCTGGAGCGTCTGGCAGGCATTCCGGCGCATTGTGGCCCAGGGTTTCCGCCCGGATATCATTCACGCTCACGTCTACACAGCGGCCGTACCTGCTGTCTTAATTGGCAAATCTCATCACATTCCAGTGGCGGTAACAGAACATTTTACTGAATTTCCAAGGAAACTCTTACGGAGATTAGAGGTTTGGAAAGCTCGACTCGCTTTCAGGCAGGCGGATATCGTTATGCCGGTTAGTAAGTCTTTGCAGAGAGCAATTGAAGAATACGGAATAAAGGCCCGATTCCAGGTAGTTCCTAATGTTGTGGATACACATTTGTTTTATCCCGATTTCTCCCCTCAACTTAAGAGTCAGTCAAAGCGTCTGCTCGTTGTAAGCCTACTTGATCCTTCTCACAAGAAAGGAGTGCCTTACCTGCTCCATGCATTATCTCAGTTACGACAGCAGCGGGATGACTGGCACCTGGACATTGTGGGGGATGGACCTGCACGGGCAGGATATGAACACCAGGCTGCGGGCTTGGGGCTTGCTGACAAGATTACCTTCCACGGCCTCAAGCCCAGGGAAGAGGTGGCGGAATTCATGCGGCGGGCGGACCTTTTCGTGCTGCCCAGCCTGTTCGAAACTTTTTCCGCCGTGACTGCTGAAGCTCTGGCTACGGGCACCCCCGTCCTGGCTACCCGTTGTGGTGGACCTGAAGAGTTTATCACTGACGAGGTTGGCGTGTTAGTGCCCCCAGGCGATGTGGATGCTTTGCGCAATGGATTGCACTTTATGCTTGATAATTTACATCTGTACTTGTGCAAACAGATTTCCCAATACGCCATGGAGCGCTTCTCTCCAGAACCGGTGGGAGCAAAATTGCACACGGTTTATCAGTCTTTGAAGTCTTGAGGTCGATTCGAAAGAAAGTGATACCATGCGACGGTTTTGGCAAGGACAATTCAGGCGTCAGGTAGGAGCTACCTTCCTCATGCAATCAATGCACCTGGCTCTCCTGATAGCCACCGCTGCCATCATCGCCCGCTGGCTGGGGCCGGAGGGCAAGGGGCTGCTGGCCCTGGGGCTGCTGGTGCCAAATATGCTGGGGATCTTACTGAACGGCGGGATTGGCGTGGCTAACGTCTACTTCGTAGGTTCGCGACGCCTGGACGTGCCTGAGCTTACCGCAAACTCCGTAGGGTGCGCCCTCCTTGCCACAGTGCTGGGAGTTGGCATCGTGGGTGGGCTGGTGGCGACTGGCTGGCTGGAAGTGCTGGTGCCAGGGGTGCCCACCTGGCTCGTCCTGCTTGCGATGGTGGAGCTTCCCTTCGGGCTGTTCAGGATCTATTTCAGCACCATCTTGCAGGGGCTTCAGCGCATTGTCACCATCAACGTCGTCAACCTGGTTCAAGGCGCACTGACGCTGGCTTTGACCGCCCTGCTGGTCATTGGCTTACAGGCGGGCTTGCTCGGGGCCCTATTGGCTTACTTGGGAGCCAGCGCCGTAAGTTCCATTGTCATGGGCGCCCTTCTACGCCGAGATGGAGGCGTTTTTATGCCTGGTGGGGACATTTCTGTCATACGTTCCACCCTGTCCTTTGGCCTGCGGGGGCACATCGGCAACATGCTCCAGTTCTTTAATTACCGCCTGGACATGTTCGTTGTGAACTACTTCCTGGATCCAGTAGGCGTGGGGATCTACAGCGTCTCGGTGCGATTTGCAGAGCTATTGTGGTATCTCCCCAACGCGGTGGGCTTTGTCATCTTCCCGAAAGCAGCGGCCACCAAGCCGGAAGTGATGAACACTTTCACTCCACGGGTATTCCGCATTACTCTGGGGTTGACGGCGTTGGGGGCGCTGGGGCTGATGCTCCTGGGCAGGCCCCTCATTCAATTTGTCTACTCCTCGGCCTTCATGGGCGCTTACGTCCCGATGTTAGTGCTGCTGCCAGGCGTCGTGCTACTGGGCGGGGCCAAGGTGCTGACCAACGAGATCGCCGGCCGGGGCTACCCACACTACAACTCCATAAACTCCGGCCTGGCTCTGGTTCTGACGGTGGTGCTGGACTTGGTGCTCATTCCGCGCTATGGCGTGTTCGGCGCAGCCCTGGCCTCCAGCATCGCCTACACGGTGAACTTCTTCGCAGCTATCGCTTTTTACCTGGTCGTCAGCCGAAGAACGGGCAAAGCGTCTCCGGTACAATCGTTAAACCTGTGAAAGGGGCTATGCTGTTGGGGCACGGCCCCTGGCCACCGCAGAGTTAGAGGCTTAATACGGTGAAAAATATCGTCGTGGGATCGTATCTCCCGTGGAACAGCGAGCGTGGCAAAGTAGGTATACATGCTATTGGAGAGCATTTCTTGACCAAAGGATGTCATATTGAATGGATTGCCGAGCCTATCTCCCCGTTATCGCTGGCTCGCCCGGTGAGGTTAGGCTGGAAGTTGGGCAAAATCGCCCAAAGCCTTAGAGGCCCCCTGGAATATACTAGTGGGGAATCAACCCTGGTCAGTCGCCTTCCCCTGGTTCTGCTGCGTCCTTTTCGGTGGGTGCCGTTTTTGAACAGCCATTTTGTAGCCAGAAACTATTGGGGGCTGGCTCTCACCGGACTCCCGCCTTATGCCAGAAAGCCTGATTCTTCCATAGATCTGCTCATGTTCGACGCGGGGGGAAGCGGCATATTTCCTCTGCTGGCGGCGAAGGCCAGGTTGGTGGTGTATCGTTTGAACGATCTGGTGGCGGAATTCCCCAGAGAGTCGAAGGGCCGGATCGAATGTGAGGCGGAGATATTGCAAAAAGCGGATATCATTCTGGCGGCCTCAGAATCTTTATACGCTAAAGCGATCAACAAGAGGGGCAGGGCGGAGGGCGTTTACCTCCTCCCCAATGGAGTGGACGTTGATCTGTTCTGGCAGTCTTTCCCGGAGCCGCAGGAGTACAGGTCCATTCCACGCCCCAGAGCCGTTTTTGTGGGGGGGCTGCCAGTCTGGTTTGATTGGGAGCTGCTGACTGCTGTAGCTCGCCATAGAAAAGATTTCTCTTTCTGCATCGTTGGCGAAGGAGACTACTATCCTGCCGATCTTCCGAATAACGTTTATCTCCTGGGAGCCAGACCTCATCAGCAAATTCCTCCCTATTTGCAACACGCCGACGTGGGATTGATTCCCTTCAAAAATATGCCTCGGATTCGAAGCGTAGAAAGACCTCTTAAATTCTACGAGTACATTGCCTCGGGCCTGCCGGTTGTTACAGTTCCCTACGGTAATATGAAAAAGATGAGCCCTCCGGCTTTATTGGCCGGAACGTCAGATGAATTCGCCCGCGCCCTGGATCTGGCTTTGGAGCACTCGGCAGAGGCTAAATCGCAGTTGCGCCAGGAAGCCAGGCGCTATTCGTGGCAACGTATATTTGAGCAGTTGGATCACATTTTGAGCGTACATGGGTTCGATTTCGGGAACGATCAATGAGCGCCCAGAAGAAGGTTTCGGTCAACATCTTGCTTTACAACTCCAGAAAATATCTACCCCACTGCCTGGAAGCGATATCGAGCCAGACCTACCAAAACCTGGAGGTGACGATTATTGACAACGCCTCGACCGACGGTGGGGCAGACTGGGTTCGGGAGCACTACCCGCAGGTGCGCCTCATCGTCAACGCCGAGAACAAGGGCTTTTGTGGAGGGCACAACCAGGGCATCCGGGCCACCGACGGCCCTTACGTCCTGCTCCTCAACCCGGACGTGAGCCTGACCGAGAACTACGTCGAGGAATTGGTTAGTTCGCTGGAGAAGGATGACCGCATCGGGGCGGCTATGGGCAAACTGTACCTGTGCCCCTCCGAGTCGCTCCGTTGTGATCACAACGTCATTGACTCGGTAGGGGTCATGGTCTGCAAAAATCGCCGCACCCTCGACCGGGGGCACGGCCAGCCGGACGACGGCCAGTACGCCGAGGAAAGTTTCTGTTTCGGACCCAACGGCGCGGTCCCGCTCTACAAAAGGGAGATGCTGGAAGACCTCGCCATCGAGGGGGAGTATCTCGACGAGGATTTCTTTGCTTATAGAGAAGAAGTCGATCTGGCCTGGCGGGCCCAACTCCTGGGCTGGAAGGCTGTTTTCAATCCCAGAGCCATCGGCTTCCACGACCGAACCTACATGCCCGCCACCCGCCGTCAGATGCCCCGTTTTCGCCGGGAGCACATGTTTAAGAACCGCTACCTGCTCGTGCTCAAAAACGACCTCCCGACTCACTTCCTGCGGCACCTGCCGCACATTTTATGGTTCGAGTTCATGCTCTGGGGCTATACCCTTTTGTTCGAGCCTTACCTTTTAAAAAGCGCCTGGCGGGCGCTGAAGCTGACGCCCAGGATGCTTCGCAAACGGGCGCTTATCATGGAGCGCAAAGTGGTGCCCGATGACTACATCTACCGCTGGTTCGTCTAAAGTCAATGTGCTGGGCGTGGGAGTGGATGACTGCAACCTGGCAGAGCTGTTGGAACGGGTCAGCGAGTTGGCTCGCGGGGGTCGAAGCACCGTCATGTACGCCAACATCCACACCCTGAACACCGCTTACGTGGACGAGCAGTGCCGGCAGGCCATGAACCAGGCCGACGTGGTATACTGCGACGGGGCGGGGGTGGTTTGGGGGGCGCGACTTTTGGGCCAGCGTCTCCCGGAACGCATGACCGGGGCCGATTGGATTTATCCCCTCTGCCAGTCGTGCGCCGAAAAGGGGCTGTCCCTCTACCTGCTGGGCGGCAGGCCGGGCGTGGCCGAAGCAGCGGCCCGCAAACTGATGGATGGCTATCCCGGTCTGTCCATCGTGGGCACCCATCACGGCTACATCCACGCCGCGTCCCAGGAGACGGAGGGGGCTATCGCCGCCGTAAACGAAGCTAACCCTGACATCCTGCTGGTAGGCATGGGCACGCCCTTGCAGGAAAAATGGATCGCCGCCCACAGGGACGAGTTGGAGGTGCCCGTCGTCTGGGCGGTGGGAGCGTTGTTCGACTTCGTGGCCGGGGTGGCTCCTCGTGGGCCGCGCTGGATGCTCGATCACGGCCTGGAATGGCTCTATCGCCTGGGGGTGGAGCCGGGCCGGATGTGGCGCAGGTACGTGGTGGGCAATCCGCTGTTCCTGCTGCGGGTGTTAGGTCAAAGGCTTACAAAGTAGTGACGACTTAAGTCGTTACTACGAGGTGACAGGCGGCGGCCTTTGGTGTATAATTAGTGTATTATTATGAGGAAGAAAACATGAAAGTCATCGTCAGCTATCCACCGCTGGAGGGCAGGGGCAGCCCCATGCTGACCCAGAACCGCCAGTTTCAATGGTATCACGTACCCTCGTACATTTATCCTTTGGTGCCCGCCTGGGCCGCCACCCTGCTGAAAAAAGAGGGCTTCGAGGTAGTATGGAATGACTCCATCGCCCAACAGTGGGGCTGGGACCGTTTTCTGGCCTTCTTCGACCAGGAGCAGCCTGACCTGATAGCTTTTGAGACTAAAACGCCGGTGGTCAGGCAGCACTGGGGCATCGTCGGCCAGTTGAAAGAACGAAACCCGGCCTGTCGCTTCGTGCTGATGGGAGACCACGTGACCGCCTTTCCCGATGAATCCATGCAAAACTCGCCCGTCGATTACGTCCTCACCGGCGGCGATTACGATTTCTCCCTGCTGGGCATCGCCCGCCACCTGCGGGACGGCGGGGAGTTGCCCAGGGGGATATGGTATCGGGAGGATGGCGAGCTCAAGAACACCGGCCCCTTCGAGTTGAGCCACGACCTGAACGAACTGCCTTTCATCGACCGCCAACTGACCCAGGCCCACCTCTACGGCGAAAAATGGAAGAAGCGCACCCCCTTCTTCTACACTATGGCCGGCCGCGATTGTCCCTGGGCCAGGTGCACTTTTTGCGCCTGGACGACCACTTATCCCACCTTTCGCGTGCGCCGCCCGGATAACGTGCTGGACGAGATCGGTTTTCTCATCGAGGAGCATGGGGCGCGGGAGCTCTTCGACGACACTGGCACTTTCCCGGCCGGGGGCTGGCTGAAAAAATTCTGCCGGGGCATGATCGAGCGCGGCTATAACAAAGAGGTATTCTTTTCCTGCAACATGCGGTTCGGCTATCTGACCCAGGAACACGCCGCCCTGATGAAGCAGGCCGGGTTCCGCAAGCTGAAGATGGGGCTGGAGTCGGCCAACCAGGCTACTCTGGACCGCCTGTGTAAAGGCATCACCGTGCAGGACATCGTGGACGGCTGCCGGGTGCTCAGCAAGGAGGGGCTGGACGTCCAGTTGACGATCATGGTCGGCTATCCCTGGGAGACGCGGGAGGACGCCCGGCGCACCCTCGACCTGGCCCAGGAGTTAATGGAAGGCGGTTACGTGGAGATGTTACAATCCACCGTGGTGGTGCCCTATCCCGGCACGGCTCTTTACTGGGAAAGTGTGGAAAATGGCTGGCTGCGCGTTGCCCCCGACGACTACGAACGCTTCGACATGTCGGAGCCGGTTCTGATAACGCCCGATATGGAGCCGGCCGAGGTGGCCCAGATGTGCGCCGACATCTACAAGATCTTTCTCAGCCCCAGATACGCCCTGCGTCAGTTGACCAGGGTGCGCTCCCCCCAGGATTTGGCCTACCTGGGGCGAGGAGTCAAGGCTGTGGTGGGGCATATCCGTGACTTTCTATCACCTCAGCAATTATCATGAAAACCACAACAACCCGTCCCACAGGTGCCTGGCACTTTGGAAGTGCCAGGCACCTCTCACCTACAACTTTATATCTGCTCCGGGAGATGGTGCTGATCCTGGTCTTTAGCTATATCTTTCTGGCAGGCGGCACTCTCAATGGGCTCATTCGCTTTCGACTGCGCCTGGTGTCCCACGCTCTGATGGCCCTGGTACTCCTGGCCTGGCTGGGCTACCGCACCTATCGCGGGGAGCGACTGCCCCGCACCTCCCTGGATATTCCCATCGTCGTCTTTCTGGCCGCCCATCTCCTGACCACCGCTCTCTCCAACGACCCTCGCCGCAGCCTGGGCTACGTCTGGCTCATGCTTCTTTACGTCCTGTATTTGTACCTGTGGCTCGATCTGCTGCGTCGCGGCTGGCCCGCCGAGTTGGTGATCAAGTGTCTCTTGATCGCTGGCAGCATCCTGGTGGGCTGGGCTGTGGTGGAGATCGTCGTCTGGTACGTGAGCTGGGTGCGTCTTTCCTACTTCCTGCCTCCCAGTCTGCTGCGTCTTTACTCCATTTTGGGTGATGCCAACATGACCTCCAGCTTCTTGAACGTGCTCACCCCTCTGGCCCTGATCCAGGGGGTAAAGGCCCGAAAGTGGGTAACCAGGCTCCTGCTTGGCGTCTGGCTGGCGGTCGTTTTGGTCGTCCAGTTCTTCACCTCTTCGCGCGGGGGCTGGCTGGGCACGGCCACCGTGCTGGGCCTCTCGGTTTTGCTGCTGGCTAATGTAGAGCGAGAAGCCATCCGCGGCCTTTGGCGCAGGGTAAGCTCCAAACGCTGGCTGCTGGTCCCCATCGGCCTGGCGGTTGGGCTTATGGCTGCGGCAACTGGCTTTTTAGCTCTCAAGCAGCTTCAGCACCCCACTCATGGCGGCATCCTCGAAGCCCGGCGTGAGTTCTGGAACGCCGCCTGGCAGACTTTTCGCTCCTCTCCGCTGTGGGGCACGGGGCCCATGACCTACGGCAGCCAGTTGATGAAATATGGGCCACCCCCACCCTGGCGTCCCTATCCCCATGCCCACAGCTATCCGTTCACGGTGGCGGCCGAATCGGGCCTTATCGGTCTGATCGTTTCTGGCTGGCTGGCGTTAGCGGAGGCCCTGGCCCTGTGGCGAACCTGGCGGCAGGCGGATCGAGATCACCGCCTGCTCATGATCGGGAGTGTGGCTGGCCTGGCTGGTTTTGCAGTCCACAGCCTGGTGGACAATCACGTCACTGTGCCAGCTATTGCCCTCAACCTGATCGTCGTTCTGGCTCTGGCCCTGGTGGATCGCTCCAATAAAGGGGCCTGGCACTTCCGAAGTGCCAGGCCCCTCCCGTTGGCCTGGCTGTGGATGCCTGCCTTGCTGTTGATGGGCTCGGCCTGCTGGTCGGATTGGGCCTATTGGCCCTTTATGGAAGGAGTGAAGAGGGCCAACGCCGAAGACTGGGCCGGAGCCGTTCCATTCCTCGACCGGGCTGTTCAGCGGGATCCCGATCTGGCCTTCTATCGCTTGCAGAGCGGGTACGTGTATGGAGTGCTGGCTTCCCAGGAGCAGGGAGAAAAATATCTGAGCCAGGCCATTGAACGCTATGAGAAGGGCATGATCCCGGAGCCGTATTATCCCCTCAATCACGCCAACCTGGCTGCCCTTTACTGGCAGGCCGGAGGGAAGGGGCAGGCTGTGGGGGCCATGCAGCGTGCCGTAGAGTTGGCCCCGACGGAGGGCCTTTACCGCCTCAACCTGGGCCGTTACTACGAGCTATCGGGCCAGGAAGAGGAAGCCCAGACCCAGTACGCGGAGGCCCTGGCCCTTCGTCCCGGTCTGGCCGAAACCGAATACTGGAGGGAGAACGCCTGGCGACGATCCTTCCTGGCTCGCTGGCGCGACGACCATCCGGCGGAGCCGCTGCCCGCTCCTCCTCTCTCTTACGGCGATCACGTCCGTTGGGGCGAGCACTATCTGGAAAATGAGCGTCCCGCAGAAGCAGCGGCCAGCTTCGAGAAGGCGCTGGCCCTGGACGACAGCCGGTACGAAGCCTACTACGGCCTGGGGCGGGCTTATATGGCCCTGGACGATCTTGACCGGGCGGCCCGTTACCTGGAGCTGGCCCTGAAGGTGCACAGCCTTCTCAGGGTGGAGGCCAGGATGGGCCCTCTGCTGGCCCTGGGCGAAGTGGCTTACCGCCAGGGCCATCTGGAGGAGGCCATTGCCTGTTACGAGCTGGCCCTTAGCATGGTGTACAAACGCACAGTCTACGGGCCGGGCACCTGGGGTTGGTCCCCTTACGGGTGGTTCATCTTTTATCGGGAGAGCATCGTGCCGGACATGCTGCCCCAGTTGGTGCGGGCCGATATCACCTCCGACCTGGCGCATAGATTTCGGCAACTGGATGAGTGGTATGAGAAATTTAACGCCCAGTGAGTCCGAATTGACTTCTCAGGTGCCTGGCACTTCCACCGAGCTTCCTTCTTACTTCCTGACCACGGACAGGCTGCTGGTCATTGTTCTTTTCGTTCTCATTTTTGCTATGGCCGTGCGACCGCCGGCCGACAACGATACCTGGTGGCACCTGAGCAGCGGGCAATACATCCTGGAAAACGGCATCCCCTTCCACGATCCTTTCTCTCACACTGTGTTCGGCAAGGGCTGGATAGATCACGGCTGGTTGGCCCAGAGCGGCCTCTACCTGTTGTACGCCAATTTCGGTTATGCCGGGCTGGGTCTGGCCCTGGCCCTGGCCGTGACCTTGACTATGGGTTTCGTCTTTCTCCAGAGCGAGGTCAATCTGTATCTGCGAGCTTTCGTCACGATCCTGGCCGCCATCACCTCCGCGGTGATCTGGATTGCCCGGCCCCAGACCATCTCGTTCGTCCTGGCCGGCGCGTTCTGCCTGATCCTGTATGGCTATAAGTATAGGGGCCGTAACTATTTGTTTCTGATCCCCGTGCTGTTCGTCCTGTGGGTCAACGTGCACGGCGGTTTTATCGTCGGCTTTTTAATACTGGGCGGGTACATCGCGGGCGAGTTCCTCAATAATGTCCTGGGTGGAGGAGGTGAACGCGAAGGTAAGCACGTCCTGGGCTACCGTCAAATTCTGACCCTGATAGGCGTTACTGCCCTCTCTCTGCTGGCCTGTCTGATCAATCCCAACACCTACAAAATGCTGACCTACCCTTTCTTCACGGTGGGCATCGGCGCGCTGCGAGATTACATCCAGGAATGGGCCGCCCCGGATTTCCACCTGCTCCATTTTCACCCCTTCATCTGGATGCTGCTTCTGACTCTGGCGGCGCTGGGGCTGTCTGCCAGGCGGGCCGATTTCACCGACCTGATTCTGGTGAGCGGTTTTTGTTACATGTCGTTGTGGGCCGGGCGAAACGTGGCCCTTTTCGCATTGGTGGCTGCCCCTGTCCTGTCCCGACATGGGGCGGTGGTCATCGACCGCCTGCGGGAATCCCTGTACGCGCCGGGCACCGGCCAGGGCGCGCTGGCAGGGATGCTGAACAAAAAGTTCGCCCCCAGTCCTCTGCTCTCGGTCGTCAACTGGGTTTTGCTGGTGGTCATCGTTTTGGGCTGCGGGGTGCGGATCTATTATCCCCTCACGGTGCAGGCTAATTTGCAGGCGCAGGAGGAGTTTCTGCCCCTTGGGGCGGTGGATTTTATCGAGGACCACCAGGACTCCCTGCCGGGCGAGATGTTCAACAGCTACAACTGGGGCGGCTATCTCATCTGGCGGCTTTATCCTCGCTACCGGGTCTTTATCGACGGGCGAACGGACATCTACGATGACGCTTTCGTCAGGGAATACTTGCAGGTGGTCTGGGCCCGGCCCGGCTGGCAAAAGGTGTTGGACGACTACAAGGTGAATTTCATCCTGGTCGAAAGCGACGGTCTCCTGGCTACCTTCCTGGCCGAAAATGGCGACTGGCGGCTGGCCTACCAGGACGAGATGGCGGTTATTTTCGTCAGAGAGGGGGCCTTTGTCCAGGCGGGCCAGGCGGAGCGGCGAAAATGAGCGCGGAGGACGTTCGAGAATCAAAGCGTTACATCTGGCTCCAATGGGCTTTGATGGGCGCGGCTTTGGCTTTGGCCTTTTACCTCCTCGTAGCCAGTGGGCACGTCGGCGTGGATTACTGGTTTAATTTCGGGCCCGTTCCCCGCGACTGGCTGGCAGGCTTCACCGCCCTTTACGATGAAAACAGCCTGGGCTTTTACAACCCGCCCTGGACCATCTTTCTGCTGTTTCCCTTTTCGCTGCTCCCGTTGCGGGAAGGGATGGCCGCTCTCACCCTCTTCTCGGTGGTGAGCGTTATCCTGGCCGTCGCCCACTTCACTCCGCCCGGCCGGACGCGGCTGTGGGCCACCGTCCTGGCCTTGTTCAACCTGCACACCTTTGACCTCCTCAACCGGGGTCAATTGGACGCTTTCCCTCTGCTGGGCATCTTCCTGGGCTTCTGGGCGCTGAGGCACAGAAGCCCCTGGGTGCTGGGGGTCGGCTTCTTTCTGCTCTCGATCAAGCCGCAGAGCGTCTTTCTGATCGCTTTGATCTATCTGTGGAAGCTGTGGGCCTGGCCCCTGGCTGACAGAGTTCGGGCCCTGGCTTTGCCTCTGGTTGTGGGTCTGTCTTCCTTTGTTATTTTCGGCCTGGACTGGCCCCGAAGACTGATCGACAGTTACCGGCTCTTTCCCCCTCGGCTTAGTTTCGTAGTCACGCCCTGGCAGGCCATGCAGCAGAGGGGAATACCGCTCTGGCTTTTGCTGGCGGTCGGCTTGCTCATTCTTCTATACTTATCGAGGGTGGTGAGCCGCACCGGGCTGCACGTCTGCGCCCTTAGCCTGGCCGTGGTGGTCAACGCCTTGCTCGCGCCTTACCTGCTCAGTTATAACCTGGTGCTGATCCTGGCGGTGTCGTTCGCTTATCTGTTCTCGCAGAACGCGCTTTGGGGTCTGGCCGCTTACCTGACCACCTACACCCCCTTGCTGCGTGTCCCTTACGGCCTGGGGGTCGTCCAACTAGATATCCTTTTCCCGCTCTCGGTCTTCGCCCTGTTGGCCTGGCACGGGCGACGCGTGGAAAGTTGTAGTGAGTAAAGTGTGAGTAAAGTGATGGAAAGGTTTCGGCGTATTCCCTCCGTATACTGGCTTGTGGGGATAACTATCCTGGGGACGGGGGTGAGGCTCTACCGCCTGGGGGCGCAGAGCCTCTGGATAGACGAGGCGTTCAGCCGTTGGGCGGCTTCTTTCCCTTTGGATTTAAGCCTGAAAATCCTGATAATGGATACCGTCCACCCCCCGCTCTTCTACCTTCTGCTGCGTCCGGTCGCGATGGCCGGCGAGAGCGAATTTATCTTGCGGCTGCCGGCGGCCTTCTTCGGGGTGGCGGCCATCCCGCTCACCTACGCGGTGGGGAGGCGGATTTTTGGGGAGGGGGTGGGGCTGCTGGCCGCCTTCCTTCTAAGTCTCTCACCGATGCACGTCTGGTACTCGCAGGAGGCCAGGATGTACACCATGACCCCCTTTTGGGCCTTGCTTGGCATGTACTTTTTTTCGGGCCTGCTGGAGAAAGGCGGGAGCAGGGCCGCTCCCTGGTTGGGGCTGGGGATTTCCAGTGCTTTGGCCTACCTGACGCATTATTTTACCCTTTTCCTGCCGCTGATACAGTTTATCTATCTTCTTTATACTTTTCGGAATAATTACCACCTGCTCAAGAAATGGGTTATCTGTCAGGCTTTAGCTTTTGCGCCACTCGTGCCCTGGCTGTTGGCCGTTTACAGTCAGGAGGTGGTCAGCCTGGGCATCGGCTGGATCGCCCCCCCACGCCTTTTGAGTCTGCCCCTGACGCTGTGGGGTTTTAGTTTAAGCCGCCCTGAGCAGCCGGGGCTTCTCACTTTCGTGGGGCTGGCGCTTTTTGCCCTGGCCTTCCTGAATGGGGTGCGGCTGGCTTTCTCCGAACCGAGGGGGCCTCTGGCCGTTTTGTGGTTGCTTTTGCCTCTGGCGGTTAGTTTGATCATCTCTCTGCGTCGGCCAATTTACGTAGATCGCTTTTTTACGTTCGCTCTGCCGGCCCACCTCATTCTGGTAGCCAGGGGAGCGTTGGGGCTTCGCCAGAAAACCTGGCGTTTGGTGCTGGCTGGAGGGCTGGCCCTCGGCGTGGCCCTCTCCCTGCCCGACGTTTATTACGCTCCAGCCTACGCCAAAGAGGACTGGCGGGCGGCAGCGCGTTACATCGAGCAGGAGGAAAGGGCGGGAGATGCCCTGGCCCTGCGCAAACAAGACCTCATGGTGCCTTTCGACTATTACTACAAGGGGCAACTGAAAAGGGAGATAGTCGAGGGTGACGAGTCTTTAGCGGAAATCGTGGCCGGGCGTAAGCGCCTGTGGCTGGTCTACCGTCTGCTCCAACCCCCCGTGCATCTCCAGGTGGAGGAACTGGAAGAGGAGCCGGCGGTGCGGGCCTGGCTGGAGGAACATCGGGGCCATTTGCGCGCCCAGAAACTTTTTAACAGGGTGTACGTCCTGTTTTACGAGTTGGAATGAGGGATAATGGCTAAAAAAGGCACAGTCTCTTTTAGAGCCCTGGTGGTCGTCATTTTGTTGCTCCTGGTGTTCATCTGCGACGCATACGCGGTGCACGAGGTGCTGATCAAGCAGTGGGGCACGCTTTTTGACTTCTACCCTATCTACACGGGGGCCAGGGCTGTGCTCTTTCACCGCGACCCTTACTCCGACGAGGTAACGCACAGCATCCAACGGGCTATCTACGGGCGGCTGGCCACCCCCGATGAGAACCAACACGGCTATGCCTACCCGGCCTACGCGGCCTTCATCCTGCCAATCTGTCTGCTGCCTTTCCCTCTCGCCACTGCCATATGGCTGACCGCCCAACAGTTCATGCTTATAGGCGCGCTCTTTCTGCTCAGGGAGGCGCTCAGGTGGGAGTTGGGAGGCGTGAAGACCCTCCTTCTCGGCTTAGCCGCTATGCTGTTCAGGTACAGCATGATCGTTTTCGTGCTGGGCCAGACCCCCATACTTGTCCTGTTTTTAATGTCTGTAGGCTTTTGGGCGGCCCAGAAGAAGTGGGATGTCTTGAGCGGGCTTTGCCTGGCCTTGATGACCATTAAACCGCCGTTGGCCTTTCTGATCATCCCCATCTGGCTGTTTATGACCCCGCCTTTGAGACGACGAAGGGTGCTGGTGGGGCTGGGCGGGACATTGCTGGTTCTGCTGCTGTTATCCTGGCTCTTTGTGGGGAATTGGCTCGATGATTTCCTGATCCGTCTCCAGAACTATGGCCGTTACACGGGCACCCAGCCGCCCTTCAGCGCTTTTGTCGGGCGTTGGCTGCCGCCCCCCTACGGAGAAGTGCTCAATTTAATCCTCACCGCGCTCTTGATCGTCTGTCTGGCAGCCGTTATCTGGAGACTGAGGCGTGATGGGGGGAGGGTCAGTCTGGGCCTTTCGCTCTCGCTGGGCAGCCTGGTGACCCTGCTGGTAGCGCCGCAGACGGGAAGCTATAACCTGGTGTTAGGTCTGTTTCCCATCTTTTTCTGTTTGTGGTTCCTCCAGACGCTAACGGAGCAGAGCCTTTTAGCTAAAATCTGCCAGGTTACGGCCTGGCTATCGATCACCCTGCTTCCCTGGCTCCTCTTCCTGGTCAGGCGCACGCTTGAAGATTTCGATCTGGTGGTCGTGCCGAGCATCATTTTGCTTGTCCTGATCTACATTGTTAAAATTCAAATGGACGTATGGCGGAGGGAACGGGAGCAGGTTGGTTAGAGATGGCAGGCGGAAACAACGAGGATAAACAGGCTAAGGATAAACAGGTTATGGAAGAAAAATCGAGACTGGTGTGGATATTAAGCGTGGCGGGTGCGGTGTTGTGGGCCTTCGCCGTCTATTTCAATTACTACCTCGTCCACAAGCCTTTCAACGTGGTCGCCGTGACGGCCCTCGTCAGCGTTCTGCTGGACGTTGCCATCTGGCTGGGGATTCTATCCGTAGCCCTGGCCCTGGGCCGGCGCTGTTCGGCCTGGCTTAACCACGAACGTGCGCAGTATGATTCTCCCCTGGAGGAGTTTATCTTTAGCCTGGGGTTGGGGCTGGGCCTTCTGTCGCTGATCGTCCTGGCCCTGGGGCTGGCCGGACTTTTTTATCGCTGGCTTTTTTGGCTTCTCTTGGTGGCGGCCCTGATCCTGTTCCGCCGCCACATCCGGCCCTTTCCCGGCCCGATACCCAGGCTGGAGGGGCGGCTGGGGTGGTTTCTGGCTCTCTACCTGGCGGCCACCCTGATCCTGGCTTTTCTCTCCACCCTGACTCCGCCTACCGCCTGGGACAGCCAGGTCTATCACCTGACCGGCCCCAGGCTCTACGTCCAGCACCACCGCATTGTGGGCGGCATTGACATCCCCTATCTGGGTTTTCCCGCCCTGGTGGAGACCCTTTTTGCCGCCGCTTTGCTGCTCAAAGGCCCGGTCGTGGCTAAACTGATCCACTTCGCCTATGGGGCTCTGACCCTGCTGGCCCTGTACGCCTTCGCCCGCCGCTACTTTAACCTCAAGGTGGGCTGGCTGGCGATGGCTATCTTCTACGCCGTACCGTCTGTTGTGCTCGTCTCTACCTGGGCTTACGTGGATGCGGCCCTGATCTTCTACGAGTTCGCCGCCTTCTACGCCCTGTGTCGCTGGCTGGATCATGGTCAGGTGCCTGGCGCTTCCAAAGTGCCAGGCACCTCAGGCACCCGTTGGCTGCTTCTCTGCGCCCTGTTCTGCGGTCTGGCGATGGGCATCAAGTACACCGGCTTCGCCTTGTCCTTTTCCCTGGGCCTGATCGTCCTCTGGAGGGTGAGGCTCAGGTGCCTGGCACTTCCAAAGTGCCAGGCACCTATCGTGGCCCTCTTTGGGGTTACGGCCCTGTTGGTAGCTTCCCCCTGGTACCTGAGGAACCTGGTCTTTACCGGCAATCCCTTCTATCCCTTCTTTTTCGGGGGGACGAACTGGGACGGGTTCCGGGCCTGGTTTTACAGCCGGGCCGGAACGGGGCTGGCCTACACCGCACCCTGGCGGCTGCTCATTGCTCCCTGGGAGATGACCATCCTGGGCGTCGAAGGGCGGGAGGGCTACGAGGCCACCATCGGTCCCGTGCTGCTGATGGTCGTCCCTATGCTGGCCCTGGTCTGGAGGAAGTTGCCCGGCCAGGATCGCTCTCTGCTGAGGCGCGCCCTCCTGGTGTGTCTGGTGCAGTATCTTTTCTGGCTGCTGGCCGTGGCCCAATCGGCCCTGTTGACCCAGACCCGGCTGCTCTTCCCCATTTTCGCTCTGCTGGTCCTGTTGGCCGCCTACACCCTCGACAGGCTGGCTTTGATGACCAGGCCCGCTTTCTCTCTGCAATGGGTCGTCGTCACCATGCTGTTATTGGCTCTGGGCCTGAACCTGGTTTCCAGCGCCCTGACCTTCATGGGCGATAGTCCGCTGCCCTACCTGGCAGGCTGGGAATCTCAGGATAGCTACCTCAAGCGTCACCTGGGCTCCTACCACCAGATGATAACCTACATCAACGAAGAGTTGCCGTTTTCGGCTCGTATCCTTTTCCTGTGGGAGCCGCGTAGCTATTACTGCCAGCGCGCCTGCCAGCCCGACGCCATCTTGGATGGCTTTTTGCACCTGGTCTATCGTTTCCAGGATGCGCAGGGCATCATCCGCTACTTACGGGAACAGGGCTTCACCCACGTTCTGCTCCATAAGCGGGGCCTGGGGTTCATCCTGGAGGCCCAGTTTGATCCCGTCACCGAGGTCGAGGTGGGCATCCTGGAGACTCTCCAGGAGCGGCACCTGAGGTTGATCCATCGCCAGGGGGATGATTATCTGTTGTATGAATTGCGAGGAGAGTGATGATGCCCAACCGTAAAATCGACATCCGGCACCCTACCCTGCTGATCGCTCTGACATTACTGGGCCTCTCCGCTCTCTCCTTCCGGAATTTCATCGTCAGCGGCAAGATCGTCCTCGGCAGCGACCTGGTTATCGACGTTTATCCCCGGCTCCACTTCATGGCCCAGATGCTCAAAAGCGGCCAGTGGCCCCTCTGGAACCCCTATGCTGGCAGCGGCTATCCTTTGGAGCCGGTTCAAACCCCGACCTTTTACCCTTTCAGTTTGCTGGCCCTGGTCTTGCCCGTCCCTCTGGCCCTGGGCTATGGCTATCTGCTGGCTATTGCCTTGTCTGGCCTCTTCACCTATCTCTTGGGCCGACAACTGGGCCTGAGTGTCTTCGCCTCGTTTCTCTCCGCCCTGGCCTTCATGTTCAATGGTCATTTCTACAACCACATCTACGCTGGTCACTTCCCGGTCCTTCATGCCATGATCTGGCTTCCTCTCCTTTTCTGTCTTTTGGAGCGGGCTTTGCGTTGGGAGAGTTCCCTCCAGGCCATCCCGGCCGGGATCGCTCTCGGCTGCCAGATCACGGCCAGCATGATCCATTACACCCTTTACATTCTCTATCCTTTATCGCTCTATTTCGCCTATCGTTTTCTCCTGATTCTGTGGGAGCGAGGTCGCACCGCCGCGACCACCACCCCCAGCCTCCTGGGGATAAACCGCGATCTGGCGCTCAGGTTGTTGTCTATCTACCTGCTGGTGATCTGTCTCGGCTTCGCGCTGGGCGCTGTTTCCCTGTTTCCGTTGGCCCAGGCAGCAGGCTATTCCCTGCGCAGTGGCGGCCTGGGGTACGAGACAGCGACCACTCTCTCGTTTCCCATCCCGGGCCTGCTCACTCTCCTGATACCCGGCTTCTTCGGCAACGAAGTCGATCAGAACGGCTGGCTGGGCGAGATCCAACACGAGATCGTGGCTTACGTCGGCGTGCTGCCTCTCATCCTGGCGGTGGTGGCTGTTTTCCGGCTCGGGAAGCGGACCGCTCCCGCCGGGGCTGTAGGAGCATCCGCTTTCTTTTCTCGACGTAAATACCCGGTCTTCTTCGGCGGTCTGGCCTTGCTGTCCCTCGTTCTGGCTATGGGCAGGTACACTCCTCTCTATAAATTGGCCTATTATCTCCTGCCCGGCTTCAAGATGCTCAGAGCGCCTTCCAGGTTTCTCTTCATCTACATTTTCGCCGCCTCGATCCTGGCCGGCTACGGGGCCGACTACCTTCTCAGAGAGGAGACTGTCGCCAGGTTGGGAAGGATGGCCGGGAATCTGCTTTTTACGGCCCTTATGGTGGCCTTTGGAGTGGGCCTTTTTTACCTGGGATTCCAAAGCCTGCCCTTGCCGCCCGAAAAAAGTCACCTGTATTCGGGCATCCTGGTCACTATCCTCGATAGTTCGCTGTTGTGCATCGCCCTGCTGCTGGTTATAGCCCTGGTCTTTCTTCTGCGTTCCCGGCGGTTTATAGGCCGCGCCCTGTTTCAGGGGCTCCTGCTCCTCGTCGTCCTGGGCGATCTGTGGCTGTACGATGACAAATTCATCACCCTGGGCGAGCCTCAAACTTATTACGCCCCGAGCCCGGCCCAACAATTCGTTAAAAAGGGCCAGGGATATTATCGCTTCCTGGCCCTGGACGACGCCATACCGCTCAACGTAGGCATGTTCGATGGCGCCCTTTTTGACATCCAGGCCGAGGCCCCGCTGACCCTCCAACGCTATTGGGAGTTTATCAACCAGACCCTCGACCTCTCAGGTATCGACCGCACCAACGAAAGAGCCTTCGTCAGACAATACGACCCCCTGGTAGCCAGGATGCTGAACGTCAGGTACGTGCTGACCACCCGGCCCCTCCAGCACCCTACCTTGCGCCTGGTAGAGACCGTCAAAAGCCAGAGCTGGATGTTCTATTACTTTAAAACTGAAATCCTGGATCAAGAGGTCAACGTCTACCTGAACGAAGATCACCTGCCCCGGGCCTTCGTCGTGCACCAGGTCGAGGTGCTTGAGGACGGGCAGGAAGTATTCGAGGAGGTGAGAGGCCAGGATTTCGATCCCCGCCGGTACGCCTTGTTGGAGAAGAGCCAGCAGCCAGCTTTTCAGCTTCCCGATTCTCCGCCCTTGACCTCCGCCCGGCCCCGCATCGTCGATTATCAGCCCCACCGCATCGTCCTGGAGGTGGAGATGCCGGCCGATGGCCTCCTGGTCTTGAGCGAGGTATATTACCCCGGCTGGCAGGCGGCGGTCGATGGCCGGCGGAGCAAGGTGTACCAGACCGATTACATCTTGCGCTCGGTTTTTGTGCCCGGCGGGAAACACCGCGTGGAGTTCACCTATGACCCGCTGCCCTTCAAGCTGGGTCTCGTCGTCAGTGCTCTGGCGGCCCTGGGGGCTCTGGCGGGGATGGTTCTGGCTGTCAGACGGGAGGCACTATAAGCATATGATTGCCCCTTCAGCGCGCAATAGAAAGACCTCTTTCGTCTACTTTGTTTTGTTCCTGGGCTATCTGGGCTTTAATCTGTTTTTGGTGCACACTGTTTACGTCCACCACGACGAAGGATGGTATCTTTACGCCAGCCAGCTCGTTTACCGGGGAAAATTGCCGTACCTGGATTTTGCCTACTTCCAGACGCCATTGTCGCCTTACGTGTATGGCTTGTTTCAGTATTTAGCTGGCCCCAGCGTGTTGGTGGGGCGTCTCACCTCCCTGGCCTTGAGCCTGGGCCTGGCGATACTGACCGTCGTCGTTGCCCGCCGCCTGGGGGGCGATCTGGCGGCCATAGTAGCCTTGTTATGCCTGGGCACCTCCGCCGATTTTATGCGAGTCGGCAGCTACGCTAACAACGTGATATTGAGCACCTTTCTGGCCATGCTGGGCACCTGGTGGTTGTTGGGAGATTGGTCGAAGCGGTCGGTACAAATCCTGGCCGCTGGCTGCTGGAGTCTGGCCGTTTTGGTCCGCCTGTCGTTTGCGCCCGCTCTGGCGCTGGTGGTGCTATTTGTTTTATGGTACCACCGTCGCCGGGTGGTGGCGGCCTGGCCGGCGGTCGTCACCCCGGGTTTGGTGCTTTTGGCCGGACTGGGGAGCTTTGCCGTGATCAGTTTCGACCGCACTTACTTCAACCTTGTTGCCGCCCAGGTAGGCAGGCAACGTCAATTTGATCTGTCTCTCACTCCAGTTGCCGATGTGTCTGACCTGGAACTGGTGCTTGGCCCGCTGTTACTTTATGCCTCGGCGCTGGTCATTATTCTTACGTTTGGCGCCGTTTACCTCTGGTATGCATCCCGTTCCCATCTTAAACGGCCAGCCGAGGGGCAGCAAGCCAGACGCCTGGTTTTGCTCATGGGCCTGCTTATCCCGGTTATTTATCTACCCAACGTTTTGCCCGGCGACATATATCCCACCTACCTGGCCCTGCCTTATCCGTTTGCCTGCATCCTGGCCGGTTGGCTGGTAGCCAGGCTTAATCAGGAAAGACGTTTGCCCTCGCCGGTGCTGGTAGGGGGGGCTGGCCTGGTCATTGTCCTGGCCGCCCTGATATCGGGCCTTTACCTCTCCATTATCGCCTCCTGGCAAAACCCTGGTCTGAGGCAGCTACAGGCTCTATCGGCTTACGTCGAATCAACTTCCGATTCCAGCCGTCCATTGTTCACTTTTGAGACCACGCTGGCAGCCAACACTGGCCGGGCCGTCACTCCAGGCACCGCCATGAGCTATTTCTCGTACTTTCCAAAATTTTCGCTCACCCAGGCCACTCATTACCGGGTGGTTAACGACGCGCTGTTATCCGAACAGTTGACCCGCCGGGAGGCCGGTCTGGTTTTGTTGACTGATTTCGACGTTCACCTGATCAGGGACCCGGCCAACCCCCGCCGCGCCGAACCCGTAGCTTTGACCCAAACCCGGCTTTTTACCCTGTTTCCAGAGCTGGACGGCCGGTACTGGCTGGCGAAAACTGTAGCTAACTACGGCGAATGGGACAATCACCTTTACATTTTCAGGCCCAGTCAGGAGCCAGAAAAATAAAAGTGCCTGGCGCTTCTCTGTGAGCTTTGTGGTTGAAAGGATTCGCCATGAATGTGAAAAGGAAAGAGATCGTTTGGTTAACGGCCATCGTCCTCCTGGGAACTGTTCTGCGTCTCATCTGGCTGGGCGCCCGCAACCTGTGGTACGACGAGGCTTTCGCCATCCTCTACGCCGAAAAGAGCCTGGGAGCGATGATCTACGGCACGATAGCCCAGGTAGAGGGGGCCGCCGCCGACGTTCACCCCCTGCTCTATTACTTCTCGCTGCACTTCTGGATGGGCCTGGTGGGGCAAAGCACTTTTGCCGTGCGGTTCTTGTCGGTGCTTTTTGGCCTGGGCGCCATCGTCCTGGTTTTCTATCTGGCCGCTGAGCTCTTCGACCGCCGGACAGGGTTCATAGCTGCTCTGCTGACGGCCCTCTCTCCCTTCCACATTCATTATTCCCAGGAAGCTCGCATGTACAGCATCCTCTGTTTCCTGAGCCTGCTGGCCGTTTACGCCTTCGTCCGCGCCCGGAAAGATGGGGGGCTGAGGAATTGGGCGCTCTTCACCGTAGCGGCCACCCTGTCCCTCTACACCCACAACCTGGCCTTTCTGCCCCTCCTGACCCTCGACCTGTTCGTGCTCCTGAAAAGAGAATGGCGGCTGATAAAGCCCCTGTTCCTGTCGCACCTGGGCATGGCTGTTTTGTTCTCTCCCTGGCTCAGCCTGCTGCCCGGCCAGTTCGGCAAGGTGCAGCAGGCTTACTGGGTGCCCCGGCCCGGCTTGGCCGAACTGACCCGCACTTTGATGATCTTCCACTTCAATTTGCCGGTCCCGGAATGGCTTCTGCCCGTGGTGTTGTTTTTCAGCCTCTTGATCCTGGCCCTGGCTGAGTACAGGGTGGTGCGTGTGCGGGGCCGCAGCGCAGAGAAAGAGGACGGCTTATCTCTGGTTCTGCTCCTGGCTTTCCTGCCGGTGGCCTTGATGTTCGTCATCTCCCAGTTCAAGTCGGTCTACGTCGAGCGAGGAGTGTTGCCGGCGGCGGTGGCCTATTACATCCTGATCGCCGCGCTGCTGGCCGAGGTCAGGATGTCCAGAACGGTAGCCGCCATTTTATCCGCTCCGGTGCTGATCGTCCTGGTCATTTCCCTGGTCTATTACTACCCTTACGCCGAATTTCCCCGCTCGCCCTTTAAAGAGGCGGTCGCTTATTTGCGGGAGCATTATCGGACGGGAGAGGCCATCGTCCACGACAACAAGCTGACCTTCTTTCCCTGTTACTACTACGACCGTGACCTGCCCCAGGCTTTCGTGCCCGACCCGGCCGGAGCGGGCAGCGATACCCTGGCCCTGCCCACCCAGGAGGCTTTGGGCCTCTTCGCCACCCCTCTGGAGAAAGCGACCGCCGGTTACGAACGGGTGTGGTTCGTCATCTTCCATAAAGCCCTTGAGGAAGAGTGGTTCAGGGACCTGGGATATTCCGAACACCCCGACGTGGCCTGGATGGAAGCCCATTACCACCGCGTTGAGGTAGTGACTTTCAACGACCTGGATGTTTACTTATACGAAAATCCCTGATATAATATGCAGGCAATGCGTTTTAGCCACAGAGAACACAGAGTTCACAGAGGGAAAAATCTCTTTCTCTGAGTTCTCTGTGGCCTCTGTGGCTCGAAGATAGTTTTGGAACGTACCGAAATTTCCAGGTCGAGGGTAGATCAACAGTGTCGTGGGCAACGAGCAAAAGAATACTCATAGGTCTCATCCTGCTTCTGATTCTGACCAACTTCACCCTGGTGGAACTGGTGGACATCAGTATCAGCAACTCCTCCACTTCCGGCGACCAGGGCTTTTACCTGCTGACGGGCATCTGGATCAAGGAGCGCATCCTGTTGGACGACGGCTCCCGGCATCCCCTTTATTCGGCTCTGATTTCCCTCTTCGCCAAAAGGGATTTGCGCTTTTTCACCGAGGCCAAGCTGTTCACCATGATCATAGGTCTCGTCACCCTGCTGGCGATGTTTGTCCTGGCCCGCAGCCTGCACAACCTCGATGTCGCTCTCCTGGCTACGTTTCTGCTCAGCCTCGATTTCGAGTTCAGGAACAAGGCGGCTATGGTCTCCAGCGAGCCGTTGACGATCTTGTTGTTTTTGGTGGCCTGGTATTTCACCGTCAGGGGCTTTGAGCCAAAACGTCACCGCCTGTGGATGGCGGCCGGATTCACCGCCGGCCTGGCTTATCTCTCCAAGGGCACGGGCCAGTTTATCCTGGTCGCCTTTCTCCTTTCGGCCCTGCTGCTTTACGGGAAGGCCATCTTGAAACGAAAGGAAATGCTGCTCTTCCCCCTGTTCTATCTGATACCGGCTTCCTGTCTCTACGCCTATAATTATAAGGTGTATGGCAATCCCATTTTTAACTATAGCACCAACCACGTGATGTGGCTGGACGACTGGGAGGCGTATTATGCGGCGGACTTCGGCCAGCTTCCCACCATGTCCGGCTATTTGGGTAGCCACTCGTTGAGCGAGATGATAGCCCGCCAGTGGACGGGCATGAGGGAGATAGCATACGAGTTTTTCTGTCACCTGCTCTCCCTGCGCCTGCACCTGGGCTGCACCGCCTGGAAAATAGGGCTGGCTGTGGTGGTGGCGGGCCTGGTGGTAGCCGCCCTGGTGTATTTCAGAAAAGAGGTCGCTTCGTATAGTCATGATAACAGAGAGCGGCTGGTATTCACCGCCGTGCTGAGCGGCCTTTTTTACCTGGTGGTGTCCTGGTACTTCTATACTACGGGCAAACCGTTCCGCTTCCTGGTGCCTCTGTTTCCCATCATGCATCTGCTCATCGCCGAATGGGTCTATAATTTGGGGACGAAGCTGTTGGGCGGTACGCGGCTGAAGTCTTTCGTTTATTCGGTTGTCTACGTCGGCCTGGTGCTGGCCCTGGTAGCGGAGTTG
Source organism: uncultured Anaerolineales bacterium (assembly GCA_964646625.1). Classification (GTDB taxonomy): domain Bacteria; phylum Chloroflexota; class Anaerolineae; order CAZYHC01; family CAZYHC01; genus DAOULT01. Next base: position 38,576 of record CAZYHC010000031.1, read on the forward strand.
TCAGGTGCCTGGCACTTCCAAAGTGCCAGGCACCTAGAGGATCCCTTTCAGGCCGATAGCGCGGCCCACGCGGACGAGTTGGCGGTCATGTCCTGGCTGACCAGTAAGGTCGAGGACGGGGCGGTGATCGTTTACGAGCCCAGCCACGCCCTGCCCTTCTGGTTATACGCCAGGGGCCTCACCAGCGTGCCTTTCATCGATTGGGGCAACCGCAGAACCGAGACCGGCTATTATCGCCCTCCGCCCGCCCAGGGAACGCCTCGTTACCTCTTTGCTCCGGTGCCCTACGTCCCGACCTGGAGCGATTTCGCGGCCTACCTGCGGGAAAACAAGGCCCGCTATCTGATCCTCACCCGCGAGCTGCTGGAGAGACGGCCAACCCTGCTGGGCGAATATTTCCAGAACGACCGCAAAGGGGCGATGTCCATCCTGGCGCTGCCCTCCGATTGGGAGCTGGCCCTGCCTTATAAGGACCTGCCGTGTGTCTATTGCCTCTTCAGGCTGAACGATCCCGGCTCAGGGGAGGCCGCCAACCAGGCCCTCCTGGGCGACGAACTCCGCTCCCAGGGCGATTTTGAGGGCGCCATTGCCAGGTACGAAAAGGCTGTGGAGAGCGGCGGAAACTGGGCCGGGCTGTACGCGGCCCTGGGCCAGGCCTACCAAAGCGCAGACCGATGGGCCGAGGCCGTGACCGCTTACCGCCAGGCCCTTGCCCTCAAGCCAGACGATGCCTGGTACCGCTACCTCCTGGGCGACACCTATCGCTCGCTGGGAGAGACGGATGAGGCCCTCGCCCAATACGAGGAGGCCCTTGCTCTGACCGGGAACGACTGGCCGGTCCTGCACGCCGTCCTGGGAGATATCTACGAGAGCCTGGGCCGGCCGGAAGAAGCCATCGCCCATTATCAACAGGCCATCCAACTCGACCCCCAGGATCCCTGGTACTACAAGCTTCTGGCCGACGCCTACCGCTCCCAGCACAGGACCGACCAGGCCATCGCCGGGTACGAGCGGGCCATCGAGTTGGGGGCAGACGACTGGCCGGAGCTACACGTCGCCCTGGGTCACGCCTACGAGGACGAAGGACAGGCGGAAAAGGCCGTGGCTCATTATAAGAAAGCTTCTCTGTGGCCCAACCACGAACAGCGCGTCTCTCTGGGCGGTCGTGTTCTCTTCCTGGGCTACGATATCGAGAACGCCGACGATAATCTGGGGATCAACCTCTATTGGCGCTGCCTGGAGAGGATGGAGGAGAATTACCTGGTTTATCTCAAGCTGATAAACGACAGGTATCGGGTCTGGGGCCAGGCCGATGGCCTCCCTGACGCGGGAGGGATGTCTACCCGCTTCTGGAAGCCGGATATGATGTTCAAAGGGGAATGGCAGATGAAGGTTTTGCCCGGCACGCCGCCCGGCCTCTACCACGTCGAGGTCATCCTCTACGACCCAGGCCCTCAGCGGGCCCTGGAATCCGAGGCCGGGGAGCGGCTGTTGTTGGGGCCTGTGGAACTGACGCCCCGCGAAGCGCCGACCGTCGAGTCGCTGGATATCGAACACCCTCTGGAGGCCGATCTGGGCGAGCAGGTGCGCCTGCTGGGCTACAATATCGAAAGCGGCTTTCGGCCTGGCGACGGCCTCCACCTGACCCTTTTCTGGCAGGCTTTGCGAGAGATGGACCGCGATTACACCGTCTTCGTGCACCTGAACGACGAGACAGGGCGCATCCGAGGCCAAAGCGACAGCCAGCCGGTAGACGGCCTTTACCCTACCGGCCGCTGGGAGAAAGGGGAGATTGTGCGCGATCAATACGAGGTGCTCATCCCGGCGGAGGCTCCGCCGGGCGCATATCGGCTTGAGGTGGGGATGTACCTGGCCGAAACCGGGGAGCGCCTGCCGGTTTCGGGCCAGGGAGAGGATAGAGGCGATAGTGTCGTGCTGGAAACGGTGTTTGTAAAATGAGCAACCGTTATTTTCCTGCCCTCTACTTTCTGACAGCCCTGATCGCGGCCAACGCCGCGCTGTTTCTGGGTGGGGGCTGGCAGTTGAAGCTGTTGGGCGGGGTGGTCCTGTTCTGCCTGTTGCCGGGTCTGGCTCTGGTGGCTCTGGTCTTTCCCAGGGCGGATTTCCTGGAGGCGGTCTTGCTGGGCAGCGGGGCCAGCTACGTCATCTCCAACCTGGTCGTTTTGCTGGTGCACTTCTTGCCGGGGGAGATCAATTTGCTTCTGCTCGTCCTGCCCCTGGACCTGGTTGTTGTGCTGCTGGCAGGACTTAATCTCTGGCTCAAACCCACGGTAACGACTGAAGTCGTTACTACAATCAAAGCCGCCGATCTAGGGAAGGTGGCTTTGATTGTAGCCCTGGTCGCCTTCTTTCGTTTCTTTAACCTGGGATATTCCGAGTTCCAGGGCGACGAGGTGGGGGTGATATCCGTGGCTGGGCAGGCCCTCGTGGGGCAGGACGACGCCCTGTTCCTGCATAGAAAGGGGCCGCTGGAGGTGACGACGGCCCTGGCCTTCGTGACCTTCGTTGATGGCTTCGACGAGTTTGCTTTACGTTTCCCCTTTGCTCTGGCCAGCGCCCTGGCGGTGCTGGTCGTCTATCTCATCGGCCGGGAGATGTTTGACGGGGCCGCCGGCTTCCTGGCCGGGCTGCTTTTGGCCGTAGAGGGGGTCTATCTGGCCTTCTCGCGAATGGTGCAGTATCACGGCCTGGTGGTTTTGATGCAAACCCTGGCCGTCTACTGTTTCTACCGTGTGTACCAGTGTAGTAACGACTTAAGTCGTTACTACTTTTTGCAGGAAAATGATGATAATAGGGAGGGAGCCTGGAGATTTCAACTGCTGGGCGTGGCTTTTTTCGCCTGCGGCTGCCTGGCTCACTACGACGCGGCCCTGGTTCTGCCTGTCCTGGCCCTTCTCTATCTGGGGCGGCGCTTTCTCAAAGAAAACTTCTGGGTTTTGCTCGCTTCGCTCTTTCTGGCCGTGCTCATATTGGCTCCCTTTTACCTGCCCTTCGCCCTCCGTCCCGAACTGGGCGAGGCCAGGGCCTACATCTTCGGGGAGAGGATAGGGTTAGGGGGCGGGTTGCACAACCATTTTGGCGAGTTCGTCTCCTATTCCATGTTCTATAACGCCACCTACTACGTGGTTTTCATGTTGCTGCTGTTGGCTCTGGCTGCGATGGGGATGCTCCCCTCCTGGGCGGCAGGGTTTTTCGTCGTGGGGTTGCTTATCTCGGTGTCCTTCCCTGCCAGTCTATCCGTCGGCGATTTCAATTTTAGCTTCGTTCTTTTTATGCCCGCCCTGGCGGTCGTGTTCTTCGGGCGGTGGATTAAGACGAACGTGAAAATGGAGCATAGGGCCATACTGTTGTGGTTCTTGTGCTACTTCGTGGTTTACAGCTTTCTCGTCAGGGAGCCGGGCCTGCATTATTACGCCCTCTCCCCGGCCTGGGCCCTCCTGGGGGCGATGGTTCTGAAGAAGATAGGTGCCTGGCACTTTGGAAGTGCCAGGCACCTTACCCGGTCGAGCCTCAGACTGGCAGCGGGAGCGGTCTTCGCCCTATGTCTGCTGCTGTTTGCCGGTTACGCTTACGTCTTCTTTATCCAGAGCGACCCGGAATATGCCATGACTTTCCCCGACAACAAAGTCCCCCTCTACTGGACGCCGCAGACCACTCCCCCACGCAGCGGCCGGTTTGGCGTGCCGCGCCGGGCCGGGTGGAAAACCATCGGCTACCTGTACCGTAGCGGCCTCCTGCGGGGAGAATACGACACCAACGAACGCTCGAAGACTCCGATCTGGTACACGCGAGATATCCTGCCAGGGGAACGGGCGCCGCGCTATTTCCTCTTCAACGAGAAAGTGAAGCCGGAAGGAGAGGGGTGGAAACACTCCAGGGAGGCCATCGAAACTCTCTATAGCCTGGCCGGGCGGGTGACGGTTCACGGCCGGCCCAGCCTGCTCATCTACCAGGACAAAGACCTTTTCCAGGTGACTGGCACTTCCGAAGTGCCAGTCACCTACGCCGCCGAAGAATACGAGGCCGCTTACGATGCCTTTGCCTCCCTGGACGATTACCGGCTATATTGGGGCGTGGACGATCACGATTTTCGGCAGGCCGCCGCCTTCCTGGAAGAGAACGCCCGGCCGGGCGAGGCCCTCCTCCTGGACGGGGCGGGCATCCTGAGCTATTATTACCGGGGCGACCTGCCCTATTATCCTCTGCCGCAAAGCGTTTCCAGGCTAAGAGAGATCGGGGCTGAGCATCTGAGGGTATATGTCCTGCTGTGGGCCACCGAGCCGCAAACGCTGGACGAACTGGGCTCCCGGCTGGAAGAACGTCACTTTGGGGCGGTGCGCCTGCTCCTCTACGAAACCGGGGGGCAAGAGCGAAAATGAACGTTTCCCGTTCGGGCCTTATTATGGTTTTGGCGGCTGTGTCTACGGCGGTCCTTCTCCTGGTCGGCTCTCCTTTTCTGCGGATATTGGCCGGGGGAGCGTTGTTCCTTTTGTTGCCCGGCTGCCTGCTCGTGGAGGTGATCCTGCCCCGCCCTGCGGATTGGCTGGAGAGGGTCTTGATGAGCCTGGGGGCCGGTTACGTGTTCTCCACCCTGCTGCTTCTGCTCCTGCACTTTCTGCCGGGGGCCATTACCCTGTCCATGCTGGTGGTTGCCCTGGACGCCTCCCTGGTGGTACTGGCGGTGGCGTCTTTCCTCTCGTCCCGGAGAGAATCACCATCAGGTGCCTGGCACTTACAAAGTGCCAGGCACCTGGACGTGAAGCATAGGACGATAGTCTATATAACCCTGCTGGTGATTTTGGTCTTCTTCTTCCGCTTTGCCAATCTGGGCTACTCCGAGTACCAGGGCGACGAGGTGGACGTTACCTCCCGCTCGCTGGCTATCATCTTCGGCCAGGACGAGGCTCTTTTCACCCACCGCAAGGGGCCGGTGGAGATCGTGGTGGCTACGGCCTTCGCCCTCTTCAGCGGCGGCTTCGACGAGTTTGCCTTGCGTTTTCCCTTCGCTTTAGCCAGTGCTTTGGCCGTGTTGGTCACCTTCGCCCTGGCCCGCCGGATAGCGGGCGACGAGGTGGCCTTTCTGGCCGGGGCGCTTTTGACCCTGGAGGGCTTTTTCCTGGGATTCTCGCGCCTGGTGCAATATCAGGGTATCGTGGCCCTGATGCTGACCCTCTCGCTCTACTGCTTCTACCGCCTGCGGGAAGGTGCCTGGCACTTCCAAAGTGCCAGGCACCTGATATCATGCCGCTATCAACTGCTGGGCGTGGCTTTTTTGACCTTTGGCCTGCTGACCCATTACGAGTCGGCCCTGATCGCCCTGCCCATCCTCTTCCTCTGCTGGCGGAAAGGTTACGATTTTTTCAGGAAGAGGAAGGGCCTCTTGCTGCTCTCTCTGGGCCTGGCGGCGTTTATCCTCTGCGCTTACTATCTGCCCTTTGTCCTCAGCCCCTACTTTGCCGACATCTTTTCCGAGTACAGTGGGCATCGGGTCAGCCTGGAGCGGGCGCCCTTCAACAACCTGGCCCTTTACTTCTCCTCTCAAATCGTCTATAATTCCACCTGTTACGTGGCCTTCATGTTCCTGGCCCTGATCTTTTTCTGCGCCGGGGAGTTACGGCGGGCCTGGGAAAAGGCGTGGCTCTGGGTTGTGCCTTCGCTGTTATTTGTGGCGGGGTTGATGGTGTCCACCTTCTTCCCGGACGCTTTGCTCCTCGGCGGCCGGCATTGTAACGTCCTGCTTTTTCTGCCCCTGGTGGGGCTGCTGTGGTTTGCCCCCGGCCTGAAGGATGGCACCAGGATAATTTTCCTGTGGTTCTTCGCCTACTTCATCACCTATGCCTTTCTCTTCAGGGAGCCGGGTTTTCACTATTACTGCCTTTCTCCGGCCTGGGCCATCCTGGCGGCTATGGGCGTGGCGTCCCTCCTCGAAAAGCTGACACGGATTTCGGTCGCGGATTTCACGGATTGGGTCGTAGAAAAGAAGAGCCTGGCCTGGGCAACGAAGCCGCCTGGCCTCCTGCTGGCGGTGGTGGGAATTATCTACCTGTTCTTTGCCTTTTACACCCTTACCATTTTCGTCAGGAGCGACGTGGAGTACATTCTGGCCTTTCCGCAGCACAGGAATCCCCTGTACTGGACGCCTCACGACGAGTTGCCGCGCATCGGGCTTTTTGGCTTTCCGCACCAGTCGGGGTGGAAGGTGATAGGCTACCTGTACAGGGATGGCGTCTTGCGAGGCGATTACGACACCAACGAAGGCCCGGAAACCAAAGCCTGGTACACGCGCCAGACCCTGCCTCTGGCGGGGCGGCCCAAATATTTCCTGGAGGTCAAACACTCCACCCGCCGCAAGTACCAGGATCAGATTCCGCCTGACCTGGAGGAGGAATACGCCCTGGTGGGCCGCGTCCTGGTCGGGGGCCAGCCCAGGATGTGGATTTATCAGGCAGTTGGTAGTAACGACTTAAGTCGTTACTACGAAGGAGCGGGAGAGCCCGTCGATTACCGGGCCGAGGATTACCAGGAGCGTTACAATGCGGCCTTTTCCCTGGCCCATCGCCGCCTGTGGTCCCATTATGATGTAACTGGTGATGTAACCGAGCCCGTCCTGCGCCAGATGGCGGCCTTTCTCCAGGCTGCCTGTGGTGAGGACGAGGCCGTGATCTTACCGGCCCACTTTGACCTGCTGGATTACTATTGGCGCCGCGATGACGTGCCGCTCTACACTCCGTCCGAGGAGGAGGGAGGCTTTGAGGAGGCGTTGGACCGCGCCCTGGCCCTTCATCCCAGGGTCTATGCCATACATCGTAGTGACGACTTAATTCATCACTACCGTGAACTGGCCGGGCGCCGCTTCGGGGGCTTGTACCTGGCTCTGTACGCGAAGGAGGTGCCTGGCACTTTGGGAGTGCCAGGCACCTTGGTCGGCTACCTGGAAGGTTACAGGTTGGGGTCGAGCATTGAGCTTCTGGCTTACGAATTGAACCCCTCGACCGTCGGGCCGGGCCAGACGCTTCGCCTGACCCTGTACTGGTCGGCCTGGGAAGGGATAGAAGATGCCCAGGAAGATTACACCGTCTTCGTCCACCTGATCGACCAGGAGGGCCAGACCTGGAGCCAGCAGGACAGGCAGCCCCACAAACCCACCTCCAGGTGGGTCGAGGGCGAGGTCATCAAGGACGAGTTTGCCCTGTTCGTGGCCGACGATACCCCGCCCGGCCAGTACCGGCTGGAAGTGGGCCTGTACGACTGGCGCACGGGCAACCGGCTGGAGGTCTTCCTGAACGGACAACGGGTAGAGGAAGATAGAATCCTGCTGCCCCAGAGGATAACTATCAAATGAGACGTTCGCTTAGTTCCAGGTTCATCGTTTTCGTTTGTAGTAACGACTTAAGTCGTTACTACGTTGTGGCCCTGTTTGTGCTGGCCCTGGCGCCCAGGGTGCTGGGCCTGCGCGCCTTCTTCACGGTGGACGAACGCCCCTACATTGAGCGTTCGGTCAAGTTTCTGCTGGCTCTATTGTACGGAGGATGGGAGCAGACTTTCCGGGGACACGAACCGGCGGTGATACCCATGTGGGGCGTGTCGCTGGGCATCGTGGGCAAATATCTGCTTCAGCTTGGCCGCCCACAGGCCATCGCCGACCTCAAGGAATTCGTGTGGATGATCCCCGTCCAGCCCATCGACCTGGACTTTCTGCCTGCCTTCCGCCTTTTCACCGTGCTGGTCACTTCGCTCAGCGTGGTGGGAGTGTATCTGCTCGCCAGGCGGCTCTTTGACGATAAAATAGCCCTGCTCAGCGCGGTTATAATGGCCCTCGATCCCTTTTACCTGGCCCACTCGCGGTTCGTGCACATGGACGCTTTGGGGGCCAGTTTTATGACCCTCTCCTTTTTGAGCTTCCTGGTCTATTTATGGGGTGGCCGGTCGTGGCGCTACGTGGTGTTCTCCGGGATAGGGGCCGGGCTGGCCTGCCTGACCAGGTCGCCCTCTTTCTCCATCGCCCTGTGGGTATTTCTGGCGGCGGTGGTGGCTTATCTCTACGAGAGCCGCAAGCTGGAATGGGGCCGCATCCGGCCATTGATCGTGGCTCTGGCCCTGTGGGCCGGAGTGACGGCGTTTACCTTCGCCGTTCTCTGGCCCGCCATGTGGGTCAACCCGCTGGGCGTTCTGTATGAGATGATCTGGTCGGCGCTGTTCCGCTATGCCAGCGCCCCCCGTCACGAGCACTTCAACTACTTTATGGGCGTGACCGGCCCCGACCCTGGGCCCTTGTTCTACCCGGTCGCCTTACTTCTCCGCATCACCCCGCTGACGCTGGTGGGCTTTTTGGGCCTGATTTTCCTGGCCCGAAAGTCCAGCACTCGGTCGAAAATGGCAGCGATTTCGCTTCTGCTCTACGCCGTCGGGTTTACGGCTTTTATGACCCTGGGCGTCTCGAAGGTCGATCGCTACATCCTGTCCGTCTTTCCAGCCGTGGATATCCTGGCCGCGGTGGGCCTTTATGAGCTGTTTCAGGTGGTAGCTTCCAGGTTTAAGCTTATAGCCGCAGAGGGCACGGAGTTCACAGAGGTTAAGACCAAATCTCTCCGTGTTCTCGGTGTACTCTGTGGCTCTATTCTGGTTTTGCAGGCGGGGTTCAGCCTGCCCCACTACCCCTATTACCTGAGCTATTACAACCCGCTTGTGGGGGGCGCTCGTCAGGCGGTGAAGACCCTGGCGGTGGGCTGGGGAGAGGGCCTGGACGAAGCAGCCCGCTACCTGAACAAACAGGAGAACGCGAAACACGTGATCGCGGCCAGCCTGTACTCGCAACAGTTTGCCCCGTTCTTCGTGGGCACGCCCACGAGCATGAAAAGCTCCTGGTTCAGCGGAGATTACGTCGTTCTCTACCTCAGCCACATCCAGCGGGGAATGCCCGACCCGGAACTGCTGGACTACTTTCTCTCCATGACGCCGGAGCACGTCGTGCGTCTGAAAGGCATCGACTATGCCTCTATCTACAGGGTGCCCCAGGACTTCCCCCGCGAACTGCTGCCCATCGAGCACCGCCAGGAGAGACGGTTGGGCGACGAGTTGCTTTTCCGGGGCTACACTCTGGACGCCTCCAGGGTAGAGCAGGGAGGCGATATATACCTCGATCTCTACTGGCAGTGTTTGAAGCCTATGCAGGAAGATTATTCCGTTTCCCTGAAACTGCTCAACGCTGTCCATCGCGTCTGGGGGCAGTTGGACGGCTACCCGGTTGCGCCCTGGGGGGTGGCGCCCACCCGCTACTGGCAGCCGGGGAGAATATATCTGGATAGCCGTGAGCTGGCCTTTTTGCCCGGCACTCCGCCGGGAGTATACCAGCTTGAGGCCACCGTATACGTCCCCGACAGCGGACGACAGCTCCCGCCTGGTCTATCCCTGGACGTGGTGGCAGTGCCTCACAGGGAAGCGCCTGCCCTTGAGAAACTGGATCTCGAGCATCCCTTAACCGCCGACTTTGGAGGGATCGTGCGCCTCCTGGGCTACAACCTGGAGAGACGCCCCGGCGGGGGGCTGGGATTGACCCTCTTCTGGCAGGCCCTTACCGACATGGACCAGGATTACACCGTCTTCGTCCACCTGGTCGATGAGGGGGGAAATCTGTGGTCTCAGGGAGATAGCCAGCCCGCCGACGGCTTTTACCCCACCACCGAATGGCAGGAGGGAGAGCTCGTGCGCGACCCGCATGACCTGCTCATCCCGCCGGAAGCCCCGCGGGGTGGGTATCGGCTGGGGGTGGGCCTGTATCTGGCCTCTACGGGGGAGCGGCTGCCCATCGCAGACGGGGGCGGCGATACAGTCTGGATAAACGTGGAGTAGAGGCTTAGCCACAGAGGACACAGAGTTCACGGAGGGAAAAACCTCTTTCTCTGTGTCCTCCGTGCCCTCTGTGGCTTGAATGGAATAACAAAGCCGCCTGGCCTCGTGCTGGCGGTAGAGGGAGTTTTGAATTGCGACGTTTTGTCTGGCTGGTGGTGATGGTCCTGGCTAATATAGGGCTGCTGCTCATCGACTCGATGTTTATAAAGCTGCTGAGCGGCACCGTTCTGTTCTGTTTCCTGCCCGGCTTTCTGCTGGTGGCTCTTATTTTTCGCCGCTCGGAGGGCCTGGATTGGCTGGAAAGGATTCTCCTGTCCGCCGGAGTCAGCTATTTGATCGCCATTCTCGTCTTTCTGGCCGCCCACTTTCTGCCCGGAGAGATGACCCTGACCGGGCCCTTGCTGGCCCTGGACTTGTTGAGCGTTATCCTGTGGCTTCCAGGTCTGGGGGCCAGGTGCCTGGCACTTCCAAAGTGCCAGGCACCTCCTCGAGAATGGCTTTACATAATCATACTGGTTGTGCTGGCTTCTTTCTTTCGTTTTGCCTCCCTGGGTTACTCGGAGTACCAGGGGGACGAGATCGACGTGGTCTCGTTGTCCTATGCGGCCATTGGCGGTCAGGACGAGGTTTTCTTTCTGCACAAAAAAGGTCCCGCCGAACTGGTGACCGCCACCGCCTTCGCGCTCTTCACAGGGGGGTTTAACGAAGGGGTCATACGTTTCCCCTTCGCCCTGGGCAGCGTCCTGGCCGTTCTGGCCACTTATCTGTTGGCCCGTCGCGCCTTCGATCCGGACGTGGCTTTCGTGGCCGGGGCTTTGCTATCCATTGAGGGCATCTTGCTCGGCTTCTCGCGGATGGTCCAGTATCACGGCGTCGTGATGTTGATGCTGACCCTGGCCGTCTATTGCTTCTACCGTGTATACCAGTGTAGTAACGACTTAAGTCGTTACTACGAAGAGGCGGGGCTGGCCGACCGCTACCAGGTGTTGGGGACGCTATTTTTCGTTATGGGACTTCTGGCCCACTACGAGGCGGCTCTGGTGGGTCTGGTTCTGGCCTTTCTGTATTTTCGCAGTTATGGGCGAAACTTCCTGCGGCGAAATGGGATCGTGTTACTGGCCTCGGTGGGGTTGGGCCTGCTCATCCTCCTGGCCTATTATTTGCCCTTCGTCCTGCACCCCCATTTCGCCGAGTCCTGGGCCAGCTATACCGAGATCAGGATCAGCCCGGACCGAATGCCCTACAACAATCTGCCCGCCTTGCTTTTTTCCCTCATCTTTTACGACTCCATCTATTACGTCCTCTTCACCGTCATCTTCCTGTGCGTGACGATAGCCGTCGGCCTGCGGCAGGCTCTTCGGCGCAGAGTGGTGGCCCTGATAGTCTGGCTTTTGTTCGTGGCGGCGCTGGTCGGTTCGGCCTTGTTCCCCTTCCTGTTTACGATTGGCGAGGTGCAGTTTAACCTTTTGCTTATATTGCCTGTGCTGGCCGTCTTCGCTCTGGCCGGAAAGATAGGGGTGGAGCGCCAGACTTTCGCCCTCTGGTTTCTGTCCTATCTGACGGTTTACGCTTTCCTCATCAGGATACCGGGGCTGCATTACTATTGTCTCTCGCCGGCCTGGGCAGTTTTGGCCGCCTTGGGGCTTTCCGAAGCGGGCCGTGTGGTGACAAAGCCGCCTGGCCTTGTGCCGGCGGTGTCTGGCCGGGTCTACGCCGTGGCCCTGGGCCTGGTGTTTGCCTTTTTCGCTTTCTACCCTTACGTCCTCTTCGTCCGCACCGACCCGGAATATGCCTTGAGCTACCCCCAACATCGCCTTCCCATCTACTGGAACACCCACGACGACCGCCCTATCAGGTTTTTTGGGTTTCCGCACCGCTCAGGCTGGAAGGTGATCGGATATCTGTATCGCACAGGCGAGATGCAGCGCCCTTACCGCACCAACGAGAAAAAAGAGATCGCCACCTGGTACACCGGCAAAGAGCCAACCAGGTCGGAGCGGCCCCACTATTACCTCATCGCCGAGAACCCCACCGAGAAGGTCGAGAAACAGGATTATCCCCGCCAGGTGATCGAGGAGGAATACGGGCTGGTGGGGCAGGTCTTCGTGGGCGGCAAGCCGCGCCTGAACATTTACCAGTTCGAGGCCGAGGGAGAAGATGTGGCCCGTTACGATGTCGAGGACTACGAAGCCCTGTATGAGCGGGCCTTTGCCTGGTGAAGAATTGACAAGCCTGACTGCCGATGGTACAATAGTATTGCGAAATACCTCGTGTATTACAAGTTATCTGAAACGCACTTTTGGACAGCAGACAGGAGGAGCACGGTATGGAGGAGAAGATAGAGAAGCTTGCTATGGGCGCTACCGCTGTGCTAAGTGTTGCTATCTCGCTCTTGGATTTGTTGGGAGTGCTGGACGCCATACCCTGGCTTGCTGGTCGAACATCAGCGCTCACGCTGCTGGTCGTTGGTTTTCTTGCCGGATACCTGGTCTTAGAAAGAAGAAGCAAGCTCGATAAGATAGAGCGTCTTGTTACCGAAGGAATTGAGCGCACAATAGTTTCACTGAAGGGGGTTGAGGTTCGGTCTTTTACTGACCCCCAAGAAGTGTATGAATACGTCCACAAGCGAATGTGGCAAGCACAGAAATCAATAGATGATTTGACATGGGGACGGTCAATAACTGGATCCAGGACACCATCTCAAGAAGAGGCACACAAGAAATATTTTGAAGCTATCACGAAGATTTGCTCCAGGAAAAACATCAGATATCGAGAGGTAATGACTTTTCCCAGTATAAGACGACTTGAGCGAGCAGAGACTCTGATTGCCCAGAATCTCTATGGGTATCATCTTCGATATTATGACATCCCTCACCAGCAAATGCCGCCGTTAATGTTGTTTATGGTGATTGATTCGGCGGAGGTCATCGTGGCCTTTTACCGAAGCCCATACCTACCCCCAGAGGGCGAACTTCATTTTGCTGTAAAACATCCAGACATTGTGAGTTTATTTCAGGATTACTACGACGCTATTTGGCATGGAGCAAAGGTGATTAAAGACGCAGATAGAGTTGAACACGGTGTGCTCCGAGAGATTCGTCAAAAGCTGGAAGCAAGTTGATATAGCTAACAAGGAGGTCAGGCTTATGGAAGGCATCCAGTTTGTGGACGAGCCCCGCGAGTCCCTCGAATCTGTCAAAGAGGGATTGCGTCAACAAGCGTAAGTTCAACCTCGTTCCCTCCGCCTGATCCTCTCCCACTCCGGCACCTCCTCGTCCTCAAGGCTCTGGCGCAGCTCGAAGATGCGGTCGCGCAGCACCGCCGCTTTCTCAAACTCCAGCTCGGCGGCGGCGGCCCTCATCTGCTTCTCCAGTTCTTTGATGAGCCGTTGGATCTCGTCTCTGGGTATCTCCCCGCTGACCCGGTATGCGGCCCGCCCCTCGGCCTCGGCCTCCGCTCGGATCCGGTCGGTCAGGTCTCTGACCTCCTTGACGATGCTGGCCGGGGTGATGCCGTGTTCCTGGTTGTGTTTTATCTGTTTGCGGCGGCGGCGTTCCGTCTCGGCGATGGCTCCCTCCATGGATTTGGTCATGTTATCGGCGTACATGATGACCAGGCCGTTGACGTGGCGGGCGGCCCGCCCCATGGTCTGGATCAAAGCCCCCTCGGAGCGCAGGAAGCCCTCCTTATCGGCGTCCAGGATGGCTACCAGGGACACCTCCGGCAGGTCCAACCCCTCGCGCAGCAGGTTGACCCCCACCACCACGTCGTAGATGCCCAGGCGCAGGTCGCGCAGTATCTCCACCCGTTCGATGGTGTGTATTTCCGAGTGCAGGTAATGGACCTTGATGTCCATGTCGGTCAGGTAGTCGGCCAGGTCTTCGGCCATGCGTTTGGTCAGGGTAGTGACCAGCGCCCGTTCGCCGCGCTTCACCCGTTCGTCGATCTGGTGCAGCAGGTCGTCGATCTGGCCTTTGGTGGGCTTGACCGCCACCTGGGGATCGACCAGGCCGGTGGGGCGGATGATCTGCTCCACCACCTGGGAAGACTTTTCCAGTTCGTAAGGGCCTGGGGTGGCCGAGGTGTAGACGGCCTGGTGGACGTGTTCCTCGAACTCTTTGAAGTTCAAGGGGCGGTTATCCAGGGCCGAGGGCAGGCGGAAGCCGTAATCGACCAGCACCTCTTTACGAGAGCGGTCGCCGTTGTACATGCCTCTGATCTGGGGCACGGTCATGTGCGACTCGTCGATGAACATCAGGAAGTCTGCGGGGAAGTAGTCCAGCAGGGTCCAGGGGGGGCTGCCGGGGGCGCGGCGACCCAGGTGGCGGGAGTAGTTTTCCACGCCGGGGCAATAGCCGATCTCCAGCAGCATCTCCACGTCGTATTTAACGCGCTGTTCCAGGCGTTGGGCTTCCAGCAATTTATCCTGGCTCCTCAGTTCCTCCAGGCGTTCCTGCAACTCCTTTTCGATGTCGGTCAGGGCCAGGTTTAACTTTTCCTGGGGGGTGATGAACAGTTTGGCCGGGTAGATGTCCAGGGTGGTATGTTCGGCCACCGTTTCGCCGGTCAGGGGTTCGATCTCCAGCAGGCGCTCGATCTCATCGCCCCACAGTTCGACCCGATAGGCGGTCTCCTCGCCGTAAGCAGGTAAGATGTCCAGGGTATCGCCTCGCACGCGGAAAGTGCCGCGTCGCAGGTCGTAGTCGTTGCGTTCGTAGTGGATGTCTACCAGGTGGCGCAAGATGCGGCTGAGCTTGCGCTTCTCGCCCTTCTGGAGATGAACGATCACGTTGCCGTAATCCTCCGGGCTGCCCAGGCCGTAGATGCACGACACGGAGGCGACGATGACCACGTCACGGCGGGAGAAAAGGGAACTGGTGGCGGCCAGGCGCAGGCGGTCGATCTCGTCGTTGATGCTGGCGTCCTTTTCGATGTAGGTATCGGTGCGGGGCAGGTAGGCTTCGGGCTGGTAGTAATCGTAGTAGCTGACGAAGTACTCCACCGCGTTGTGGGGAAAGAACTCCTTAAACTCGGCGTACAGTTGGGCGCCCAGCGTCTTGTTGTGGGCGATGACCAGGGTAGGACGCTGCCAGTGCTCGATGAGTTGGGCCATGACGTAAGTTTTACCCGTACCTGTGGCCCCCAGCAGGGTTTGGTGTTGGTATCCTTTTTCTAACCCTTCTACCAGTTGCTCGATGGCCTGCGGCTGGTCGCCTTTGGGTACCAGGTGGGAGACTACCTTAAAGGGGGGCATGTATTTCACCTCTTTCGCCAGATATAGAACGGAAGTTCGCCTGATAATTATAGCTCATTTTGGCGTTTTTGTCTAAACAAAGTTTGACAACGCCTGGTCTCCATGCTAAAATGGTGAAAATCTGATCTTTCCCACCAGTTATGAAGAGGAGGCATTATGAAGTTTCCAAGCTTCTCTTTAGAAGAGAAGGTAGCCCTGGTTACCGGTGCGAGCCGGGGAATAGGGGAAGCCATTGCGCTGGGATTTGCCCATGTCGGCGCGGATGTGGTACTCACCTCTCTGAAGGCCGAGGACCGGCTGGAGGAGGTGCGCCGGGAAATAGAGGGCATGGGCTGCCGCTGCGCGACTTACCTCGCTGACGTTCGCTTCCCGGACCAGATTGAAGAGATGGTAGCCAAAGCCTGGAAGGAGATGGGCCACATTGACATCCTGGTCAACAATGCCGGGATCATCATCCCTCAACTCGCCGAAGATGTCACCGAAGAAGCCTGGGATGAGACGCTGGATATCAATCTGAAGGGGGTTATGTTCTGCTCCCAGGTGGTGGGCCGCCGCATGATCGAGGCCGGGATAGACGGGCGGATTATAAACATTACCTCTCAGATGGGCTTTGTGGCTGACCCCCAACACGCCGCCTACTGCGCCAGCAAAGGGGGCGTGGTGCTGCTCACCAGGTTGATGGCCGTGGAATGGGCTAAATACCAGATCCGCGTCAACGCCATCGCCCCCACCACGATAAGAACCGGGCTGATTGACGCTCTCTTTGAGGATGAAGAGGACCTGAAACCCATCATCGCCCGCATCCCACTGGGGCGCATCGGTGAGCCAGAGGAGATCGTCGGGCCGGCCATCTTCCTGGCCTCTGACGCCTCCAGCCTGATTACCGGGCACACCATCCTGGTGGACGGCGGACGCACCGCCCGCTAGACGTGAATCCAGACTGCTCACGCTCGCCGCCATGATCTAATGAGGTTTTTTGCCATGTTGGAGGTACAGGATATGAAAGTGACGAAATCCTCTCGGCTGATAATATCGTGGGTTTTGGTCGTCTTGTTTACCTCGCTGCTGCTCGCCTGCGCCGGGCCTTCTCCTGCTTCCTCGAAAGCAAAAGTGGGAGCCGCCGCAGAGACCGCCACCCCAGAAGAAACCGACCGCCCCACGGCAGTCGGCTCGCAGACCCCAACGCCTGCCCCGACTTCTACTGTGGAGATACGTCATCCCGTCGTGGCTGATTCTTTCTACCCCGGCGATGCTCAACGGCTGGCGACGATGGTCGATACCTTTCTGGGAGAGGTTGAAAAGGTGGGGCCGGAGCCTATAGCCCTCGTCGTGCCCCATGCTGGCTATATTTACTCCGGCCAGGTAGCGGCTTACTCCTACAAACAGATCGAGGGCGTGGACTACGAGGCCATCGTGGTGGTGGGCAATAACCACCGTGACCCTGGATTCAGGGATATCTCGGTCTGGGCTGAGGGGGCCTTCGAAACGCCCCTGGGCCTGGTGCCCATTGACACCATGCTGGCCGAATCGCTCATAGCCGCCGACGAACGTATTGTCTTCGACCGTGACGTGCATCTCTCCGAGCATTCCGTCGAGGTGCAACTTCCCTTTTTGCAGCGGATTTACGGCGACAAGCCTTTCCAGATCGTGCCCATTATCGTCGGCGAACCCTCAGAGGAGAATATACAGATTCTCACCAGGGCGCTGGTCGGACTTCTGGCGGGCAAAAAGGCGCTGGTGATCGCCAGCACTGATATGTCTCACTACCCCGCTTACGAGACGGCCTGCCTGGTAGACGGGGCCGCCCTGTCCGCCGTAGAGAGCATGGATACGGAACTTGTGGCCCAGACCATTGACGATTACATGGGCCGGGGGCTGCCCAATCTGCACTGCGTCTTTTGTGGGGAGGGTCCGCTCTACGCGGTCATGCTGACCGCTCACCGCCTGGGCGCTAATCAGGCCACGGTGTTGAAATACGCCAATTCGGGCGACACGCCCTTTGGCGACCGGCAGCAGGTGGTCGGTTATGGGGCGGTCATGTTCTGGCGCGGCGAGGAGTCCCTTTCGACCTCCACCCCCTCCACCCCCTCCACCCCCGAACCGACCCCGTCCGAAGCCGGGTCGGAATCTGAGTCGGCCTTAGAGTCAGCCTTAATGGAACCTATCCCGCTCAACGCCGCGGAGAAAGAAGAACTTCTGAGCATGGCGCGGGAGACCATCGCCGTTTTCCTGAAAGCTATGGTCGCGCCCCTGTACACTGTGACCGAGCCCAACCTGCAACGGTTTAGCGGAGCGTTCGTCACCTTAAAGGAACACGGCCAGTTGCGCGGTTGTATTGGCCGTATGACCGCCGCGAGCCCCCTTTACCTGACCGTGCAGCGGGTAGGCATCGAGGCCGCCGTAGCCGACTCTCGTTTCCCGCCCTTGACCAGCGCGGAGTTGGACGAGGTGGAGATTGAGATTTCGGTCCTCTCCCCTCTTCAGCCCATCGACGACGTGGGTGAAATCGAGGTTGGCCGCCATGGGGTGATTCTGGTCAAGGACGATAAACAGGGGGTGTTTCTGCCTCAGGTGGCGCCCGAGCAGGGTTGGGATCGCCAGGAGATGCTGGCCAACCTGTGCTTCAAGGCCGGCATAGACAACGAGAACTGCTGGCAGGAGGGCGCGCAATTCTACGTCTTCACCGCCGAGGTATTCGCCGAAGGGGAATAAGAGTGGTTCTGTTTGGCCCTAAATCTCCTCCAAACCGGTCACAATGCAGGTAGCGATCAGGGAATAAGGATCGTCGTACAGGTTCAACTCCAACAGTTCCATGAGGGCGCTCATGTCGTCCGAGGGATTACGGCCGGTAACCGTTCCGTCGTTGGTATAAGTAGACATAATGAGCGGCCTGGAGACGCCGTCGAAACCGCCGGCCGCGATGCTTTTGTGGTACAATTGAACCAGTTTGCACATCCTGACGGCGATCTCATAAACGCGGCCATAGCGTTCCAGGTCTTCGGAGCTTAAGATGGGACGGCCATTTTCATCTTTATTGCCTCGGTCATCGACCAGATAGTGCAGCATCGCCAGCAGAAAGAACATATTTCTCCGGTGGTTCAGCATTTTGTCGAGGCCGGTCCGGGCCAGGAAACTCTGCAAGCGCCTGTTGTTCTGGATAATGGTTCTGAAAGCCTGTCTTTTATCTTCGGGGCGGTCGGCCACAGGCAGGCCGTATATCCTTGCCAGCTCCCGACTGAGGACAACTTCCAGGAAGCGGAACATCAGACCCAGAAAATCGGTGTAACGCTCGTTAAAGTAAAGGATGCGGGCGTTGTAGTATAGTTCGGTGATCAGCGCTTCTGGCCGTCGTTCGATGAGACCAGCCAGACCATCCCGTAGCTCCTCACAGAACCCTAGTGTGCTGTCGTGGGCCGCAGTCATCATGGTCTGTTCCAGCATCTCCTGGGCCGTTTCGAAGTCGAGGTTAAGACGATGCTGGGCGTAACGGGCCAACCCCACCAGGGCCGGCCTGGCTCCTAATCCTTTCAGCAGAGTGGCAGCCTGGGCGAAATCACGCCCTTTGAGACGCTCGATGACCAGGTCTTTGAGAACGGTCTTTACGACGCTATGGCCGATATCCAGAGATACAGAACTGCCCTCCGTGCAGACGTAAAGGGGAAAACATCGGTCTCCAAAATTAAGGATGGCCTGAAATAATAGAGCGGTGTTCAGGAGCGGGATTCCTGCCGCAACGGAAACGTAGCAGGCGCGAATGTCGGGGAGGGAAGCCCGCAAACCGGCCAATTCCTGGGAGTAAAAGGCGTGGGCTTCGTCATCGTTCCTCGGGGAGAGTTGCCTGACAGGGCACAGGATAACTTTCTTTACCTTGCGCTCCAGGTTTTCGGCCAGATATCGCTGGATGATATGTCCCAGGTGCACGGTGTCCTGGTCACGGTGCCGGGCTGGCACATCCTGGGGTTGATCGGTAACGTAGAGCAGAGCCAGGTCTACTATCCCCCGCTGGGCATAGGCCAGGTCCAGACCAGGCTCTATAGCGGGCAGGCTCAACCGCTCCCGGTAACTGGCAAAATCCTCCAGGATGGTCCTCCCCTCCAGACGGGGTCTGGCCAATGGCTGCCCATCGCAGTACAGGTCCCGACTGCCTACGTTGCAAATGTATATAACTGTCACCGTCTCGTCCCTCTAATTCAAATTGTTCGTCTTTTGCTTCACCCCCCACTTCTCTACCATCATTGTACTCCTATTATAACAGAGATACCGCTTATGGTCAATTTAAACCCCGTCCGAGGTCTCAACGTAGCAATTGCGCACTCAGGCGCCGGATCGTTCAAAAACTCTGATTTTG
>CAZYHC010000032.1:0-57230 GCA_964646625.1 uncultured Anaerolineales bacterium
TGGGTGATACGACTTTTTGAGACTTTTGAGGTACGACTTAATGAGACTCAACACCCTCGACCTGCCCGACGAGGCGTTGGAGGAACTGGAGACCCTGGTGGGGCCGGTGGATGGGCATCTCTTCGGGCCGGTGGGGTTGTGTGGGTGAGGAGGGGGGGACACGTTTCCGCGAGATCGTGAGAGGATTGATCGGAGCTACTCAGGGAGTGGTCGAGGAGACGGCTGTGCTGAGGGACGGGTTGGCGGAATGGTGGAGAGTGATCAGAGGATTGGGCGGAGGGTGAGGTGAGAGGTGGGGTGGGACAGTAGGGCCATCGTAGGCTCGTTGAAAGACAGGAAGCTCTTGGCTCTCACCATTGACATTTGTTCTGTAGTATAGTACAATTTTTTCATGATGTTAGTAAAACCGCATTTGGGCCATCTGCCAGTCAACCCGGCGCGGGAGATGAAGTATACCTATGGCTAATAACCTTTCAAACGAAACCTCTGTGTTTGAACAACGCACAATTCAGGACATATATGACGAAATCCGTACCATCTACCAGCACTATCCACGGCCGTGGGTGATTGGCTACAGTGGTGGCAAGGACTCAACCGCTGTACTACAGCTAGTCTGGCACGCTTTAGAACAGTTGCTACCTAAGCAGTGGGTTGGGGGTGTTGTCAACGATACAAATTTGCATCTACGATATGCAATTGTAAAAGTGGGGTTATCGTAGGCTCGCTGGGGAAAAAGAGCCCTCGCCTTTAAAGACGAGGGCTTTTTTTATTTCCATCCCTTGCGTCTCAATGCTTCTTCAGGCTTTAGTGGTATCATGTACCACATCCTCCCGTACTCCACGCTATTCTGAGGTGCTATCGGTTTACTGAGGCTATTCGGGAGCTTTCCTTTCTCCTTATGAGAAGATAAGTCATCATCTCTCCCTTGCTTTTCACCTGGATCACTCCCCGTTCCTCAAACAGATAGTTATCTCGTAAGCGCTTGTAGGTTGCTGCCGTGACTTGAACGCAGTCGCAAAGGCTATGTGATGCCATGCGACTGGCGGTGTTCACGGTGTCGCCCCATAAATCGTAGCTGAACTTTCTTGTGCCAATGACTCCCGCCACCACTGGGCCGGTGTTAATACCAATCCGTATTCTGAGCGGTTCACCATTCCCCACCTCGAACTGGGCAATCTCCCTTTGTATGTCGAGCGCCATGTCAGCAATAGCCTCAGCGTGATCGATCCGGGGCGTAGGTAGACCTCCCACCACCATATAGGCATCACCGATGGTCTTGATCTTCTCCAAACTATGCTGTTCAGCCAGCCGGTCAAACGCGGAGAATATCTCGTTCAGCAAAACGACCAGTTCTGTGGGCGACATATGGGCTGAAAGCCCGGTAAAGTCAACAATATCGGCGAAGAGGACGGTGACCTCAACGAAGCTGTCGGCAATAATGCTTTGACCCTGTTTCAGTCGGTCGGCAATCGGCTTGGGCAGGATATTGAGCAGCAGGCGCTCAGATTTTTCCTGCTCGGCCTGAATTTGCTTTAAATAAGCCTGCTCCATGTCGTGCATCCGCTTACTGGCAAGCGAGGCGTTGAGCCGGGCGTGTAGCAGCACCGGGTTGAAGGGTTTGGTCAGGTAGTCCGTCGCTCCCATCTCAATACAACGCACTACGCTTTCTATTTCGTCCATCGATGAAATCACAATCACCGGAATATGTCGCAGCACGCCGTCGCTCTTCATTTGCGCCAACACCTGATAGCCATCCACCCTGGGCATTATCAGGTCAAGCAGTACCACGTCGAACGGCTGGGCACTAAGCATCTCCAACGCCTGCTGCCCATCTTCCGCTGTTTCCACGCTATAGCCTGACTCTTGCAGGTTGGTAGAGAGCAGTACCCGGTTGAGCATTTCGTCATCCACAACCAAAATTCTGCCTTGCCCTGTGTTCATCTTCATAGTTCCTTTCGCACTATTTCCAGTGCAGCTTTGGCCCTGGCAAACTCGGCTTCAGCCCGCACGATCAGCCCGGCAGCTCCCTCTAACACCCCGTCCCGGACGAGGTATTCCAGCTCTCGCGCCACCGCAGATAGTACCACCGCACCAAACGTCGCGCTGGTGGATTTGAGCGTGTGCGCCGCCCGGCGTAAATCAGCCGCCTGCCCCTGCTCCAACGCCTGCCGCGCCTCATCCAGTAGCCGGTCTACATCCTTGTAGAAGTTCTCGATCAATCCCGGCAGCATCCTGTCCGCTTGCTTCCCCAGCGTGGCCCGCAACTGCTTCAGCGCCCCCAGGTTCAGCACCTCGGGGGACACTGCCTCTGCCGGTTCAGGCTCAACCGGAGCTGGCAGCGACACCGCCGTCGTCGGGGCCTCAACAGCAGGTGCTTCAACGACCTCCAAGCGTTTCTGGGGGGCTTCCGTCGCCAGCCGTGGCTGGCATTTGCTCAACGCCGCAATCAGTTCCCGCACTTGAACCGGCTTGCTGATGTAGTCGTTCATCCCTGCTGCCAGACAGGCTTCGCGGTCCTCTTTCATCGCGCCCGCCGTCATGGCGATGATGCGCGGCTGAGCCGCCGCAGCAAGCTCCCGGCGGATGCGGCGCGTCGCTTCCAGCCCGTCCATCTCGGGCATCTGCACGTCCATCAGCACCACGTCATACGCCTGGCGGTGCAACGATTCGAGAACCTCCAGGCCGTTGGCGGCCACGTCGGCGCGGTAGCCCAGCCGCTCCAGGAAGGACAGCGCCAGTTGCTGATTGATCACATTGTCCTCCGCCAGCAAGATGCGCAGGGGCAGCCGTTTCCCCATCCCCGGGTCGAACTGCGGTTTGGCCGCCACCTCGTACCTCTCCATCGGCCGCTCCTCTTCGGCGAAGATGCCTACCAGCACGTTATACAGTTGGGAGGCTTTAAGGGGCTTGGTCAGAAAGGCCGCCAACTCGACCCCTTCTACTTCGGATTCCTGTTGGCCCAGCGAGGTCAACATTACCAGGGGCAACGCCTGGGCGTCGCGCTCCCGCCGTATCTCCGCCGCCAGCGTCAGGCCGTCCATCTCCGGCATCCGCATGTCCAGAATGGCCACGTCAAAGGGGGCGCCCCGGCGAATCCAATCCAGCGCTTCGGCGGGTGAGGTGGTGGCCCGGGGGAGCATCCCCCACGCTTGCGTTTGCAGGGTCAGGACACGCCGATTGGTAGCGTTGTCGTCCACAATCAGCAACCGCTTGCCGTAGAGCGCCGGCTGGGGCCTTTCCAGGTAGGCACGCACTGGGCTGGGAGCGGCTTCGGCCTGGATGGTGAAGTGAAAGGTGCTGCCCTGGCCCACTTGACTCTCCACCCACATCGTGCCACCCATCAGTTCGGCCAGCCGCTTGCTGATGGCCAGGCCCAGCCCGGTGCCGCCATAGCGGCGGGTGGTCGAGGCATCCACCTGGCTGAAGGACTGGAAGAGGCGATCCATCCGCTCCGGCGGGATGCCGATGCCGGTGTCCTTCACGGCGAAGTGTAGCTCATAGCGAGATTCATCGTCTCTGAGGGGGTGGGAGGTTACCGAGACCACCACTTCACCTTGCTCGGTGAACTTGACGGCGTTGCTGAGCAGGTTGACCAGGACCTGGCGCAGGCGAGTCATGTCCCCAATGATGGCGGCGGGGGGCTGGTCGTCAACCAGACAGGCCAGGTTCAGACCTTTCTCCGCCGCTTTGGACGCCAGCAGGTCGAGGGCGCCCTCCACGCACTCGCGCAGGTCGAAGGGTTGGTCTTCCAATTCCATCCGGCCGGCCTCGATCTTGGAAAAGTCGAGGATGTCATTGATGATAGTGAGCAGGGCGTCTCCGCTGTGGCGGATGGTCTCGGTGAACTCGTGCTGCTCCGGGGTCAGGTCGGTGTCCAGCAGCAGGCTGGTCATGCCGATGACGGCGTTCATCGGGGTGCGGATTTCGTGGCTCATGGTGGCCAGAAACGCGCTCTTGGCCTGGTTGGCAGCTTCGGCTTCCTGGCGAGCACGCTGGAGTTCGGTGATATCGTGGTAGATCACCAGACCTCCGACCCGTTCCCCTTCTACGAACACCGGGACAGCGAACACTTCTACATCCACCAGGGTTCCGTCCCTGCGATTGCGCTGAGTAATGAACTGTACAACGCCTTCAAGTGTGGCAGTCTGCTGGGAATAGGCGACGGCTTCTGCCCGGATGGCTTTTGTTGTGGCCACTAAATCATCTATATTGCGACCGATTGCCTCGGCCTGGGTATATCCAAATAGCTTTTCAGCAGCCGGATTCCACGAGACGACGTTGAGGGCAAGATCTGCTGAAACAATCGCTACCGGGCTGTTCAGAACCAGGGACTCGAAGTACCGTTTCTCTCGCTGGGCCTCCTGGTACAGCCGGGCATTGTCCAGCGCCAGTGATGCCAGCTGGGCGAAACGGCTTAACAATGCGACCTCTTCCTCGCCAAACGTGCGGTCCGATTCTACGCCGTAGGCTGCGCCAATCACGCCCACGACCTGCGAATCGGATTTGAGCGGCACCCCCATTATGGCGCGGATAACGTTGTACTCGAAACTTGGCGAGCGACCCGACCAGGCATCGTAATCCTCAATCACCAACGGCTGACCTATTTGCCAGACCTTTCCGGACAGGCCTTCGCCCGATTTCAGGCGGAGGTCGAACGTTTGGCTAAAAACTCCTATCCCCACTTTGCGCTCGAGCCCTGCCTCCTCAGGTTCGACCAGGTAAATGAAGCCGTGGGGCGTGCCCAACAGTTGCCCGGCCCGCGAGACGAGGGCGGTGAGCAAATCATCCAAATCGAGGCGGCTGATCAGCCCCAGGGTGGTTTCGTGCAGGGCCGCCAGGTATTCATTAGCCTCAGCCAGCTCACGGGTTCGCCGCTTGACCCTTTCTTCGAGGAGGCGTCGCTCTTGCTCCAATGCCGCATAGAAGTTCACATTATTGATGGTGGTGGTGGCCAGGCTAGCCAGGTTGGCCAGGCCAACCACGAACTCACTATCCGGCTGGACGCGGGTATAATATTGCAAATTATCCGCCGTGTTTCCCGCCACCAGCAACCCGATAGGATTTTGAGGCTCCCCACCCAGGGGGAAGATGACATATTCGGCCATCCCGAAGGCACGCCCCAGCGCCAGCAAGTGTTCCTGGTCGCATTCTGCGGTACACATCACCTGCTCTGAACCCAATCGCAGGGGTAAAAGAGCAGGCTCCTCCACTGACAGACCCAAGCTTACCACGCCTTGGCGAGCGTCCTCATCGTAGTAGCCATCCAGCGCCTGCACGCAGAAGTCCTTCTCCGTAGTAACGACTTCCGTCGTTTCAGCCGACGCCTCCGCAGCGCGCAAAAACACCAAACAACGCTCAAAATTGAGCTCGTAGAGGACAAACTCTGTCGCCATCTGGAGGATCTCGGCTAAATCAAAGGTGGCATTGAACTTATTGCCCACCTCGTAGAGTTGGCGGTAGAGGCGGATCTGAGTGTCGAGTTGCCCCTGGCTCCTATGGAGTTCATGCTCGGTCTTGAGCAGGCGTTTGACCTGCTCAGACAAACGCTGGTTCGCGTTTTGAAGTTTCTCCAACTGGCTTTTAATCTGCTCGTACTGAGCGCTTGACTCTTCCATATGCTATCCTACCCCTGGAATCACTAGTAAATGGCCGTGAGAACTACGGTGTAGTTATGGAAGTAATTGCGTTCTCCCACCGGGCTGATTTCTCCGTAACTGTAAAAGCCCAACCACGGAACATCAGGGCCTATTTGTTGGCGCAGCTCTTCTAGAAGCTGTAACTTTTGCTGCTCACGGAGAAATATCTTGCCCCGTCCGGCGCAGTCAAACTGGAAAACCAGCCTGGCCGGGTTGTCCCCGAGCTGAGTCTTGATTTCCTCCGCCGCTCGGGCAACACCATTGACGAGCTTCTCATAATCTCTACGAGTCACCCAGATACTCGTCCCCTCAGACACCTCGGTCGGAATGGTGACAGAACCTGTCGTATCATCCTTCCCCCCGATCATGGCACGGATGATGTACTCGTCATAGCCTTGCATGTGTCCTGGGGCCTTAAACCCGAAGGAAAAGGTCAATACGGCCATCGCCCACTCCTCGATCTCGTCGTCAGTCAGATAGTCTTTGAGAACCTCCAGGGCGGGTTTACCATCAATCTCATAGATGACGTTCCCCTCGCAGCGGGTCACTTTGTGCTCAACGCCAACAGGGACACAACTATGATTGACTGCCCAGGCGATCTGAGCCTGGCCGGAAAGCAAAGCCCAGGCCACCCCATCGGAGATAACGTGGTCGTTGCAATATTGGTAAGTATGCTTTATCTTCCAGTTGTCGCCAGCCGTGCCACCCACTAAGGGTAGTAGACGGTCCAGGTTTAATTGCCCTTCCAGGCCGGCCGCCAGGCGATCAAAGTTCACTGTCACACTGTCCGGGAATAAAAACAGAGCCAGGGTGTCTGAACTCACTTCAGGCTGAATAGCTTCAGCAATGGCGCGGCCCGCCTTTGCCGGATCTTCCTTGAGGTCGGTCACGATGCCGTTACTGAACCGGAGTTGGTCCGAGCTGATTGTCATCACCCCAACGGAAAAGTTCGATTCGTCTGCCTCATCTCCGGCGATGATGCCCTCACCCGAGCAGCCACATAGTGGTGCCCCAGCGGTAGCCTCCCGCACAGCTTTGAGTAAGGCCTGCTGATTGTAACCAACCGAGGCAAACATAAATACGAAGTCTGGTTTTTCAACTCCCGCCGCCTCGAGGGCCTTCTCGGCGGCCTCTTGCCCTGCCACTTTGGGATTGCGGTGGCGACTCATTCCTACTCCTGCTTGGATTCCCATGGTTTACAACCTCCTTTGGTCTTTATTTTGTCAGTGACAGCTTGAATTGTCCATAAGGCTTTAACAATTCCGGCCACATCCAGAGTTTTGGCGATTTCATAGACAGAGGGACGTTGCTACGGTTCTTCGAAGGGGATTTACTTCATTGTGGAGTCAATCTGTGATTCACCCGGCACCTCGCAGCCGGCGACACTCGAAGACACTATCTGGCAAAAACTAGCATTTCCCCTCCCGGAGGTAAATTGGAGCAGAGAAGGTTACGGTCAGTTAATATGGGAAAGATGCCCTACTTGCTTCTAAAAATATTATACCACATTTGACCTGAGAACACTAATAGCGGCGGATGTGGGGATTCGAAGCAGAACTGGGCGGGAAAATCAACCCCAAGATTCTCCTTCAGCACTTAACAAATCTGGCTTTATCTGGCAAAGTAGGGCATCTCATAATGTAAGAGAGGAGATGCCCTATGAACTTTCACAACCGTTTGAGGGGTGGCCTCGGTGACCACTCCGAGGCCACCCTGTTTCAGCAGGCGCAGGCGGGATGCGCCACTAGCCTGAACCGGCTGATGACCCGTCATGGCGGCCTGGTGCAAGCCGTGGTGCGCCGCCAGGTGTTGGGTGACCTGCCCTTCACCGAGGCGCTGCAAGCCGGTCGCCTCGGCCTGTGGCGGGCCATCCTGGGCTACGACCCCCAACGCGGCGTGGCCTTCTCTACCTACGCCTGGCCCTGTATTATGCGCCATATTTGGCGAGCGGTCAAGGCCCACGCTCGTTTTCACGCCCCCGAAGATTTAGCCAGGGGGAGTAAAAGTGCCGCGTCACGTCACCCTAGACAAGAAACGAAAAAAGTGTTAAAATAGGGCTGCCTTATACGACCTTTCTGTTCCACTCTGACGTTAGCCACGAATGTGGCGATTGTCCACGTAAACAGAGCGCATGGGATCGTAGAATTTGAGCTTCAGCTGAGATCCGATGCATCCAACTCCGGAACGTATGGGAGGGAGGCGACGATGGAACTTGCCCAACCGTCAAAAGAAGATGCAAAGCTAGACGGTTCTGCACCCCCTTGTAACGAACTCCAAACCAAATTCGTTGAGCTAGAGTATAAGTATCTGATCCAGTCAAGCTTGCATTCTGATGATTTGCGCAATCGGATCATTCAGCTCTACTTGATCATTGCTGGCGCCGCTGGCACCGTTATATTGGGGTTAGCTGAATTGTCAACCAAGCCACAGCAATCAACTCAGGCCTCACCGGTAATACCCATACAGGTTTTCAGCGTAGTCGCATGCTTCATCGGCGTGATAGGTGTCGTGATGCTTCCGATATTTGTAAGGCTCAGGTGCGTAGTGCTCGAATGTCTGCTGGGTACCATATTGCTCAAGTTTTACACCATACGGAAGGTAAAGCAAGGTGGAGACGAGTCTTTTGTCTCCTCACTGCTATGGGATGCTCATACTTTGCCAACCGATGAGCGCTACTTGACAGCCTCGTTTCTGCTCATCTTCGTAGTCATATTGCTGAACAGTGCTATGTTCGCGATTGCAATCTTGCTGTTGCTATCTGAACAGTTCTCAACCTTAGCTGCTAGTCTTTGGAGTCTGACCGTACTCATAGGCACACTAACACTTCAGGTTATCTTGTATCGCTGGTTGCTTTGGCGTGAAATCTCGCGTATAACGAATTCAAAGCGTTTAAAGGAGAAATGGGACCAACTGGTGGTGGATGTGGATAAAGATGCCAAACTCCAGGCGCCGGTTTTGTGGCGCCCTCTGTTTGGCGCACTGGTTGTCGGCGGCATTCCCACCGGCGTGATAGCGTATGCAGCCTGGCAGTTGACGCCACTCACAGCGATTCTCAACTTCTAGATATGCTGTAAAAAAACCATCTGGTGGGGAACACAGGGTTGTTAAAATCCGTGTTGACAGATCGCGGAAAGGAGGGATTCTATCGACAAAAAACGCTCAGGCAGTTGTGCACAATCCATTGGATCACCAGTTCGTTGCAATTAGTAAATAAGGAGGGAAAAAAATGGGTAAGCTAAAACCCTTGCTCTGGGTTACGATTCTGTCTCTGGCGTTGATTTTAGTCCCGGCGGTCAGCGCCGTGTCCCCTGCGGCTGAGCCCCAGATGGGCGGCACGGCCATTGTTATCCGGGGAGGCAGCACCGAAATCCTGGACCCCGGCTACTCCGAATCCGGTGACGATGTGGAGATCGACTATCACGTCTACGAAAACCTGGTCCGCTACAAATCGGGCAGCATCGAGGTGGAGCCGGCCCTGGCCGAGTCCTGGGAGGTGTCCGAGGATGGTAAGACCTGGACCTTTCACCTGCGTGAAGGGGTCAAGTTCCACGACGGCACCGATTTCAACGCCGAGGCGGTGGTCTTCAGCTTCAAGCGGCTCTACGATGAGGAGCATCCTTACTACATGGTGGGCGGCTCCTGGTCCTACTTCGACTATCTGCTGGGCGATGAGGTAGAGGACGTGGTGGCCGTCGATGACTACACCGTGGAGCTACGCCTTAAGGACAAATACGCTCCTTTGCTGACCGTCCTGGGCTATTACAGCGAGGCCATCATCAGCCCCGCCGCTATGGAGAAATGGGGCGAGGACTTCATGCTGCATCCCACCGGCACCGGCTCCTATAAACTGGAGGAGTGGAAGGACGGCGAATACGTCTCCATAGTACGCAACGAGGATTACTGGGGGGAGCAACCTTACCTGGATAAGATCATCTGGAAAGAGGTGCCTGAAGCCTCTACCCGCCTGCTGGAGATGAAGAACGGCCACGTCATGTCGCCCATTATGCCCGAGCAGATCTCTATGATCGAGGAGAACCCTGATTGGGCGATCATTCGCATTCCTGGGGCCAATTTGAGCTGGTTACACATGCGCCAGAAGTACCCGCCCCTGGACGACGTGCGGGTGCGTTGGGCCTTTAACTACGCCATCGACGTAGAGGCCATCGTCGAGGGGTTGTGGGGCGGCACCGGGGTGCCGGCCATCAACCCCTACCCGTCTACCATGTTTGGCTGGAATCCGGACGTCGAACCTTACGGATACGACCCGGATAAAGCTGTGGAACTTTTGGCCGAGGCCGGTTGGACGGACACCGACGGGGACGGCATAGTGGACAAGGACGGTGAGCCCTTCGAGATGGAAATATCTACAATGGACATCCCCCGTCCCTATCTGCCCCACCCCCGCGAGGTGTGCGAAGCCATCGCCGGATACATGGAAGCGGTAGGAGTCAAGCTGACCGTGCGTGAGTACGACATGGGCACCTTCAGCGAATTGAACGGTAACCATGAGTTGCCCCTGACTGTTATCGGCTGGTACGACATCCCCGAACCCAATCAGTTCATGAACGGCATGTTGTTGATAGCCGCCTACTCCTCATCTCCCTACGAGAACCAGGAGATGTACGAACTGGCCGAGAAGGCCCTGCGCACCTACGACACGGAGGAACGGGCCAAGTACTACATGCAAATGCAGGAGATCTTCCACGAGGAGGCCCCCAAGGTACCCCTGGCTCACTCCGAGTACCTGATCGCCGCCTCCAATGAGATCGAGGGGGTAGAACTGGCCATCGACGGCAGTATTCTGCTCCTCAGAGCCTATTTCCCACAGTAGAGAAAGGTGCCTGGCACTTCCAAAGTGCCAGGCACCTGGCCCCCCACATTTATCCGCTCCCATTCGTCCATTCATGGTGTTTGAGGTGAAGGTTTGACCAGATACATCGTTCGCAGGCTTTTGCTGACCATACCCAGTATATGGGCCATCTCTCTGGCCGTCTTTCTGATCGTGCGCTTGGTGCCCGGCGATCCGGCCCGTACCATCCTGGGGCCCAGAGCTACGGAGGAGTCGCTGGCGGAGGTGCGGGCCGTGTTAGGGCTGGATCAACCCATCCACGTCCAATACATCCGCTGGATGGGTAAACTCCTGGTGGGCGATATGGGGCGTTCCATCATCAGCGGCAAAACGGTGGTCCAGGAGATTTTCCCGCGTTTTATGGCCACTTTGGAGCTCTCCATGATGGGCATGTTCTTCACCTTGCTGTTGGGCATTCCGGCCGGAGTGATGGCTGCCATTCGCCGTAACTCCCTCCTGGACCATATTAACATGGTGCTTTCCGTGTTAGGCATGTCTATGCCTGTCTTCTGGCTGGGGTTGCTCATGATCTACGTTTTTGCCTACAGCCTGGGGCTACTGCCTTTCTCCGGGCGTATCGACGTTACGCTGGAATTCAGGACGTTGACCGGCCTCTACACCCTGGACAGCCTGCTTTACGGCGATTTCTCCGCTTTTCGCAGCGCCCTGGCACATCTGATATTGCCCGCTCTGGCCCTGGCCTCCGTGCAGGGAGCACTGATCGCCCGCATCAGTCGTTCCAGTATGCTGGAGGTGCTGGGTGAGGACTACGTGCGCACCGCCCGGGCTAAAGGGCTGAAGGAGAGACTGGTGGTCTACCGTCACGCCTTCCGCAACGCGCTCATCCCGCTGACTACTCTGACCGGACTCCAGGTCGGCACCCTCCTGGGTGGAGCCATTCTGACCGAAACGGTTTTCGCCTGGCCCGGCCTGGGACGGCTCACCGTGCACGCCATCTTCGACCGTGATTATCCCATCATTCAGGGAGCGGTGCTGCTTTTCGCTTTGCTTTTCTTGCTCAGCAATCTGGTGGTGGATATCCTGTACGCTGTGCTGGACCCGAGGGTGACTTATGACTGAATCCGCACCCCTCCCCTCTGACACGAAGTTGCTGCCCGAGCGCCCCCCCAGGAGTTTGTGGGGTGATGCGGTGCGAGAGTTCGCCCGCAACCAGGGCGGTCTTTTCGGTCTGACGGCCTTGATCTTCATCTTCGTTGTGGTGATGGCCGCTCCCTGGGTGACTGCTCACCCTCCCAACCAGCCCAATCTCAGGCATCGCCTGGAGCCGGGTTTCTGGGCCGGCAACACGGAAAACCTTCTAGGCACCGACAGCATGGGGCGCGATATGTGGAGCCGTCTGGTCTACGGTGGGCGGGCCTCGTTGCAGGTGGGGGTCATTGCCGTGGGCATTACCATGATCGTGGGCACCATCCTGGGGGCAGTTTCCGGCTATTATGGGGGCCTCATCGACCTGGCCCTCATGCGCCTGGTAGATTTCATGCTGGTCTTTCCCGATCTCCTGCTGGCCCTGGTGATTATTTCCATTCTGGGCCCTGGGCTGAACAAGGCCATGATCGCCATCGGCCTGGTCTACATCCCGCGTATGGCCCGCCTGATAAGAGGCTCAGTGCTATCGGTCAAAGAACTGACCTTTGTGGAGGCGGCCCAGGTGGTGGGGGTGCGGTCGGGCAATATCATCTGGCGTCATGTCCTGCCCAACGTGATCGGCCCGGCTATCGTCTATCTCTCGCTGCTCCTGGGCGACGCCATCCTGTATGCTGCGGCGCTGGGTTTCCTGGGGCTTGGTGCTCAACCGCCCAAAGCCGAGTGGGGAGCGATGCTCAGTCATGGCCGTGATTACATCGTGCTGGGCCAATGGTGGTTTGCCACTTTCCCCGGCCTGGCCATCTCCTTCACCGTGATCTGCCTCAACCTGATTGGCGATGGTCTGCGGGATGCCCTGGACCCCCGCTTAAGATATTAGCAGCAAGCAGCAGGCAGCAAGGTGCTAGCTGCCAGCTGCCAGCTGCCAGCAACTTGCTACTTATTGCTTGCTGCTGGCTGCTAGAAAACTATAGGAGGTATTATCGATGTCATCTGATGCAATACGGTTGGAAATCCTCTCCCCGGAGCAGATTGAACGTATCCACCAAGCCACTTTGACCATCCTGGCGGACACGGGCATTGTTCTCCAGCACCAGGAAGCCCGAGAAATGCTGCTGGATAACGGCTGCCAGGAAGAGGAAGAACGGGTCAAGATACCCGCCGAACTGGTGGAGAAAGCGCTAAGCAGCGGCCCACGACAGATCGCCGTCTGGGGCCGGGATAGAGAGAGCAAGGTAGTGTTAGGAGATGAACGGACATACGCCCACAACGCGGGCGGCATCCCCACTATCCTCGACCTGGAGACGGGGCAGAGACGGGCGGCCACTCTCCAGGACGTGGAACAAACAACCCGCTTGTTGGACGCCTTGCCCAACGTTCACACCATAACCTCCCTGGTGAGTCCGCAGGACGTGGCCGGGGAGATGATGCACATCCATTCTTACGGGGCTTTACTGTCGAGCACCAAAAAGCCTGTGTACGGGCCAGGGATAGAAAACGAGCGCGACGCCCACTATGCCCTGAAACTGGCCGCGGCCGTCTGCGGCGGATGGGAAGAACTCAGGACCTATCCCCCTCTCTCGATTAGCGTTTCCCCTATCAGCCCTCTGACCTTCTCCCACGACGTCACAGCCGCCATCCTGACTATCGCCAGGGCCGGCGTCCCTTTCGTCGCCCTCCCTGCGCCCATCAGCGGAGCCTCTTCGCCCATCACCCTGGCCGCCGGCCTGGCCCAACAAAACGCCGAAAATTTAGCCTGCCTGGTTCTGGCCCGTCTGGTCGAGCCTGCTGCCCCGGTAGTTTACTGCTCACGCCTGTCAGTGATGGACATGCGCACCGCCCTTTCGGCCTGGGGCAACCCGGAGATCGGCCTGACGGGGGCCTGCGCCGTCCAGTTGGCAAAACGCTACGGGCTGCCCAACGATGTCTACGGGTTTTGCTCCAGTTCCAAGATGATTGACGTACAATCCGGTTACGAGCGGACTTTCAACGCCCTGCTGCCTGCCCTGGCCGGGGCGGATACCCTATCCGGTGTGGGAAGCACCGAGAACGGCCTGACGGCCAGTTACGAATTGGCTGTTCTCGACGACGAGATTCTGGACATGGTGTTCAAGTTCAGTCGTGGCTTCCGCATCGACGACGGTACCCTGGCTCTTGATCTGCTCGCTGAGGTCATGGCCTCCGACACAAAAACTTTCCTGGATAAGGTGCATACGGTGCAGCACATGAGGGCCGGTGAAATCTGGATACCGCGCTTGAGCGACCGAACGACCCGAGACGAATGGGAAGTAGAAAAAAAGACGGCGCTGGACCTGGCCCGGGATAGAGCCAGGGAGATACTGGCCTATCACCAGGTGGCCCCCCTGCCCCAGGCTGTCCAGGAGGAAATAAGCAGTATACTGGAAGAGGCAGAAAAAGTTTGAACTGACAATCTGTAACCCGCTTCTACTCCCTGCTGGTCACGTGGTCGCTCACCTTGAGGGCGTAGATGTGGCGGCCCTCCACGCTCTGGCCGATGTTGAGCATCTGGGCGATGCTGTTGTGGGTGCTGGCTATGCTATTCAATTCGCTCACCACTTCTTCGTAGTTGTGGTAAGCGGCGTCCTGGACGGGGAAATCCAGGGCATAGGCCATGATCTCCAGACCGTAACCCTGGCGGCGCAGGTCCTCCAGTTGGGTCTGGGTCACGAAACTGACCACGTAATCGTCATACACCTCTTCGATAGCCAGCCCCAGATCGACCAGGGCGGTACGCTCTTCTCTGGTGCGGACCCCTATTTTGACCGCCACCACCCGGCCTCCTTCCTGGGCGAAGGTCAGGGCCGGCCCAACCAGGAGGAGAACGATCAGAATAAAAGCCCCGTACGTTTGTGCTGCATAAAAAGCGTTCGTCTTCCGGGCACCTTCCAGTCTTTGTACTACCATTCACAATGCACAAACCGGACTTATGCTCACCGCTCGCCTGGTGCTTCTGAAAAGGCTTGACAAAAACGAGTTCATATGGTATAATTCATGAAGAATGAAGAATCGATGCTTATTCAGGAGATGAGTTAATGGAGTTGCAAGGCAAGCGGGTGGCCATTTTGGCCGAAAACAACTACCAGGTTTTGGAGCTATGGTATCCGCTGCTGCGGCTGCAAGAGGCCGGGGCGAAGGTAAAGGTAGTCGGCAGCGCCACTACCTACGCCAGCGAGCATGGCTATGAGGTGAAGGTCGATGTGGCGGCCGACGAGGTGAAAGCGGCTGATTTCGATTTGATTCTTATCTCTTGCCCCCAGGCGTTATTACAGGAAGGGAGGTGATAGATTGGGGCTATAGGCGTCTATGTTTATTGCTATTGGTGAAGTCTGGAAGCTGGTGTAAAATATAAAATGGAGGAGGAAGAAAAATGTGCTCTAAGAAGAGAAAAGGCGTGATGTTCCTTTTAGTCACGACGCTGATAGTCTTGTCGCTGCTGTCTGCCTGGGGGCCGACGCCGACCTCCCAGGCGCAGGAGCCCGTTGAACTGCGGATCGCCTGGTGGGGCTCTGAAAACCGGCACAATCGCACGATCGAGGTGATCAAGCTGTTCGAAGAGAAAAATCCCCACATCAAGATCACCTATGAGTTTGCTGTCTGGAACGACCATTGGACCAGATTGGCGACCCAGGCCGCCGGAGGTAACTTGCCGGACATCATGCAACACGACTACGCCAGGCTTGAGGAGTGGGTGGGCGATGGCTTGCTGCTGCCCCTGGACGATTACGTGGAAGCCGGCATCCTCGATTTCTCCAATGTGGCCGATGCGACGTTGGCGGGCGGTCGGGTTGATGGCAAGTTGTACGGCGTTCCCCTGGGTACCAACTCGCTAGGGTGGGCAGTTGACCTGGATGCTTTCGAGAAGGCCGGCGTGGATCTGCCTGCTGCGGATTGGACGTGGGCCGATTTCGAGACCATCTGCCTCGAGCTTTACGACAAGCTGGGTATCCGGGCCATGTCGGCGCCAATCGCCCACGATCATACCTGGAAGTCGGTCTACCTGTCCAATAGGGAGTGGGTTTTCTCCGATGACGGTCTGTCGCTTGGGTACACCGACGATCAGCCCATGATCGATCTCCTGAACATGATACTGCGTCTTCAGGAAGCCGGGGCGATCGAAACCCAGGAGGAGTACGATGCCCAGGGCGGTCAACAGCGCACCGTAGAACAAGACCCCCTGGTCGCCGGCGATACGGCCATGATGTTGTTGTGGAGCAACCAACTCGTGGCCATGCAGACAGCGGCAGGCCCGGATCGCCACTTCAAGATGCTCCTGGTGCCCAGGCTGGAGGGCGGCCAATCGGGGAACTACGTCAAGCCTTCGATGTTCTGGTCTATTACCCGGGACGCGAAGTACCCCGAGGAAGCGGCGATGTTCATCGACTTCTTTACCAACTCCGTCGAAGCGAACGAGGTTCTGTTGGCAGAGCGGGGCGTGCCCATTTCCTCGGCGGTTAAAGAGAGCCTGAAGCCGCTCCTGGAGCCAGCCGCGGTCGAGAGCTTCAATTTCATGGATGTGGTCGAAACCGATAGCGTCCCCGTCCCTCCGCCTGACCCGGTTGGCTGGGGCGACCTTCGCAACAACATCTACTACCCGGAGTTTGTTGACCCGGTCCTGTACGGTTTGATCTCGCCCGAAGAAGGGGCCGCTACCTTTAGAGAGCTGGCTAATGAGGTACTGGCCGCAAGCGAATAATATGGCCGGGCAGTGAAAAAGCAAGAGCTAAGGGCGTAGCGTCTCAAAAGTCGCTACGCCCTTAGTGAGCAATCGCGTTAGGGGGTGAAATCAGGTGAGCGATACGATACAAGAATGGCTCCCAGGAAAAGTTTACGGGAGGGTGCAGTCGATCTTCGGGCGGCGAAGTAAAATCAGAAGACGGGATAACCTGGTGGGATATCTGTTTCTGTCCCCCTGGTTAATCGGCTTTTTTGTCTTTACCTTCCTGCCGATTGTGGCCTCATTCGTTTTGGCTTTTACTAACTACGATATCTTCTCGGCCCCGAAATGGGTTGGGCTGGATAATCTCCAGAGGATGTTCTTTCAAGATCGCAGATATTGGCGCTCGGTCAGAGCCACGCTTTATTACGTTTTCACCGCGGTGCCCTTGAGATTGGTGATGGCCCTGGCTGTGGCCACGCTGCTGCACAGGGGGCGCAGACTGGTCAGTGTTTATCGGGCCGCTTATTATGCGCCCTCCATCGTGGGGGGGAGCGTGGCGGTGGCCGTGATGTGGCGCCAGGTATTTGGTACTGAGGGGCTGATCAACTTTATGCTGGCCGCTTTTGGCATACCTGGCGTTCCCTGGTTGGGAAATCCCAGGACGGCTATCTGGACCCTGATCACCCTGGCGGCCTGGCAGTTTGGCTCCCCCATGTTGATTTTCCTGGCCGGGCTTAAACAGATTCCGGTTGAGCTTTACGAGGCGGCCTCAATCGACGGGGCAGGGGGGTGGGCCAAGTTCACCAGGATCACGCTGCCCATGTTAACCCCCGTCATCTTCTTCAACCTGGTGATGCAGTTGATCGCCGGCTTCATGGTCTTCACCCAGGCTTATCTTGTGACCGGGGGGCGGCCTTTGGATACTACTAACGTCTATGCTCTCTATCTCTACCTGAGAGCCTTTGAGACTCACCAGATGGGGTATGGTTCGGCGATGGCCTGGGTGCTGTTGCTGATCATTGCTTTCTTCACGGCCCTGGTCTTCAGATCGTCGCCACATTGGGTCTATTATGCAGGAGAGGAGGAAAGATGAGCGCCACCGAGATGACAACGTCTTCGGCCCACGTAGAGGCCAGCCGCAGAAAGAGGCGTAGGAATAAGAGAGTAAAGTCGGCCATCTACCATTTAATCGTTGCCTCGTCTTGTTTTGTGATGATTTACCCTATTCTATGGATGTTTGCCAGCTCACTCAAAGAAGAATGGGACATATGGACCAATATGTCCTCACTGCTGCCCAGAGGGTTTACGCTGGAGAATTACGTCAACGGTTGGGCTGGCTTTGGCGGCATTACGTTTGCTACTTTTTTTAAGAATTCTTTCATTTATGCTGGCGTGGCGACGATAGGGGCCGTTGTTTCGTCCGCCTGCGTGGCTTATGCTTTTGCCAAGATTCGGTTTGTGGGCCGGGGATTCTGGTTTACGATCATGATGCTCACCCTGATGCTGCCGCCCCAGGTTTTGCTTATCCCCCAGTATATCGTGTTTAGCAAGCTGGGATGGATCAACACCTTCAAGCCCTTGCTCATCCCTCGCTTTTTCGGCAACGCCTTTTTCACTTTTCTGATGATGCAGTTTATGCGGGGCATACCGACCGAGCTGCTTGAAGCCGCAGAGCTGGACGGGTGCAGCAAAGTAGGCATATTCTTCAGAATCATCCTGCCCCTGATCCAACCGGCTCTGATCACAGCGGCCATCTTTTCCTTTTACTGGACCTGGGAGGACTTCCTGACTCCCCTGATCTATCTGAACGAACCCCAACTCTACACCGTTTCGCTGGCAATAAGATCGTTTTCCGATCCAAGTTCTACCACTGATTGGGGGGCGATTTTTGCCATGTCGAGCCTGTCGTTGCTGCCGGTGTTTGCCATATTCATCGCTTTTCAGAGATATCTGGTTGAAGGGATCAGCACCACCGGGCTTAAAGGCTAGCAAGTCGTGACCAGGAGCACGACGCTGAAGGTAGGATGGAAATGGCCTATTCGGTTTCGGGGGAAAACGTCCCGAGGATGGATACCACGATAGGATTTAATGCAAATGAACAAGCCGAAGCTGTCCAACGTGAACAAACCGTACCAGACAAAACAAGAGTGGGTTTACTCCACGGTGAAAGAGGCTATCCTGAGCTGCGCCTTAGCTCCCGGGGCGCGGCTCACGCTGGACGATCTTGCTGAACAACTGAAGGTGAGTCGTGTGCCAGTGCGGGAAGCCTTGCTCCAATTGCAGGTTGAGGGGCTGGTGGACATAACGCCTCACGCCGGGGCGGTGGTTGCCCCTATCTCCCTGGACTCGATCCACGAGCTGTTTATGATCCTTGAGGAACTGGAGGTTCTGGCCGGGAGAGTGGTCGCCGAGCGAGCATCTTCGGCAGAGCTGAAAAGTTTGGAAGAGGTGCTGGCAGATATGGGAGAAGCGATCGCAGCAGGAGACGTGGAGAGATGGTCCGAACTCAATACCGAGTTCCACAAAGAGATCAGTCGTCTGAGCGGTATGCCTTTTCTCCAGCAGATCACCGAGAAAGCCCTGGAGAAGTGGGACCGGATGCGTCGTTACTTCCTGATGGAGGTACTGCATAAACGCCTCACACAAGCCCACGAAGAACACCGCCAGATCTGCGCGGCCCTGAAAGGAGGCGATGTAGAGGCGGTGAAGCAGAGCATACGAACCCACAACAGGAATGCCCTGAAAGCCTACCTCGCTTATCTATCCGAGGAAGATCGATCACGTCCTCAGAACAGCGATCATACAGAATAAAGTCTAAAAAGGAAATTGAGCAGCCGCTCTCAAGGATGATGTAAAATACCCCCAGGTACAAATATACTATAACGGTTAGGAGTTTCCATGACCAATATTGGCATCATCGGCTTTGGCAGCATGGGCCGGTTCATGGCTGAGTTGTTCGATCAAATCGAGGGAGTGGGTGTGGCCGGTGTGGCCGAAATCGCTCCGGCCAACATTCGCGCCGCCGAAGCTTATGGCCTTCCCGTGTACACCGACTACCGCGACCTGCTCGACCAACCCCTGGACGGGGTGTACATCGCCACGCCCAATGCGCTGCACAAGGAGAACGTGCTGGCCGCTGCTGAACGGGGGATCCCTATCTTTTGCGAAAAGCCCATCGCCCTCACCCTGGCCGACGCCGACCAGATGGTGCGAGCCGTGGAGACCGCTGGCGTGCCCACGGTGGTCAACTTTAAACTTCGCTTCGCCGAAGCGTTGGAGCGGCTGCGGGCTTACCTGGCAGGCGGAGAATTGGGCGAGCTGCTGGCCTGCTGGTTTCGCAACTTCCGGGGTTACGGCTTCTATGGGGCTGGAGCACGTCACCAGGCGGTGGTGCGCCCCGATCTCAGTGGCGGCTGGGTGGTGCATCACGCCATCCATGCTGCCGACTGGCTGATCTTCATCGGTGGACCGGTGGTCAGCGTGGTGGGACGCACCTTCCGCTCCGTGCCCGATGTCCCCAGCCCAGAAGGGGTGTTCGGTCTGCTCAACTTTGCCAGCGGAGCGGTGGGCCACCTGGCTGATTCCGTGGTGGGCTATCGGGAGCGGGCTGCGGGCCTGGTCGGCACCCGGGGCACCGCCACTTATGACAAGGGGGGATTGGTACGCTTCCACGCTGAAACAGGGACTCCCGAGTCCGGCCAGGATGTGCTCACCCCCGCCAGCGACCGCGGCTCCGAGCAGGCCGTGGCCCGGCACTTTGTGGCCGTGATACGGGGCGAGGAGGAGCCCCAGGTGGGCCTGCAAGAGGGGCGATACGCCTTGAGAGTGGTGCTGGCCCTGCTTGAGTCAGCGGAAACGGGAGTGGTGGTCAAACTCTAAATCCTTCAGAGAAAAAGACGTGATCTACGACCAGAGGATTGTCTATGACCCAGCATGAAAGATTCAGGTTCAAGAACCTGGTGGAATTGGAGGCCAGGATCGCTTCCCTGGGCCTCGATATCCAGTTGGACACCGACCTTGAGCCGCTGGGGCGCCGGGTTAAAATCGGGGCGCTGGAAACGCCCAACTCGCTGGCTATTCACCCCCTGGAGGGCCGTGACAGCACGCCCGACGGCAGACCAGATGAACTCACTTTTCGCCGTTACCAACGCTTCGCCGAGGGCGGGCCTCATCTGGTTTGAAGCTACAGCCGTCGGGCCTGAGGGGAAGGCCAATCCTCGCCAGCTTTTGCTCAACCAGGAGAACCTTTCTGCCTTCGAGGAACTGTTGCGCAGGGTGGAGCAGGCGGCGGCCGCTTACGATTCGGCCCATCGGCCCGTGACCGTGCTCCAGTTGACCCACTCCGGGCGCTACAGCCAGGAGGCCGTCATCGCCACCCACGAAGAGGCGCTCGACGCAAAGCTGGGCCTGCCCCCGGACTATCCGCTCATCTCTGACGGAGAGCTGGAGGCGCTGGAGGATCGCTTCGTCGAGGCTAGGTATCCAGTTGCGTGTCATTTACGGCGGCAAAAAGGAAGTACTGGCACTGTTGGGAAAAAGCACCGCCTACGTCGAAAGGACCCATCTCACCATGCGGCTCTTTAACGGACGCCTGACACGCAAAACGCTGGCCTTTTCAAAGCTGGTGGAGATGTATCGTGCCTCTGCCGCTTGGGAAGACATTGTCTACAACCTCGTGCACCCCCTCAAGACATTGCGACTGGAGGTCTTCAACGACCCCAAGCGTCGTTGGCAACCACGCACGCCTGCTATGGCTGCGGGACTGCGGAAGCCTACGTTGAGCCTGAAGACCTTCTACAAGAGGCGGCGGTGGCAGTGTGGAAGGCCCAGCAAGGCGGAGAGAACAACCCTTGTTTCTTATTCGTTAAGGCTCGCGATGCCATGGCCCACGCGGCCAGGCGGGGCTGCTCTGTGGATCGCGCCTGGCCCACTCGTGGGCGCCAGCGGCCTGTCCGCGCCCGAAACATCAGCGACCTTGAACCTGACGAACCCAACCACACTCCCATTCTGGAACTACTCGGGGAGGATGAGCGGGCCGGCCAGTTCCCTGCGGTTGTGGCTCTACGGGACCTGCTGGAGTGCATCTACTCCTATGGGGGCTACACCGAGGACGAGAGATGTCTTCTGCGGGGATATGTGAGGGGCCTGTCCAAAGATGAGCTCCGCTAGGCTCTCGGAATGCATGACAGAGCCTTCCGCCGGACGCAATCTGCGCTGCGCCGCAAAATCCTGGTCGAGGCGCTTGAAGGGTGGCGCCTTTCTCTGCCTGTGTCTCTCTCTCAGCACCTGTCCGAGAGGGAGCGGCAGGTCTGCGGCAGGGTCAGGCTGGGGCAAGGCCCTCGCCAGATCGCGCGAGAGCTAAGCCTGGGTTATTCGGTGGTCAGGACTTACATAAGCAGTATTCGTAGTCGGGTCACCCTTCTCAGTCTGGGCTTTCCGCCCAGACTGACCGACCGTCGGGTTAACCGCGCCTGGTTAAACTGAAATAGCGGTTACCTCAGGCCGTATAGATGGAGTTCGGCCCGGCTGAGGCAGTGCAACTCAGGATGTTTTGAGAGGGTGTAAGCGAGGGAGGAAAAATTTCGCCAAACGACAAAAACGGGCGGGGCTCCATAACCTCGCCTGCTGGATGTCACGATGTATTCCCCGACTAGGTCAGACTCCGCTTATTGGCTCTTGAGAATGAGCGGCAGGTAAACTCCAGGCTGTTCAACGCTTATATAACTCGGCTTGATCAGAATCCCCGTTCCACCTGGGCCTGTCGCCTGAAGCGTTACCGTGAACACGCCGCTAGTAATATAAGTATAGACGGGACTCGCTTCCATGCTCGTACCTCCATCACCGAATTGCCATGAATAGCTGGCGATTGACCCTGTAGACTGATTGGTGAACTGGACGGCCAATGGTGCGCGCCCGGTGGTTGGACTTGCGGTGAACGCCACGTTCGGACAGACTGTTCCTGCCGATACTCCACTGCTGACTCCTACCGCACTCCACAAGCCTCCCTCATTCCGCGCTCGCGCAGAAACGTAGTACACATGCCCATAGGTCAAATTGAGATCGGTTTTGGTGACCGATGTATCAGTACCGGTAGATGTCCAACTGACCACATCTACCGCTCCTGGCGCTGTGCCGATGGCATACTGGTACTCAACTATAGCAGACTCGGGGTCTGAAGCCAACCACTGCGCCTCAAGGGTGGTCGTATTATTCTGGGCACAGGCATAGACTATCGGTGCGCTGGGCGGTGTGGTATCGTTGATAGCCCCGGCGTAGTCCACGGTGAAGCCAAAACGGGTGTCGGTGGGGATTTCCATACCGTCTGTACCTTTAGGTCCGCTGACGCTGATGGTATAGGTCCCTTTGGGCACCATGGAAGTGATGTCATAGGCGGCCTGCCAGTGGGAATCGTCCAGCCACTGAGCATTGTCAGTAACCTGGTAAGTGTTGTAAGGGCTGGTGGCTCCAAAAGCCACGATGGGGTCAATGCTCTGATCCATCGGGCGGCTGAAGGTGAGGTTGAAAGTTACCTGCTCGATTCCGACCGGGCTGGCCGGAGAGAGGGAGATGTTCCAGAGAAAGCCGGGAAGGGTGGAAATTGGAGCAGTTCTGATGGGGGTATAGTTGACTTTCCCTAGATTAAAGTCATCATAATAGTCGTAGATTTGAGCATCGATTTCAGCTGTATTTATCGTATCCCAGTAATTGTTCGAGGCAGAGACATTCTGAGTCCCATACTGGCCCAAGTAAATGATATACGGATTTGTACCTGCGATGTTGTTCTGTTCGATGGCATCCCCCAACGAGGTATTATTATAGTGAAAGGCCGCAAATCCGGCATTTCCCAGAATGGTGTTATCTGTCACGGAGATTATACTACCCCACTTTCCAATCGCACCGCCTCCCTTATTTGTAAATTTATACTGATCAACTATACAGGAGTTATTAGCGATCAAGTTGTATCTGATGGTGTGGTTCCCACGATATATCCCGATCGCACCACCCATCTCCCCTGCAGTGTTGCTAACGATAGTGTTATGTTCCATAGTTACTGGACCTCTGGAAAAGATACCTATTCCGCCTCCCCATCTCGATGTGTTGTTGCGGATTAAGTTGCCGATTATTTTCGCAGTTCCATACGCCACACAGATACCGCTGTTAGTATTGTTCTCTATTACATTGCTAATGACAATGGTCACTGTCGGTGGCAAACCATGAAGCCAAATAGTACCACTTGGCCAATCGCGAGGTGGACCTCCGTTCCCTGTATCGTGGATGTAATTGTTCGCGATAAAAGGAGAACTATAGTCAGCAGCTACCACTGGGCCGCCGTAGCTAAATTCACAATACCTTATAATGCTGCCACTCACATAGTTAAAATTGGCATCCAAAGTCGCATCAACACTGGAGTCTTTAAAGAGGATAGAGTGCCAATCAGTGACCGTCGGGGTCGTTTTATTTGAGGTGAACACTATCATATTCGATTCCGTCCCAGCCGCAATCAATTGCCCTTCTACCTGGATATTGTAGAATCCGTCGAATTTCACCACCGTACCAGGCTCAATTGTTAACGTCACCCCGTTTGGAACCAAAATGTTTCCCGTCACCACATACGTCTTGTCATTAGTCCAGGTTGTGTTACTACTGAGCACCCCACTCACGTCCTGTGTGCCGCTTGCCGTGGTGACAGTGAAAGGCAAATTGACGCTATAACTCCCTCCGTTGGCGGTGAGATGTAAGGTGAAGTCAATGCTGTGAGCGTAGGGGCAGGAAGCAGAGACGAAGAAGACAAAGGAATCGCCACTATTAGAGCCGGTAGCGTAGGTCCCGATGTTGCTAAAGTTAGCGCTGTTATCAGTGATGGTGACGTAGGAGTCGCTGGTGCTCAGGGTGCCGACCACATTCGTGGCATCCTTCCACAAGTTTTGCACGTGCACTACCAGGTTGACGGTGCTGCCGGGTGCCGGTC
The DNA here is from genome assembly GCA_964646625.1 of uncultured Anaerolineales bacterium. Classification (GTDB taxonomy): domain Bacteria; phylum Chloroflexota; class Anaerolineae; order CAZYHC01; family CAZYHC01; genus DAOULT01. The sequence goes on from CAZYHC010000032.1 coordinate 24,237, forward strand.
GCCCGTTGGTTTCGCCGTTGGCGACGTAGCTCACGTACTGAAGCTCCGGCTGCGGCGTGGTGTTCAGAGCCTTGTAGGCGTTGATGCGCCCACTACCCAGCTTGCCCGCGTAGCCGGGGTTCAGAGAGTCAATGTTATCCGTGGTGTGGATAATCTGGGCTCGCACCAGGTTCGATGACCAGGCCGGGTTGTGGGAACGCAGCAAAGCAGCCAGACCGCTGACAAAGGGAGTGGACATAGAGGTGCCGGAAGAGGCGGTATAGCCCCCACCCATAGCCGTGTTGTCAATGTTATCGCCGGGAGCGGAAATGTCCACATACGTTCCATAGTTGGAAAAACCGGCCTTGGTGTCGGTATTGGTTGTGGCTGCGTCGGCCAAGACGTAACCGTCGTAGGCAGCAGGATAGAAGGGCGTGGACACGTCGTCGTTGCCCGCTCCGGCCACCACCACTGCTGTGGCCGAGGCGCTCTGGATAGCGGCCTTCAGCGTGGCCGAGTCGGAGTAGCCGCCCAGGCCCAGGTTGATAACTTCGGCCCCTTTTTCCGCCGCGTAGACCACTCCAGCGGCAATGTCCGAGTAGTTGGCCGTTCCGCTGGCATTCATCACCTTGACGGCCATGATGCGGCAGTCCCAGCACACCCCAGCTACCCCTTGCCCGTTGTTCGTGGCCGCAGTGGAGATGCCCGCCGTCAGGGTGCCGTGTCCATAGTCGTCGTCAGGGGTTTTGTCGTTATTCACGAAATCCCAGCCGTTCACATCATCAATGTAGCCATTGTTGTCGTCGTCCACGCCGTTACCTGCCACCTCGCCGGGGTTCGTCCACAGTCTCCCGCTCAGATCGGCGTGATCGAGGTCCACCCCCGAATCCAACACGGCAACGACCACATCGCTGCTCCCCGTCTCAATATCCCAGGCATTGGCAGCCTGAATCTTGGTCAGTCCCCACTGACTGGAATAGAGGGGATCGTTGGGCACAGCAATGGCCCGGGCGATGTAGTCAGGCTCGGCCCACTCCACGTTGGGATCACCTTGAAGAGCAGATACAGTAGCCAGAACATCGGCCTCAGGGGGGATGTATAGCTTGTAGATACGCGCCAGGTCCATCCCTCCAGCCGTAGTAGCTCGAACGCCTCCGCCACCGCGAAAGACCGGTTCCCCTCCGGTCACGCCATATCCGTCGAAAAGGTCTTCAATAGCGGCCGCGCTGACCTTTCCTTCCGATACTGCCTGAGGCTTGAGTTTGACCAGAACCTGGCCAGATATGAAATCAAGCCTCTGCTCCTCTGCCAGAGGAGCGGCTTCACCCGAGTCCAAGGGCGCCAGAAAGATGCCCGAAACGATCAAACACATAAGAACACGAATAAACTTTCCCATCGCGCACCTCCTTCCTCATCCATGTATTATCCTTTTTGTCCTGCTTTGTAGAGGGATAATGGAGAGGTTGGTAAAAAAAACCGTCCTCTCCCTATTCCGGGAAAAGAACGGCACTATATTGAGGCGACATTGCAACTGGGACGAATTGCAACTGCCGCTACGTTGTCATTATCTATGTGATAAGTATATCGCGAAATCCAGATCCTGTCAAATGGGGTGCATTTCAGGGTGCATTTCAGCTTGGGGGCGAGTTTTGGTATTAGGCCGCCATCAATTGCCAAGCTTCGTCCCAACGGTCGCTGAGAAGCTCACTGCGCAAGGTCAACATTCGCTGAGCCCCTGACCGACCCCAACGCATGCCGGGCCCTTTCAACCGCGCCCCCACCACATTTTTGCACCCGCTCTCCACCATACCGCTGCCAATGGGATACCCTGTGTTTTTGATAAACAAAATGAGGCCAGGAAGCAAATCACCCCTGATATTACGCCTATTCTTTTGAGCCAATTTCTCATTTTTCCCTCCCAAATCTAGATTTTTTCTGACAGGTTGTGCTCATCATGCTATAATGGGGATAGAGGGTGTCCGCCTCGCCCCGTCACCCTCCCCAGAATAGCGGGGGTCTCAGAGGCGAGGCGGGCTATGTGGCCACAGGAGATGAACGGGGAAGGTTCGTCTCCTGCCTTGCCCTGTTAACGTGCCGGGAGGCAACTGTGGAAGAGAGCATCGTCACTTTTCTTTGGTGTGTCAGGGAGCAGGGTCGCTCTCCTGCCACCATAGTCTGGTATCGTGGGCGACTCCTCAAGTGCACTCACGCCCTGGGATGAGGCAGGGCGTCCCTCCCTGCTGGATAGCGGGCCAAGTTTGGTTATGAATAGGTTAAGAAATTTATAATACAATTTGAGTCTCACGAAATCTATACTAATTCTCAACTGAATCTTATCTTATTAGGGTGCCTTTTTGCGCGATAATATCATGGTTCGCCACAATACTTATTGAGGAGGTTTAAGATGTTAATAAGAGAAGCTATTGACGATTTCTTGTCTATTTCTGAAGCTAAGGGGCTGTCACATTATACCGTCAGTTCCCGCAAGGGGATTTTGCATGCCTTTAGTGACTGGGCTCCTGACTCCTCCCCATGCCTCGACAATTACGACGTGACGGAGATAACGCCTGGTATTGTCTCTGAGTATCTCGTGCATCTTCGCCACCGTGAGGGGCGGTGGCCTGACTCTCAGGGCAAGCCTCGCGCTCCTGGCCGCTTGCAAGAGTCAACTATCCAGGCTCATTTGCGCGTCCTCAAGACGTTCTTTAACTGGCTCCATCGCCGTCTGCGCCGGAAGGGAATAGATAACGTTGAGAATCCAGTCGCAGACATTCCACAGCGGAAGTACGCTCCAGATATCCCCCAGGCGCTGACGCTTGAAGAGGTTGTCGCTACCTCTTTTTGGGCAAAAGAGGCCGCTTGACCGATTCGGGCTTACGATATATAATCAGGAATGTAGGCAAAGAGGCCGGAATCGATCTGCATCCCCATCAACTCCGCCACACGCTGGCTATGCTTGCTTACGAGAAGGGGGCGCCGGATGCCATCGTATCGAAGCTGCTGGGTCACCGGAGCTCCAGGACGACCATTGAAATTTATAGCATCAGGATGAGATCATCACTATCATCTATGAGGACGAGGGCAGAGATTCCCCAGCGTGGGGTTATCGCCACTCTTTAGCGGCCTCGCTGGAAAAACAACGCAGTTGAACCGGAGATTAAGGAGAATGGGGGCAAGAAATGAGCGGTTGCGAACCCAGTAAATATACGATACTGGCGATCGACGATGAGGAAGACGCTCTCGAAATGCTTCAGTTTATGTTGACGATGGAAGGCTACGGGGTGGTCGTCGCTCACTCCGGGCAGGAAGCCCTGGACCTCATCGAGCGCGAAAGTGCCCAGGCCAAAGGCTTGCACCAGGTCAGCTTCGATCTGGTGCTGCTGGATATCATGATGCCCGGCATAAACGGCTTCAAAGTGTGCCAAATGATTAAAACCGATGAGACCCTATTCTACATTCCGGTTATCATGGTTACCGCTCTGGAGGATAAACAAAGTGAGCGCCTGGCCCTCCGGTTTGGGGCCGATGACTACGTGCCCAAACCTTTTATCTACGACGAATTACTGACCAAGATAGAGGCGCGCCTGTCAACGAAGGATAGGCTTCAAGCTCTGATCCGACAAAATAAAGAATTGGCCGCCCTCAATGCCATCTTGATAGCAGCCAGCCAGTCTCTTGTCCCCAAACAGGTGCTTGGAAAAAGTCTGGATAAAATCATGGAGGTCTTGGCGGCGGATGGCGGGGCTGTCTTCCTGGTCGATAATCGTTCCGCCGGGTTGAGGCTCAGTATCCAGCGCGGCTTTCCCGAAGAACTACCCCCAGAGGTGACTGAGCTTCGGATGGGCGAAGGCCCTATCGGCCTGGTAGCGCATAGCGGACGGTCCCTGTTGAGCGCAGACATATTTGACGATCTCACCTTCGATGAAGATGCGATAGGACGCGAGAAGGGATGGCACTCTTTTCTCGGAGTGCCGCTGCGGGTTACAGAGCGGGTGTTAGGGGTACTGAGCCTTTACGCTGGCCGGCCTGGCTGGTTTACCGAGCAGGATGTGGAGTGGCTGACCACCGTGGCCGCTCAGGTGGGGGTCATCATCGAGAATGCCCAGTTGTTTGAAAATGCTCAACGCCTTGTGATGAAATCCAGCACTCTGAACTTATCACCCCGTCGTGACGAGGCTTGAAAGCAGCTTAAATGAGCAAGGGACGGTTGGACCATGACCGCGAAACAATGGGGCATCATACTGGGCTTAGGTTTAATGGTCATCCTCATCTTTTGTGGTCTGGGATTGCTCATCGTTAGTGATATCTACACCATGTTCGAGCCTTTGCTGGCCCTGGTGCAGGCGGAACTGACCCCGGTGCCCACCGTGGTCTACCTCCCGCCTGCTCCTCCGACCGACACCCCTCCCGCCCTGCGTCCTTCCACCACCACGGCTGACCAGGCCATCGCTTTGGTGCAGAACTACAAATACGATCCTCGCCAGGAGCAAACCATTGCCACTTTAGTAGCCACCCTGTTGGCCGCCAGCGAACAAATGGGCAACGAGTTGAGCATCAAGGGCTGGTGGGCCGAAGATCAGGGCAACGATCAATGGATCGTGATCTTCAGTTTCCTGGAGAATAGCAAACCAACAGCCTACAAGTTCTGGGTCGATATGGTGGCCGGCAGCGTGGCAGGGTATAACGAACGGGCTAATACGCTCTTAACCTTTTTAGGCCAGGAGGCCAATGCCCTGGAAGGTGCTCCCCGGCCTACCCCTGTGGTGGTTCCTGTGGGGGGAGCGGTGCGTGATTCCTTCACCCGGTGGGAGTACTCTGTCACGGCCGAGCCGCAATGGGAGCCCTCTATCGTCGGCCCCGATAAGGAGCTATGGAGCGACGAGGGCTTTCTGATCATCCCTCTCAGGCTGACGAACGTAGGCCCTGACCCCCAAACAGTGGACCTCAACTATTATTCTCGTTTCTCGCTGCACGATCGGGAAGGACGGCTGGCGGCCTATCTGGGCGCCGAGGGCTTTGCCCAGCCAACCCGTCTCTACTGCGAGGCACAGGGGGTGCCCCATTTCATCATGGCCGCGCGCCCTATCGCCCCTGGCGAGAGTCTGAACACGGTCCTGGTGTTGGCTCTGTTGCCCGGCCTGGTTGACCCCCTGACCCTGGACGTGACCACCTACCAGGGCGAGATACCTATCACCTTCTCTTTTCAGCTTGGTACCCCCCGCCAGCGAGAAGGGAGAGAGAGCTGAGTCTCCCCTCTCCAATCTCGTCTCTTCGGTGCTTGACAAGGCTGGATTTTTGTGTTATTATTTACGTGGAAACATCATACGTATTTCGTCATACTTTCGGGCGAACCCCACGAATGTGTAGTAGAGGCCATTGCCTCTGCCCCTCAAGGGCAATTTCAACGGGGAAGGATAATCATGTTCCGAGGTATCGCTCAAGGCAAGCTCCACGAACGGGTAGTAGAGGCCATTACTGACCGCATCCTCCATGGTGATCTCAAGCCCGGCGATCCGTTACCGCCGGAGCCCGAGCTGGGCCAACAGTTTGGGGTGAGCCGTACTGTTATCCGGGAAGCCATGAAGATGTTGCAGGCGCGGGGGCTCATCGAGGTTATCCAGGGCAAGGGGACCCTGGTGAGCTCCAACCTCTTCGAGATCTCCTCCGACATCCTGAGCATGGCCTTGCAGCAGAAAGGCGCTACCCTGATGGAACTCTGGGAAGTGCGTCGCATCCTGGAGGTGGAAGTGGCTGGCCTGGCCGCAGAACGGGCCACCGAGGACGACCTGCGGGAGATGGCGCGGGCCCTGGAGCTGATGCGCGGCAAACCTGGTGAAGTGGAAGGCTACGTGGAGGCTGAGGTGGCCTTTCATGAGGCCTTGACTAAGGCTGCTTACAACCCCGTTATGAATTTGATAACCCGCTCGGTGGGAGAATTGTTGCGTCACAGTCGGCGAGTCAGTTTTCGGGGGCCGGAGGGGGTCAAGGTCGCGATGGCTGCGCACGAAGCTATCTATCAGGCCGTGGCGGCCAGAGAGCCGCAGGCTGCTCGCCAAGCGATGCGGCGACATCTGGATGAAACTGCCGCCGACCTGCGCGCCGCCTGGGGGGAGGCCGCCATGCAAAGCCCCCCGCCACACCGCTAAGGCGCTGAATACCGGGGGCGCGAGAAATCGCGCCCCTGTCATCTACCAGTGCGCTCCCCGAACGTTACCGCAGATATTTGCGGTCGATCTTCGCCACGTAGGTATACAACGGATCGACAAACTGGGTGCAACGTGCTTCGAGCACCTGGCCCAGCAGCAGAAAGACCTCGCGTTCGTCCATGTTGTAGCTGTCGGCCAGCCAGTAGATCAGTTGCTCGGTGGCGATGCGAAAGGCGTCTTCAGCCGGGCGCGCACAGCCGACCGCTATCAGGTGGGTGTCGTTAACGATGCGCGGCCAGCTCATGCGCTCTGGCTTGGGCTCAAGGCTGACGGTCAGCGTCACCTCCGACCGGCACTCGATGCCCCCGCCACAACAGATTTCGCCGTCGCCCTGGATGGCGTGTACGTCGCCAATGTGCAGGAGCGCGCCAGGCACGTTGACCGGCAGATAGACGGTCGCCCCGGGACAGACCTCCTGCGCGTCCATGTTGCCCCCGTACTGGCCGGGCCAGGCGTTGCTGAACACCTCTTCGGCCGGGGCAGTGCCCAGCGTGCCGATCATCGGTTGGATGGGCAGTTTGAGGTCGTCGGACCACTCGATCAGGCCGTCGCGGATGCGCACTGTCCTGGTGACCACGCCCCATTCGACGTGGCGGATCCAGTCAGGGAACGGGGTCTGGCCGGGGCGAAAACCGGTGTAGCCCAGTTCGTCGGGCTGAACGTCGTCGATGTGCACGGCCAGCATGTGGCCTGGTTGCGCCCCCTCGATTTCGACCACCACGGTAGGGTTGGGGCCAAAGCCGAGGCCCGGCTCCCAGCGGTCGTCTATGCTTTTCAGCCAGTCGCCGGTGCAGAGCTCGGTTTCGGCGACGAAGGTCTCGCCGTCCGAGACGGTGAGGGTGGGCTTGTTGAAGCGGCTGTGCGTGCAATAGGTCACGTCGCGGGTCACTTTGCGGATGGGTGCGGTCATGGTTCCTCCTTTAATCGATGGTTGCTTCACTTAAATTGAGGCAGCCAGGACTCCTCTGCCTCGAACAGTTCATCCACCATGGCGCGGATTTGAGGCAGGGTGCAGACTGCCGCCGTCAGTGGATCCAGCATAGCGGCGTGATAGATGGCCTCTCGGTCGCCCGTCAGCGAGCCCTGGACGGTAAGCAACTGTACGTTGACGTTGGTGCGGTTCAAGGCCGCAAGTTGCTCAGGCAGCTCACCGACAAAGCAAGGGCGGATGCCATTGCCATCGACCAGGCAAGGCACCTCAACGCAGCAACCTTCGGGCAGGTTTGTGATCAGGTTCTGGTTGGGCACGTTGCCGTTGATGGTAGTCGGTTGGTTTGTTTCAATGGCCGCTATGATGTACGAACAATACTCACGGCTGCGTTCAGCAGGGATCCGCTCCCTGAGCTCGCTCTGGCGGCGGATGGTGTCGGTGAACTCCTCCAGTTGCTTCTGGTCGCGGCGCAGACATCCCCCCGTTCGTCCCCAATCGAACCAGTCGTCGGCGGGGGACGTAAAGCGCGTCACCAACTCCGCCACCTGGGCCTCGCTCTTGCGAAAATAGGGCCCGTACTCGGAAGCGTGGCCGCTCGATTCCGTCACGAAATAGCCGAAGTATTTCATCAGATCGGTGCGGACGGGTTCCTGGCCGATGATTGCCGGATCTTGAAGGCGTTTTCTCAGCAGGGGATAGACATCTTCGCCTTTCCAGCGAAACTCCAGGAACCAGGCCTGATGGTTAATGCCCGCTACCCAGTGTGATACTTCCTCGTAGGGGGCCCCTATCCAGGTGGCTAACATCTGGGCCGTTCCCTGAACGCTATGGCACAGCCCTACGTGCCGAACGTTAGTGCCTTTGGCGAGGGCCATACACAGGATAGCCATCGGGTTGGTGTAGTTCAGCAGAAGAGCGTCAGGGCAGAGTTCGGCCATGTCGTGGCAGATATCCAGCAGCACGGGAATGGTGCGCAGGCCGCGAAAGATCCCGCCGGGGCCCAGAGTGTCGCCCACGCACTGGCCTACACCGTACTTCATTGGGATCTCAATATCAAGCCGGTAGGCTTCAGTGCCGCCCACCAGGATGGTGAGAATGACGTAATCGGCGCCAGCCAGCGCCAGGCGGCGGTCTGCGGGCACTGCTACCTGCGCGGCTGTGCCATGATGATCAATTATGGCCTGCACAAGTTTACGGGCCAGTTCCAGGCGCTCAGGGTCGATATCGACCAGGGCAAAATGGGTGTTCTGAAGGGCGGGCGTGGAGAGGATGTCGTTGACCAGGGTGGCGGTGAATTTCATGCTGCCGGCGCCGATGAGCACGACCTTAGACATAATTGCTTACCTCCATAACACGACCAGCCAGACCAGTCCCATGGGCAGGGTTTTATACTCGGTGCTGTTGATGGCGATGATGGGCCACAGCGCCACGGTCGCGGCGCTTGCCCCGAAAGTATGACGAAATACGTATTATGTTTCCACGTACATAATAATAGCACAAAGACCCAGCTTTGTCAAGTGGGCTTCCCTCCTTCGGGGGCCTGGAGCTTTTCTGAAGCAACTCGCTCTCCTGCCTGAAATCCTGGACGCACCCTGGCTACTCCAACCGACTTGACAGTAAACATAAAATAGGTTATAATTAGCATAGAGTGAGGGTGACAATAATCATGATTCAGGTTTAGCTGCGTTCTCGGGACTGGGACGATTGAGAGCGTATTCTCTTGGGCTTCAGGTAACTATGAAGAAAGGGCCGAAAGGTGAAAGCCGTCCAGCACAGAAGCATCATCGACTCCAGGCTGGCTTTAGAGGGGGCCGTTGCCGGCATTTGCCTGGCCCTTGTTGTATTATGGATTTCTTGTACTCCTGGGATCGTCAGGGCTGCTGCTCCCCCCCTGGTTGTGGTTAAGAGCGCCAGCCCGGATCCCGTAGTGGCCGGGGACACACTGACCTACATCATCACCATCACCAACACGGGGTCAACGGCCTTGCCGGGCGTGGTGATTAGCGACACTGCGCCGCTTGAGACCATCATGTTGGGGACGAGTGGCCCCGATCTGTGGCTCATGAGCACGCCAAAGCTGGCTGAAAGACGGAGTGCCATCTGGCTGGCTCCCGCTCCGTTGGAACCTGGTCAGACGGTGGAATTGAGGCTCAGGGTCCAGGTGGCCCTTTCGGCCCGGGGCGCGATCGTCAACGATGAATATGAAGTCAGGGCGGAAGGTTGGGACGATGCGGTCAGGGGTGCGCCTGTGATCACCAGGATTGAGGTGCCCACCCCGACTGCCACACCGTCGCCCACCCCAAAGCTCTCACCTACCAGACCTATACCAACTTTAACTCTGACACCGGGCTTATCACCGAGTCCCGAACTCGAACAAGAAACGGTGGCTGTGGTGATTACCAATACGCCTACGCCTGAGCCTCAGCCCCGCCGTGCTGGGGTTGGGTGGTTATTGGTGCTTTTGGGTTCCGTCGTGATGGTGGTCGTCATCGCTATCGTCTGGTTTACCAGAAGGGACGGACCCGACCGTGAAAATCGAGACGCTGAACATTAACTGCCTCTCTAAACCTGGGAAACAGGCTACCCAGTGGACATCACAACAATCATATCGTCACATTGGGCTTTTCTGGAGCAAGGAGGTAGCCAATGAAACCGCCTATTCGCCTTTTCACCGTTGCTATTATCGCTCTTTTCGATCTGGTAAGAGTGGGATTTTACTTCGCAGTCTGGTTTCTGGAAGTGGTCTCCGCCACCCTCCAAATTCTGCCGGCCAACCGTAAGAGATTACAGCGTGTGCTATCCACGGCTGTAATTTTGACCCTGATGTTACAACTGTTACCTCTTAGCCTGTCTGCGCCCAGCAAAAGCGTGGCAACGCTCCTCTCCCAGGCGCCACCTCCCTTCAGACAGGCGGCTCCTTACCTGCAAGAGGTTATCGCTCCGCTTGACCCCTTCGTCTCCCGTCTGTCCGAGAGCTTTGTGTCCCCCGTTTACGCCGCGGGCGCGGAAATAACCAAAACCGTCCAGTCCCAGGTCGCACACGGGGCTACATTGGCCTATACCCTGACCGTGGCCAATACCTCGGGCTCAGACTGGGGCTCAAGTACAGCCTATATAACCGACACCATTCCGGATAACACCGGGGGCTCAATATCTACCTGGACCGACGACTTTCCCTGGGCGGCCTCGACCCAAAGCCAGACGGTCAAATATATTAACGCCTGGGGCACTATCACCAACGGCACGGAAAGCGCGGTAGGCGGCTTTTACGTTACAGTAGATAAGCCCCTGATGGATGGGACAATTATCACCAACTCCAACTACGTTATAACCACCACCGCGGGCGACATTGACGTCGGCACGCCGGTAACCACAGAGGTCTTAGCCCCGGCCTTTACCCTCGATCAGACAGCCGTCTATACGATATGCGCGGGCAGCAGCCTGACTTATACCATGTTCGTCTCGAACACGGGCCGCTTGACCATGAAGGGGCCCTTTACGGTAACCGCGGCCGTCGATAATGCCGTTACCATCAACCCCGGCAGCTTATCCGCCGACGCTGTTTCGTCAGGCAACGCCATCACCTGGACCATCGACCTGACCCTCACCAACGGGACAGGGGTTACCAGGACCTTCCAGGTCACCGTGCCTGATTCCGTGGCCCACAGGACGATTCTGACCAACGTCTATACCGCCACCAACCCCTCCGAAGTGCAGCCCGACGGGTTCGGCGCTTTCGGCGGGGTGAGCGTTGACAGGGCCGAAGCCAGCTTTTCGACCAACGCCCCCGTCGCTTACGGCACGCCGGTGAGCTTTACCAACACCAGCATGGCTGGTTTCCTGGGCGACGGCGAGTACCTGTGGGAGTACGGCGATGGTGCCACCAGCAACGACGACAACGTCACCCACACCCACTTATACGCCGACCCGTTGATCAGTATCTACTTTGTGACCCTGACCGTGACCAGCACCTATGGTTGTGGGGTCATCTCCACCACCCAACCCGTGACCGTCCTGCTGGTGTCTACCGTGACCCTGACCGCCAACCCCACCAACACGGCGGCCAATGGCACCTCACCCATCACCCTGACGGCCGTAGTCAGCGATCCCACCGACAGCCCTGCCGCCGGGACGGTGCTTACCTTCACCACCAGCCTGGGCAACTTCACCAACGGCTTGCAGACCATCACCGCCACCACCGACGCGTCGGGCGTAGCCACCACGACCATCACTTCCACCGTAGCCGGCCGGGCCATCGTCACGGCCACGGCGGTCAGCCTGGTCAGCGATACCGTGGTCATCACCTTTGGCAACGTGCTGAACCTGAACACTGGCATCTGGTTCGCCGCCATCCAGGACGCCGTTGACGACTCGAATACCACAGACGGGCATACTCTGCTGGCTTACAACAGCATCTATACTGAAAACGTGACCATCAACAAGGCCGTCACGCTGACCGGCGAAAGCCGAACGGGCACCATCGTCCGTTCGGCGGGAACGAACTGCTACGACATTTCCGCCGACTCCGGCCAAACCGTGATCGAAGTGCAGGCCAACGGCGTCAGGATCAATACCCTGACGGTTGACGGCACGATCGATAACACCTGTAGCCCGCCCGCCACCTACGCGCTGGCCAAACGGGCCATCTATGGGGGGGCCAACAACGTGGTGGTGACCAACACCACCGTCATGAACAGCGTCTCAGGCATCGCCGCCGATTCGGCCAGCGGTTGGATGGTTGACGACAACACGGCCCAAAATTGTGGCATAGATGGCGATGCGGACCTGGGCGGCGGCATCGTCTTTTCCAATACCACCGGCAGCACCATCGGCACAAACGTGCCCAACGTCATCACCCACAGCCTGGCCGGAACCGCCAACTACCCCAATCCGATAGGCATCCACCTGCGACAAAGCAGCGTGGGCACGGTGGCGAACAACGCCATTACCGATGCCGGGGAGGGCATCCGCATCGACGACAGCCAGGCGGTGGTGCTCAACAACTCCCTTTCCGGCAACGAGAACGTCGGCATCCAGCTTGATAATAACACGGTGATATCGAGCACCGTCTTCAGCAATACCATTAACAGCGGCGGAGACGGCATCTACGTCTGGGCGATGGGCGTCGTCTCCGGCTACATCTCCTACAACACCATCGACGACGCTGGCGGGGACGGAATGGTCATTGATGGCACCCCGGCGGTGGGATCCATTGTAAGCGTAACCGAAAACGTGGTGAGGAACAGCAGCGGGGACGGCCTCCGCTACAGCGGGGTAGTCACCGACCACACCGTAGGCGGCAACATCTTCTGCGGCAACAGCGGCTTTACCATCAACAACACCACCGGCAGCTTGCTGACCGCTGAGGGCAACTGGTGGGGCCACAACTCACCCATCGTGGCCGGTACCGATTATAACGCCAACGTGGACTGGGACCCGCCCATCGAACTGACCCTGCGCTCCACCCGCTGGTCCATCTACGCCAACGGGGTGAACACCATGACCCTCATTGCCCGGATGCAGGGCGGCGGCTACATCCCTTACGCCCTCAACGGCATGGTCATCACTTACAGTTCGCCCGTTTCGGTCCCCATAGCCGCTCCACCCGGCCCGCCTCACACCGCCATCCTGACCGATGGGCTGTTCACTCCTTACCTGGTGGTCACTTCCACCGACGTGCCTTACGATGGCTGGGTGACCGCCACCTACCAGATCTGCGACGGCGGCGTGTTCAGCGGCCAGGTGCGCTTCCGTTGGTACGACCTGCAACTTGATAAGACGGGCGCCCCCTCGGAGCTCCTCCCCGGCGAGCGCATCACCTTTACCATTGACTACTACAATAGCAACGAGTTCACGGCCACTGCGGTGCTCATCACCGACGTGTTGCCGCTGACCATGACCGGGGTGTACTCCACCTCCAGCGGACCGGTGGTGACCCTGACCACCAACAGCCACCCGACCTACGCCTGGGAAGTGGGGGACCTGGGGATGGACACGGGCGGGACCATTACTATTGCCGCCACCGTCAGCGACACCTGTGCCTGGGCCCCCTCGCAATGGGTGGTGAACAGAGCCTGGATCACTGGCTCGCTCAAGGACATTGTCTCCGGCAACAACTACGACCAATATGGGTTCTGGGTGCGGCGGCCCGATCTGAGCGTCAGTAAGGAGGTCACGCCCACAGACGTCACTCCCGGCGATTGGGTGACTTATACCATCGTTTACTCCAACGGCGGAGGCGCGTCGGTGCCCGACGTGTTGATTACGGAGACCGTTCCAGCCGAGCTGACCAACGTTAGCTACTTCACCAGCGAAGTAGACCTGAACGACACCAGCCCTCCCTCTTACACCTGGGAGGTGGTGGGCACTTTGGATGGCACGGGCTACATCACCATCACCGGGCAGGTAAGCCCTAACATAGTGGCTCAGGGGCTGGGAGTCACCAACTGGGTGTCCGTCAGCACCAGCGCCTCGGAGTGCGTAGACATAGATAACTACGCCTCCGCTACCTTCATTATCCACATGCCCGATGTGGGCATCGACAAATCTATTGAACCCGTGCCCCCTTACGTCCTGCCGGGCGAAACCGTCACCTACACCATTGTCTTCTCCAACAATGGGCCGGTCGCCGCCCAGGACGTGCGGATCACAGAGACGATCCCGACCGAACTGATCAACGTCGATTACATCACCAGCGGGGTGGACATCAGCGAGACGGGGGCCATCTCTTACGTCTGGCAGGTGGTAAACCCCCTGATCTCCGGTACGGTGGGCTACATCACCATCACCGCCCAGGTAAGCCCCGACCTGGTAACCCAGGACCTGGCGGTCACCAACTGGGTATCCATCTCTACGGCTATGTTGGAATACACCACCACCAACAACTACGACTCGGAGACCTTCTACGTCCGAACGTCCGACGTGTCTATAGATAAGTCCGTCGCCCCTACCGTCACCGTGCCAGGCCAGAACGTCACCTACACCATCGTTTACTCCAACGTGGGGCTGATTCCGGCCGCAGACGTGGTGATCACGGAGACGATCCCGGCCGAGTTGACTAACGTCGATTACTTCACCAGCGGGGTGGACATCAGCGAGACAGGCTCCATCTCCTACGTCTGGCAGGTGGTGAACCCCCTGATCTCCGGTACGGTGGGCTACATCACCATCACCGCCCAGGTCAGCCCCAACCTGACCAGCCTGGTGACGGTCACCAACTGGGTGTCCATCGGCACCAGTATAAAAGAGTACACCACTACCAACAATTACGATTCGGCCCAATTCATCGTCCTCGGCACTGCCGATGTGAGCATCGCCAAGACTGCCAGGCCGGTGGATCCTGTGCTGCCTGGAGATTGGATCACTTACACCCTGGTCTTCTCCAACAGCGGCCCCGCTGCGGCTACGAATGTGGTGATCACGGAGACGATTCCGAACGGGTTGATCAACGTCACTTACTTCACCAGCGGGGTGGACATCAACGAGACGGGCTCGCTCCCCTACGTCTGGCAGGTGGTAGGCCCCCTGCTTTCGGGCACGGTGGGCTATATCACCATCGAGGCCCAGATCGACCCTGGCTTCTCCTGGCCAGCAGAAAGCACCCTGTTCAACACAGCCACCATCACCACCACCCTGCTGGATACTCAATCCATCAACAACAGCGACTCGGCGACCATCACGGTACGCACCACCAACCTGTTCATCACCAAGACGGTGGTTTCAGCCGATACCGTCCCGCCCGGCGCATTGGTAACCTATACCCTGAGCTACCTGAACACCGGTCCGGCCGATACCAGGGGCACGGTCTCCATCACCGATGCCATTCCTGTCAGTCTGACCCTGCTTATGTCCCAGACCAGCCAGCCGCTTTACTTCGACTTCACCACTCCGAACGTCTACCGGTGGTACACCGATTCTCTGCCGGCCGGTCAGGGTGGGGTCGTCACCATCACCGCCCAGGTGACCAGCACGATATGGACCATCAGTGCCCGGATTGCCAACACTGGCTGGCTATCAGGCTTCCCGGCCAGCGACAGTTCACAGCTCAGCAGCACGGCCTACATCACCGTGGTGGCCGCCGACGTGGCCATCTTCAAGAGCATGGAGCCACCCGTTGGGCCGGTGCAGTCGGGCGATGTCATCACCTATACCCTGTTGTATACCAACCAGGGAATGACCCCGGCCGCCAACGTGTGGGTTACAGACTACCTGCCCTCCGGCGTGACTCCCAGCGGCGTGGTTAGCTGGGACCTGGGCACGCTTAACCCGGCGGCCACCGACAGCCGACAGATCACCGTCACGGTGGACGTGACCGACGCTTACTGGGCGGTGTATACCAACACGGCCATCATCACCACCACCAGTCCTGAATACCGTACCGACAATAACCAGTCCACGACGGTCATCACCCTTGCGCAGGAGGCCGACGTGGTCATCACCAAAACGGCCATTCCGGCCACGCCCCCCGTCACCGCCCTGTTCCCCGGCGATCCCCTGACCTACGTGCTGGAATTCGCCAACCAGGGCCAGGCCAGAGCGACCGGCGTGACCGTCACCGACAGCGTTCCCAGCGGCCTGAACGTGAGCGGCGTCATCTCCCAGGGGGCGGCGATCACCGAAACCAGCGGCTTCCCGAACTATAGCTGGGATGTGCAGGACCTGGTGTCCGGCGCGGGCGGGGTTATCACCATCAATGCCCAAATCGACACTGCCACCAGTTGGGGACAGGACAACTTCCGGACCAACCGCGCCAGGATCGCCACCACCGCCATAGAAAACGTGACCACTAACAACTACAGCGAAACCACCACGCGGATCTGGCCCGGCCCGCCCTACACCGTGACCGTCGTAGCCGTGCCCGTGGACACCACCAGCGTGGACAGCAGCCTGACCATCAGCGCCACCGTCACCGACCAGTACGGCAACCTGGTGCGGCCTACCACGGTGACCTTTACCTGGGATTACATCACCCCGCCCTGGCCGAACATGGTGCCCACCGCCATGAACACCAACCTGGGGGTGGCTACCTCGGTCATCAGTTCCGAGATACCTGGCTCAGCGTGGGTGACGGGTACGGCCTACAGTTCCATCCTCAGCGCGTATATCAGCGATACGGTGCAGGTCACTTTCACGTCGGGCACGGTGCATCACTTCGTCATGAGCCCCATCACCGACCCGCAAACAGCGGGGGTGGCCTTCGGCGTGGTCATTACCGCCGAGGACCGGTACGACAACCTGGTCAGCACCTTCAACGGCAACATCGCTCTGCAAGACAACACCGCTACACTGCAACCGACAGCCATCAGCTTCAGCGGGGGCATAACCAATTACAACGCGGTCATCACCCACGCTCAAACCAACGTGTACATCCGGCCCATTTCTGGCTCGATCAATATCTACGACAGTAACCTCTTCACCGTGGTGCACGGCCTGACCGACACTCTGGAAATCGGGCCCCAGAACGCTACGGTGGCCGCCGGAGGGACGGTGGTGTACACGGTCACCGCTCGCGATGAGTTCGGCAATCCCTGGGATGCCACCAGCATGGTGAACTACGCCGCCAGCGGTGGCGGAACCTTCGGCCCGCAGCCGGGCGGCAACACCTTCAACGCCACGATGCCCATCGGCACCCACATTGTCACCGCCACCGACCCCGTCTCGACCACCCTCTGGGTCACGACTACGGTGAACGTGACTCGCGGCCTAGCCACGAGCATGACCATCTTCCCCAGGGGTATTACCTTGATAGCAGGAGACACCCAGGTTTACACCGCAGTAGTTACCGATAGCTTTGGCAACGATTGGATGGCGGGCGTCGGGGAGGTGAACTTCAGCGTCGGAGGCGGCAACGTCTTCCTGGCCCCCGGCAATATCCTCTCGGCCACCAGAGCCGGGACCTGGCCGGTAGATGGGGCTCACGCCACCGTCCCGGCTGTGACAGATGCTACCACCGTGACCATCGTGCCCAGTGTGACCGTCAGATTTATCGGGAGCTTGGTCGGCCCGGCTACCGCCGGGGTAGCTTTCCCTGTGATCTTCACCGCTACGGACGCCTTTGGCAACCCGACGCCTTCCTTCAGCGGCTACACGGCCACCATGACCGACAGCACCAAAACCATTATCCCCACGCTTACTGGCCCCTTCTCGCCAGCCGGGGATTGGTTGGGCACGGTCACCATCACCAAGGCCCAAACGGGCGACTACATTACCGTTACTGGCTTCCTGACCCCCAGCATCCAGGGGGTGATAGGGCCATTCACCGTCCTGGCCGGCCCGGCAGCGACCGTCACCGTTGACGTCAACCCCATAGTCATCCCCACCTGCGTTTCGGCGACGATCACGGCCACAGTCAGAGATGCCTACGACAACCTGGTGTCGTCTGCGCCGGTGAACTTCACCTACGTCGGAGTGCCCAGCGCGGCCACCATAGCGCCCGCCAGCGGCAGCACGGCGGCCAACGGGCAGTTGACAGCCGCTCTCAGTTCGACGCAATCCGGCGGCCCCGGCCAGGTCCGGGCCCAGACGGGCGCCATTGTGGCTACCAGCCAGGCGGTTACCTTCACGCTGAGCGGTTATTCCATAACGCTTCAAAGTTCGGCTGCTACCATCCGCCTGGACGAGACGGCTATCGTGACGGCCACTGTTCGCGACTGTGGCGGCAATCCGCTGGCCGGCCAGGTGGTAACCTTCACCGCCAGCCAGGGGAACGTGGGCCCTATAACTGGCACCAGCGATGCCTCCGGCCTGGTGACCACCATCTTCAGCCCGACGATTACCGGCCCCGCCATCATAACGGGCAGCATAGATACGGCCTACGATACTATCCAGATCGACGTCCAACCCTCGAGCTACGACATGAATATCCCTCTCATTCTCCTGAATTATCCGCTGCCTGATCTGGTGGTACAGAGCATCGAGTTCAGCCCCTCCCCGTTGGTCCCCGGTGCTCCTTATAACGTGATAGTGACCATTGCCAACGAGGGTGTCTCCACCGTGGTGGAGGATTTCTGGGTAGACCTCTATCTCAATCCGGCTACGCCGCCCGTCGTCAATCAGATCTGGCCGGATCTCTGTCCTGGAGGGTCCTGGGACCCCGACGAGGGCTGCTATGGCAAAGCCTGGTACGTGACCCTCGACATACCGCCGGGGGGGTCGGTCACTTTGAACACCAGCGATCCCGAGGTGGGACGATTCAGCGATTGGCCGCCGCCTGTCTACAGCGCCACCCACAGCCCCTTCTACGTCCTGGTGGATTCCTGGGGCTTCGATTATGGAGAAGTACGAGAGGCCAACGAAGACAATAACCTGGCTTCCAGAAGCGCTACGGGGACGACGATGATCGTGACCGGTAGTTCAAGAGCTGCTGGAGGCGGTGGACCAAGACCAGAAAAGGATTAGTCGGACGATCCTTCGAGCGCCAACCACACCCTTGCTCACACCGAGGCCACGAAGTTGCTCGAATCGCCGACGGTCAGCAATACCCTTCGGGGTAGGGAGGAAATAATTATGGGAAGTAGAAATGGTAGGCTGCTTATGCGTCAAATCGGCAGCGTGATCGTGATCTCCTTGCTGATCCTGGGACTAGGGCCCACTTTCACGGTGCAGGGAGCGCCGCCCCGGCAAGGAACACGACCGGAATTGCCAGAAAAACCGATCCCGGGCGGCGACAACGGTGGATCAGGCGGCTCAGCCCCACGGGGAGGCATCTACGGCACGGTCATCAACTGGTCCTTTCGCAACGAGCCGGGGGCCACGGTCGGGTTGAGGGGCAGCAGTTGGGAGCTAAAAACGGTCACGGATGACAACGGGCACTACGCTTTGCAAGACATCGGAGAAGAGATCTGCCTTCTCAATCCTCTGCTGCCGGAGGGCAGTGGCTTGAAATCCATGACCAGTGACCTGGCTCTAAAAGTAACCGACTCCTCGGATCTGGTGGTCAATCTGGGCATCTATAGCAGCCAGAGTGCCCCCACCAACCTGCCCGTCCGTCAGACTATGACGGTGAGGCCCAGCACGGTCATGCCAGGAGACAAGGTAGTTTATGATATTAAGGTGTCCAATAAAATGCCTCACGGCATCTCTCAGGTTATAATGACCGATTATCTGCCTGGCGAATTGAACCTGCTCGAAGTTACCACCAGTCATGGTCAGGTGGCAGTGCGGGAAGGCCTGGTTATGGCCTATATAGGCGAGATAGCGGAAGGCGGTGAGGCCACCGTTACCATCACGGTCGGGGTAGCGCCGGGCCTTCACAAGGGCGTGGTGATCGAGAACCGGGCTTCTCTTATCTACAAGGAAAGTGTGGCCACCCAGTCCACGGCCAGCATCACGGTGGGAGAGGTGGGAGAACCCAAACCGCCCCCCTCTATTGCCGAGAAGCCGGAGGGAGAACCCAGGCCAACCCCCTCTATTGCCGAGAAGCCGGAGGAAGAAGCCAAGCCAAAGCCAGACACGCTGCCCGAGACGGGCCTGATAAGCTTACCGCTGGCCGGCCTGGGGCTGGCGGCCCTGCTTATTTTGAGCAGGAAGCTGAGGAATAAGGCGGGGGCTTGAGTCTGGTTGAGACCTTAAGGTAACTGAAACTCAAGGGCGCGAGGTAAACTCGCGCCCCTTTTATCGTTTGGGAGGAAAGATGTATCGTAAAACCACTATGGATAACGGCCTGCGTCTTCTGACCTCGGCCATGCCCCACACCCGCTCAGTGAGCATCGGATTTTTCATTGGAGTTGGGTCCCGATACGAAACGGATGAGCAAGGTGGCCTCTCACACTTTATTGAACACATGCTCTTCAAGGGCACCCGTAAACGGCCTACCTCCAGAGACTTAGCGGTGGCTATCGAAGGGGTAGGAGGGTTTATCAACGCCGGCACCGACCAGGAGGCGACCTCTTTTTACGCCAAAGTGGCCCACCCCCACCTGGATATAGCTATGGACGTGCTGGTAGACATGCTTCTCAACTCCAGATTTGAGGGGGAGCAGATCGAGAAAGAACGACGGGTGATCATTGAGGAGATAAACATGAGCCTCGATGCCCCAGACGAGTGGGTTCACCTGCTCAGCAACCGCCTGCTCTGGCCCATTCATCCCCTCGGACGCGATGTGGCCGGTACGAAGGAGAGCGTAAGCTCTTTAAGTCGGGAGGCCCTTTTGACCCACCTGCGGAGCTATTACGCGCCTTCCAACGCCGTGCTCAGCATCGCTGGCAACGTCGATCACCAGGAGATGAGAGAGCGGGTGGATACTTATCTCAGGGACTGGAATGGCACGGACGAGATGGGAACTTTCCAGCCGGCCCAGGAACCAGCCACGGAACCACAGCTCTGCGTCCGGTACAAAGCCACTGAACAGGCTCACCTCTGCCTCACCGTGCCAGCGTTGTCCCGCGTCCATCCCGATCGCTTCGTCCTACGCCTGCTCAACACCATTCTAGGTGTAGGGATGAGTTCACGCCTTTTCCTGGAGCTCAGGGAGCGTCAAAGTCTGGCCTACGCCGTCAATGCCTACGTCAGCTACCTGCACGATACGGGAGTGATGGGGGTCTACGCGGGGGTCGATCCATCTCGCCTGGAGGCAGCAATCCAGGCTACTTTGCAAGAATGGGATAGGCTCCGGCAAGAGGAAGTGCCTGCCGAGGAACTGACCAAGGCCCAGGAGTTTGTGAAAGGACATTTGTTGTTACAAATGGAAAACTCTTTCAACGTAGCGGCCTGGTTCGGTTACCAGGAACTACTCTCGCCCGAAGTCCTGACGGTGGACCAGGTGGTGGAGGCCATCGAGGCGGTCAGCGTGGCCGATATCCAACGTATGGCCCAGGGGCTTTTTCTGGGAGAGCGATTGCACCTGACGGTGGTAGGCCCTTTTCAGGAAAGCGAAGAGGATAGACTGCGGCCATTGCTCAGGTTATAATCCGGCATAGGTATAGAAAGCCAGGAGAGCGCACTGCACCAGGCGCATCAGGTTTTTGGGGATAGTGTGGAGGGGAATAATAAGCGGAAGACAAAAGCAAAAGAACAGTCGGAGGGGAATACACGGATAATCCCTATAATTGGAACCGTCCGGTAGCGGGCACCACTTTGTGGCTATAATTGGTCACGAAATCCAGCAGTTGCTCTTTCAATTCGCGCCACTCATCGCTTTCGAGGATTTTAATCATGGTCTCCAGGTCTTCGACCACGCCGCCGGTTACTATTTGAGGCCCATCCCCGAAAACGGTGTACCAGGCTTCCGTGGGCTGAATGCCTAGCTTCATCATACCCGGCGCAAACTCCTTGACGACGAACTCAAAGTAGGCGGTTTCGCTACCAGGTTTGATATCCCAGCTCATGAGCAGTTTCATCATAGTCGGTCAGGCTCCTTCCAGAAGTTCACCCCACACTCGCCACTGTGCTATCACTATTTTACCCACAGCTATTGAGTGTTTCTATTATACCACATCCTCCTTCAAAGTCAACTGCCCAGGGTCCTGTCAAAGTCGGACCGGGGTCAACTGCTCTAGCCCCCGTCCCGGGGACGGTAACCGCAACCGCCGATAAACGCCGATAAATGCCGATGTTATGTCTTTTTATCTGCATTCATCGGTGTTCATCGGCGGTGAAGTATCGTAATTCTATTTAAGTCGTCTCCGAGACGGGGACTGGGAGCGGCCGGACTACGGCTTTGACAGGCCCCTATTCCCGTGTGAGCGCGTGCGTGCGTGTTGGACAAGGCAGGCAGGGCGTGATATAATAGGAGACGGGAGCGAACCAGCGTAAAATCCGAAGGCAGCTTATCATGGCCTTGAATGTTATGAAGCCTTGCGGCTTTCGTGGCGCCCGAGGCGGTGGCCAGGGTGGGAGGGCACCCCGGCAAGGTGAAGTGTAGCGTGAAAGCCCGCCGGGGGCAAACCTGCTCTGGCGGGATTTTTGTTGCCTGATTGGGGTGGCTCACGATGAAAGATGAGGATAGGTCAAAAGAGCAACTCATAAATGAATTGGTAGTGTTGCGCCGCCGGATCGCTGAATTGGAAACGTCGGAAACCGCGCACAAACGGGCGGTGGAGGCGCTACGAGGAAGCGAAGCCAGGTATCGGGAGCTTGTCCAGAACGCTAACAGCATCATTTTGCGCATGGATGCCCAGGGCCACATCACGTTTTTCAACGAGTTCGCCCAGAGCTTCTTCGGTTACGCTGAGGATGAAATACTCGGCCAGAACGTGGTGGGTACGATCGTGCCCAGGACGGAATCGTCCGGACGTGACCTGGCGGCCATGATCGAAAATGTCAGGCAACGCCCTGAGCGGTACACCAGCAACGAGAATGAAAACATACGTCGGAATGGCGAGCGGGTCTGGGTGGCGTGGACTAACAAAGCCACTTTTGACGACGAGGGGCACATCGCCGAAATCCTGTGCATTGGCAACGACATCACCGAGCGCAAGCAGGCAGAGGAGGCGCTGCGCCATTATGCCCAGCGCCTGGAGGCGATGCTGGAGGTCTCCCGCAATGTAGTCTCCACCCTGGAACTGGAACCGCTGCTGGGTCTGATCCTCGATCAACTTAAAGCCGTGGTGGACTACAGCGGAGCCACCATTTTTGCCCTGGGAGAGGAGGACTTGACGGTCCTGGCCTACCGGGGGCCTATCCCGCCAAAGGCCGTATTGCAGTGGCGTTTCTCATTGGAGAGAGCGCGAGCTAACCGGGAGGTGATCCGCCGCCGGGAACCGGTCATCATCTCCGACGTTCGGGACGACACTCCTCTGGCGCGTGCCTTTCAGGAGTTGGCGGGCGAGCAACTGGAGACCACCTTCAGTTACATCCGCTCTTGGATGGGGGTCCCTCTGCTGGCCAAGGAGCGGGTGATAGGCATGTTGACTCTCGACCATAGCGAGCCGAACTACTACTCGCCCTGGTACGCTGAGCTGGCACTGGCCTTTGCCAATCACGCGGCTGTGGCCATTGAAAATGCTCGACTCTTTGCCCAGGCCGAGCAGCGTATGCGGGAACTGGAGGCCCTCTACCGCGCTGAGGAGGAACTGAACCGCGCTGAAGAGGAACTGTACCGCCACTTGCACCTCGACCAGGTGCTCCAAACTTTGGTAGATGTGGCGGTGGACCTCCTTCAGGCCGACAAAAGCTCGCTGGTTGTCTGGGATGCTCAGCGGGCCAGGCTGGTGGTACGGGCTGCTCACGGCTTCAGCCCTGAGACGATGGCTAAGTCCTTTGCCTTAGGGGAGGGGGTCGTGGGCCGCGTGGCTGCCAGCGGTGAACCGCTGGTGGTGGAGGATACGCTCACCGATTCCCGCATGGCCGGGCGCGTCACCGGGCCAGAGGGCATCCGTTCTTTTATGGGGGTCCCCATCAAAATCGGTGGTCAGGTCTTCGGCCTATTCAACGTGAATTATACCCAACCCCGAGCCTTCAGCAGCGATGACCAGCGACTCTTCCTGGCTCTGGCCCAGCGGGCGGCCCTGGCTATCGAGAACGCCCGGCTCTACGAGCAGGCCCAGCAAGTGGCCGTGTTGGAGGAGCGCCAGCGGCTGGCGCGTGAGCTGCACGATGCGGTGACCCAGACTCTCTTCTCGGCCAGCCTGATCGCTGAGGTGCTGCCCCGTCTGTGGGAACGCAGCCCCGATGAGGGATGGCGGCGCCTGGAGGAACTGCGCCAGTTGATCAGGGGCGCGCTGGCCGAGATGCGTACCTTGCTGCTCGAGCTGCGGCCGGCAGCCCTGGTGGAAACGGGGTTGGGCGACCTTTTGCGCCAGCTCGCCGAGGCCATCACCGGCCGGGCGCGGGTGCCCGTCACGGTGAAGGTGAAAGGACAGCGCCCTCTGCCGTCCGACGTGCAGGTCGCTCTGTACCGCATCGCCCAGGAGGCGCTGAACAACGTCGCTAAACACGCCGAGGCCAGCCAGGCAACGGTGAGCCTGCGCTGCCAACCGGAGCGAGTGGAGTTGCGCGTCAGCGACGACGGGCACGGCTTCAACCCGGAGAACATCTCGCCGGAGCACCTGGGGCTGGGCATTATGTGCGAGCGCGCCACGGCCATCGGCGCCACGCTAAAGATTGAGAGCCAGATCGGCCACGGCACCCAGGTCGTAGTCGTCTGGCCAGACGCACAACGAAAGGAGCAGCTATGACCGAGCCACACCACATTCGAGTGCTGATTGTTGACGATCACGCCGTGGTGCGCAGCGGGCTGGCCGCTTTTCTGCTGGCCTTCGATGACCTGGAACTGGTCGGAGAGGCGGGCAGTGGCATGGAGGCCCTTCGCCTGTGCGACCAGGTCCAGCCCGACGTGGTACTGATGGACCTGGTGATGCCCGAGATGGACGGCGCCGCGGCCACCCGCGCCATCCGGGAGCGTTGCCCGCAGGTACAGGTCGTTGCCCTGACCAGCTTCAAGGAGGGGGAGTTGGTGCAGGAGGCATTGCAGGCCGGAGCCATCAGTTACCTGCTCAAAAACGTCTCGGCTGACGAACTGGCCGAGGCCATCCGGGCGGCCCACGCCGGGCGGCCCACCCTGGCCCCGGAGGCGGCCCAGGCCCTGATCCAGGCCACCACCCACGCGCCCGCGCCGGGCCACGATCTGACCCCCCGGGAGCGGGAAGTGCTGGCCCTGATGGTCGAGGGATTGCGCAACCCCGAAATCGCCGAACGGCTGGTGGTCAGCCGCTCCACCGTCAAGTTTCACGTCAGCAGCATCCTCTCCAAGCTGGGCGTCGCCAGCCGCACCGAGGCGGTGGCGTTGGCTTTGCAACATCACCTGGTCACCTGACCGGAGAATGGCATTAATGGGGCCATCACTGACATTGCATTTTTCGGCCTATTGGTGTATACTATTATCAAGCTCAACGCCCATCCTATTATACCCGTTTTGTTTCGTTGTGGCAAGTTGCCACGAGGCACTGGCGTATTAGGCAGACGGAATTTCTACCTAACACGCTAAAACAGGATGTTAGACGGGATGCTGTTCATGTAAAACGAAAATCAGTAGATTAAGCGGAAAGTATCTATCTAATATACTTGTCAAGAGAGTTAGACAGGGGGGTGTCGATCTAATATCAGTTACGTGGTTCAGCCCTCGGTAGTACGACTCTATACACATCCATTCCTTTGTAATGGCAAAACCAAATAAGAGGGGAGGTTATCAGCCGTGTCTGGTTTCACAATAATACATCTTTCTGACCTTCATATTGGAAAGAAGGTTTTAGAAGGGGCTAATCCGCGTGAGCTGGCGGACTTGAGTGCGGAGAGATTAGCATACGACTTCAAAACAATTGCGGAAGAATATCAAATTCCTTTCCGCACCGAAGAAACATTGCTGGTTATAACAGGTGACATCACTCATGAAGCTAAATGGGAACAGTACGAAGTCGCTATTCTCTTTATGCGTAAGTTGGAATCCTATTTTTCGCAGTACCTGCGGACCAGTCAACTTGTTCCAGGGCATGTAATCTGCATTCCAGGAAATCATGATATTGAAGTTCCAAAAGAGGAACCCGATGATATAGCGATGCAACGCAAGACCAAGTATCGGAGCTTCAAATTGTTCCTTGACGAGATTACAGACCACAGCAAATGTGCTAACGACTTCAAATTGGATAATCCATTTGTTAATGTGTCGATACCTGTCCCCTTCCAGATAAAAATTCTTGATCTTAATACCACTTTGAACATCAATTGTTACTCCGAGCGACAACCTTCTTTCACCCACGATCATCTAAGGAATCTGAGCATTCTTTTGGGGGAACAAAAAGGCGACTTTCGAATAGCTTTAATGCATCATCAATTGTCTGATTTTGCATCCGAAGATAGCAATGATAAGGTATCTCAAAGAAGCTTGCGTGATTGGCTGAGTGACAATAACTTCAAGTTAGTTCTTTGTGGTCACTCTCATGTGGCAAGTGGTATGCATTCGACACTTTTGGACAAAAAAGATGGTTTGTGGGAATTAGGAACAGGACATTCCTTTGTGTTGGGAAAGACGCTAAGGAGGGGGAATCATTATCAGATTATTCGCATTGAACATCCAAATAAGAATGGTATTTCATTGATTCGAAGAATGTACACCTGGCGTACAGAATCCTGGGATGATCGAAAGCAAAACACTTGGCAGAAGGCAGATCTAGATGGTAGTGGAAAAGAGCCACTCGAGGTGTCTAACTTGATGGATACCATAGGAATGACTGATTTTAGGAATTTCATAGGAATACGGAGCTCGGGGAAGTGGGTAGTAATAGCCCATTGTGAATCAAGCAAATTCCCGAGTTTTGGGGTTTTATCTCCAGGTGAGAAGATAAATGCCAACTTGCTGGAGATTTCCGGCTACATTGAAGGAAATCTAGACAGAATAGATGAGGGATCTGAAGTCACGTGGGGCGGGTATTCGAGAAAGATGGCACTTTTCCTCGTAGATTCACCTCACTACAATCCATATGTCCGTTCAATTCTGGAAACCTATGGCACATATTTGGCGGGTGGAGCTGTACGATTCGTTGATGTGCGAGCGGAAAAGCCTGTACTACAGAGGATTCAGATTCATTCTGAGAAATTGACATCAAACAAAAGCGAAGACATGAAGCTCTTTGATGAATTTGAAGATTATTTGCTCATAATGCGTCTCCCAGCCTTCGTGCCTAGTACTGAGGTTACAAAGGTGGAAGTATCGGATATTGACAAAGATAGGGTGATGTGGGTAGTTGCAGGCATCCATAGTAAGGCAAGCTATGCAGGTGCAATGGTTTTTACACCGAGAAACCTCCAGTTGTTTGCCACTAGCTTGCAGGAAGAGTGTGGAGGGAGACTTCCAGAGTACTTCGAGGCTGTTTACAAGGCCCCCAGTAAGCCAGAAAGAATAGACAATTTCAGTGATTTGGAGCTTGTTCACTTCAAAACGATTCGGCTGAAAAGAGAAATAGGCATGGCAAATGATCTTCCATCTGGAGTGGCGGCTCGTTTTCTTAGCAGAAATCGTTGGAAAACAGTCCCTATCGATACTGTCCACCTCGATCCTGTAGCTGCTTGCAATTTCGACTGTCCACGATGTATTGAGAAAGAGGTAAGACAAAAGGGACTGTTTCTATCCATGGGTGCTTGCGCAAATATCCTTTGTGACCTGAAAGAGATCGGATGTCAAAACCTTGATTTCTATGGAGGGGAGCCGACGTTACATCCTAATTTTGACAAAATCATACAGCTATCATCCAACTTGGGTTTAGACATGCTTTTGGTTACCAATGGAAGTCGATTAGGTGAAGAAAGAATACAGGAAGCTATCGTCAATGCAAGAAATCGCATCCATGTTAGAGTCTCAATTGATGCTAATTCAGAAGAATCACATAGAAGAAATCACGGATTACCTGAGAAGGCCCATTATTACCATAACATAATTACTCATGTGGAGAGACTAATCCAACAGGGTGTTTCAGTGACCATTTCATTTTTGCTATACAAAGACTCTATTGATGAGATTGAGGGCGCTTGCCGTTTTTGGAAAGAGAAACATGCTTCTGCATTCATATTGCGACCTATTACGGAGCAATTCGGTAAATCGCCAGAACTTGCGTACAATCCAGGCGAAAAAGACAAAATACGCGAGTTAATTAACAGTTACAAAGAATTTGTGTTTACTCCACCCTGGTTTCAAAGATGGGTAAATGAAAATAAACCACTACCACTTCGGGAACAGCCAAAGGGATATGATACATGCTATTCTGGTTACTACAGGGTAGCTATTTCGCCCTACTATGTGACAGACAGCTTCCGGATCGTTACAATCGAAGATATTGAGATGACTGAAACTAGCAATGCGTGGATATCCTTCTGTACATACCGGCGATATGACTCAGATTATGGCTGTGAATATCCGCAAAATCTGAAAATGTGGTCTGAAATGGAGCGAGAGGAATTACTGACGAAAATCAACCCAAGCACGCAATGTAGCGAAGTCATTTGTTGTAGAGATGAATATAACAGACAGATATATGATTTGATTTAGGGTGCTGTCTCAGACTGGTAGGTTTGCTTGTACTTCACTTAGCTATACACTTCTCTGGGTATGTCGCCACATAACAAGTCGCTGGTGTGCCCTGCAAGCTGTCGTCTGCTAGCCGGTGAAAGTCCGGCCGTGGTAACTGCCAGGAGGCCACGTAGCAGACTCCCAATGCTTCCAGGTGACCGGTTGTGCTGAAGCGGAGTATCCCCTGAGAAAGGGATGCAAAGCATCGGTTGGACACTCTACCTGGTCACCTGACCAGGGCGAAGACTCGCCACCTGTACAGGCTTAGAACTCCCCAGATGCCTGGTGCATCTGGGGAGTCTTTGTTTTATACTGAGGCCAGCGATAAAGAGAAGTTGTCAACCTGTTGATGAGGTGAGTGAATGCGTGTTTTGCTGGCTGATGACCAGAACAAGGTGCGCTCGGCGCTGCGGCTGCTGCTGGGGCAGGAGCCGGGGCTGAGTGTGGTGGGTGAGGCCATCGGGGTCGAAGGCCTGTTAGCGCAGATGGAGACGGCCTGCCCTGACCTGGTGTTGCTGGATTGGGAACTGCCCGGCCTCTCGACCGCCGAATTGCTGCCCACCTTGCGCGCCCTTTGCCCCCGGCTGCGGGTGATCGCCCTCAGCGGGCGGCCGGAGGCGCGCCGGGCAGCCCTGGCCGCCGGGGCCGACGCTTTCGTCAGCAAGGGCGATCCGCCGGAACGGTTGCTGACCACGTTGCGCGCTTTTGGCGCAGAAGGTGAAAGGTGGAGGCGGCACTAGCCCCGCTTCCACTACGTATTAAAGGCCATCTTTGACTACACTTTACCGCGAGGTGGCCTTTTGGCTACTTCAGCGGCCTCCCAAATTAGAGCAACGATCTTCGCAACTGGCTCCGCCCACTAACTGTTGACATCGCTCCTTGATTGGAGTATAATACCCCCTGGTTATTTACCTCACCTTACTTGTCTGCTGATTTTGACCATCTCAGGAGGACGAAAAAGCTGAGGTTGCAGGCTTACATCATATGAGGAGGCGTTTAATCGTGAACTTAGGGGAAGGGGAAACTACAACCTTAAATTCGTCGGAGTCTACTTCTGGAAAGGAGGAAGAAGCAGGGGAAAAAACGACAGCCGTATCCGAACTGAAGTCCGAACCGGATTCTACAGCCGTCCCCTCGCCAGGGATGGAGGAAGAGTCGAACGCTTTTCCCAAAAAAGTCGTCAAGCTGGCTCTGGGCATGGAGATGCAGGGGAGGGTGACACACCTCACTAAATTTGGCGCCTTTGTAGACATCGGGGTGGGACGCGATGGCCTGGTGCCTATCTCCCAACTAAGCTCCAACCGTGTGGAAAAGGTTTCCGACGTTGTATCCGAGGGAGACGAGGTAACGGTCTGGATCAAATCCCTGGATCGCAAACGGAACCGCATCGGCCTGACCATGCTTAAACCGCCGGAAAGGGACATCCGCGACCTGGAGCCGGACGATATTGTCGAGGGCAAGGTGACACGTATTGTGTCCTACGGTGCCTTTGTGGACATCGGCGTGGGACGCGATGGCCTGTTGCACATCAGGGAAATGTCCGAGGGTTACGTCCGCGAGCCGACCGACGTGTTAGACGTGGGCGACGAGATCAAAGTGCGTATCCTGAAGGTCAACCCCAGGAAACGCCAGGTCGATCTCAGCCTGAAAGACCTGCCTTTCTCAACAGAGGCCGTAGAAATTGAAGAAGAATATCTGCCTACGGCCATGGAAGTGGCTATGAAACGGGCTTTAGCCAGACGAGAGAAAGAGGACGACGAGCGTAGAAAACGCAAAGGCAAAAAGGCTCCTCGGCACCGCAAGCAGAACGACATCGTGGCCCGCACCCTACGAATCCACAAAGATCAACAAAAATAGACCAGAGCCAGGTTCTAAGGCCATAATCTGCTAAAAAAGATGAACGGCAGGGGTGGATTTGCAAACCCGGGTTTCCAGGTGTCTGGCACTAACAACGAACGTTCGCTGTTGCCAGGCACCTTCATTTGCAAACCCGCTCCTGCCGTTTTGCTTTGTGCTCGTCGTCCGGCGATGTTGACTAAATGGCAAGTTCAGGGTATATTATGGACGTGTAGAGAAAGGGCAGATGTATGGCCCGTCAAATAGCGCGGAGGCTAAAAAAGTGGTCAGGAGAGGAGTGCTGAAGGGCGCGCAAAAGGTGTTGCTGGTGGTGATGCTTATCATCTTTCTGGCCATCCTGTACCAGAGTTGTCGGGCCTGTCGCGCGTTTGGCAACACTGTGGCCCAGACCACTCCTATCCCCATCGGCGCTACCGAAGCAGAGACAGAGCGGGCCCCCACCCCCACGGCCACGAAGACTCCCCGACCGACGAGCACTCCCCCCTTGCCGGGAACGCCGACCGTGCCTCCTCCCAAACGCGTGGGCATCGTGGCCGGCCATTACATGAACGATTCGGGGGCGCTCTGCCCCGACGGACTGCGCGAGGTGGACATCACCCTGGCCGTGGCCCAGCGAGTGATAGCCATTCTGAGGCGCAAGGGTTACGAGGTCGAGCTGTTGGGCGAATTCGACGAGGCCCTCAGCAGCTACCAGGCCGACGTTTTCGTGGCCCTGCACGCCGACTCCTGCGACGTGCCGGGCGCCTCCGGGTTCAAGGCCACGCACGCCGCCCACAGCGCCATCCCCGAAGAAGAAAAACGCCTGGTGGAATGTCTGACCCAGGAGTACGCCCAGGCCACCGGCCTGACTTTCCACGCCGATAGCATCACCGAAGACATGCTCTATTACCACGCCCTGCGCAAAATCGACCCCCATACCCCCGGCGCCATCGTCGAAATGGGCTTCATGCTCGACGACCGCTACACCCTGATCAACAAGCAGCACCTCATAGCCAGGGGGATTGTGAACGGCATCGTGTGTTTTCTGGAAGACAGCCAGGATTAAGCCGACACGGATTTTGGTCGCGGATTTCACGGAGGGAAACGTTGTACAGGAGGAGAATCTATGCCGGTTCCCCATGATTACTTATTTAAGCAGGTGGATTTCGAGATCGATGATAAACTGTGCTTCGTGTTGATGCCCTTCGCCAAAAAGTTCCAGCCCATCTACGATGACTACATCAAGCCTGCCGTCCAAAAGGCCGGATTGACGTGCATGCGGGCCGATGACCTCTTTGGCCCACGAGCCATTATCCAGGATATCTGGGAATATATCTTCAAGGCGCGGGTGGTGATCGCTGAACTGACGGACAAGAATCCCAACGTCTTTTACGAGGTGGGGCTCAGCCATACCTTGAATAAGAAGGTGATTTTGATCACCCAGGACATGGTTGATGTCCCTTTCGACCTGAAGCACTTGCGGGTCATAGTCTACGAGAATACCCCCCAGGGCCTTGCGGAACTGGAAAGCAAGCTGCTTCTCAACATAAACGCTGTCCTTCGGGAACCTGCCCGGCAGGCAAAACTCTCTTTCCCTACGGTGTTTGCCAGGATAGCTGGCTGGGGCATGACCCTTCTGTTCGTCGTCCTGCTAGCCATCATCGCCCTGCTGACCTATGTAGGCCCGCTACTGACGCCGACGCCGATTGCCCCACCACCGAGCCACACGCCTACGTCGCCGATGGAGCTTCCAACGGCCACATCCACCGACACTCCCGAAGAGGTGGCTGTGATACCCACGACCACAGCCACCGATACGCCCGTGCCGCCAACCCCAACGAACACACCAGCACCCACCGATACGCCCCTACCGCCAACTCCAACGGGCACGCCGATACCCACCGACACGCCAATCCCAACCAACACGCCAACGCCCACGCCGACCTGCGCCGATGACGCCGCCTTCGTGTCCGACGTGACCGTGCCCGACGGCACCGTTTCCGAGCCGGGCGAGCAGATTGACAAGGTGTGGCGTCTCAGAAACGATGGCACCTGCCCCTGGGGCGAAGGCTACACCCTGGCCTTCGTTTCCGGGGACCAGATGGGGGCGCCGTCCACCCAGCCCGTGCCCGCCGCCGCACCGGGCCAGACAGCCGACGTCCAGGTGACCATGTACGCCCCGCAGCAGGATGGGACTTACAAAGGTTTCTGGCAGATGCAAAACCCCTCCGGCCAGCTTTTCGGCCAGACAGTCGTAGTGGTGATTGTGGTACAGACGCCCACGCCCACAGCCACCTTGACGCCGACGCCCGTACCCCCCAAAGTCAACCTGAAGGACGGCGCGGAGATGGTCTACATTCCGGCCGGGGAGTTCACCATGGGCAGCAGCGACGACGACAAGGATGCTGATAGCGATGAGAAACCGCAGCATAAGGTCTACCTGGATGCCTTCTGGATATACAAGACCGAGGTGACCAACGCCCAGTACCGGAAGTGCGTGGAGGCCAGAGCCTGCACCCCGCTGCATGATGCGAAGTACTACGATGACCCTGACTACGCCGACCATCCGGTGGTCTACGTGGATTGGCATCAGGCCAAAGCCTACAGCGAATGGGCCGGGGGGCGATTGCCCACCGAAGCGGAGTGGGAGAAGGCGGCGCGCGGCCACGATGGGCGCAGATATCCCTGGGGGGATGAATTCGATAAAACTAAGTGCAATACGAGTGAGTCGGGCATCGGAAAGACCACGTCCGTCGGTAAGTATCCCGCAGGAGCCAGTCCTTACGGCGCGCTGGGCATGGCTGGAAACGTGCGGGAGTGGACGAGCAGTCTTTACAAAAGTTACCCTTACCAGGCAGACGATGGTAGGGAGGATATGGAGGCAGGTGGTTCGCGGGTTGTGCGTGGTGGGTCCTGGCGCTTCATTGGTAGGATCGCCCGCTGTGCCTTTCGCCTCGGCTTCGGGCCTGACCTCTTCGGCCGCCATGTCGGTTTTCGAGTGGTGTCCCTGGCTGCCTTCTGAAATTCTGCGGGGGAGGGGTCTGGGG
>CAZYHC010000033.1:0-56572 GCA_964646625.1 uncultured Anaerolineales bacterium
CTTCTTCTGTATGGCCTTGAGGTTTTTGAGTTTGCGGGGCATTTGGGGGCCCTCCTCTCGTATCTATATCAATACTCTGACTTAAGTATACCATACTTTGGCCCCCTTGTCAATATCTTGTTGACATAACAAACTTTAAAATTGTAATGACACCAGGAGCATAATCTTGACACAGAAGCGATAGTGTGGTAAAATTAGATTAGAGTGGAGGGTATTTAGATGGAGCTGACCGTTTTAATAGAACCCAGGGAGGTTCAGGAGTTTCAGGAGGGAGACAAGGCTATGTGCAAAATTCATAACCGCGTCTCCGAGGTCATGGGCCGTAAGCGAATGCAGATTGCCGATGTTGCAAAGGAGGCAGGGTTGCGGCATTATACCGTCAAGACACTCTACTATGATCAAACCAATGCCATCTATTTTGATACCCTCAAAAGGCTCTGCAAGGTTTTAGAGTGTCAGCCCGGCGATCTGTTTACGTTTGAGCAAGATACCGATGACCATGATGAAGAAAACAACGGAGACGCCTGACAGAAAGCCCAACGGCCCCACGAGGGAGCCGTTAAGCAGTCAGGCGTCTCCAATTGCTCTTTAACGCCTATGCACATATAGTCTCTCTAAGCCCGGTCGGTCGCGGCCAACGAGGGCCGGGCCCGGAGAGATGCATCAAACCGGCGCGAGGCCGGGTAGACGCCTTTGCTATTTAATAACTAATTCCAAATTGAGCCGCGTAAGCCTCCAGGTCCTTGCAGGCTAATTCCATTTTACGGTTTGCACGATTTATCATGTCGGAAGCTCGAGACATCGCATTCGGGTCGTAATTATCATATCCCGTTGCCAGCAGCTTAATCGCGGTTTCATAATCGTTTATGGCATCTATTAGCCCGCGGTGCAAATGGGCTACTTCAGCAGGCGGAGTTATCGCTTGCAATTGATTACAAGAAACAAGGGCCATGCTACCCCAAACCACCAATGATGTGCCCAGCTCACTATAGGTGATTAATCCGTAGCCGTAATCGGTATAGGCCTCACCAATGGCGCTCATGGCTACGTTCAAGTCCGTGAGCAATGAAGATATTTTGTTAGCATAACTAGCCACCGCCGGGGGAATTTGCTTGGGTTGAGGTGTATCGGTCGGTCTGGGCGTGCTGGTCGGTTTCGGTGTGTTAGTTGGTTTAGGCGTATTAGTAGGCTCTGGCGTCCATGTAGGAGATGGCGTTGGCGTTGGTGGCGGCGGTTGATTATCGGCCACGCATCGAGATTCAACGTAACCGATTTTGCCCCGATATCGGGCATGGCAGAAATGGCCATGCTCACCGTCAATCCAGTCCAGCACCTCAATCTGGCAGCCATAGTCAATATAGGTCGGATCACCAGCATTCGCTATCGGGGCAGGCCACATCGGTATCTTATCGCTGTTGGGATGAACGACCCAGGCTACCTCAGTGGCCGGGGCAGAGATGGGTTGCAAACTAGACCATCGATCAGTAAGACCTAGAGCAAATACACCAGCGAGACACACAAAGCTCAATATGCCCAATGCTACAACAGTTATAAGAGTATATTTAAAGGTTCTCGCATCCATTGCCACCTCCGCCACTGCGTGACATGGACAGTATGGCCCTCTCAACCCGGCCCGCGGGTTGGCAGCCAGGGAGCCGGGAAGAGAGAAGATGCATTAACCGGCATTGCGC
Organism: uncultured Anaerolineales bacterium; assembly: GCA_964646625.1. Classification (GTDB taxonomy): domain Bacteria; phylum Chloroflexota; class Anaerolineae; order CAZYHC01; family CAZYHC01; genus DAOULT01. The sequence continues at coordinate 1,692 of CAZYHC010000033.1, forward strand.
CGGGTAGATGCCTATTAATTCAGGAGGTCAGATGTCAGAACCAGTTTTCACGGAAGAGCAGGAAAAGCGAATAAAAGAGTTGTCAATGCAAGCTCTATCCGAGACTCTACGTGAGATGGGCGCCACTCTTATTTTAGCCAGAACGGATCAGGCGCGCCCGGATGACACCCAGGCAGAACTGCATCCAGATGATGCCCTGATACGCTGAGGCCAGTTAAAGCTCTTACATGAGGTCCGGGCGACCGAATAAAGAGATGGGGCCGGACGAGAGGCCCGGCCCCTAGCTGAACTTTAACAACTAAATAAATCCGGGCCCGTAGGAGCGGGAGACGGGACTCGAACCCGCGACAGTCTGCTTGGAAGGCAGGGGCTCTTCCAACTGAGCTACTCCCGCTTGAAAACATGGCCTTCTCTGCTCGTGTCTGCTCAAACCGTCTCTGCAATAACAGACACGCTCTCCTATGACTATCTATATTTTATCACGATTTTGACCATCCGTCAAGAAGCCATGCTTTTGACAAAGACAGGAAAAAGGTTTATAATAGCCATGGGACGATGCCCCGGTGTCTGCTAGATTCCTCTGCCGCGGGAAATATGCCCAAGCTCGCCATGCTTATTCGGCAATCCTGCGCGTAATGTGAGCGGGTGATGAGATGAAAGGAGGTGAGGGGCCACCCACAGATGTCTATCGTGTTTTAGATTACCAGGACAACGTCGTCTCGTATATATACGAGCGAGCAACCAAGATTAAGAAGGAGGAGTAGAAATGAAAAAGCTGATGGCTCTTTTGAGTGTCGTGATAATTTTCAGTATGCTGGTTGGTCCGGCGCAGGCCGCAGGTCCAGCGCAGGAGAAACCCTTCGAGGGGGTAACCGTTAACCTGATTACCTTCACCGGCCCGCAGATCGCCGAACCGCTCCAGCGGCGTGGCCCGGACTTCGAGGAGTTGACCGGGGCCAAGATCAACGTGGTGATCGTTCCCTTTGCCGACCTGTACTCGAAGATCCTGACCGACATGGCGACCGGGACGAACAGCTTCGATGCCTTTGTGTTTGCGCCGCAGTGGATGGTTGACTACATTACCCCCGGCTACCTGGAAGACCTGACCGACCGGATAGCGGCCGACGAGGACCTGGAGTGGGAAGACGTGGCCCCCTTCTTCCGCGACTTCAGCGCCACCTACGCGGGCCGCATCTACACCATCCCGCTGGACGGCGACTTCCACATGGTCTACTACCGCACCGACCTGCTGGAGGCGGAAGGCCTGGAACCGCCCAAGACCTGGGATGACTACCTCGCAATTGCCGAATTCTTCCACGGCAAGGACCTGAATGGGGATGGCGACCCCGACTATGGCTCGTGCATCTCCAAGAAGCGCGGGGCTCAGGGCTGGCAGTTTGTGTGGTCGTTCGTGACCTCCTTCCTGCAGACCCAGGGCACGGGCCAGGGCTCATTCTTCAACACCGAGACGATGGAGCCGCTGGTCAAAAATGATGGCTGGCGGAAGGCCATGGAAATCTTCAAGGAGACCAGTAAGTACGGCTCGCCGGAAGAGATGAACATGGACGTGGGTGACACCCGCAGTCTATTCGTTACCGGTCGTTGCGCTCTCTCCCTGGACTGGGGGGACATCGGCACGCTGGCCATTGACCCGGAAACCTCGAAGGTGCAGGACATGGTTGGGGCTGTCGTTACCCCTGGCACTACCGAGGTGGTTGTCGATTTTGAGACCGGCGAGCTGGTAGCCTGCGACGAGGAAGCCTGCCCCTACGCCGTGGATGGTGTGAACTACGCCCCTTATGCCTGCTTCGGCGGATGGTCGGGCGGGATCAACGCCGCCGCCGATCCCAAAGTCAAGGACGCGGCTTACGCCTTCCTCTCTTACATGGCCCAGCCGGCCCAGGCCAATGTGGACGTCACCATCGGCAGGACAGGCTTCAACCCCTATCGCACCTCGCAATTCGAGAATCGTGAGTTGTGGGTGGAAGGGGGGATGAGCGAGATGGCGGCCGAGTACTACCTGGGCGCCATCGAGGATAGCCTGGCCAGCCCGAACATGGTGCTGGACCTGCGCATTCCGCAGAATCAGCGTTACCTCCAGGTCGTGCTCGACACGGCCATGAGCCAGTACCTGGCCGGTGAGATCACCCTGGAAGAGTTCGAAAATCAAGTGTACGATGGCTGGGAGGAGATCACCGACGAACTAGGCCGCGAGGAGCAGCTTGAAGCCTATCGCGGCTCGCTCGGCATCACCAAGTAGTCCCATGCAACAAGCTGAACAAAGGTCTCAAGGCCCGGTCCAGTCTGGGCCGAGCCTTGAGACTCCCCTAACCCCGAATAGTCTATGGCATAGGCTGACTATGCAGATAGAACGTGCGGCCGGCAACGTCTTCATCTGGCCCGCCGTCCTGGTAGTGCTTTTTCTGGCTATCTTCCCGTTAATCATCTCCCTTTATCTGTCGCTTGCACGCTTCCGCTTTGTCCCAGGTGGGTTCGAATTTAAATTCGTCGGGCTGGCTAACTACCGTAAATTACTGCTCGGCAGTGAGCAAAGCCATTTCCTGGGCCGTATGGGTGGTCTCTCGCCGCTCGGTTGGCTGGTGTTCGTGGTCGTTATCGCGCCCATAGTCCTCTCCCTGGTGCGCTATCTCCGCCGCCGGCAGTACTCCGTCGGGGGACTGATCGGGCGCGTCCTGGCCGTGGTGTTGGTGGGCCTGCTTGTCTGGCTACTGGTGCAGACGCTTAGCCCTCCTGGCCGGCCAGGCACTATAGTCGTTACTTTGCTCTATGTTTTTGTCGGCATCGCCGTTCAGTATACCCTGGGGCTGGGCCTGGCGATGCTGGTTACCCAACGTATCCCCGGCCGCCGATTCTTTCGCGTCATCTTCTTGCTGCCGATGATGATTACCCCGGTGGGGGTTGCCTATGTGTTTCGGATGTTGACCGATACCGACAAAGGGCCATTCCAGCCTATCTGGCAGGCGTTGGGGCTGGGCTTATTCTCCTGGGTCAACAATCCGTGGGGGGCGCGCACCGCCGTGATGATCAGCGATATATGGCAATGGACGCCCTTCATGTTCATCGTGTTGTTAGCCGCCTTGGAGGGCCAATCGGTCGAACTGATTGAAGCGGCCCTGGTGGACGGGGCCAACCGCTGGCAGACCTTCTGGTACATCACCATGCCCCAACTCCTGCCGGTCAGCACTACCCTGATCCTGATCAGGATGATCGAAGCCTTTAAGATCGTAGATTTGCCCAACGTGCTGACTAGTGGCGGGCCAGGTACGGCCACGGAGTCGCTGACGTTGCAAGCCTACATCAGCTGGCGCTCGCTTGACTTAGGCGGATCGGCGGCCCTTGCCTATATGCTATTGTTTCTCGTCACCTTTATCGGGCTTGCTTACGTCAATCTGATCCGACGCCGTGTGGCGGAGGCATGATAAGGATGATTAAATTCCTGTTCCGGCGCAGATCGCTCTCTACTCCATCTCCCGCAGAGATGGCCCTAATATATCTGGCCCTGGGGATATGGACCATAGTGGTGCTATTTCCCCTCTACTGGCTTCTCACTACCTCGTTCAAGCTGCCTATAGATGTGAACGACGGGCCGTTTTACCTGCCTGGCGTTGATTTCCAGCCCTCGTTGCACGCCTGGGATTACATCCTGGTTGGCGATTTGAGCAATGACACCAGGCGGAACTACATCAACACAGTCGTCGTAGCTCCTATCAGCGCCGGGCTGGCCCTGCTCCTGGGGACGGGAGCGGCCTATGGTCTGATGCGCTTTCAGTACCGGCCACGCCTGGGCGCGATCCTGACCTTTATCGGATGCCTGGCGCTGGCGATCTTGGCCATCATCCTGGGCATGCCCTGGCAGCTAGCTCTGATCGCCAGCGGCGTCTTATTTATCATATTATTACAGACGATTGGCCGGCGCTTCCGGCGCTCTCTGACTAACCGGGACATTGCCTTCTGGCTGATCTCCCAACGTATGCTGCCCCCGGTGGCCGTGGTGATCCCCATATACGTGTTGTTTCAACGGTTGAATCTGCTGGATACCCAGATTGCCCTGATTATAACCTATCTGGCCACCAACCTGCCCATCGTGGTCTGGCTGATGCGCGACTACTTCCAGACCATCCCCATTGAACTGGAAGAGTGCGCAGCCATTGACGGCGCCTCGCGCTATCGGATCTTCTGGTCCATTGTGCTGCCCCTGGCCGTGCCAGGTCTCGTCGCCACCTTTCTGTTCGTGCTGGTGTTCGCCTGGAACGAGTACCTGCTGGCCCTCTTCCTCTCGGGCGCCAGATCTCAGACGATGCCCCTGACGGTGGCGGCCCAGAACTCCACCCGCGGACCGGAGTGGTGGTACATGTCCGTATTGATCCTGCTTATGATCATCCCGGTCATCGGGATGGCCATTGCTCTGGAACGCTACATCGCTCGTGGGTTGCTGGTCGGGGCCATCAAGGGCTGAGGAAGACCATGAAGTTTGAGCCCGAAACGCAAGCCGTAATGATTTTTACCAATAAGGCGTCCCTGAGACGGAGCTAGAGGGAAATGTTAGAGGAAAGGTACGATGACCTTTCCTCTTTTCATTTTACCTTACCCTGCCTGTGGTGGCTAATTGTTCCTGAGGTACTCGATCATAGCCGGCGTGACCAGGGGCACGATTTGGGGCAGCATCTTGGGCATCAGGTTCTCCATCGCGGCGGGCATCAACTCCGGCATCTGCTCTTTCATGTGGTCGGGCATGGGCACCCGGCGCTCCACGGCGGCCAGCATATCGGGCATGACTTTGGGCATGAGGAGGGGCATCAACACAGGCATCATGATGGGCATCATGGGCTTCATCATAGAGAGCATCCCCGGTATGTGCTTGGCCATCTTCATCATGCCGCCCAGGGGGGCAGGCATGGCGGCCATCATCTGCGGCAACAGTTCGGTCATCAGATCGGCCATGTTTTCGGGCTTCATCAAATTTATCATGGCCTCGAAGGTAGCCCACATTTCCAGAGCGTAGTCGGTAGGGTCGGGGCACTCCAGGCCCAGGCTCCTGGCCGCGAAAGCGGCCAGATCGAGGATCGGCAACTCCTGGCCGGTTTTATTGGCCGTCACGCGAAGTTGAACCTGGCAGCAGGGACAGGCCGCCAGCACGGCTTCGGCGCCCGTCTCTGCGGCCTCTCGCAGCCGAACGTTGCCGATGATTTTGGCCACAGGCGGATCGGCCACCAGGGTAATCACCGAGCCGCAGCAGTGGGCGTTATCCCGGTTGTGTTCCATTTCCACGAACTCCACGCCTGGTATGGCCTGGATGAGCTTGCGCGGCGGCTCGTAAATTCCTCCGGCCCGACCCATGTGACAGGAATCGTGCCAGGTGACGCGCATATTGACCGGCTGGTCGAACTTCATCTCCCCGGACTCGATGCGTTCGGCGATGATTTCCGAATAGTGTCGGGCGTCGAAGGGGTAGTCGATTCCCAATTTCTCCGCCCATTGGGGATAGAACTCCTTCCACACCAGCCAGCAGGCCGGACAGGAGGTGACCACCGTTTTCACCCCTCGTTCCTTCATGCCCGCCACGTTGTGACGCATGATCTCCTCGAAAGCATCCCACAGGCCCGCCGCCAGCATGGGGATGCCGCAACATGCTTCGCCGTCGCCCAGGTAGGTGAATTCCACCCCGGCAGCGTCCAACAAAATGACGGTAGCCTGGGCGATGTCCTGTTCCACGAAAGAAGCGGTGCAGCCGGGGAAGTAGGCGATTTCGGCCTTTTCCTTGATCCTGGGCCTGATATTTTCCGGCACCCAGTTGGCCCGGTCCTGGCTATAGCTGGCCCAGATGTTGCGCTCCTTGCGCAGAGAAGCCCTCATGATCTCGAAGGGCGGGAAGGTCAGCCGCCCCTCCTTGTGGATCAACTGGCCGCGCATTTCCAGCCAGGCCGGTTCGATGGGCAGCTCCAGGGGACACCTGACGTTACACACCTCGCAGGTGGTGCAGGCGATGAAGGAATCGACCATTTTCTGATCCCAGTCGGCCTTGCCCTCCATGAGTTGACGCAGGAAATACCACTTGCCCCGTGGCGACTGCGACTCCCAGCCCCGGCCGTAGAACTGGTCGCACTCGTCCACGCAATAACCGCACTGGGCGCAGGCGTAGGCGTACCAGGCCACCTCGGCGGGCAGGCCATGCTCTCCCTCCTCCAGCCGCTCGCCGAGAGGCGACTTGAACGCGTTGCCGACCAGGCGTACCAGGGGCTCAAAGCTCTCGGCCAGGCCCATGAACGAGCCTAACAACGAACCTGACAGACCGTTGCCCACTACCTTGGCCGGGTTCATTATGCCCTGGGGATCGACCTGCTTTTTGAAGGCCAGCAGCCGATTTAACCTCTCCCGGCCGAGGACGTTTTCGGCCTCTTTGGCGAAGTAAAGGCCGGTGGAGTAAGCCCGTCCTCCATGCCGTTTGGCGATCTTGATGACCGATAGAGCCAGGCCAAAGGCCAGGTTGTAACTAAAGGAACGCTCATCGTGGGGGATAAAGCCCAGGACCGTTACCTCGCCGCCCTTGCTGACCAGACCTTCCAGCACCAGTGGATGGGCGATGGCCGACTCGATTTCGGACAGAAATCTGTCCAGATTCTCCAGGGGGACCACTACCTCGGTGGGGATCAGCGAGGGGCCGATACGCTTGATCTTCATCAGGTTGAAGCGTTCTTCCCACTCGTGGGCGGCCAACTCATCGGCCAGCAACTCGCCCCCGTGGGCGGCCACGATGCGCTTCAGGTCGGCTTCCACGGCCTCCTGCCGGGTGGCCGGGTAGACGAAGACGGCTACGTAAGTTTCGGGTAATTCCGGCTGGTGCTCCTCCACCGGATGGCCGTGTCTCAATTTGGGTGGCATCTGGCGCTTGAGCCGGGCCATGGCCGGGTTGGCGAAGCTTATCGACCAGAGAGGCACTTTCTCCTTCGCGATATCCTGTAAGGCTCCGCTCAGGGCCGCAGCCTGATCAAAGCGGGCCGCCAGAACCACCTCATCCTCAAGCTCCCGCACCCGCAGCGTCACCTGGGAGATGAGGCCAGTGATGCCCTCGGCGTCGCTGATCAGGTCTAAATCCTCCCCGCCGAATTCCCGCACCTCGCCGTCGGGGAGAACCACGCCCGCCGAGACCACGTTCTCTCGAAATGGGCCGTACTCAGAGCTGCCAAAGCCCACCCCGCCCTGGGCCAGCCACCCGCCCACCGTCGAGGAGGGGGCGCTGGAAGGGTATAGTCGCAGAGCCAGGTCGTGGTGGGTCAGTTCCTTCTCCAGCCTCTCCCAGACCACTCCCGGCTGCACCGTGACCGTCTGCCCGGCCCGGTCCACGTCCAGGATGCGCTGCATCCGGTAGAAATCCACCACGATCCCGCCCTCGACGGGTAAAACTCCCCCGTAGCCCGAGGTGGCTTTACCTCGTGGGATGAGCGGGATACCGTGCTGCGCCGCCAGCCTGACCACCTCTACCAGCTCGGCTTCGCTGTGGGGTTGGACGACGGCGGCAGGCGTAGTATCGCCGATGAGAGGACGGATCAGACCAGGAAGAACTCCTACGTCGTGTCCATAGAGCCTGCGCTCCATTTCGTGGAAAGATACCCGTCCGTCGAATATGTCCTTCAACTGATTACTGATAGGATCAGCCAGTTGTCTCATTTTTTCAAGTCCCCCTTCCCTTCAATCGTATGCTCTCCATTGTAATTATTATAATGAAGCTCTATTATTATACCATACCCTAGCACGGTATGTCAAATCGGCCTGACCTGAAGGGTGCGTCCAGAAATTTTGGCGATTGCTCATAGCCCTCGTCCCCGAGGGCGGTCCAAACAAGCTGTTTCGTCCCTGAGTCGTCCCCGAGACGGGGACTGGGAGCGGGCGAAAAGAGACTCGCTAAAATCTGAGGCGCGCCCTCCGGTCGGTATCTATTGTCAGAAAGACGAGACCATGTTATAATTACCTTGAACTCGTCGAAGTACGAGGAGCGTGTTATGTATATCAAGCCGAGGAGAGAGAGAAAGACTTCCCCGATCAGGGTCCTTATCCTGCTGATCTTGATTGCCGCTGGCCTCTACGTGATCCTGGAGCGGCCCGAGTGGATCAAGAGTCCCTTCATGCCCACCCCCACCCCCACCAGAACAGCCGAATCCCACCTGGAGGAAGCCTGGAATTTTTACCTGGATGGACAGCTCGACCAGGCGATCCTATCTTACGAGAAAGCGGCCGTCGTCCACCCCGATGACGACTCCATCTACGTTCGCTGGGCCAGGCTGCTGGCCTTACGGGGGCGCACGGCCCAGGCTGTGCAGCGCGCCCAACGAGCAGTTGATCTGGACCCCGAGAACGCCGCCAACCAGGCCATCCTGTGTATGGCCCTGGACTGGCACGCTGGTAATGTAAAAGGGGATGAAGGAAGCGAACTGCTCAAAAAGGCGCTGGATGCCTGTCAGCGGGCGGTGCTGCTCGACTCGGACTATGCCGAAGGCCACGCCTATCTGGCCGAGGTCTACGCCGACTTTAACAGTTGGGGGCGCGCGCTGGAGGAGGCGGAACTGGCCGTACAATTGGACTATGGCAGCGTGGACGCCCATCGCAATCTGGGCTACGTCCTGGAAAGACAGGGTAAATACCGCCTGGCCGCCGAGGAGTACGAGATCGCTATAGAGCTGCATCCCAGGTTGGCTCATCTGTACATTGGCGCGGGACGTAATTACCTGATCCTGGCAAATTACAGGCTGGCTATCGACTACTTTCAAGCGGCCATCGAGGTTGATCCAGACAGCCCTGCCGGCCAGGATATGTTGGGTTGGGCCTATTTTGTGCAGGGAGATTACGAACTGGCTTCGGCCCAATTCGAGAAAGCCATTGAGCTCAACCCCGATTATGCCCAGGCCTATGGTCATCTGGGCATGACCTATTACGTGCGACGCCACTATGAGATGGCTATCACCACCCTTCAAAAGGCCCTTGACATGGGCCTTGAACGTGTAGAATATTACTATGAAATCGGTCTGTCCTACATTTTCCTGGAGCAGTGTGACCAGGCCATACCCTGGCTGGAGAAGGCCCTGGAACTCGATCCTACCGCCAGACCAGCCTACGAGGGACTGGTGCTGTGTGGGGAGCGTCCCCCCTGGCCCACGTCCACCCCCACGGTCGAGGCCCCTGGAGAATAGCAAAACAGTCAGAGCGAGAAAGGAAGATCAATGCAAGAACCAGCCATTGCCCTTGTGGAGTGCAACAGCATCGCCGCTGGCATTGAGGTCGGCGATGCCATGATGAAGAAAGCGCCCGTTGAACTGCTGGAGGCCCGTTCCGTCTGTCCGGGCAAATACATCGTGCTGGTCGGCGGCGAGGTGGCCCCCGTGCAGGAGTCCATGCAGGCCGGGGTCAAAGTGGGGAGCGACGCGGTGGTCGATCAGTTGTTTTTGCCCAACGTGCATCTGTCCATTTTCCCTGCTATCGCCAGCGCCACCCCGCCCGGCAAAGGCGAGGCCCTGGGCATCATCGAGACCATCACGGTGGCCTCCTGCATAATAGCCTCCGACGCTGCGGCCAAGGCGGCCGACATCTCTTTGCTGGAGCTCCGCCTGGCTAACGGTTTGGGAGGCAAGTCTTTTGTACTCATCGAGGGCGACGTTTCTAACGTGGAAGCGGCGGTGGAGGCGGGGGTGGCCCTGGTCAAGCCGGAAGGGCTGTTGGTGCGCTGGGTGATCATCCCTCAACTGCACGCGGAGATGAAAGACAAAATCGTATAGTAACTCAGGTGACTGGCACTTTGGAAGTGCCAGTCACCTCGTGTATCAAGCGAGGTAAATTATGCAACTGGCTAAGGTTATCGGCACGGTAGTGGCTACCCGCAAATATCAGGGTTTGGAAGGGGTCAAATTCCTCATCGTGCAGCCTTTGGACAAGCATCGGCGGCCCAAAGGCCAGCCCCTGGTGGCCGCCGACGGCACGGCCCAGGCCGGCCCCGGCGAACTGGTCTTTATCGAGTCGGGGCGGGAGGCGGCCCTGGGCATGCCTGACGAAACCTTCGTGCCCGTTGATCACGCCATCCTGGGTATCGTCGATGCGGCAGACGTAGAATTGGATTGATTGGAGGGTCTGATGTTCATCGGCAGAGTGTGCGGCACGGTGGTGGCTACCATCAAGCACCACACCCTGGAAAGCTACAAATTACTCCTGGTGGATCACCTCTCCCCCGCAGGCGAGGTCGAAGACCGTTACGCCCTGGCCCTCGACCTGGTGCAGGCCGGGGTAGGCGATACCGTCCTGGTGCTGGAAGAGGGCAATTCGGGCCGCCAGGTTACAGACATCCCCGAGGCCCCCATCCGTTCGGTCATCGTGGGCTTCGTGGACGAGGTGGACCTGGGCGACGAGGGCTGCTGGTGGCCGCATAAATAAAGTAGGTGAAAGTAGGTGCCTGGCACTTTGGAAGTGCCAGGCACCTGATCAGGCACCTGATAAGGAGGGCTTATGTTCACTTTACGGCTTACCCAACACGCCGAAGACCAGGATAAATACCGCGTCGAGGTCGCGCTCGAAGGCGAGGGCCTGCCCCGGCAGACTGCCACCGCCCGCTTTGAGTTCAAGCTCACCCCGCAGCAGCAGGAAGACCTGCGCTGGTATCTGGAAGACTACCTGGAACACCCGTTCGACCCTGCGCCGAAAATTGCGGCGGGCGTCGAGGAGCGCATGGCCGAGGCAGGGATGGAGCTCTTCAGGGCCGTGTTTCACGCCGCCGACGAGGCCCGCGACCTGTGGGACAGTCTTCGTCACCACCTGAACGACACCCGCGTCGAAATCGCCACCGGGGTGGAAGGAGCGACGGCCATCCCCTGGGAGCTTCTGCGCGACCCGAGTACCGACATCCCGCTGGCCCTGCGCGTTCGCTCTTTCGTGCGTGTGCATCACGACCCGGCGCAGCGTCCCAAAATCCCCCGAACTGAGTCCGGCCCCATCCGCATCCTGCTGGTGATCTGCCGGCCCGGTCTGGGCGCCGAAGTGCCCTTCCGCTCGGTCGCCGCCCGTCTGATCAAGGGCCTGAGCGATGAGGCGCGGGCCGTGTTTCACCTGGACGTGCTGCGCCCGGCCACCTTCGAGCAACTGGGCAAAGCTCTGCGGGCTGCCAAAGCCAGGGGAGCGCCGTATCACGTCGTCCACTTCGACGGGCACGGCGAGTACGCCGATGCCGACCAGCCGGGCAGGTTGGCGGAAATGTTCAAATCGCTAAGCCCTCTCAGGATCATCAGGGCTCGAGAGGGGGCGCATGGATACCTGGTGTTCGAGAATCCCGACCTGCCGAACAACGTCGAGCTGGTGGATGGCCCCAGCCTGGGCAGTCTGCTGGTGGACGCCGACGTGCCGGTGCTGGTGCTCAACGCCTGCCGCTCGGCCCACGCCGAAGCCCCGCGCGCCCCGGCTGAGGCCGCCACGGAAGAGTCCGACCCCCACGCCCGGGTGCGGGCCTTTGGCTCGCTGGCCCAGGAGGTGATGGACGCGGGCGTGGCCGGGGTGGTAGCCATGCGCTACGACGTCTACGTGGTCACGGCGGCGCAGTTCGTGGCCGACCTGTACGCCGCCCTGGCGCAGGGCAGCACCCTGGGCCAGGCCGTGACCCTGGGCCGCAAGCAGTTGGCCGCCCGACCGCTGCGTGAGATCGCCTACAGCCCGCGCCCCCTGCAAGACTGGCCCGTGCCCGTGGTGTACGAGGTTGAGCCCATCGAGCTATTCCCCAAAACGGAGGAGGCCGCCGGGCTGAAGATCGCCCTCCACGTTGCGGACGCCGCGCCGGCGCGGGGGGTGCTCGACCCCAGCCTGCCGCAGAGCCCGGACGTGGGCTTCTTCGGCCGGGACGAAACCCTGCTGGCCCTGGACCGGGCCTTCGACACCCAGCGCGTCGTCCTGCTGCACGCCTACGCCGGGAGCGGCAAGACGGCCACCGCCGCCGAGTTCGCCCGCTGGTATTCGCTGACGGGCGGCGTGGAGGGGCCGGTGCTCTTCACCTCCTTCGAGCGGCGCAACCCGCTGGCGCGGGTGCTCGACCAGGTGGGGCAATTGTTCGGCCCCGCCCTGGAGCAGTCGGGAGTCCACTGGCTGGCGTTGAGCGATGAGGACCGCCGCCAGGTGGCCCTGCAAGTGTTGCAACAGGTCCCCGTGCTGTGGGTCTGGGACAACGTGGAGCCGGTGACGGGCTTCCCGGCGGGCGCGGACTCGGCCTGGAGCGCCGCCGAACAGCGGGAACTGGTTGACTTCCTGCGGGCGGCGCGGGGGACGCGGGCCAGGTTCCTGCTTACCTCCCGCCGCGACGAGCGCTCCTGGCTGGGCGACCTGCCCAGGCGCATCGCCGTGCCCCCCATGCCCATGCGGGAGCGGGTGCAGTTGGCGCGGGCGCTGGCCGAAAGGCACGGGCGCAAGTTGACCAAAGTGGAAGCCTGGTGGCCGCTGCTTCAGTATACCCAGGGCAACCCCCTGACCATCACCGTGCTGGTGGGCCAGGCCCTGCGCGACGGGCTGCGGACCAGGGAGCAGCTCGAAGCGTTCGTGGCGAAGCTGCGGGCGGGCGAGGCCGTGTTCGAGGACGAGGAGGGCGAAGGCCGCTCCAGGTCGTTGGGCGCCTCGCTCTCCTACGGCTTCGAGCACGCCTTCGGCGCAGAGGAGCGCCAACAACTGGCCCTGCTGCACCTCTTCCAGGGCTTCGTGAACTTGGGTGTGTTGCAACTGATGGGCGACCCCGAAATCGGCAACCTGCCCGCCGTGCGCGGCCTCTCTCGTGAGAAGGGCATCTCCCTGCTCGACCGCGCCGCCGAGGTGGGCCTGCTCACCGCCTACGGGGGAGGCTATTATTCCATCCACCCCGCCCTGCCCTGGTACTTCAAGGCCCTCTTCGACCAATACTACCCCCCCACTCCCGATTCCCCACTCCCTGCTCCCCAGTGGGCCTTCGTGGAAGCGATGGGCGAGTTGGGGAGCCACTACAGCATCCAATACGGCCAGGGCAACCGCGACGTGATCGCCAACCTGACTGCCGAAGAAGCCAACCTGCTGCACGCCCGCCAGTTGGCCCGCGCTCACGGCTGGTGGCTCGCGGTCCTCAAGGCCATGCAGGGCCTGCGCAAACTCTACGGCCACACCGGCCGCCGGGCGGAGTGGGCGCGGCTGGTGGATGAGATCGTGCCCGACTTCGTGGACCCGGCCACCGACGGCCCGCGGCCGGGGCGGGAAGAGGATTGGAGCCTGGTCACCGAGTACCGCGTGAAGCTCGCCGAAGAGGCGCGGCAGTGGGCGGAGGCCGAGCGCCTGCAACGTCTCCGCGTGGATTGGAATCGCCAGCGGGCGGCCCCGGCCCTGGCCGCACTGCCGGAGGCGCTGGACGAGGCGCAGCGCCACGCCATCCGGACGCTGGCGGTTTCGTTGGAACTTTTGGGCCACATTCTACGCGAGCAGGGCAGGCCCGACTGCGTCGAGTTCTACGAAGAAGCCATCCCGCTGTGTCAGCGCATCGGCGATCAACCCGAAGAAGCTATCATCGCCTTCAACCTGGGCCACGCCTACACAGAAATCCCCGCCCTCCGCGACCTGGCCCAGGCCGAGCGCTGGTACCGCCGCAGCCTGGAACTTACCGACGAGGGCGACCGCCTGGGGCGCAGCCAGTGCTTGAGCCAACTGGGGTACGTGGTCTGGGAACGCTTCAAGGAAGCGCGGGCGGCCGGAGAGCCAGAGGAAGAGCTGCTCCGCTACCTCAACGCTGCCTTACAGCTCTACCACCAGGCGCTCGACCTCATCCCCCCCAACGCGGTGGACGACCTGGCGGTGACGCACAACGCACTCGGCCTCATCTACGGCGATGCGGGCGACCTGGACCGCGCCCTGCCGCACTACCGCCAGGCCATCCGCTATTTTGAAGCGGCGGGGGATCTCTACCATGCCGCCGTAGTCCGCCGCAACGTGGCCCTGGCCCTGGCGGGTGCAGGCCGCCTGGAAGAAGCGCGGCTGTACGCCCAGGCCGCCCTGCGCAACTTCGCAACCTACGGCGAAGGCGCCGCGGCGGAGATACAGGATACGCAGCGGTTGATTGCGGAGATCGAGCAGACACGGATTTCTTCCACGGATGTCACGGATTAGAGTCGCGGGTTCCACGGAGAATCCGTGAAATCCGTGACCAGAATCCGTGTTGGCTAACCGCCGATAAACGCAACCGCCGATAAAGGGCATCAGGTGCCTGGCACTTCCGAAAGTGCCAGGCACCTACCAAAAATCTGGGACGCGCCCGTGAGCAAATTGGGACTTGAAAATTATCCAAATATATGATAAAATATAATCGTGGTATCAGGTTTCTCTGGCGAGTCGATTCAGGGCCTGATGGGTCGTCAAGATAACCTTAATACTACTGAGGTAAGGTGAGCGTTCCGGTCCGCCGTAACAGGCACATTGTAAAGCGATAAGGAGGCAAAAAATGGCAGAAGGACAGGAGAGACAACCCGGCAGGCTGCTGAAATTTGGCTTGATATTCATCACTATTCTCTTTCCCGTGTTAGTTTTCATGGGACTATACTGGTTTCCTCTGACGGCGCTTGGAATGAGTGATTTTGGCACGGCTATCACGTATGCCCTGATCACCCTGGTCGTCCTGGCCGTGCTCTCCGTGATCGTCTATTTTGTCTACATGCGCGTCTTCGTCAGGGAATAGTCAGGGAATAGGGAATAGGGAATAGGGAGGGCATTCCCCACAATACTTCTGCTGATTTGAGGAGGGATATAAAAGGCGGGGCCAGGCGTTTTTCACGTTGGTCCCGCCTCTTTTTTTCCTTGAGAGGGGGACTGTCCTCTAGCCGGTCGGGCCGAACCGCTCGGCCAGGATCTCTTTCAGCGTCGGGCGGCCCACTTCCTGGAGCTCGTAGCGCACCCTCTGGGTAGGGCGCTCGATTTTCACCACCCGCCGCAGGTCGATGGGGGTGGCTACGATGACCAGGTCGCAGGGGGTGGCGTTGATGGTCTGGCCCAGTTCCTCGATCTGGTGAGGGCCGTAGCCCATGGCGGGCAGCAGCGGCCCGACCTGGGGATAATGCTCGAAAGTCTCGACGATAGAGCCTGTGGCGTAGGGCCGTGGATCGACGATCCTGGCCGCCCCGAAGCGTTTGGCGGCCACGATGCCGGCTCCATAGGTCATCCCCCCGTGGGTCAGGGTGGGCCCGTCCTCGATGACCAGCACCGTCCGGCCCCGGATGGCCTGGGGGTCGTCCACGGAGATAGGGGAGGCCGCTTCGACGACGAGCGCCTCCGGGTTGATGGTTCTGACGTTGTGGCGCACGGTAGCCACCCCCTCCAGGGTGGCGGTGTCGATCTTGTTGATGACCACCACGTCGGCCAGGCGCAAATTGGCCTCGCCGGGGTGATAGCGCAGTTCGTGGCCGGCGCGGTGAGGGTCGGCCACCACGATGTGCAGGTCGGGTTCGTAGAAGGGCAGATCGTTGTTGCCCCCGTCCCAGACCAGGAAAGTCTGCTTTTCCTGGTTCTCCTTCTCGATCTCCTGGAGGATGCGCCCGTAATCCACCCCGGCGTAGACTACCAGGCCCCGCTCGATGTGAGGCTCGTACTCTTCCCGTTCCTCGATAGTACACTGGTAGCGGTCCAGGTCGTCGTAGGAGGCAAAACGTTGGCAGGTCTGGGTGGTCAGGTCGCAGTAGGGCATGGGATGGCGCACCACGATCACTTGCTTTCCCATCTCGCGCAGGAGGTCGCAGACGCGGCGGGTGGTCTGGCTCTTACCGGCGCCGGTGCGCACGGCACAGACGGCCACCACGGGCGTCTTTGCTTCCAGCATTGTCCGACGGCCACCCATCAGCCGGAAATCAGCCCCCGCCGCCAGAACGGTAGAGGCGCGATGCATCACGTACTCGTGAGACACATCGCTGTAGGCAAACACCACCTGATCGACCGCTAAGGCGTCGATCAGCTCCACCAGTTCTGCTTCGGGATAGATGGGAATACCCTGCGGATAGTCCGGGCCAGCCAACTGGGGAGGATAGACCCGCCCCTCGATGTTGGGAATCTGGGCGGCGGTGAAGGCTACTACCTGGTAGGCAGGGTTGCCCCGAAAGAAGACGTTGAAGTTGTGGAAGTCTCGTCCCGCCGCCCCCATGATGAGGACACGTACTTTTTCCATACCGCGATCCCTAAAGAGCTTAGCCACAGAGGACACAGAGTTCACAGAGGGAAAAAACTTCTTTCTCTGAGTCCTCCGTGCTCTCTGTGGCTTTAGTTGAGCTATTTCATGCTGCTTAACTTTTCCTTCAGCAGTTGGGCGGCCAGGTTGGGGTTGGCTTTGCCCCTGGTAGCCTTCATCACCTGGCCGATGAGGAAGCGCAACACGGTCTCCTTGCCGCCCAGGTAATCGCTGACCGGTTGAGGATTGGCGGCGATGACCTCCTCGACGATGCGGGACAGCTCTTCCTCGTCGCTGATCTGGGCCAGCCCCAGCTCTTCGACAATGGCTGCCGGTTCGAGGCCCATATCGAACATCATTTCCAGCACCCCTTTGCCCGTGTTGGCGTTGATGATGCCCTTTTGCACCATAGCAATCAGGTCCACGAAGTCGACCGGACGAATGATGATCTCATCGCCCTCGACGGCGTTGAGCTTCATGAGATAGAACAGCTCGCCCTTTATCCAGTTGCATGTGGTTTGGGCCAGGACTACATCCTCGTCTCTCAACTCTCCTTCCAACACGCAATCCTCGAAGTAGTCGGCCACGCCCCGGTCGTTGGTCAGGATGGTGGCGTCGTAGCGGGAAAGGCCGTAGTCATACAGAAAGCGGTCGCGTTTGGCATCCGGCAGTTCGGGCAGGGTGGCCCGGATTTCCTCCACCCATGCCCGGCTGATGAGCAGAGGGGGCAGGTCCGGCTCCGGGAAATAGCGATAATCGTGCGCCGCCTCTTTGCTGCGCTGAACGACAGTCACGTTCCGGGCCTCGTCCCAGCCCATAGTCACCTGTTCGACCTGGCCGCCGGCTTCCAGGATTGCCTTCTGGCGTTCGCTCTCGTATTCCAGGGCCAGCTTGACCGCCCGGAAAGAGTTGAGGTTTTTGACCTCTACCTTGGTGCCGAACTCCGCAGCACCGACAGGCCGCAAAGAGACGTTGGCCTCGCAGCGCATCGCGCCCATTTCCATTTCGCCGGTGCTGACGCCCAGGTATCGTAAGATGGTGCGCAGCTTGATCAGGTATTGACGGGCCTCCTCCGGGGTGCGGATGTCGGGCTCGCTGACGATCTCCATGAGGGGCACGCCAGAGCGGTTGAAATCGATCAGGCTTTGTCCGCCGATGTGGAACAGCTTGGCCGTGTCCTCTTCCAGGTGGACGCGGGTGATGCCGATGCGTTTGGTCTGGCCCTCGGCCTCGATTTCCAGCCACCCGTCCTCGGAGAGAGGCAGATCGTACATGCTGATCTGGTAGTTTTTGGGCAGGTCGGGGTAGAAATATGACTTGCGGCTGTAGACCGAGGATTCGGCTATGCGGCAGTTCAGGGCCAGGGCGGTCATGATCGCATATTCCACCGCCTTGCGATTGATGACAGGCAGCACGCCGGGCATCCCGGTACAAACGGGGCAGGTGCAGGTGTTCGGCTCTTCTTCGTAGGTGTAGTAGGCGTCGCACCCACAGAACATCTTGGATTTGGTCAACAATTGGGCATGGACCTCCATGCCGATGATGGCTTCGTAATCATCCATTCTCTATCTCCTTGAGCAGAAATCAGTTCAGAACCTTTCAACCACCAGGAGCACCGGGCCTGCGCGTCCTTTGTGGTTATAACCCGGGGCGGTTCAGGTGCTACTTATTATACCATACAAATTATAATTTGAAAAAGTTTTCCACCTTACTTGCCCTTGTGCACCAGTTGTACTCACGATCACCATGCACAAATTGGTGTTCTTTGGAAGGTTTTTGGAAGGTCCGAAGGGCATTTTGTAAGGCGTTTGGAAGGCGGATGTGGTATGATGCGTAGTGGGTGATGGATTGCTCTGGCCGGCCTGTAGCGGGCACGCAGAGCCGTTCGCAACTTGACATTGGCCTTACGGGTAAAGTCAAGTTTTGCGTGGGGCGATTGCATTTATTTCCGTCCACACTAGGGGCACTACTACATATAGTAGTAAGGCTACTCAGGGCCACTACATATAGACTCATCGAATTTAAATGCAATGGTCCTACGTTTTGCGTTTCTGGCGAAAAACGGGTATAATAATAATGTAAAATCCCTTATTATAGCCTTAGATAAATAAAGTCCCGCTTTGAACCGGACTTTGCAGGCTGTGACCTCATCTCTCGAACTCGACCAGGTGCCGGCCGAGATCGTATCTCTGGTCAGCGGAGTGGTGGCTTCGGGCTATGTCCGTATGGTGCTGGTAGACGAGGAGAGCAGATTGGGGCAGGGCGTCTACCAGGCCGTTAGAGAGCACGTCCTGGTCAGGGCTCTGGAGCCCCTTGAGGTCAAGCAGCAGTAAGCCGGTCTACGAGTTAGTGGAGTTGGTGAGGTAATAATGGGATACATTCTTCTAGGAGGCCTGGCCTTCCTGATCGCTTTCTTCTTCGACCTCGCCGCCTTAAAGGGCATTGCTTACCTGAAACAGGCCATTGGATTGGTCTTCGCCTCGCTATTCGGGTTCGCGTTGCTCATGGTTTGCCTCAAGGCAGAGAGGTTTGCTCTACCCCATTGGCTCTCCTGGGTGGGCTGGCCTCTGCTCATCACATTTGCTTGCCTGCTCCTGTATTCCACTTTTTTGGAGATCCCTTTCAAGCAGACTTATGCTACTAACGGGGTGGGAGATAAACTGGTGAAGACCGGGACCTATGCCCTGGTCCGTCATCCCGGTGTCCTCTGGTTCGGTCTCTTTCTTCTCGCCCTGGTGCTGATTTCCAGGTCGAGGCTGCTCTTGATCGCGGCCCCGCTGTGGTTCCTCCTGGATGTGTTGTGGGTATGGATTCAAGAACGCTTCTATTTCAGCCAGATGTTCCCAGGCTACGAACAGTACAAACGGGAAACCCCAATGTTGATTCCAACCAGGGAGAGCATTGTCAGGTGTGTTAAAACCCTGTGGCAAGGCTGAACAGGGTGTATAAATATTTCCGGCCTCGCCGGGAACGCCACAAAACTCAAGGGGGGCAAAGAAAGTGACGAGTGCAATCGAGTTGTTGAGACAAGGAAGAACGCAAGAACTTTGGCAAAAATACTGCGGCTTCATCGATCTGAGTCTCGAGGAGTTCATGGAGATCCAGCGGCGTCTGCTGATGGAGCAAATCGAGTGGTTCGGCAAGTGTGAGCTAGGCAAGAAGATTATAGGGGCACCTCTCCCCACCAGCGTGGAGGAGTTTCGCCAGAGGGTGCCCTTGACTACCTACGCCGACTATGTACCCTACTTGTTGGAGAAGAGAGAAGATGTCCTGCCAGAGAAGCCCCTGCTTTGGATGCGCACTTCAGGCAGATCGGGCGAGTACCAATGCAAGTGGGCCCCTATGTTTGAGGAAGGGTGGAGAGCCCAGGCAGGTCCAGTCTTTCTAGCCAGCATGATCTTTGCGTCCTGTCGTGACAGGGGCGATGTCATCTTGAACGAGGGCGATAAAATGCCCTATTGCATGGCTCCTCGTCCCTACTCCTTCGGCTGGCTCGGACACGCCTTATTGGAGGAATTTCCTTTCGTGCTGCTCCCTCCGGAGGAAGTGGCTGAAAAGATGTCCTTCCAGGAGAGGATCGAGAAGGGCTTTGAGCTGGCTTTCAAGGAAGGTATAGACGTCTTCTTTGGGCTAACCAGCGTCCTGGTAAAGATCGCGGAGCAGTTCAGCGAAGGCTCAGAGAGGAGACGGGAGTTCTCCCTCAACATGCTCCACCCCAAGGTGCTTTACAGGCTGACCAGGGGGCTCATCAGGAGCAAGCTGGCGAAAAGACCCATGTATCCCAAGGACCTATGGGATGTGAAGGGGATAGTGGCTGGGGGCACGGATACCGTGATCTTCAAGGACAAGATAACGGAATACTGGGGCGTACAGCCTCTGGAGATGTACGGGGGGACCGAACTGGGCATGATAGCTGTCCAAACCTGGGATCATGACGGCATGACCTTCCTACCTGACGAGAATTTCCTGGAGTTCATACCCGAAGACGAGCACATAAAGTCTAGGGAGGACCCCAGCTATCAGCCTCGCACCGTTCTCTTGAACGAAGTCGAGGCGGGCGAGAGATATGAGCTCGTGAACACCAACTTGAAGATCGGCGTTTTTATTCGATATAGGGTTGGAGATATGGTAAGGATCACGGCTCTCCGTAACGAGAAACTGGACATAGATATCCCTCAAATGGTGTTTGAGGGCCGTTGCGACGATATCATCGACTTGGCCGGGTTCACGCGCATGACCGAAAAAGTCATCTGGCAGGCCATAGAGAAGGCCCAGGTGGGCTATGAAGAGTGGACCATACGGAAGGAGATTGAAGAGCAACATCCTGTTTTGCACCTGTGCATAGAGTTGAAGAGGGAGGACAGGAGTAGGGAGGAGATCGAGGAGGTAATTCATCGCAGTCTGAAGGATCTCGATCCCGATTACAGAGACATAGAGGAGATGTTGCACTACAAGCCCCTTCGCGTCACCGTCCTGTCCCACGGTACCTTTCAACGGTATCTGTTAGATAGGCAAAAGGCTGGCGTGGAGCCCGCGCACTACAAGCCACCTCACATGGTGTCCTCGGATGATGTCATTGACCGACTGCTACAGATGAGTGCGCTTGGGATGCAAGGTTGAAGGATTACAATTCAGCGACTTATTTCTCTTTCACAAGATAAGGCTTGGTTTTTGGGTAGAACAGATATCCCCGCCTGTGGCCCTATGTCTTGGGGTGCAAGCCTTGATGACCACAATGTCTTGTGGTATTGGACAAAGGGATGTCAACTTACAAAAGTCAAGGTCTGTGGGGTGACACAGCGTTAGAGAGGCGGGTCGAAGAGCCAGGAGCGATTCAGAGCCTGGTTTTTCGGCCGGGCCACAGCCACCATTCCTCTTGATGTCCCTTTTATACTTGCCTGCTGGTTTGCAGCTTGCCTTATCAAGAAGCAGCTCAGCATTGTCTGGATACGGGGGATTAACATGCAACGATATATTTCGATAGTGGTGCCATTTACCGCCTTTCTCTGCTACTGCTTGTTGTTGGCTATCGTCTATTGGCGGGGCGCCAAAAAGCGGGTGAACCAGTTTTTCATGCTCTATCTCCTGAGCGCCGCCATTTGGAGCCTGGGCAGCTTTATGTGGCGTCTCCAGGCCCCTCTTTTCTGGAACAGAGTCTTAATCACAGGAGTGGCAGGGTTTTCCATCACTTTCTTTCACTTCGTGCGGGTGTTCCTGGGGATAAAGGGGCAAAAGTATTGGCTATATTTAGGGTACGGGTTATGCGCCATCTTGCTAATTGCTAACCTGCTGGGGTATGTGACTCGGAAGGCCTATTACGTAGACGGGGTCGTTCATTACGAAATTGGACCGGCCGCCCCTTTTATGGGCATTTACGGATTCTTTTATTTCGGGTTAGCAGCGTATTATTTGGTGCAGCAATATTTAAGGACGCAGGATCGACTCTATCGAAATAGGATCCAGTACCCCCTGTTGGGGCTAGCTTTGATCCTGCTGGCCGTCCCCACCAATTTCGTGCCGGAAATAGGTAAATATCCCATCGATATTGCGGCCAGTGTTGTTAACGCGCTGCTCACCGCCTATGCCATCCTCCGCCATCGTCTCCTTGATATCACCTTCGTGATCCGCAGGGGGTTGACCTATTCGGCCCTGACCGCGGGCATCGCCGCCACCTATCTGCTGACCATCTTCGTCTTCGAGCGCCTGGCTCGCACCGTTTTCGGCTATGGCGCTTACTTGATACCCGTCTTGGTGGCGGTCGTCGTCGCCGTGGCCTTCCAACCCTTGCGGGATAGGGCCCAAACCTGGATCGACCGGCTCTTTTTCCGTGAGAAGTACGACGCTCAGCAGATGCTCCATCAGCTTAGCCGCACGACAGTCTCCATTCTCGATCTGAATGTCTTGAGCGAGATGCTCCTGGAAGAGATCACCACCACAATGCACGCGGCCGGAGCGTGCATTCTGCTCAAAGAACAGAAGACAAGGGAATTCTACCTGGCGGCCCAGAGGGGCCTGGACAAGGACGTGACCGGGCTGAGGCTGAGGAGAGAGCACCCTCTGCTGCGCTGGATGGTCCGCGAGAGAAAAGTGTTGACCGCCCATGAGATAGATATACTGCCTCAGTTCAAAGCCCTCTGGGAAGAGGAGAGGGAGGCTCTGAAGAGACTGGGCGCTGAACTATTCGTTCCCTTGCTGGTCGAAGGCGATTTGGTGGGCCTGTTTGTCTTTTGCCCCAAGCTCTCCGAAGAGGCCTACTCGCAGGATGAGAAGATCACCCTGATCACCCTGGCCAACCAGACGGCAATGGCCATCGGGAACGCCAGGCTGCACGAAGCGGTTCAGCAAGAGCTGGCCGAGCGCAAGCGGACGGAGGAAGCGCTGGCGGAAGAACGCAATCTGTTGCGCACTCTGATAGACAACTTGCCAGATTTAATCTATGTCAAGGACACCCGGAGCCGGTTTGTTGTGGGCAACATTACGGTTGGGAATGTCGTGGGGGCCCACACGCCGGACGAGATCGTGGGCAAGACGGACTTCGACTTTTACCCGCACGAACTGGCCGCCCAATATTATGCCGACGAACAGGAGATCATCCGCTCAGGTCAACCGCTAATCAACCGCGAAGAACCACTCATGGACCGGGTGAGCAACAGGAGGGGATGGCTGTTAACCACCAAAGTGCCTTTGCGGGATAGTGAGGGGAAGATCGTGGGGCTGGTGGGCATGGGCCGCGACATCACCGAGCGCAAGGCTTTAGAGGAAATGTGGAGGAGATACGAATTCATCGTAAACACTTCCAGGGAATTCATGACCCTCGCTGACCAAAACTATACTTACGAGGCTGTAAATGAATCATACTGCCAGGCTCATAATAAAACGCGCCAGGAAATCATTGGTAGGACTATAGCCGATCTTTGGGGCGAGGAACGCTTTAACACAGCTATAAAGGCCCAATTAGATAGGTGCTTTGCAGGAAGCGAGATGCATTACCAGGGCTGGTTTGAATTTGCTGATCTGGGGCAGCGGTATTTTGATGTGACCTATTATCCTTATTATGGTGATGCAGGCACCGTCACCCATGTCGTGATTGTTTCTCGCGATATCACCGAGCGCAAGCGGGCCGAGGAGGAGAAAGAAAAGATGCAGGCCCAGCTCCTCCAGGCCCAGAAGATGGAAGCGGTTGGCAGGCTGGCCGGCGGGGTGGCCCACGACTTCAACAACCTGATGACGATCATCATCGGTTACAGCAAGTTCCTGCTGCAGCTCCTCGACGAGGACGACCCGCTGCACACGAATATTGAAAAGATCGCCAGGGCTGGGGAACGGGCCGCCTCGCTGACTTACCAGCTCCTGGCCTTCAGCCGCAGGCAGCCGCTTCAACCGCGAGTGTTGGACCTCAATGCGGTGGTCACCGGCATGGACGAGATGCTGCGGCGTCTTATCGGCGAGGACATTGACCTGGTTACCGCTCTCGAACCGGAATGCTGGGCGGTGAAAGCCGATCCAGGGCAGATCGAGCAGGTCATCATGAACCTGGCCGTCAACGCCCGCGACGCCATGCCCCAGGGTGGCAGGCTCACCCTCAAGACCGAAGACGTGATCGTGGACGAAGACTACTGCCAGCTTATCCCCGAAGCGCGGCCCGGCAGATGTGTCCGTCTCTCGGTGGAGGACTCGGGAGTGGGCATGGATAAAGACACCCTTCAGCACATCTTCGAACCTTTTTTCACCACCAAGGAGGCCGGCGAGGGCACCGGCCTGGGGCTGGCCGTGGTCTATGGCATTGTCAGACAGCACGAGGGGTGGATACACGTTTACAGCGAGCCAGGGCAAGGCTCGATCTTCACGATCTACCTGCCGGCTGTTCTCGCAGAACTGGAAGATAGAGTAGGAGAAACGATTTCACTACAGGAGCTTCAGGGCCGTGGGGAGCGGATTTTGGTGGTGGAAGATGACGAAGAGGTCTGCGAAGCTATCACCACGATGCTTCGTGAAAACGGCTACACCATATTTGAGGCCGCAAGCGCGGAAGAAGCGCTGGATATCTTTGAGAGAGAAAAGGGCGATTTCCACCTGGTCTTCAGCGACGTGGTCCTGCCCGGCAAAACCGGCCTTCAATTGGTTGACGAACTCCTCTCCAGCAAATCCGAACTCCGGATCCTGCTGGGCAGTGGCTACACCGATCAGAAATCGCAATGGCCCCTCATACGCGAAAGAGGATTTCGATTTCTCCAGAAACCTTACACCCCAATCGAACTGCTTCGAACCATTAGAGAGGCTATAGAGCAGGTATAGCCTGGCGAGCCGAATAGGACAGTGGTACTATTTACAAATGGCAGGAGAGGCGTTATAATGAAATTAGGATGATATCCAACTTATGCCGGACAAGCCTGAGTGGCTGTCTCAGTGGAACCGTGAGCGTTGAAGTGGGATGAGCAAAGGTCCCCCTTCAAGCTATGGGTTTGCCTCGCCGCTCTCGTCCACAAGGCCGGGGGTACTCCGCCGAACCTTCTATATACATACCAAGGAGGTAGTATTGTGAAAAAGCTAATCGTAATATTTTGCACCCTGGTTCTGCTTCTGGCCCTTACGGGTACTGCTCTGGCCACACCGCCCACCCCTGGGTCCTTCACCGTTAACGGTTACACGCTCGATCCTGATGAAGACTATGAGTTTTCTCAAACGCCCAATCACGTAAAGATCCGGGGGCTGAAGGCCGAAGGGACGATTGACTACTTTTTTGGTGAGTCTGCCACCTTCTTCTACACAGAGAACATCAACTTCAATGTCAAGCAAGCCAAGAGCACCCAGGAAGGCTGGATGACCATCACCACGGCATCGGGCACGGTCGATATCCACTTCGTAGGACAGGCTCACTTCACCAAGCTCTTCCCGCCTCCGCCCGAAGGCGAGGTGGTTGATCAGCCCTTTACGGTTATCGGAGGCACCGGGGCCTACGAAAGGTTTCATGGTCAGGGCACCCGCACCGGGAATGCCGGCTCGCCGTTCACCGTGGTCTACACCGGCCAGTTTCACTTTGACTGAGATTGGCCGGGCCTCATCTGCGCCAGTCAGGGCCCGGTAAAGGAGCAGGTGCCTGGCGCTCGTCTTCATTCCTCCACGTAGTGGAGGAATTTTTTTTTCGGCTCTGGCGAAAGCAAGCAGGTAAGCTCAGATTTTATCAGCTTGATTTTAGACTTGAGGTGTGTTAAAATCACAATGACCGAGATCAAACTTTTCTCGGACGAAATGACCATCGGCTTGCGATGTGGTTTTGTCGGTTGTGAATGGTAGTACTTGAGGTACAATTAATGACCCCCCAGCCGCCTCGGAATGGGGCGAAGGAGCCAGAGCGGCATGGACAGAAGGATACCCTCTGCTGGCAATGAGGAAATCGAGCTTTACATGCGCACCTATTATTCCTTGCTGCGTAGCACTGGGGAAATCCAGGTCAAATCTCTGGAGGAAACTCACTGTGGCATGAGCTCCAGCCTGCACCTGGGGGCCGAGGAGCCTCGCCCGGATATCTCGGCCTTCATCTACAGTTGTATGCGACTGCCGCCTTGTATTGTTGGGGTGCGGCTGGTGATCATGGGCCAGTCCGACGAGGTTTTCAATCGCAAGGGTTATCCTGCCGTCGAACGTTGGCAGCCTGTTCAGTCCCAGGCCCGCAGGCGTAAGATGTTTTTCGACGGAGAGGAAACCCTGGCCGTCTTCATTAATAGCGTCTCAGACATAGACGACCTGATCCCGATGTTGACCGCTTTTCAGATCGAATGGAACAAACTCCACCAACTTCTGTCCGCCTTGGCTATGCTGGCCGGGGTTCAGGCTCAGGTGGAGGAGGGCAGGCCTTTGAGCGTGGAAGATGAGGCCGCTCTTACTGAGGCCCTGGCCCTCGACTGGGAGGGGTGGCGCAAACTCCAGACCGCCTGGGGAGAGCACTTCTGGAACAATTTGCTGACCGTGGGCCGCCACCGGAAAAAGATGGCTATCAGGTTGCTGGCCGGTTCTTTTACCGACTATCGGCGGGCTGTTCAAGGCTGGTGGAGCACCATCGTTCGTCAAGCGGAAGAGGTCCACCTCAGAGACAAACCCGTTTACTTTGTCTCCAGCAACACCCACAGTCTGGTCAACCTGCTATCGGGCTATGCGCTGCGCCAGCGGGATGAGTTGGTGGCCTGCGTGCAGGAAGATGACCCCGAAAACCTGTGGGCCGAATACGAGCGCATCGCCGCCGAGCCGGAGGAGAAGGGGCTGGAGAATTTCCTTTACTACGTCCTCAGCAAGTACCGGCCTGCTCTGCAAAACGACTACCTGGCCCACGGGCGAGAACATGGCATCCTGCACGTCAAAAATCCCCTTTACCTGGACGTTGCTGCCCAGGTGATCGAGATCAACAAACTGGTCCCGGAGCGCTTCGACCCCCGCCTGGATATGCCGGGCCTCTCCCGCCTGCGCCAAAGCCAGGCCCTCATCCTCAACGTCGATTACCCGCTGGGCATGGCGGCCTATCATCTGCTCTCCCAGGTGACCACCGGGGTATGTAGCCTGAAGGGGGTCTACGTGATGGGCAAGGCCGCCACTCTCAACGGCCGGGTGGGCGACGTGATGATCCCCAACGTGGTCTTCGACGAGCACTCCAAGAACACTTTTCTTTTCAAAAACTGTTTTACTGCGCAGGAGGTGGCTCCTTACCTGTCTCACGGAACGGTCTTCGATAACCAGAAAGCGGTTACGGTGCGCGGCACTTTTCTGCAAAATCGGCGCTTCATACAGCTTTTCTACCAGGAAGGCTACACCGACATCGAAATGGAAGCCGGGCCCTACCTGAGCGCCGTCTACGAAAACATCTATCCCAAGCGGTTTCCCGTTAACGAGATAGTCAATCTCTTTATAAATGCCCCCTACGACCTGGGCCTGATCCACTACGCCTCGGACACGCCCTATAGCCGTCGCCAGGAACCGCTGTCCAAGAGCCTGTCCTACTTTGGGGTGGATTCGACCTACGCCGCGGCCATCGCTATCCTGAGGTGCATCTTGGCCCGTGAAACCCAGGGATAGGGGCAGGGCGCAGGCCGCCGGTCTTCGAGCGTCCGCCGTGCGCTTCATAACCTCTGGGGGAGGCCAAAATCTTAACGCGCCTTTGGCAACGTAAACTTGACGGAAGTCCCTACCCCTGGTTTGCTTTCCACCCAAATCTGGCCGCCGTGCTTTTCCACAAATTCTTTACATAACACTAAGCCTAAGCCAGTCCCCGTTTCTCCTGCCGTGCCATGGGTGGTATGCTGAACGTCAATGCGGAATAGCTTGTTCACTTCTTCGGCGCTCATGCCCACCCCTGTATCGGACACGGACAGTTCTATAAAGTCGTCTTTACTATTTGAGGTTACTTTAACTTCACCACCAGCATTTGTAAATTTGACTGCATTGGAAATTAGATTTTGTATTACAGAATTTATCATGTTCTGATCCACATAAACAAAGACGTTTTCTTCTATTTTATATAACAGATTAACGCCTTTCTTGGCTGCATTGTCGATCAAAAGATGAACATTATTATTTACTATCTCTTGTAATTCAAATTTTTTAGGTTGATACTCTATTCTTCCAGTTTGTACTCTGGACCATTGAAGTAAATTCTCAAGCAGGTCAAATAAACGCGTAGTGGAATCATACATATTTTGAGAGAAATTTTTTATTGTCTCTTTATTGAGTGTATCAATATTGTCTGCTAAAATTTGTGAAAATCCAAGCAAAGAAGTGAAGGGGTTTCTAAGATCGTGGGATATGATGGAGAAGAATTTGTCTTTAGCCGCGTTTGATTCCCGCAGATTGCTCTCCGATTCCGTGAGCTTCACGTTTAAGAGCTCCAATTCTTCGGCCCGTTTTTTCAAAGCTTCCTGGGCCGCGACCCGCTCGGTGATGTCACGAAAACTGAACACTCTTCCAAAGCCCTCTGCTCCTATCCGCTGAGACTGCGAATAGTACTCGAAGATTCTCCCATCTTTAAATTCGAGGAGGTCGTGGCTCTCTGCCGCCGGTTGGGCGTGCCATTCCTGCACTTTGGTGAGAAAGCCTGTGGGGTCTTTTAACTGCTCGGCGACAAACATCATGGCCTGGTTGGTATCCGGCGACATCCTGATGGCGTCGGGGATGCGCCACATATCTACAAACTTGCGATTAAAGGTCACTATGTTGCCCTCTCTGTCGAGCACCAGAATGCCGTCGGCGGTTGATTCCAGCGTGGCCCGAAGAAGGGAAAAAGATTTCTCCAGTTCCTTCTCCGTCCGCTTGCGCTCGGTGATGTCGCGGAAAATGCCACGGGTGGCGATGGGTTGACCATCCTTGAAGTTACAATTGACACTACCTTCAACCGCCACTGTCCTGCCGTCCTTGGTCACGAACATGGCCTCAATGTGCTCGAACTGTTCTCCGGCCATCACCCGCTGAAACATCTCCATACAGTGCGCTTTGCTGTGGGGGTGAATGATGTCGAACAAGGAGAGGCCAGGGATTTCTTCCGGGCTATATCCCAGAGTTTCCCGCCAGGCACGGTTGACGTATATCAAAGAGCCATCGGGGGCAACGCTCTGGATCAGGTCGTTGGCGTTCTCAAACAGGTCTCGATATCGCTCTTCGCTCTCCTGTAGGGCCTCCTCTGCCTGTTTGCGCTCGGCGATGTCCCGCAAGACAACCAGCCGCCCAGCGCGGTAGCCACGCCGGTTATACAGGGGCGAGATGCGCAGGTCATAGTAGCGTTGTGCTTCACCTTCACCCAGCACTATCTCGGCGCGCGCCTCGGTCACGTCGCGATAGCGTTCGATCAGGTCAGGCCAGGCGGATAATATCTGGGCCGCCGCTTGACCGATTACCTCTGCGGCCGGGCGGCCGATGATCGCCTGGGCCGCCGGGTTGAGGTCCACGATCCGGTTCTGGGCGTCCAGCACGATCACCCCATCGCTCATGCCTTCGATGACGGCGTCGCGCGCCACCGGCACGACGTCTAAGAGCCGGAAGCGAAAGAGGCCCCAGATCGCCGCCAGGCCGGTCAGGGTGAAAGCGAGGGGGGTCAGGTCCAGGGGGCTCAGCTCGGTGATGTATAGCGCATTCCCCACCCACGGCGCCAGAGCGCCGCTCAGCAACGCGGCCGCTTGTCCACGATACAGGCGCGGCGCACGGATGAGGGTCTGGATGAGCAGGAGGGTGCCGAGCGAGAGCAGCAGGTAGGAATAGGCTATGTGGACCCAGAACCACGGCCCGTAACTCAAGTCCAGCATCGAGAACGAGCCGCTGCTGTCCAGGGCGATGGTGCTCCAGATCAGGCCGTGGATATCGTTGGTCCAGACCAGCAGCAGGGTGGCAAAAGGCACAATAGCCAGCAGGGCCAGATTGCGGCGCGTCAGCCACTTTGCTCGACCGGTGTGCTGGAGGGCAAAGACCAGCCAGGCCATGGGCACGGTGGCGATGCCCAGGTACTCAACTCGTGCCCAGAACACTTTGAGGGGCAAATCAACGCTTCCCAACTCCAGCGCGTATCCCAGCGACCACCCGGCCACGGCCAGCATGAGCAATGCCAACGATGTCGCCCCGGACGCAGGGCGGCGTCGCCATACGTAGAAGGCCAGGGCAGCCGAGATAGCCGCTCCTATGATCAACGGTAGAGCGTAGGGAGTATATTGCCAGTGCATCGTTTGAGCCATCCAGTGTATTTCACCGCGCCTCCTCCACCTGCTTGCGCTCGGTTTCTAATGCTTCCTCTGATGCTTTCTCTCTAATGCTCTCTAATGAAGTGGGCCCCCCATGTGAGTTGCTGGTTTGTTTTATCTTCAGCCCTGGCTTGATACAAAACCTTAAGGAGCCTTGGGCAGGGTAAACTTGACTGAAGTTCCTACCTCTGGTTCGCTCTCCACCCAAATCTGGCCGCCGTGCTTTTCTACAAATTCTTTACATAATATTAACCCTAAACCGGTCCCTCTTTCTCCCGCCGTACCACGGGTGGTATACTGGGCATCGATGCGGAATAGCTTGGTAATGGTTTCTTCGCTCATGCCCAGCCCTGTATCGGCAACGGTCAGTTCTATGAAACCGTCCCGACTCTTGGAGGTTATTTTAACTGCGCCGCCGGCGGTTGTGAACTTGATGGCATTGGAAATCAGGTTTTGTACGATGGAATTTAGCATATTCGTATCGGCGTAAACAAAGGTGTTTTCCTCCACCTCGTTGAATAAGTCAATGTCTTTTTCTGTGATGCTTCCGATCAAGAGGTGAGCATTGCTATCTACTATCTCTTTTAATGCAATTGTTGTAGGGGTGTATTTTATACTGCCGGTTTGAATTCTGGACCACTGAAGTAAATTTTCAAGCAGGCTAAATGCGTGCTTTGCTGAGTTATGTATATTTTCAACAATGATTTCCATATCCCCATCACTTAACGTCTTATAATCCTTTGCCAGAATTTGCGAAAATCCAAGCAGAGAAGAGAAGGGGCTTCTAAGATCGTGGGATATGATCGAGAAGAACTTGTCTTTCGTGGCGTTTAATTCCCGAAGATCGTTCTCCGATTCCGTGAGCTTCACGTTTAGGAGCTCCAATTCTTGAGCATATTGTTTCAAAGCTTCTCGCGCCGCAACCCGCTCGGTGATATCCGTGACGTGGCTCATAGCCAGGAGGCCGTCCGTCGTTTCGACGGCGCTCAGGCCGAGCTCGATGGGGAACTCGGTCCCGTCCTTGCGTCGGCCGGCGATCTCAAGGCTATGACCCATCGGCCGGGCGCGAGGGTGGGCGAAGTAGTGTGCGCAGTGTTCAGCGTGGAGCCTCCGGAAGCGCTCGGGCAGCAAAGTTTCTACAGTTTGCCCGAGCAGCTCAGCCCGGCTGTAGCCGAACATCTCCTCGGCTTGGGCATTGACGAGCACGATGTGGCCCGCGCTGTCCACGATCACGATGCCCTCCGGGGCATGCTCCAGGAGCGCCCGGAACTTCTCCTCACTTTCCCGCAGCGCCTCCTCCACCTGCTTGCGCTCAGTGATGTCCATAAATGAAGCCAGCATGCAGATAGGTTTACCGGCCTCATCGGTAACCATACTGGCCGAGAGCTGGGCATCGAACGAGGTGCCATCTTTTCTCTTGGCTACCAGTTCACCTATCCAACTTCCCTCAGCCTGCAAGGCTGCTACGACCTCCACCGCTTTTTCTTCCCTCTGCCAGAATTTGACAGCAGGTGTTCCCAGCACCTCCTTATTATCGTCATAGCCCCACAGTTCCAGAAAAGAATCGTTTACGTATGTTAAATTGCCCGCGAGGTCAGCGAGGGCCATGCCATTGATGGACGATGCTATGGCGCTGTCTTTGACCCTCAACTCCTCCTCCACGCGCCTGCGCTCGGTTGCTAACGCTTCTAATTCCGTAATCCTTTGGCGTATGTCTGTCAACTCATTTATGAGTTGCTCTTTAGTCTTAGCTTCGTCCTTCACCTCAGGCCTCCCCAATCGGGCCACAAAAATTGCGGATAATCCTCCATATAATTATACTACAACTATTCCCCCATTTGCAAGGGCCGCCGCGTGCGGTCCTCCAGGGCCGCTTTTGGACTGGCGAGCGATGGCGCTTGCCTTTCTTCCACACATGGAGTACAATATTGCTATGTTGGTAGTATTGCCGACAGGTATTGAACGAGACATATAACTGAAGATATCTAACTGGGACATCTAACCGAGGAGGAAATACACGATGAAGAAAGCAGTGGTGTTCGGCGGATGCGGGGAGGTCGGCAAGGTAGTGGTACGGGACCTGGTAGAGACCAGCGATTTCGATACCATTGTCATAGCCGACGCCCGCGAAGAGGCCAGCCGGACTTTCATTAGAGAGTTGGACAGAGAGTTGGACGCAGCGACTGTTACTTTCCAGAAAGTCAACGCCTACGATCAACCCGGTTTGATCGCTGCTCTGGAGGGAGCGACCATCGCCGTCAACACCATCGGCCCCTTCTACGAGTTCGCCTCCCTGGTGGCTAACGCCGTCTATCAGGCCGGGGTCAACTATGTGGACGTGTGCGACGACCCTGATGCCGCTATCACCCTTCTGGCTATGGACAGCATGGTCGCGCGCAAGGGGCTGACCTTCCTGATCTGTCAGGGCTGGACGCCAGGTATGATGAACCTGATAGCCAAAAAAGGGGCCGAGCAGATGGACGAGGTAGACGCCATGCGTCTGGCCTGGGTGCAGGATATGGATGAAGAGATTGGCGTGGCGCCCATCATGCACTGGGGACACATCACGGCCACGCACATCCCGACCTACCGCGATCGCAAGTGGGTGATGGTGCCGGGCCTTTCGGAGCGGGAAGAGGTGCGTTTCCCCGAGCCTGTTGGCGTGGTGCCGGTCTACCACGCCGGCCACCCTGAACCGGTCACCCTACCCCGCTACTTCGACGTCCGCCTGGTGGCCTGCAAGGGCGGCCTGATCCCACCGGAACTGGTGACCGTTACCAAAATCGTGGAAGCTACGGGCGCAGCCAGCACGCCGGGACGTATCCGCGTGATGGCCAAGATGATCTTACCGCTGCTGCCCGTGATGTCCAAAATCGGCGGTCAGACCTCGGGCTGGTCGGGCTCCCGGGTAGAGGTCACAGGCCGGAAAGATGGCCAGGCGGCCCGCGTGGTCTACGGTCTGAAGCTGCGGGTGGGCGAGGCCACCGGGCGGTCGGCAGCTATCGGGACGCAGATGGTGGCTAACGGGGAGATCACCGCCAAAGGCGTCATGCCCCCGGAAGCCTGCGTGGATACCAAACGCTACTTCGAGGAGTTCGAAAAGCGCGGCGTAACCCTGATCGAGATGGAATGATCAACTTTAAACCGGGCTCCTACACGTATCCGTTCTGGCGAAACCAGTCCACTGCCCGGCGGACGGCCTCCTCCACAGAGGTCTGCGGCAGGCCCAACTCTCGAACGGCCCTGGAACAATCGTAATGCAAAGTCAGATGGGTTTGACGAACCCCCTCCACGTCCAGGAGCGGCGGCCGCCTGGTGATCGTAGCCAGGGCTTCCATAGCGTAGGCTCCGATCAGCACCAGGGGGTAAGGGAGAGGCAGCCGGGGAGCAGGAATACCCGTGACCCTCTCCAGGAGAGCAAAAATCTCCTGGAGGGTCATGTTGGCGTGGCCCAGGATGTAACGCTGGCCCACCTGCCCTTTCTCGGCCGCCAGAAGATGCCCTTTGGCCACATCCTCGACGGCCACCAGATTGAAACCTCCTGGCATGTAGCCAGGCAGACGACGCTTCAGGAAATCGAGGATCATGCGGCCAGTAGGCGTAGGTCGCAGGTCGCGAGGGCCGATGGGGAAGGGGGGGTTGACGGCCACCACAGGCAGCCCCTCTTTGCGGCACATCCTGAAGGCTTCCATCTCGGCCAGATGCTTGGTGTGGATATAGGGGCCAGTTACTTCCCACAGGTTGAAGGGCGTGTCCTCATTGGGCAGGCTGCCGTCGGCGGTTTTGCCTATAATGCTGGCCGTGCTGGTGTAAACTACCCGTTCCACCCCGGTTTCCAGCGCGGCGCGCAGGACGTTCCGCGTCCCCTCCACGTTGACCTGGTGAAAAATTTCGGGATCGGGCACCCAGGTGGCGTACAGGGCCGCCGTGTGGTAGAGTCTATCGCAGCCCTTCAGAGCGGCTCGCACTGAATCCACGTCCCGGATATCGCCCTGAACTCGCTCCACATCCAGGCCATCTATGTTGCGGGTGTCGCTGGTGCGGCGCACCAGCGCGCGCACCTCTTGTCCTGCGGCCAGCAGTGCCCGCACCACCGCCGAGCCGATAAAACCGGTCGCCCCTGTGACTAGCGTTTTAGCCATGTAATCCCTCCTTTGAGTCTTGGGGAGGATTATAGCAGAAAATAAAAGAAACCACAAAGGACACAAAATTTCAGGTCAGCGATTGGATTTACTCGTCGGCGGACAGATCATAGTGGAATTGAAAGCCGTTGACGCGATAACGCCAATTCACCAGGCGCAGTTGCTCTCGTATCTCAAACTCTTTGTGGTTGAATTCAATAGAGAGGTAATATTGTGAGAGTGCTTCTGGTCAGTCCTATCTCCAAAGTATGGAGTTCGCGCAAACACATCCCCCTCGGCCTGGGCTATCTGGCCGCCGTACTGGAGCAGGCCGGGCATACAGTCGGGATTTATGACGCCGTAGTCGAAGATGAGCCCCTGACCGACCTTCTGGAAAGAGAAAGGTTCGAGGTAGTGGGTATCTCCAGCACCACGCCCCTCATCAACGAAGCCTGGGAAGCAGCCCGCCAGGCCAGGGAGTACGGGGCGCTCACCATCCTGGGCGGCGCCCATCTGACCATCATGCCTGACGAGTCCCTGCAACGCCCCGAAGTCGATCTGGTGGTGCGGGGCGAGGGCGAAGATACCATCGTGGAAACTGTAGAGATTCTGGAGAGGTGCCTGGCACTTCCGAAGTGCCAGGCACCTGAAGCGGATGATACAGAGGAGCGACGGTTCAGGCGGGAGGTGTGGGGCCAGGTGATGGGCCTTTCCTTCAGAGATGAAGAAGGTCAGATCGTTCACAACCCCCTCAGACCCCTGCGAAAAGATTTGGACAACATCCCTTTCCCTGCCCATCACCTCTTCAAGATCGAACGCTATTCCAACCTCCAACCCCTGACCGATGGCCTGGACCCACAGGCCCGGGCTTATACTATCATCACTTCACGGGGCTGTCCCTACGAGTGTATCTATTGCTCCAGGGCCATCACGGGGCGTACCTGGCGGCCTCGTTCGCCGCAGAACGTGGTGGCCGAGTGGCGCTGGCTGGTCAGAGAGTTAGGAGCCACCGAGATCGGGGTCACCGACGACGTGATGACCCTCGACCTGGAACGGGCCAAAACCATCTGCCGCCTGCTCATCGACGAGGGACTGAATACCGTGCCCTGGATCACCATTCACGGCATCAAGGCCGGTAACACCGACCAGGAGCTATTCCATCTAATGAAAAAAGCTGGTTGCAAGCGGGTCGGCTTTGGGGTGGAGAGCGGCAACCAGCGGGTGCTGGATTACATCAAGAAGAAACAGACCATCGAAGAGGTCAGGGAAGCCTTTGCCGGGGCCAAAAAGGCCGGGCTGGAAACGATGGGGTTTTTCATTTTTGGTCTGCCTGCCGAGACCGAGGAAACGATGGACGATACCATCAGGCTGGCCCTGGAACTGGATCCGGAGCTGGCTAACTTTATGATCGCTGCGCCCTTCCCCGGCACTGAGCTTTACGATCTCATTATAAAAGAGGGGCGCCTCTTCAGCCACGACTGGCGCGCTTTCGCCATCCACGACGAAAAAGCTCGCTTTGAAATGCCCGATCTCTCCGCCGAACTGGTAGAACGCAAATGGCACGAAGCCTATCGGCGGTTCTACCTGCGCCCTGGTCGCATCTGGCGGAAGGCCACCAGCCTGGATACCTGGCGGCGGCTGCCCACCTATCTCAGCAACTTCAAGCGTTTCTTCCTGGCCAGGGAGAAGAAGGCTACGTGAACACTTTTTTTCGGAGCTGGATAAGGAAGGGTTTAAAGGCTATCACTCCACTTTTCCGTCCAGGTCTTCCCAGATATTGAGGGGCACCTGTTTTTTTCTGGTGCGGCCGAGATAGGTTTTGTAACGTCTGGCGTCTCCTTCCCCTATCTCTCTCAGGTACCCTTTATCGGTCAGGAGGCTCAACGCCTGGGCTATTTCGTCTTTGTCGAGTTTTGCCTTCTTGGCCAACTCTATCAAGCCGATCTCACCCTGGCGGGTGATGATATTCAACAGGGTGCGTAAAATTGGCGGCAAATCCAGTATATCGGCCGGACTGATCCCCTCGCTCCGCTCCCGAATATTTATTTCCTCTTGCAGCATTGTAAAGAGGCTTTTCTTCACTAAAAACCCTCCTTGCCGTACATTGGCCCGTGACTAGTAAATCTCCGGCATCTCTATAGGCTCAGGTTGAGGCCGACAGACGCCGCAGAACAGAGCATCGGCCACGACAATGGCTTTAGGTACTTGTGGCTTACCGATGTAGACAGTTATGATGAAAGGTAGTTTGGAGACGTGATCTTTGCAGATCGCTCGCCCACAAAATCTACAGACCCCTTGGGCCGGCCTGCCGCATTGCCAACATTCCATGCTTCTCTTTGACCTCCCATTAGCGTTGATCCACGATGTCGGTCTGGGGAACCCTGCTCCGGAACACAGCCTTTATTTCAGGCCGAACTGCCGGGCGGGACCTCGACCGCATATCCTTAACTGAAATAGGTGTGGTCAGGTAACCGTATCAAGCCATTACCTGAGCCGCGATCTCCTCGATACACTTGCTGATGAGGTGATCGGGATATCTGAGACAGAAAATACCCTCGCTGGCCAGCGCGGCCACGTCCTCGGACAGGGGCATCACCGTGGCCACCGTAACGTCAAAGGTGCTCTCTACCCGTTTCCTGGTATCCTCCAGGTCGAAACGGGAAGGCACTTTGTTGATCACCAGGAGCAGGCGGGGCACGTCCAGCTTACGGGCTATATCAACCGTCACTATCGTGCCCTGGAAGTCCTGGGCGTCAGGCCGCATGATAATGATCAGGATATCCGAAATGGCGATGGAGAGCAGGGTTTCCTCGTTGAGGCCGGGGTGGGTATCGATAAAGAAATAATCCAGGTTCAATCTCTCGACCGCTTCGCGGATGCCGTCGTTCAACAGGCCCACGTCGTAGCCTTCACGCAGCACCCTGGCGATCTCGCCGGCCTTGAGACTGGAAGGGATCAGGTAGGCGCGATCGGGCTCCACGCCCAATTGTTGGCCCACATCATAGGCCGCTTCTTCGATGGCGCATTTGCCCCACAGGTAATCGTTCAGGGCGTTGGTCATCGTCCTCTCTTCCATGCCAAAGAGAACGTGGATGCCGGGCGATTGGATATCGGTATCCATGATGCCCACCCGCATACCCTCTATAGCCACTCTGGCCGACACGTTGGCCGTGGTGTTAGATTTGCCCGTCCCTCCTCGGAAGGAGTGGATGGAAACAATTTTGGACATAGCTTTTAGCCTCCTTAAACACAAAGATTAAAAATGCTCGCTCTTTAGGGGTATCTTCTTGCTGCCTCTGCCTGTCGCGCTACCCTCTTTTTCTCATCCGACGGGCCTTCTCTTGTAAATCCTGGAAGAACTCCGTCTCGGTGATGGCCTGCACCTCTTTAGCCCGTTTGGCCTCGTCTATCTCGATCTTCAGTTTTTCTACCTGGCGGCGCAAGGTCTGTTCTCGCACCTGGGACAGAGAGTTTTCCAGTACGATAGAGGCTTGTTTGGCAAAGATGCGCAAAGTGCGCATCTCTTTCTTCTCACTGATGGCCTCCCGGTCATTGGCGATAGCCAACAGGCCCGTCACTTCGTCTCCGATCTTCAATGGAGTAGCAAGAAGAGAGCGGACGGCGGCCACAGTGGGTTCCTCCTTCTCAGTGCGGTCCAGCGTCACCCGGTCCGCCTGCTCCAGATCGACCTCCATGCCATATTTTTGACATTCGGCCACCACTTTATCCCATGCCATCTTCAGAAAGTCGGCATCCATCGGACAGGCGGTCCCTATCGTGCTCAAGGGAGTGGGTTCGTGGCGCAACACTATAAACACCACACAGAACTCACAGAACTCTCCCAGCAAGTCCAGGGTGGCGTTGACTGTATCTTTGAAGGCCCGAGCCTTGGTGGCCAGGGCGCCTACTCTATTTATGATAGTAGACTCAAACAAGGCGTCGTCCAGCAGGTCGTTGGCCCAACCCAGAACGTCGATCTCGGTCATCTCCTTGCGCTCGATGGGGATATGCTTCTCTTCTCTGGCGGTGGTCTCGGCCAGCAACTTGTCGATGCGCTGGAAAAGGAAATCGGTTTCCAGGTCCTTGACCACGTACTCATCGGCCCCGGTGGTCAGACCCCAGAAACGGTCACTCTGCTGGTCTAATGAGGTCAGCATAATGATCGGAATGTGTTTGGTGGCCTCGCCGTTTTTGAGCAGACGGCAGGCCTGATAACCCTTCATCCGGGGCATCTCGATGTCCAGCACGATCAGGTCAGGATCGAAAGTATGTGTTCTCTGAATAGCCTCAATGCCATCGTTGGCTACTTCCACTTCATAGCCCATGCCTGCCAGGGCATATTCCAGAATGCCCACGATGGTGGGGCTATCGTCAGCAATCAGTATTCTTTTGGTGCTCATAACTGATGTCCCCCTTTTGACGGCAAACTCTACTGGAAACGACTTTCGTAGTGGAGCGAAAGTCGAGACAAATCTTATTGTCCCAATCTTACCACAGATAATGCTGGTCGTCAAGACTACTTCTTGGGCGCGGCCCGCCCGATCAGGCTTTCGACGGTGGCCAGCAGATTGTTCTGGTCAAAGGTGCCCTTGACGATGTAGGCATCGGCCCCCACCGCCATACCCCGGTGCATGTCGGCTTCTTTCTCCCGCGAGGTGACGATAACGATAGGCACGTGGGCGTAGCGTTCGTCGGCCCGCAGCCGTTCGGTCAGGGTGAAACCATCCATGCGCGGCATCTCGATATCGGTCACGATCAGATGGTAATCGTTTTGCTCCACACACTGTAAAGCTTCCAGGCCATCCTTAGCCAGATCGACCTCGTAGCCCGAAGCCTCCAGAATGCTCCTCTCGATCTCGCGGGTGTTCAACGAATCGTCTACCACCAGCAGACGTGGCGCCTCTACAGCCATCACCCTGGGCTCCGGCCGGAAGCCAGGCAGTTCTCGGATAACCCCCATCAGGCCCGGCACGTGAATGATGGGAATAATGCCCCCCTCCGGAGTGATGGTTGCTCCGGCCATAGTTTTAATGGCGTTCAGAGGTTTAGGGAGGGCCTTGATCAAGACATCCTCCTCGGCTATCACCTCTTCTACCACCAGACCGATCTGTTCGCCGGAGGCCCGGGCGATTACCAGAAACAACAGGTCGTGGTCGGGAGAGGCGGCGTTGGGCAGGTTGAGTACGGCGGCCAGGTCGGCGATGGGGACCAGTTGCTCGCGTAGACGGATGGCCTCCCGATCCACCACCATGATCACCTTATGGCGAGGGATGCGCACTGTTTCTGCCAGGAAATTAAGAGGCAACCCAAAGGTCTGGCCGTTCACCTGCACGGTGAGAACACGCAGGGTGGTCAGAGTCAGGGGCAGGGTGATAGTAAACCTGGTGCCCTTCCCTTCCTCCGAATCGACGTCAACGGTGCCTTTGAGGTCGTCCATGATGTTACGTTTCACCACGTCCATCCCGATCCCCCGCCCAGAAACATCGGTGATCAGCTTGCTGGTGCTGAACCCCGGCATAAAGATGAACTCGATCAGCTCGCGTTTACTCACGGTCCTCAGATCTTCTTCGCTGAGCAGTCCTTTGCGCAAGGCTTTATCCCGGATAGCTTCCAGAGGCAGCCCTCCACCGTCGTCCTCCACCTCGATGACCACGCTGCCCCCCATAGGATAGGCTCGCAACCAGACGTTGCCCTGGCGCGATTTGCCAGCCTGAACCCTCTCTTCAGACGACTCAATGCCGTGATCCACGGCGTTCCGTACCATGTGCATTATCGGATCGTTGATCTTCTCCAGAATGCCTTTGTCCAATTCTGTCTCTCTGCCCTCGATCACCAGTTCCACCTTTTTGCCCGCGCTTCTGGCCAGATCGCGGACGGCCCTGGGGAAAGTATCGAAAACGGTTGAGACCGGCAGCATCCGCAGCTTCATCGCTCCCTGTTGCAATTCGGTGGCCACCCGTTCCAGGGTGAAGGCGTCATCACGGCCATCTTTGAAAAGCAGGTTGAGCCCATCCAGTAATTCTCGACCTTCGTCTGTCAGCTCTGCCCACTCTGGATCGATGGGTTCCATTTCCTGGAGCTTGCGGGTCAATCTCCGGTAGTGCTCTTTGGCTATCAGCCGCATGTCCCTTGCTCGCTCCAGGCGCACCTCTATCCGTTTCTGGGCCGCAACGACCTCGCCGGCCAGGCGCGCGTTTCTGTCCAGTCTGGCGGTGCCGACCCTGATGTACTCTTCGCTCGCCACCCGGCCTGGCTTGGCGGCGGGTTTCGAGGGAGGTGGGGATGGTGGGGTGGGAGCGGCCTGGGGAGCAGGGGCTTCAGCCGCTTCCGGCGGCGGTGGAGCAGGAGGAGCCTTGGTGGGCAGCGAAGCGCTCACGTCCTCTCCCCTGGTGGCTCTCGCCAGCAGGTCGAGGGTGGGGGCCACGTCTATTTCTTCCTCGCCTCCTTCCACGATAGCCTGTCGCTGGGCTTCGATCTGGTCCAGGGTCAGAAACAGCACGTCGCACACCCCGCTGGCGGCCTTCAATCTTCCTTCCTTGATCTCCAGCAGCAAGTCTTCCATTTTGTGCGCCAACTGATTGATGCCCACAAAACCCAACATGCGGGCCGAACCCTTCAGGGTGTGGGCCGAACGCATGATCTGGTTCATGTTCTCCTCGGTGATCTGGCCTTGCTCCAGGGCCAGAACGCCTTCGTTGAGCTTTTGCAGGTGCTCCTGCACCTCGGCGCTGAACTTGTCGATGAAAAGCGATTTGTCTAATTTCATGAAAATCTCACCTCCCTGACGGCGAAGGCTTTGAGGTGAGCCTGACAGGCATCACGCAGGTAGCCTTCCGACATTCCACTCAAGATACAGGCCGAACCCCCGCCATACCCTTTGTCCAGAATGTTCAGGGTATTCTCATATTCACGGCGAGCTTCCGTCCATTTGCCCAGCGTGCGATAGACCTCGGCCAACTGGAAATGAGCCACTCCGTAGCTGGGTTTCAGATAGATGGCGCGCTTGAACTTCTCAATGGCCTCTTGCTGCTGGCCCCGATAACGCAGGATCAGGCCCCACAGAAGATAAACCTCCGGCCTCCAGGGATTAATTGCCAGGGCCCGTTGACAGGCCTCCTCTGCTTCAGTGAATTTCTCCTGGTCGATGTAGATGCTGGCTAACATACAGTGGGTCTCGAACCGGCTGGGGTTTATTTGAAGGGCGGTGCACAGGTGTTGCAGAGCCAGCTCGTATTCTTCCCGCTGGAAAGTCTCTACCGCCAGACGGTAAGGGGATTCGAGCGCATCATCGTCGCTCGTTTTCCGGGGAGCGTGCTCCGGCTGGTGGCCCGTCCGTCGTCGCTGAGGCTTAGCCGGGGGGAGGGCTATAGCCTGCCTGCGCTTCTCCTTCCTGGGTTTAGGGGGCAGGTGAGGTTTGGTCTCAACGTCCGAGGCCCCTTCCGCTTTGTTGAACAGGAAAACGCCGTCGATTTCGATCAGGCTCAGATGGCCCAGGTTGTGCCGGACAGTTTCCGTCGTACCCACAAAAAGGTATCCTCCCGGCCGCAGGCACCCGGTCAGTCCGACGTTAATTTTCTCCAGGGTTTCGGCCCCGAAGTATATGGAAACGTTGCGGCACAAAATAACGTCCATGTTAGCCAGGAAAGGGTGCTCGTAGCCATCTCGCACCAGATTATGACGGCGGAAATCCACCATGTTTCGAATGCTCTCGCTCACCCGCCAGCTCTTTCCCTGCTTCTGGAAATATTTCTCCAGGTAGGGAGCCGGTAAAGCCCGCAGCGATCTCTTATCGAAGACTCCCTGTC
The DNA here is from genome assembly GCA_964646625.1 of uncultured Anaerolineales bacterium. Classification (GTDB taxonomy): domain Bacteria; phylum Chloroflexota; class Anaerolineae; order CAZYHC01; family CAZYHC01; genus DAOULT01. The sequence continues at coordinate 43,522 of CAZYHC010000033.1, forward strand.
GCGCTCTATCCAGGGCGGCGGTATCGAGGTCGGTGGCCAGGATGCGCACCGCAAAGGGTAGCTGGCCGGCCTCCTGATACTCTAAAATGGAAATGGCCAGCGAGAAAGGTTCCTCGCCGGTGGCACATCCCGCGCTCCAGCAAGCCAGGGGTGCCTGCTGGCTGGTCTGGTTTTCCAGGAGCCTGGGCAGCAGATGATCGCGCAGCACCTGGAAATGGCGTAACTCACGGAAGAAATAGGTTTCCTTGTTAGACAAGGTTCCGGCCAGGTGAGCCAATTCTCTATGACCGGCGGCCTCTTCTCTAAGGAAACGATGATAGTCCGTGAAACCCGCGAGATCCAGTCGGCGCATCCTTTGGGCCAGGGTTTGGCTCAAAGAAGGCTTGAGCATGGGGTCCAACCGGATGCCGCTGTAGTTGGCAATTAACTCGCTGAACAGTGCGAACTGCTCGTCAGTCAGGAGGTTCATTAATTTTTACCTCTCCCTATCCATGACCAGAGAGCAAACGCACGATCTCCTCGGCGATGGCCGGCAGCGGCAACACCATGTCGGCCCCACCCAACTCGATGGCGGCCCTGGGCATGCCAAAGACGGCGGAGGTCTTTTCGTCCTGGGCAATGGTCTTTCCACCGGCCTGTCTGATCTTTTTCAAGCCCTGCGCTCCATCACGGCCCATGCCTGTCAGCAAGACGCCGACGCTGCGAGGCCCGTAACATTTGCACACGGACTCAAACAGAACGTCAACCGAGGGGCGTTGGCCCCCTACGGGGGGATCATCGTTGAGCTCAATTTTTCCGTCCCTGGTCACGACCATGTGATGGCCGGTAGGGGCTACGTAGGCCTCGCCGGGAAAGATGGCCTGCCCCGTGCTGGCTTCCTTGACCTTTAACTCGGTGACGGTGTCCAGCCACTCCACCAGGCCCCCGACGAAGCCCTCGGCGATGTGCTGGACAATGACGAACCCGACCGACAGGTCTTTGGGCAGCGGGCCCAGCACGTTGGACAGAGCACCAGGTCCACCGGTAGATGAACCGATAGCTACCAGCCAACCCCGGCGCGGTACCGGCCTGGTCTCAGGTACGGAGGGGGAGATTTCTATGGGTTTGATTTTTTGGGCTTCCAGAGCCTTGCGGCCTCGCATATGGGTGATCACTTTGACCCTGGAGAGAAGTTTGACCCTTTCCACGAAGCCGTCCCATTGTTCGGGCCCCAGACTCAGATCGGGCTTGAGCATCACTTCCAGGGCGCCGCTGGAGATGGCCTGGAAAGCGACACCGGCTTCTCGGTTGGAGGTGACAACCAGAATGGGCGTAGGGTGGGAGGCCATAATATACTGGATGGCCTCCAGGCCGTCCATAATGGGCATGATGATATCCATCGTAATGATATCAGGCTTTAGCTGGGGCACCATCTCGACGGCTTCCTGGCCGTTCTCCGCCTCACCGACGATCTCGATGCCTTCAGAAGATTTTAAGATGGCAGTGATGATACTTCTGGCTAGAGGGGAATCATCAACTACCAATACCCTTGTTTTATTTCCCACTCTCAACCTCTTCCCTTTCTGATGTCGTAGGTGCTGTATCCCTGACAGTTCTGGAAACTGATCCGATCCCTCAGTTGTCAGCCAGGTGCCAGGCTTCTATTTCTTCGGGCCTGACCAGGCCGGGCAAATCCAGCAGGGCGATGAGCTGGTCCTCGATTCTGGCTATAGCCCATAAACCGGCGCCAGTCTTCTGGGTTCTCTCGATCAGGGGCGGCAGGGGAAAAATGTCCTCTAGGGGCACGGTCACGATATCCTCAAGATTATCGACCAGAAATCCCAGGGGAGGCTCCGTGCCCTCGACCAACAATATGTTGGCCTGGGCAGAAAGGGGGCCAGGAGAAGAGAGTCTGGCCGCCAGGTCCACCACCACCACGCCTTCCTGATTAAAGAGGTAGCCACCTGGCTGGGGCTTAATTTTCTGTAAGTCCCCTGGATTGGTCGGTTTGATGGCTCTGGGCACCTGCTCGACGTCGGCTCCAAACCGGCCTCCAGCCGTGCTGAAAACCAGGATGGCGATTTCTTTAACAGTAGTTCGAGCCCTATAGGAGGTCAGTGGTGGCATCTCGTTCTTCCCCTTGTCTCTCCACCGGCTGGGAGGCGCTGTCCAGGTGGAAGTGCTCTACAGCTCGCTGCAATTCCTCGGCCAGAGCTAGCAGGTCGTTCACTACCTGGGTCGTATCCTGGCTGCCATCGGCTACCTGCTTGGCCCCCAATGATACCTCTCTGCTCGCTTCCACCACCTGCTCGGCGGCTGTTCGCTGTTGCTGGGTGGAAAGAGCGATCTGGCGGGCCGAAAGCGTAACCGCCTCGGCACTGTTCAGAATCTCCTGGAGGGCGTCGGCCATCACCTCTGCCTGGGCTACGCCTTCTTCCACCCGTTTCCCGCGTTGCTCTGAGGCGATAGCCAACTCGTTAGTGGCGGTCTGGATATCGGCTATGCGCTCCCGAATCTCTTCCGTAGCTTCCAGAACGGTATCGGCCAGCCGGCGCACCTCGGTAGCCACCACCCCGAAACGTTGTCCTGCTTCTCCGGCGGCCGCGGCCTCCAGAGCAGCGTTGAAGGCGATCAGCTTGGTCTGGTCAGCGATGTGGTTGATGATGTTCATCACTTCGCTGATCTGCTGCGAACGCTGCCCCAGGGCCATGATCTCGTTGGCGCTGGCCTCGCTGCCTTTTTTGATCTCTTCCATCTTATAGAGGATCTCGTTCACGACTTGCACGCCGCGTTGGGCGTCCTTCTGGGTCTCGGCGGCGGCTTTTACCACCTGTTCGGCGCTTTCGGCGATCTGGCCGGAGGTGGCGGCCATCTCTTCCATGGTGGTTTTGGTCTGTTCAGCGGCGGTGGCCTGTTGGGCCGAGGCGCCGGCCTGTTGCATCACCGTGCTGGCTATTTGCACCGAAGATGACCCGATCTGGAGCGCAGCCTGACGAATGCGCTCGATGGTCGAGCGTAGATTCTCGGTCATGTGATTGAAGGACTGGGCCAGTTGGCCGATCTCGTTGGCGGTCCCGACTTCGATAAGGTGATCCAGGGTGCCACTATCTATGATCTCCACTCCCTGGCTGAGCTGTTGGATAGGTTCGGTGATGCTACGCGAGGCAAAAATAGCTCCCACCACGACCAAAACAATAACCATCAGGGTAACGCCAGTCACCACATTACGCATCCAGGTGGCGCGATACATCACCTCTTGTTCGGGGACGGCCCCCCCCAGCAGCCAGCCGGTGCCGGACACGCGGGCGAAAGTTACTAAGTATTTCTCTCCTTCTTCCTGGTAGCTATCCAGGTGTGCGCCTTCTGCTACCTCGGTCATGCGTTGGGCCACATCCTGCCAGGACTGGTTTTCCACTCTCAGCATTATATCTCCCTGCGCGTTGGTAATCTCTGTGGCGCGCGGATGGGAGATGACTTCGCCCTTTCCATCCAGCAGGAATCCGTAGCTCTTGCTCTCCTCTTCCATGTGGAGGTCCAAAGAGATCTTGTTAACCTCCTCCACGTTCATGACCACATCGTGAGCCATCACCCCCAGAAAGTTCCCCTCGTTGTCGTAGAGGGGGGCGGAGTTGGTGACTATCCAGGCCGTCTTGCCCTCTCCCACATAGCCGTAGTACAGTTCCGTCCAGATGGGCTTTTTTTCAGGATTGTATTCCGGGTCGGCCAAGATGTAATAGTCCTCGGTGCGATCATCGAAGGTGGGATCGCCCTCTGCGCTCAGCCAGGGGTAGATGCGGGCCATACCCTGGGCGGTGATGAGATAAAGCAAGCGGGTGTTGGGGTTACTGCTTAATATCCCTTCCCACACTCCATCAAGAACCTCGGTGGCCACGACCTGATGTTCGAGCTCGGGGCTCAAAGGAACGGTGACAGGGATCCATATGTTGGAAAGTAAGCCATCGGCGTATTCTTGTTTATGTTTTTGATAGTAGGCATCACGACAATAGGCGCCTTCGCTATTTTTTGCGTAGTTCGGTAATTTTTCTTCCATAATGGCCTCTGGGACAGGCAGTTGCAGCAGATGGGCGGCTTGATGGGCAGCTACCTGGGTGGAAAGCTCTGTACGGCGCAGATCGAGGTTAAGAGCCTCGACTTTGGCCTCCACCAGGCGGAGAAGTTCACCCCTGGCCTGATCTTGAAAGGCGCCAGTGCTTTGCTGGATCGTAAAGATGGCCACGGCTCCCAGAGGCATGATAGCCAAAAGCAAAAAGGCTACAAGTAAGGAAGTGGTTATGGATCTGAACTTAAGCATTTCTCCCTCCTCGGTCTCTTGCGTCTGATCCTTCAGGGGCAGGCATGGTCCGCCCGGCAGGCAACTGGAAATGCCCCACCGCCTCTCTCAATTCTTCAGCCAGGTTCACCAGGTCAGCTATCACCTGTGCTGTTTGCTGGCTACCCTCCTCCACCTGTTTGGCGCCTGCGGCTATCTCCCGCAAAGCCTCGACCGCCTGTTCGGCGGCTGTGTGTTGCTGTCTCGTTCCCAACGAAATTTGCCATGCCACTTCCGTCACATCATTGGCCCGCTCCAGCATCTCCTCCAGCACTTTGGCCGTTACTTCTGTTTGCTCTGCTCCCTCGGCCACGCGCTTCCCGCGCTGTTCTGAGGCAATGGCTAACTCATTGGCTGCCACCTGGATCTCTTCGATCCGTTCTCCTATCTCTTCCGTGGCCTGGCTCACATCGCCGGCCAGTCCTCTCACCTGAGTAGCCACCACGCTAAACCGTCGTCCTATCTCCCCCGCGGCGGCGGCCTCGATGGCCGCGTTGAAGGCGATGATCCTGGTCTGATCGGTGATATTCCTGATGAAACTCATCACCTCTCCAATGCGCCGCGAGCGGTCGCTAAGAGAGGTGATCTCTTGCAGGCTGGCCTGGTTGCCTCTCTCGATCTCGTCCATCTTCTCCACCGTCTCGGATACAGCCTGAACACCACGTTGGGCTTCCTCCTGGTTGCTGGTCGCTAGCTGCACCACCTGCTCAGCGCCCTCGGCGATCTGTCTGGCGGTGGCGGCTAACTCTTCGGTGGCCGTGGTGGTCTGGCTGGTGGCGGCGGCCTGCTGGGAGGAGATGGCTGCTTGCTGCTGTAGGGTAGCGGCGATCTGCTCCGAGGAGGTACTGATGCGCAGCGCCGCCTGCTGGATGTGGCCGATGGTGGTCCGCAGATTGTCGCTCATCTGGCCCAGGGCTTCTTCCAGGTATCCCAATTCGTCCTGGCGTCTCGTTTCAATGTGATGGCTCAGATCACCTCCGGCTATCTGCCGGGCCAGGCTGATCATGGCTTCGATGGGACGCAGCAACAAGCGGGTGATAAAGAAGCCGTAGAAGGCCGTGCCCAACAAAACGACCACCACGCATAGAATGAAACTGAAGAGCACCGCCTGGCCAATAGCCTGCCATAGCTCGGCCAGCGATAGATAAACGAGAACGGCCCCGGTAGGTGTTGGCTCACCGTCTCCCACAGCCCTTTTCGTGGTAGGCACCACCACTATCAAAAGATCGCCTTCCCATGAGGAGGCAGCTCTGTTCTCCTGAACGGCTTGCTGCGTTATCTCCTTTATCTCCTTTTCTTTACGTTCTTCCAGGGAGGGCTTCTCTCCGCTGGAAATCATGATCTTATAGTTCGCGTCCACCCGATCGATAGCCAGGAGATCGCTGCGGTTGCTGACCAGCCGATTCAGCAGTAGCTGGAAGTCGCGCGTCTGCTCCAATGTTTGCACCACGTCGGCGTTGAGCGCCACTAACTGGGCCAGGGCGATGGCGTCATTCTCCTTCTGAGTTATGAGCCTCTGGCTGAACAGATAGATGACGATCCCCGCTGTACAAATGAGGGTGCCTATCGAAAAAAGATTGACGGTTACAGCGATTTTGGTTCGCAGTTTCATTTTTGCCTCCCCGGCAAGATAACCATCAGGAGCACGAAGATTTTATACTTTGTGCTCTCAGTGCTTTTTGGGTCCTTGTGGTGGCAGGATAATGGTGGTGGTATCGTCTTCCTCCCCATCCAGGGGCCTGACCGCAACGCGCTCGGGCTGGGCCTCACCCACCTGGAAGTGTTCCACCGCTTCCTTCAGTTCTTCGGCCAGGCGCAGCAGATCGGTGACCACCTGGGCTGTTTGGCGGCTGCCGTTCTCCACCTGTTTGGCCCCGTGGGCCACCTCGCGCAAAGCCTCGACCGTTTGCTCCGCCGCGGTCCGTTGTTGTTGGGTGGAGAAGGCGATTTGTTGCGCTGAGGCGGCGGTGGATTTGGCGCTGTCCAGGATTTTTTCCAACACCGTGGCCGTCATCTGGGTGTGATCCACCCCTTCATCCACCTGATTATCCTGTTCCTCCGAGGCTTCGATCAAGCCGTTAACGGCCACCTGGATTTCGGCGATCCTTTCTTCAATTCTTTTGGTGGCATTCGTCACGTCACCGGCCAGACGTCTAACCTCAGTGGCTACCACCCCGAAACGTCGTCCCGTCTCGCCGGCCGCCGCGGCCTCCAGCGCAGCGTTGAAAGCGATCAACTTGGTCTGGTCGGCGATGGTATTGATAATTTCCATAACCTGGCCGATTTGTTGCGAACGCTGGCCCAGAGCCTTGATCTCCTCGATGCTGGTCTCGGTGCCCTGGCGGATGTCCTCCATTTTTCGCACCGTGTCGGTCACGGTTGTCACCCCATCCTGGGCGTCCTTCTGGGTGTGAGTGGCGTCGTTGGCTACCTGTTCGGCGCTCTCGGCGATCTGGCCGGCCGTGGTGGCCAGTTCATTCATGGTGGCGGTGGTCTGGCTGACGGCCGCCGCTTGTTGGGCCGACGCGCTGGCCTGCTCGCGGGTGGTGGCCGCGATCTGTTCCGAGGAAGAGGAAATACGCAAGCTCGCCTCGCGGATACGCTGGATGGTATTTTGCAGGGTTTCGGCCATCCGATTGAAGGAGGCGGCCAGCTCCCCTATCTCGTTTGTAGACTTTATCTCCAGCCGGTGGCATAGATCGCCCTGTTCGATGATCTCTACCCCCTGCCGTAGCCTGTGGATGGGCCTGGTGATGCTGCGCGATAGCCAAACGGCTATGGCGATGCCCAGCGCGGCCAGAAAAAGAACCAGCCCTGTGCCGATATTCCTCAACCTGGTTACCGCTTCTAAAATTTCACTGCGCGGCACAACGACGCCCAGATGCCAGCCAGGGCCCTCGATAGGGGCGAAAGCGATAAGCTGTTGCTCTCCCTGTTCCACATAGCGCCCCAGACCGCGTTCGCCGCTGATCATGCGTTCCAATACGGGGCGCAAAGAGCTGTTGACCTCTTCCAACAGGTTGACCCTTTCCTGCTTTTCTTCGACTTGCTTGTAGCGAGGATGGGTGACCACGTCGCCCTCAGAGTCGATCAGAAAGCCGTAGCCCGTCTTTCCTACTTTGACGTTCAGGGCGATGTTCACCAGTTCGCTTTTGGGCAGGTCCTGGGCCACCACCCCCAGGAAACGCCCCTGGGCGTCGTAGATGGGCGAAGCATTGGTCACGATCCACCCTGTCCCGGCCGGATCAGGGTACGGTTTGGTCCAGATGGAACGCTTTTGGGGGTTATTTGCTTCGTCAGCCAGTTGGTAGAAACTTTCCTGACGGGGGTCCCAGGCCGGATCCATGACCTCGTTCGGGACCCAGGGGTAGATCCGCCCCATCCCGCTCTCGGTGACAACGTAGACGAACAAGGCATGGGGGTTGTGTTTCTTCAAACTTTTGAGCAGAGGTTCCAGGGCTTCGCTATTCACCACATCGCGCTTTAGCTGTAAGCTCAAGGGGACTTCGGGATTGACGAACACGTTGGACAGGTCCTGGTCAGGGTGCTCAACCTGGTACGCGTCACGACCGTATATCTCCTTTTCATTGCGGCTGTACTGGGCCAGCTTCTCGGTCATGGTGGCCTCGTCCACTTGCTCTGCCAGCAGGTAGGCCGCCTGGTCGGCGATCAGAGCCGTGCCCATCCCCATGCCCCTCAACTGGAAGGCCAACTCCTCTGCTGTAGCATCAGTTACGTCGCGCAAATCGTTTTCCGCCAGTTCGGTCATGGCCTCCTGGCCCTCAATGCCTATGAGCAAAGCGAAAACGATCAGAGGCACGATGGCTAAAGCTATGGTAGAGATCAACAAGGCAACCATGATAGATAATTTGACCTTGGGCCATATCCGCTGCCTGCTCGGTTGTTCTTTGTCAGTGGTGGATAACTGCATCTTCTCAGACTCCCTCCAGCAGCATCTCGCGGAGCAGCCTGGGCTTGAGTGCATCCAGGACACGCTTTAGCTCGGCGAAGAAGCCATCAATATAATAACCTGTCCCTTCCGGGGCAACGCTTAACCAGGGGCTCATCAACGTCAGACGCAAAACCACGATCTGATCTGAGCGACGGTGTTTGAGTTTACCCTCTTCTTCCGTCTTTTCCTGGTGGGGATAGAGCTTCTCGCTGGCGGCAAAATAAGAGGGATCGACCCCCATCTTCATTAAAATGTCCTCCACCACGCCAGCGTATTCTTCGTAACCAAAGGTCGTGTGGGAGATCATGAAATTGTGAAGAGCCAGGGGGCCGGTGCCCGTTCCGTAGGCCAAAGCCTGATAGACAAGTTGGTTAAGCTCATTCATGGTGTTGAGAGATTTGTTATTCCTCAGGTTTACCAGGAAGCAGAGCAGGTTGGTGTCCGGCTCGGTCAGAGGTTGGATCACAAAATCTTTCATCTCCTGGTTAAAAGCCAGCATCTTCTGGTACATGGCCCTGGTGTTTTTTATGGTCTCGCTCAAGATAGCTCCATAGCCGGTTTCGTTAAGAGGGATGATTTTATGGGTCAGCCAGACCGCGGCCGCCGCGGCGCCTGGCTTCGACCCTTCCAGGATGTACTGGCCGATGAAGGGGGTCCCTTCCACCAGTTCACCCAGATAAGGGGCGTAACAGGAGATGATATCTCGCATTCGCTTATCGCGGAAAACGACCGCTCCGGCCGGATAGGGAGCAAACCCCAGTTTGTGCGGATCGACGGTGACCGAATCGGACTGCGAGATGGCTCTAAAAGTATGGTAAAGCTCTTGCGAAGGCCATCCCCCCGTAGGAGGATAATCGGGATCGCAGTCTTGGAAACGCCCTTCGGCGTCGCGCAGCATACAGGGATAGTAACCGCCGTAAGCGGCGTCCACGTGCAGGTAAAAGCACAGCCCTTTGGCGGCCCACTCCTCCCGCATAGCCACGATCTCGCATACGGGGTCGATAGAACCTTCCTCGGTAGTGCCACACACCGCAACCACGGCGATAACGGGCTCTTTCTTTTTCAGACATTCATCCAGCATCTTCCGCAGGGCTTCCATGTCCATGCGAAAACGGTGGTCCAGGGCCACAGTTCTGATCTGGCCTCGCCCCAGGCCCAACATGCCGGCAAGCTTCTTGAAAGAGTAGTGGGCGGTTCTGGGCAATACGAGCACCCCCGGCTTCAAGCGGAAACCACGCTCCCCAATGAAATTGTAGCAGAAGTCCTGGTAGCCTTTGGTGGAGAGGAGGTGACGATCCAGCTCTTCATCCACCGCCTGGGCCGCCAGCAAAGCGGCCTCCGGGTGTTTTTGCTTGATCTCTGCGACGGAGATTTCTTTTTCCTCCGTCGCTTCCATTGCTTCCATTACACCTACCTCTGGCGCTCTTTCCTCAGTCTCAGCCAGGGCGGAGAACAGGCTATCCAGAGAGCGGCCTTTCCGTGCCTGCGCGTCTCCGCGTTTCCGCGTTTCCGCGTTGGCCGCAGGTGCGCCCCAATATGTCTTCAGATAGGCTTCAATAAGCCGCCCCCGCAAATTAAGCACCTCGGTGGGCGGCAGGTTCAACAGTTCCCACTCGCTCAACTCTGCTAGAGGACAGCCGTTGCTCCTGGCCGGATGGTTGACCAGCACGGGGGCCTTCAACTTGAGGGCCAGGGCCGCCTGACGCACGGCAAAGGGCAGGTACTTGAGATTACGGGCCGCCCATAGTGCTTCGAAGTTGGCCACCGTACCGCCAGAGGTGATGTGCCCCCAGGTGCCTGCTCCGCCGCTCCCCTTCTCTGGATAGCCCATCATCTGGGCCAGTTGGTGGCCTACCTCGATCTCCAGTTCGGTGGTGACCGGGGCCCCTTCCAGGGCCACGTTGTTGGGGTTGTAGAGCATGGCCGCGAAGTAGCTCACAATGGCCGGAAAGGCGGGGTCACTGGTCATGTGCGCCAGATAGCGGGGACTGAAAAAGGGCACCGAACGTTTCAACTGGGCCAGAAGCTGAAAAAGCTCCTGCTTGAAATAGGCGATGGAGTCCTCAAAATCTGGATCACGTTTATCCCGCTCGGTGATGAGCGACCTGTCTTCCGGGTGAAAATTGCGTCGCCAGAAAACATGATCGCGGAAGGCCTCGACGATAAGCTGCTCTACCAGGTCGGCATTTTCCCCTTTGGGCCCCAAAAACCAGGCCTTAAAACTGTGGTTTCCCATGGTTACTCTCCTTATTCCACCTCGATCTGCGCCCTGGCGCTGTTCAGTGCGCCAGGGTCAAAGCTCGGCCTTTGGCCCCTCACCAAGCACGGCCTCGAATATGACAGGCAGATTCAGGATAACAACGTTCGATTCTTCATAGGTAGTTTCTCCCAGAACGTATTCACCTTTGAGCCTATCCAGGGTGCTGAGAGGAGGCTTGACGGCACTTTTGGGGATCTCAACGATGTCCTGCACGTTGTCCACCAGGAACCCGGAGCGGATGTCTGCGGCCTGAGAAATGATGAGACGACTGCTATTGGTTATCTCGGTCTGGCCCAGGCCCAGAACTTTCTTGATATCTAACACCGATTCGATCTCGCCCCGCACGTTGATCACGCCCAGGATACTATCCGCGGTGCCAGGAATGTAGGTGATCTCGCTGACAGACGTGATAGCCTGAGCTTGTGCTCCGTAGAGGCCATAGAGTTCACCGGCCAGAGAGAAAATGACGATCTGATCCCTGGCCTCCTCCACGTCCACGATCGCGCTGGCTTTTCTTCTTTCTTCCACGATATCCAGAACTTTTTGCACTTTTTCGCTTCTTTGCTCTTCCACGGCAATCTCCCTCCAAAACGAGCAGCTAAGGTTGAGCGTCACCGGGTTCAGGAGGACAAGTCCACAATATAGATGAACGAAGGGCCAGGCTGGGCAGGCTCTTGTCCTTCCGAGGGCACCATAGACGAGATGCTGATCTTGGCTCCCACCTCCAGGGTGACCTTGTCCGTTATCGGTTCTTTTTCTCCCTCTTTGAGAAGATAGACCTCCCCTGGGAAGTTGGAGAAATCCTCCTCCTCATAGTAGACAGGCACTACTAACAGCGAGATGTCACCCTCTACTTCTTCGGTCAGCCGCGTTAATCCGTACTCGTCCAGAATAGATAAGATCGCTACCGTCGAGGGCATCTTCCGGGCAGGCTCCTGGAACATCGGTATCTGGTCGATCCTGAGCCGACGATCGTTGCTCCACTCTCCCGTCCAGGCGTTGTAGCGCATCAACCGTTCGCCAGTCGGTACGAGGAACTCCAGGTTGAACTGCACCAGGGTCCCTTCGGTGTTCCATTCGACGATCAGTCGCGAAAGTGTAGTCTCTTCTCCACTGATCTGCTCGTGGGCCAGGATTTCCTGCCACTCGTCCAGCAGCTTGAGCCGCGCCATATCTTTTTCCACCCGAGGCCACTTGTCCAGGCTACAACCCGTGCAAGTCGAGAGCAGCAAAAGTATAACGAGGATTAAACTCACTACAACGCTTCTCTTCACCGGCATCTATCTTTCTCCTCACGCACTCTTAGACTCTTATTTTAACGTAACTGACTTAATTGTCAAATCTCCAAAGTCCTCGATTTTACTACGGCGGTAACCTGCCAGGGGCCTGTCACCTGGCTCCCCTTCTCCTTAAAAAAAATTCAAGCTCCAAAGAGCGACAAGGGACGATGTTGCCCCTCGTCCCTGGCTATTGCATGACCGTATATATCCTGATCCATCTGGCGGCCAGGCGTTTCTTGGCTGCTTAGAAGCTATCCGTGGAGCGGCCATCCTGCCGCGGTTGGGCAAGATGTCCGCTCCACTTTTCGGAGTAACCGCCTGGTATGTTTACGTCTCCTACGTCTCTTCTGATGTTGTGTCCTCTTCGAGGCCGGTTTCTATCTCTTTTATGATGGTTGTTCCATCCAGTTCTACTGTTTCCTCTATTGCTTCTTCCTCCGCTAGCTCTGCTTCCTTTTTTCTCACCATCCACCAGCCTCCTCCGGCCAGAACCAGGACAACCAGCATCATCCCGATCAGGAGAGCGGGATTGAGTTGTCCCACGGCCAGCCCGACCATGCCCGGCGGCACGATCTTGTACGATAGGTGCACCGTACCTCCACCGCCAATGGCCTTTACTGCCACGAAGTAGGTCTTCTCTTTCTGCACCGGATCTCTCTCAATGGTGACATCTCGACCCCAACCTGAGGAGGCCAGCGACTGGGCCGATACCGCCCCTTCGTAAAAGGTCAGCTCGTAGGTGGTCGGCGCATTCTGGGCCGACAAGGACGACTCCGCGACCACCAGCAGGGGCAGATCGGCCAGGCTCAGGGAGTGTTCCATCAAACCCAAACCGACTATTGTTATGGGTAAAGCGCCTCCGCCGGCTGTGGTACAGTCGGGCGTGCCGTCGCCGTCCGAGTCGGTATCCGGTACACCGCAGCCACACACGCCTGGCGCGGTCTTGCCCGGATCGCTGGGGCACTGGTCGCCGCAGTCGGGCGTGCCGTCGCCGTCCGCGTCGGTATCCGGTACACCGCAGCCGCACACGCCTGGCGCGGTCTTGGCCGGATCGTTGGGGCACTGGTCGCTACAGTCGGGCGCGCCGTCGCCGTCCGAGTCGGTATCCGGTACACCGCAGCCGCACACGCCTGGCGCGGTCTTGCCCGGATCACTGGGGCACTGGTCGCTGCAATCGAGCGCGCCGTCGCCGTCTGAGTCGGTATCCGGTACACCGCAGCCGCACACGCCTGGCGCGGTCTTGCCCGGAT
>CAZYHC010000034.1:0-55990 GCA_964646625.1 uncultured Anaerolineales bacterium
CTTCGGCGTCCTTCGTCTACTCTGATCTACCTCCTAACGAACTGCGTAAGTACTGCTCTGTAATTTTTTGCCAGGGCAGGCTGATCATCCAATCGAGATAGGTTTTGATCACCGAATACTCGGCGGCGGCGGTAGGCATCCTCTCCATGCGGCTGAGTTCGCGCAGGGCTTCCTTTTCGGCCTCCTCCGGCATACCCGACTCGACAATTTTTTGTCGGTACTCCTCGATCTCCATCATCTGCTCATCCTGCTCACCCAACTCGCGCTTGATGACCTTGAGTTGCTCGCGCAGGAGATATTCCCGCTGCATCTTTTCCATTCCAGATTGGGCTTCGCTTTGAATCTTGCGCCCCAGCTCCAGCACCTCCAACTCTCTATTAAGGATGCTGGTCAACTTATGGAGCTTGCCCCTGACCTCGTCGAGGGCCAGGATCTCCTGGGCTTCCGCCACATCGATGCGGATGCTGGTAGCAATCAGGTAGACCAGTTGACGGGCCTCCTCGATGTTGAGGACGGTCATTATCAATTCCTCGGGCAGATGCATCAGGGAGACTAAACGCTGGAACAGGTCAACGATGTTGCGCATCAGGGCCTCTACCTCGACCGTCTCCTCGACCACATCGGGGACCACCTCCACCCTGGCCTTGAGATAAGGCTCAGTCTGGGTATACTCCTGCACGCGGATGCGCTCCATACCCTGCACGAAGATCCGGATAGTGCCATCGGGCGCTTTGAGAAGACGATGCACCATCGCGGCCGTGCCCACCTGATAAATATCGTCGGGGCCGGGCTCAATTATCTCCGCATCCTTGGAGGCCACCAGGCCGACGATGCGATTACCCAGAACGGCCTCATCGACCAGACGGATAGAACGGGGTTGCCCTACGGTGAGAGGCAGCACGGTCAAAGGGTACACAACCACGTTTCGCAAGGGTAAAATGGCTAACTCAGTGGGAATATCGAAACTCTCCTCACTCTGCTCAAGCCGGGTATCACTCTCTTTCTCTAATGTGCTCATTATGCACCTCCTGTTTGCCTTCAGCAAGGCTGAACATCAAGTCTTATCCACGACAGCGATGGACACCTTACGGCCCTCGGCTTTGGGCAAAATCACCTTCAGGAAGCCATCTTCGTAGGTAGCTTCGACCTCGTTATCAGCAATGGGCCGGGGCAGGTAAACCTCCGTCTGGAAACGGCCATAGGCAATCTCCATTTGCTGATAGGCCAACTTGGCAACCGGATCAACCCTTATCCCGGCGATAGTCAACGTCCGTCCAGAAAGAGAGATAGTGAAGCTGTTCTCATCCATGCCTGCTATCTCGACCTTCACCACTACACAATCATCGGTCTCGTAAACGTCGGTGGGGGGACGCCAGATCGTCGTAACGCCTCGCATGAAACGGGCTATCTCCGACCGCACGCGTCCGCCAGATTTAGGGGGGTATTTTTCTCTCCAATCCATCTCCATACGCTCCCGTTTTTAATATTTTGACACAAATCCACGAGCAATGATAAGCGCCTGGTCCGGGCTAGCCCTCAAGCGCTTACCTGAATGCTCTTCTACCCAATTGTACCACATTTAATAAATATATTCAAGGGGGTGTGTGGGGCGGGGAGGTTCGTCCACCTCTCCGACAAAATGGGCATTGACTTTTGCTCTATGGTTTGTTATAATGTGGGCAATTATGGACAAGACATCGAGAAACCCCAGTCACGAACAGGGGACCAACGCCAATCCCCCGACACCCCCAGCTACTTCCCTGCTGCGCATCGAGAACCTTAGCAAAGCTTTTCGAGGACTCCTGGCCTTGCACAACTACCACTTAAGCCTGGAGGAAGGTTTGATATGGGGAGTTATCGGGCCTAACGGGGCGGGCAAAACCACCCTGTTCAATCTCATTACCGGCGTGCTGACGCCCACTGAGGGCCAGGTGTTCTTCCAGGGGCAAGATGTCACCAACCTGGCCTCCCATCAAATTGCTCGTCTGGGGGTGGTCAGAACTTTCCAGAACATCCGTCTTTTCGGGCCGCTATCGGTGCTGGACAACACCAAGATCGGCTTTCAGGTGCGCGACAAAGCCAGCCTGTGGGAGACCATCCTGAGCCTGCCTTCTTTCGGACGCAAGGAGAGCAAGCTGGAGGAGGAAGCCTATCATTTGTTGGAGTTCTTTGGCCTGGAAACCTATTGTCATACTCCGGCCTATAATTTACCCTTTGGTTTTCAGCGTCGGCTGGAGATTGCCAGCGCGCTGGCTACCCATCCCACCCTGCTCCTCCTGGACGAACCGGCGGCGGGCATGAATCCCAGCGAAACAGACGAGTTGATGGCTCTCATCGGTCGCATCCGGGACGAATTTGCTTTGACCATCATGCTCATCGAGCATGACATGCGGGTTATCATGAACATCTGCGACCACATCCAAACCCTCAATTACGGTGAGATCATCGCCCAGGGCACCCCTGTAGAGATTCAGAACAACCTCCAGGTGATCGAAGCCTATCTAGGGGGAACGATCAAAAACGAGGCGGCATCGTAAATGCTTGAGATCGAAAACCTTCAGGTGTATTACGGCAGCATCCAGGCTTTGAAAGGTGTCTCCCTGCACGTGGAGGAGGGAGAACTGGTAACCATGGTGGGTAGTAACGGAGCAGGCAAAACCACTACCCTGACGGCCATCTCCGGCCTGCTTACTCCCAGGGAAGGCTACATTCGCTACCAGGGTCAGGACATCACCAGATTGCCCCCTCACGAGATCGTATGTCGGGGGATCTCACATTGCCCCGAGGGACGGCTGATCTTCACTCACCTGTCGGTGGCCGAAAACCTGGTGCTGGGCGCTTATAACCGCCGCGACCGCGAAGGGGTGGAGCGCGACCTGGAGTGGGTACACACCCTTTTCCCCATCCTTAAAGAAAGGCGTAGACAGTCGGCCGGGACCCTCTCCGGTGGAGAGCAGCAGATGTTGGCCATTGGTCGGGCGCTGATGAGCCGCCCCAGGGTGCTGCTCCTGGACGAACCGTCGCTGGGCCTGGCTCCCATGCTCGTGGAACTCATTTTTGAGGTGATCGCCAGGCTGCGTGAGGGAGGGGTCACCATCCTACTGGTGGAACAGAACGCGTACCAGGCATTGCGCATTGCCGACCGGGCCTACGTGCTGGAGACAGGGCAGATCAAACTGGAAGGGCCAGCCCAGAAGTTAGCCGAAAACGAGGAGATCAAACGGGTCTACCTGGGGGGCTGAAATTCCCTGAACTTCAAGGAGAGAGCTTAATGGAGCGGACGATAACCACCTATCACGGCTTGAAAATGACTGCCGACCAGTACCTTCAACTTCCCGACGACGGCCAGCGGTACGAACTGATTGAAGGAGTGTTGTACATGGTTCCCAGCCCATTGCTTGTCCATCAAAAGGTATCCCTCCGACTGACGTTGTTGCTGGACGATTTCGTTGAAGAGCACCAACTGGGCGAGGTGTACAACGCCCCCCTGGACGTGCACCTGAGCCCTGAAAACATCTACCAGCCAGACATCATTTTCGTTTCCGAAGCCAACGCCGCCATCCTGCAAGATTGGATTCGCGGGGCGCCGGACCTGGTGGTCGAGATTCTCTCTCCAGGCACGGCCCAGCGTGACCTGGGCCCCAAAAAGAAAAACTACGCCAGGTACGGCGTCAAAGAATACTGGATAGTAGACCCCGCCGAACAGCGTTTTGAATTCTATGTCCTGGAAAAGGGCGACTTTGCAACGATCAAGCCAGAAGGCAATGTGTATCAATCGTCGGTGGTGGAAGGATTCGAGTTGGACATCGAGCACTTCTGGGGGCTGGTTTTCGGCCCATAAAATTACTCTGGAGGAGAGCTTTGCCTTTTTCTTACATCGTGCAACAAATTGTCAATGGTATTAACCTGGGCAGCATCTACGCCCTGGTGGCTATCGGCCTGACCATCGTTTACGGCATTTTGCGTCTTATTAACTTTGCTCACGGCGACCTGATGATGGTGGGCGCTTATCTGGCTCTGTTCTTGCTGATCAACACTGCTTTGCCTTTTGGGGTAGCCATTCTCATCCCCATGATCGTGGTCGGCGCAGTGGGCATCCTGGTCGAAAGGCTGGCCTATCGTCCTCTGCGCGGCGCGCCAGAGGTGACCATGCTCATCACTTCCCTGGCCGTTAGCTCCATTATTCAAAATACATCCCTCATGACCGTCACCGCCCAGCCGCGCGCGTTCCGCCTGCCCAACTCCCTGACCGAGCCCCACCTGGTAGCTAAGGTCCGCTTCTCCAACCTGGACATCCTGAGCGTCTCCCTGGCTATCATCCTGATGTTGCTCCTGACCCTGTTCGTGACCCGCACCAGGATAGGCATCGCCATGCGGGCCTGCGCCGAGAACCTGAAGGCCGCTCGCTTGATGGGCATCAACATCAACCAGGTCATCGCCGTGGCCTTTGCCATCGGCTCCGCCCTGGCCGCGGTGGCCGGGTTCATGTGGGGTGGGCGGTTCAGCCAGATCGATCCTTTCATGGGCCTCCTGCCGGGCCTGAAAGCCTTCGTAGCGGCCGTCATCGGGGGCATCGGGAGTATCCCTGGGGCGATGCTGGGCGGGTACCTTTTGGGTTTCGCTGAAATCTTCTTCGTCGGGGCTTTGCCCCCCCAGTATTCCGGCTATCGCGATGCTTTCGTATTCATTCTTCTGTTGCTGATTTTACTGGTGCGCCCCCACGGCCTCCTGCCCACCACCACCGAGAGGGAGGGCTAGCCTTGTCCAACAAAAAGTCCATCCTTTACCCCAACCTTCTCAACATCGTCATCTATGCGATTCCCCTGATCGCTTTGCTGGCCCTGGCTGATAGACAACTAAATGACTATTATCTGCGCATTTTGTCCGAAGCGGCCATCTACGTTATCCTGACGGTCAGTTTGAACCTGACCAATGGCTTCACCGGCGATTTTTCCCTGGGTCACTCGGCTTTCATGACCATCGGGGCCTACGTCTCCGCCTGGCTGACCCTGCCCGTAGCCAAAAAAGGGATGCTGATCCCCGAGCTGCCCCTCTGGCTGAAGGCCCTGACCCTGCCCGAAATTCTGGGCAACTTTCTGGGCGGAACTGGAGCGGAGGGCAGCCTGGGCTTTGAGGGAGGCGTGGCGCTGGGCTTTCTGATCGCCGTTGTCATTGGCGGCCTGCTGGCTACCCTGGTAGCCCTGGTGGTGGGCGTCCCTGTCCTGCGGCTGCGGGGACACTACCTGGCCGTGGCTACCCTGGGATTGATGTTCATCGTGCGCACCATGGCCGTCAAATGGGTGGATATCACCCGGGGCGGCAAAGGCATCAACGGTCTGCCACGTTACACCAACCTCTGGTGGACCTGCGGCTGGGCGCTGCTCACCATTTACGTAGTCTGGCGGCTGGTCAATTCCCCTTACGGACGGGCGATGATGGCTATCCGCGAGGACGAACTGGCCGCCGCCGCCCGCGGCATAAACGTTACCCGCCATCGGCTGCTGTCCTTTATGGTAGGCGCTTTTTTCGCCGGGGTAGGTGGGGCCTTGCTGGCCCATCAGAACACCACCATCACCCCCCACGCCTATTACATAGACGTTACCTTCAGAGTGGTGGTTATGCTGGTGGTAGGCGGCATGGGCAGCATCAGCGGCTCGGTGATCGGGGCGGTGCTTTTCAGCCTGGCCAAGGAGTACCTTCGCAAACTGGAGACTCACTCCATCCTGGTGACCCTGTTCGGCCACGAGGTATACGGCCTCAGCCAGATCATCATTGCCATCGCCATCAGCCTGGTGATGATCTTCCGCCGCGAGGGTCTGCTGGGCGGCCGGGAGATTCACTTGCCCCGCCTTTTCAAGGAAGCCCCGCCCCGCTCAGTGGAAACAAAGGTCTGAAAAAGGCGGTGTCTGAGTTGCGCAAAATCTGTGTTATCGGGGTAGGTTACGTGGGCCTGGTGACGGGCACCTGTTTCGCCGATTTAGGCAACCTGGTAACCTGCGTGGACGTGAACGAGGCCAAAATCGAGAAATTGAAGGCCGGCCAGATGCCTATCTTCGAGCCTGGCCTGGAGGAGATGGTGCGGCGCAACGCCCAGGTGGGCCGTCTGCGGTTTACCACCTCGTACGAAGAAGGAGTGGGGGGCACCGAGTTTGTTTTCATCGCGGTGGGCACCCCCTCCGGAGCCGAGGGCGAGGCCGACCTGAAATACGTCCGCGCCGCGGCGAAGGGCATCGCCCGGACCATGACCGCCCCGCTCATCATCGTCAACAAGAGCACCGTGCCCATTGGCACCGGCGACTGGGTGGCCGAAATCGTGGAGAGGAACAAGCCGGCCGGGATCGACTTTGCCGTAGTCTCCAACCCGGAGTTTCTGCGCGAAGGCTCAGCCGTCCACGATTTCATGAACCCCGACCGCATCGTCCTGGGGTCCCTCGACCGTGAGGCCGCCGAGCAGGTAGCCCAACTGTATCTCTCCCTGCGTGCTCCCATCGTCGTCACCGATCTGCGTACCGCCGAAATGATCAAATACGCCTCCAACGCCTATCTGGCCAACCGGATCTCCTTTATCAATGAGATCGCTTCCATCTGTGAGGCCCTGGGAGCAGACGTCAAGGAGGTGGCGGCCGGCATGGGCTACGATAAACGCATTGGCTCTTCTTTCCTGGACGCCGGGATTGGTTATGGCGGTAGCTGCTTCCCCAAAGATGTGCGGGCCCTGGAACACATGGCCGCCGCGCATGGCTGCCATCCCCAACTGCTAAGAGCGGTGATGGAGATCAACCGCGACCAACGCCTGCGGGTGGTGCAGAAACTCAGGGATATCATGGGCACCCTGAACGAGAAAACTATTGGCATCCTGGGCCTATCCTTCAAACCTAACACCGACGATATGCGTAGCGCCCCCTCGGTGGAAGTCATCCACCTCTTGCAGCACGAAGGGGCAAAGGTCAAGGCTTACGATCCAGTGGCTATGGAAGGGGCTAAAGCCATCCTGGACGGTGTGGTCTATTGCCGCACCCCTTATGAGGTGGCCCAGGATAGCGACGCCCTGGTGATCATCACCGAATGGAACGAATTCAAACACCTGGACTTGCGCGGGATCAAAGAAGCCATGCGCCAGCCGGTTATCATCGATGGCCGCAACATCTACGACGTGGAAACCATGAAGGAATTGGGGTTCGTCTATCGCGGCATCGGCAGGGGATATTAGCCTGGCCATGAAAGAACAAGAGTCTCCGAGCCCTGATCCCTCATCCCCCATCTCTCAACTTAGCGTTGGGGTGGACATCGTCGAGATCGAGCGCATCAGCAAGGCAGTGGCCCGCTGGGGAGAACGCTTTACGCGGCGTGTTTACACTGCGGCAGAGTCAGAGCATTGTAGGGGGTGGATTCCCTCTCTGGCGGCCTGCTTCGCCGCCAAAGAAGCGGTGAGCAAGGCCCTGGGCACAGGTATGAGAGGAGTTTCCTGGCGAGAGATCGAAACCCTGCCCGATCGGCGGGGCAAACCTCTGGTATACCTGCACGGAGGGGCCAAAACCAGAGCCGAGAAACTGGGCTTGAGTCACTTTGCCCTCAGTCTCTCTCACTCCCATGACTACGCCATCGCCTTTGTGGTAGCCATATGATATTGCCCTGAGGAAATAAAGATGAAAAAACGACCAAGGTATAAAAAAAGCCAGGTGATTTTATGGCTCATCAGTCTGATCGTCGTTCTGAGCATGATTCTCTTTACCATTCTCAGCGTTCTGCCCGAACCTGCGCCGCCCACGCCTACGCCGCCTTTGTTCATTCCTACCGAAACGCCTACCCCTACCGTCACCCCCACCTCGTCGAGTCCGGGCCCTACGCCTCTGCCCGCCCCACCTACCCCTGAGCCTGGCCCCAGCCCTTAGGCCCTGCCCACCCGGATGATACTCACGGATGCGGATCGCAAGCTCTTCAGGAAGCACCTCGCATACATTGGTGTGCCTGTCACGCCCCGGCCTGGGCCGGGGCGTTTTTTGTTAAGCGAAAGCGCGGCCCGGCTTTATCTTTTTTCAGAAATTTGATATAATATCCCTAGAGCACCTGGTCTGTAAAGGATAACACTGCCATGAAAAAAGTGGTCAGCGTCAGTTTGGGAAGCTCCGCACGTGATCACAAAGTGACGGTAGAGCTATTAGGCCAACAGGTGAGCATCGAGCGTATCGGCACCGACGGCAACGTTCAGAAGGCCACCCAGCTCTACAACGAACTGGACGGCCAGGTCGATGCTTTTGGCATGGGGGGGGCAGGCCTGGCCCTACGGGTCGGGGACCGTGACTACCCTCTCTATCAGGCAGTGAAATTGGTGGCCGGAGTACGACACACCCCGGTGGTCGATGGCGGAGGGCTGAAACACACCCTGGAACAAAGGGTAATGCAATACGTAGAGGAGCAAATTGGGGACGAGATAACGCCCAAGACCGCGCTGATCACCTCTTTTGCTGACCGCTTCGGGATGGCCCTTTCTTTCCATAAAGCCGGTTACGAGGTGGTTTACGGTGATTTAATGTTCGGCCTGGGGCTGCCCATCCCCGTACGTGGTTTGCGTCGGGGGATGATCCTGGCCCGCCTCCTGTTGCCCATCCTGGGCCGTTTACCTTTGAGCCTTCTCTATCCTACAGGCAAGAAGCAGCAACTCAACGTGCCCAAGTGGGAGAAGTACTATCAGGAGGCTGCGGTCACCGCCGGCGATTTTCTGTACATCAAGCGGCACATGCCCTTGCGCCTGGAGGGCAAGGTCATCGTGACCAACACCACCACCGCGGATGATGTGAAGTTTCTGACCGAGCGGGGGGTGCGTTACCTGGTCACCACCACTCCCAGGCTGGAGGGACGCTCCTTTGGCACCAACGTTATGGAAGCCACTCTGGTAGCCATAGCTGACAAGGGCCGCCCCCTGACTACCGAAGAGATCGAAGATCTGCTGGAAAAACTGGCGCTGAAGCCTGCTATTGAGAAGCTGAATTAGGGATGAACGTAGAGTAGACGATGATGGACGCCGTGCTCATGGCTGGAGGCACACTCATTAAGAATAACGAACTGTCGGAGTGCGCCGGAGTAGATAAGAAATCTTTGATCAGGATCGCCGGCCGGGAGATGATCTATTATGTATTTGAGGCCATCGCTGGCTCCAAGCGTATAGATCACATTGCACTGGTAGGGCTGGCCCCCGAGGACGGACTGGATTTTGAGCGGCCGGTGGAGTACGTCGAGGCCCACGGCGACATCCTGGACAACTCCCTGGCTGGTCTCCACCGCCTGATAAACCTCAACCCCGCTACCGATCGGGTCATTTTCAGTTCCACCGATATTCCCCTTCTAACCACGGAGGTGGTTGATTACTTCATCGACGTCTGTCTGGAAGTAGAGGCCGATATATATTACTCTGTCGTGGAAAAATCAGTCATGGAAGCGCGTTTTCCCGGCTCTGGCCGCACCTTCGTGCGTCTGCGTGACGGCCTCTTTGCCGGTGGAGATCTGTTTATGATCAGGGCCGGGGTCGCCCAGAGCAATCTCGCGCTGGGCCGACGCCTTATAGAGGCCCGTAAAAGCGCCTGGCACCTGGTCAGAATCATCGGCCTTAAGATGATCTTCAAGTTCCTCACCGGACAACTTACCATCGCTGAAAGCGAAACAATGGTCGGCCGGGCCCTGAATTGCAGGGTAAAGGCCATTGTCTCCCCTTACGCTGAAATCGGCATGGATGTGGATAAGGTCTCCCACTTACAAAGGGTGCAGAGCATTTTGGCCGAGGAAAAAGTAGTCTGAAGAGAGGAAGTGCATTCAACATGGAGGCAGAAAACCGTCACAACACAAGCCGACGCAAAATAATTTCCAGGCGACTGAAAGGGGCAGGATACCGGGTCGTGGACTGGGACAGGAGGTTGAGTGCTCGTCTCACGCTATCGCGGCAGGCCCGTTTCCGGCGCAAAGGGGCTGTTCTGGGCGCTCACCTGGGGGACAGCTTGTTATGGTTGGGGTTGGGCCTGCTAGCCCTGATGCTGGGCAACGCCGCGGTCAGAGAGATGGTCTTCGTAACCGCCCTGGCGGTGCTCCTTTCGGTCGGCTCGGTGACCTTAGTGAAACCTCGCCTGCGCCGTCAACGTCCTCGCTCCGACATGAAGGGTCTTTTCTGGGACCGCTTTGATCGCTATTCCTTTCCCTCCGGCCACGCGGCGCGCACCGCCTCCATTGCCATCGTGATGGGGCTCAACTACCCTCGGTACGCCCCTCCTCTTTTTCTTTTGCCTTTCATCGTCGGTCTCTGCCGCATAGCTCTGGGCATTCACTATCTGTCGGACATTCTGGTCGGCCTGCTCATCGGCTTTATTTTCTCCTGGGCCGTGGTATCCATCATCTAACATCCAACATCTAAACTATTGTATTTTGACCACCGTTTTGGCTTTGCTCCAGAGCTTCTCCAGTTGATAATACTCCCGCACGGCAGGAGCGAAGATGTGGACGATCACCCCGCCGTAATCCATAAGTACCCATCCCGAAGAAGGTGTGCCTTCCACGTGTAAAGGCCGGATTTCGACTGCTTTTATCCTATCCACCACCTCTTCGACGATAGCCTGCACCTGTCGTTCACTGCTGCCGCTGCAAATCACAAAGTAATCGGCTATCATAGAGACCAGACGGATATCCAGCAGGGTAACATCCGAGCCTTTTTTTTCGACGATGAGATCAACTATTTTCCTGGCCAGTTCCGTGGATTCCAGTTTACCTCCTCCCTTCAAGAACATATTTTTATGGCCACCGCGCGCCCTTGAGTGTGGTTCAATCGCTCTCTACAGAAACGGGGGCTTCGAATTGCTGGACCTGGTCCCCTCCGCTTCTCTTGGCGGCGTACATGGCCTCGTCCGCAGCATCGATCAAGGCTGAGGCCTCACCAGCATCGAGGGGGAAAGTGGCCACTCCCAGACTGACCGCTACCCGGGGCAGAGAATATTGCCTCAACTCCTCGGCGGTATGGTCCACTATTTTTTCATGTATCTCCTGGGCGGCTTGGAAGGCCTCTGCCTTATGCAAACCAGGCAAGATGATGAAAAACTCGTCACCTCCGTAGCGGGCCACCAACCCTTCCCACCGCCGCACACTTTTTTCCAGAGCGCGGGCAATGCTTTTCAGGGCCAAATCCCCCCGCTGGTGCCCGTAAATGTCATTATAATTCTTGAACCGGTCCACCTCGACCATTACCAGAGAGAGCGGCTGCCTGGCGCTTTTGGCCCGCTCCAACTCCCGGCGCAAGCTTTCCTGGAAATAGCGGTGGTTATAAAGATTGGTCAGGCCATCGCGGTTGGCCAATTGCTGAACCCGTTTGTGCAACTGGATGTTCTCAATGGCCAGGATGGCCGAACTGGTCAGATCCATAAGCAGATCCAGGTCAGTTTCCCTGAGGGGATGAGTGTCATCGTAATCGACCGCCAACACGCCGAGCGGTCTTTCAATCCCTTTCAGAGGGATCACCAGCAGAGGCTCCGGCCCCTGACTGGTCATCTCCGATCCCTGGGAACCGTCTACCACCAGGGGCCTATCTTTTTTGAGGATGGCCACCAGGAGGGCAGAATCAAGGTGTATGTGAGGAGTACCCCATGGTCTGCGGCCTTGATCGAGCGCGCCCATGTCTCGCACACTGGTAAAGATCTCCTCCACATCGTCGCCTCCCCCATTAATCAGGAAGAGAGCAGCCCGCTCGAAACCAAGAATCTTGGTCGCCACCTCCACCACGTTACGCAAGGTGTCGCCGGATTGCAGATCTTGGACAGCCCTGTTCACCTCTTGCAAGACGGACAACTCCGTGATCTTCCGTTCCAGGGACTTCTCCCGATGCTCTTTGTCCCGTTGCCAGGCTCTTATATAGCGGGCAAAATAACCCAGAAGCAAGGCCGCCAGTAGAATCAAGGCACAAGAGGGGAGAAAGGGGGCACTGAGCTCGAAGGCCCCATAGTAGACGAAGAGCACAATGCCATATTGAAGACAGTTCACTATTCCAATGGATAGCGTTTCCACGAAACCGAAACGAAGCGCCACAGAGATGATAGATAACAAATACAAGGTGGCGTATTCACTGGTCAAATGGCCGGAGAGAAAGATGTACAGCGAGATAAAGATGGTATCCACAAAAGAGGTCACGTAGCTGAAATATAGATGATAGCTACGTCCCAGGAACAGATAGCCTATCGCCAGATTGTATAAAATGGCGGCCAGGATCATCGCCCAGACAAAAACTGATCTGATATCAGGGGGATAAACCAAAGTCAAGAGAGCAACCACGGCGATAGCTATCCAGCGGCCTTTGAAGATGCTCTTTTCTATCTGGCTGATGTACTCGTAGAAGTAATCCATTTTCTTCCACTATAGCCATGACAATAAAACAGGTAATCCACCTAACTCCTATTATAAGCGCAAATGGGGGTTCGTGTCAATAGGATTTTGGTCTGGGGTCAGTACCATCGCACCTTAATGGGCGGGCCAGATCACGCAATCCTATGGTTATGTCAACTCTCAGATTTAGATGCGATGGCCCCACCTGCGATGAGAATTGCGCTTTACAAAACCTCTTTTGTGTGATATAATTTATTAACCATTGTTACTTGATCGAACCAATGTACACAATTAACATATATTTTCGGGCAGGTGAGCTTGATTCCACCGCCAGAGTAGGAAGGAGGGAATCGTGAGAGGGGTACTATTATGGGCCGGATTTATCTTCGCTCTTCTGCTGTTAATCCTGGGGTGGTGGAAGCTGCCTCTCCTTATCTTCGTGGTTTGTGGCGGCCTGTGCCTGCATTCTTTCCTATTCAAGAAAGATTGGCGTCTGGGCTACGCTCTGATCGTCGTTTTCAGCCTGATCTTGCTGTTCGTGGCCGGAGAGGAACTGGCCTTTGCCGAACCGGGGAAGAGCACCTGGGTGGCCCTTATAGAAGGGGCGTTGTTGGTGGCGCTGGGGGTGTTGATCAACGCCGCCTCTTATGGTTTCACCTCTATAGTCTACGTGGAGGCGGGCCAGGAAAAAACCGCCGCTCTGCGACACGGCTGGATGGCCCGACACATTTTAAGCGCCTTTAAGCCTATTATCGGCATGGGGCGGGCCTTCATGATAGCTACCGGCTTATATCCTCTTTCCGTGCAGGTTATCAAAGAGGGAAAAACGGTGTTCCCTCCCGGCGCACAGTTGGGTCTTTTTGGCCCGTCCTTCATGGTGGTAAACAAAGGAGACGTGGTGGTCACCGAAAGTTTCGGGAAGATCAGGCGGATAGCGGGCGGCACTTTTTTCATTTCCGATAACTTCGAGTCCGTTCTGGCCGCCATCGACATGCGCACCCAGACGGAGGATCTGCCTGTCGAAAACCTGCTGACCAGGGATGGGGTTAAGGTCAACGCCCTCATCCTGCTTCGCTATCGCATCCGCCGGGGCGAAGAACGTGACACCTCCCCCGTAGCCGACCCCTTCCCCATCGACCGGGAGGCAATTCTGGCCGCCGCCTTCGAGGTGGACGACTGGCAACGGGCCGTCCAGGACCAAACCATCCTCATCACCCAGGAGGTGGTGGCCCGCTACACCCTGGACGATATCAGCGATCCGGCCATGAGACGGACGGCCAGCGGGGTCTCCAGCCCACGCGAGGAGGTGGTAGGGGAGATAAGGAGTCAGTTAGAAAGCGACGTCGAACCGTGGGGCGTAGAGATCCTGGAACTGGCTATCAAGGACGTGGAAATCGCCAAGAGGCAACCCGACGTTCTGCGGTCGGTGCGTCGCTATCGCGAAGTCACCTGGGAGCGAGCTATCCGCGAGCTGCGGGCGGAAACTGACCGCCTGGTCAATGTTATCACCGCCGAGGGAGACCGGGCCGCCATCGAGGAGCGGGCCCGGGCCCGGGAAACGCTGGAGAGAGTCCTGAACACCGCTATGGCCGATAACCTGGGACAATTCCTGCAAGCGGTGACCGCTCCAGGGGCCAAAGAGGTGGACCCCGAACTGCTCAGCCGCTACGTGGCCGTGTTGGAGAAAGTGACCTGGCTGCTCCACTCCGGCGATTCGGCGGGCATCTACATGGTGGAACTTTTGGAGAAGATCGCCGAGAACCCCCAGACCACCACCCTTTTCTTACCATCCGAGATTCCTGCTCCACCTGGCTTTGGCGGTAGAAGGGGCACCTGGTCACCGCCAAGCACCACAGAACCCTGAGCAAATTAAGTATCTACGCTCTTGGCCTTGCGTTGCAACTCATACAGCTTGTTGATGGCCTCCAGCGGCGACATCTCGTCCACCGCCAGGTCTCTTAATTCCTCTACCACCGGGTGGGGCTCCAGGCTGAAAAGCGACAACTGCTGAGCGGGAGAAGTCTGTTGCCCCCTCTGGCGTTTCTCGCGCAGCTTCTGGTCGCCCTCCAGCTCGGCCAGGATCTCCGTGGCCCGGTTGACGACCGCTTTCGGCACCCCGGCCAGGCGCGCCACGTGAATGCCGTAAGAACGGTCCGCCCCGCCGGGCACGATCTTGTGCAGGAAGACGACTTTATCCCCCTCCTCGATCACCGCCACATTGTAATTGCGCACGTGGGGCAGATACTTCTCCAGTTGGACTAACTCATGGTAGTGGGTGGCAAAGAGGGTTTTGGCCCCTTTTATTTTGGGGTTGTTGTGGATGTATTCGACCACCGCTCTGGCAATGGCCAGACCATCATAGGTACTTGTTCCACGGCCAATCTCGTCGAGAATGACCAGGCTGCGGGGGGTACTGGCGTGCAAAAGAGCGGCCGTCTCGGTCATCTCCACCATGAAAGTGGACCGGCCGGCCGCGATCTCATCCTGAGCCCCGATGCGGGTGAAGATCCGATCCACCAGGCCGATCCTGGCTCTGTCGGCCGGGACGAAAGAGCCGATCTGGGCCATAAGCACGATGAGAGCCACCTGGCGCAGATAGGTGCTCTTCCCGCTCATGTTGGGGCCCGTGATGATAGAGATCGCATCATCCGCCGAGAGATGGGCATCGTTGGGGACAAAAGGCTCATCACGCAGGGTTAGCTCCACCACCGGATGACGGCCAGCCACGATCTCGATGGTATCATCCTCGGTCAGCAAGGGACGCACGTAATTATGGCGGAGCGCCACTTCGGCCAGGGCACAGTGAACGTCCAGGTGGGCCAGGGCGCGGGCGGTGGTCAGCAGACGTTCAGCCGAGGCCGCCACCTGCGCGCACACCTGGCTAAAGAGGCGGGCCTCGATATCCAGGATGCGCTCCTGGGCGTTGAGAATAAGAGCTTCGTACTCCTTGAGGTCCGGGGTGATGAAACGCTCGGCGTTGACCAGGGTTTGTTTACGGACATATTCTGAGGGCACGCGGTCCAGGCCAGCTTTGCTGACCTCGATGTAATAGCCAAAGACCTTATTATAACCGACTTTGAGGTTTTTGATCCCTGTGCGTTGGCGCTCGGTGCGTTCCAGATTAGCCACCCAGCGTTTGGCATCTTTAGAAGCGGTCATCACGCTGTCCAACTCAGCCGAGAAGCCCGGCCGGATAACCCCCCCACTGCCCAGCGTGACTGGCGCCTCTTCGGCAATGGCCTGAGAGATCAGGGTCACCACTTCCTGGCAAGGATCCAACTCCTGCGCAATGTAGCCTAAAGGGTGCTGGTCGATATCCGGCACCTGGCTTATCACTTCTATCAGGGTGGGTATCACTTCCAGGCTTTTTCTTATCCCCACCAGATCACGGGGGTTGGCTGTGCGCTGCCCCAGGCGATTGGTCAGGCGCTCCAGGTCAGCTACTTTCTTAAGGAGAGTGATAAGCTCGGTGCGAACTGGGGCGTGGTGATAGAGAACATCGGTGAGCTCCAGACGTCGTTCCAGGGCAGCCAGGTCCAGCAGGGGTTGATTGAGCCACTGGCGCAGGAGACGCCCCCCCATAGCCGTCACCGTGACATCCAACACCCCCAGAAGGGAACCCTGAGCCAAGCTGCCACGGATGGTCTGGGTCAACTCCAGGTTACGTCTGGTAGCCGGATCAAGGGTCATGAAAGTTGCGGTGGAGTAGGTGGTCAGACTGGTCAATTGTCTCAGGGCCGCCTTCTGGGTCTGACCCAGGTATTGCACAATGGCGCCTGCGGCCCGGATAGCCAGCGGCCACCCTTCGCAGCCATAACCGGCCAGAGAGACGACCTCAAAATGATCGAGCAGGGCCTGGCGGGCGTTATCCAGCTCAAAACGCCAATCTTCGTATGGAGAAACAGGGGCAGAGAGGGGACTCTGCTCCCTGGCATACGTTTCCGGGGCCAGGCATTCCGCCGCTTGAATTCTCTCCAGTTCCTCCCCCAGCGCCCGCTCAATATCTTCATCCGTTAACTGGGTGACGGCAAATTCCCCGGTGGTGATATCGACGTAAGCAACCCCGGCTCGCGGCCCTTCCAGTACCAGGGCGGCCAGGTAATTGTTACGTTTCTCCTCCAGCAGAGAAGGTTCGACCACCGTGCCTGGGGTGACTACCCGTACCACCTCACGGGACATCAGGCCCCTGGCTGATTGCTCGCCCACCTGCTCTACGATGGCTACTTTGTGGCCGGCGTTGATGAGCCTGGCGATATAGGTATCGACAGAATGATAGGGTACTCCGGCCAGGGGGACGCGTTGTTTTTTGCCCACGGGCCGCGAGGTGAGCACGATATCACATACCTGGGAGACGATTTTGGCGTCCTGGTCAAAGGTCTCGTAGAAATCGCCCAACCGGAAAAAAACGATAGTGTCTGGGTACTGGCTCTTGATGCGGAGATACTGTCTACGCATGGGGGTAGTTTTGCTGGTCATGAGCTAATCTCTCTCCTGAGCAACACCTTTTGCCAGGCTTCCACGTATCTCGTACGAGCCAGACGGAATAAGGTGCCTGGCACTTCTAAAGCGCCAGGCACCTGAAAAATATCTGAGCCATCTCTGTTCAGGAGCTATAATAAGAGGTCAGACAGAGAGAGCCCGGCCCCAGATGGACAGTCAGGGTCGGCCCCAGCTCAGTGACGAGGATCTCCGGCGGAGACAGGGCCCCCTCTACTTTGGCTTTAAAATCGAGGGCCGCTGGTTCGAGATTGGCGTGGGTGATGGCAACCTGCTTGATGCTCCGTCCGGCCGCCTTCTCTTCGGCCAGCTCGATCATCCTTTTGAGGACAGCCGATTGGGTGCGCTTCTTATCGATGACCTGGGGCGTGCCGTCGATAAAGTGGATAATGGGTTTAACCTTCACCGCGCTGTCGGCTGCCTCCTCGGCCCCAACGATGCGCCCGCTTTCCTTGATATGCTCCAGCTCAACCGAGGTGGCGAAGAAAAGGGTGTTTTCCTTAACTTCCTCGACGAGGGCCAGGATTTCGTCTTTGCTCTTACCGGCTTCGGCGGCCTTGGCCGCTTCCAGAACCATGAACCCCAACGGCATAGAGACTATGTTAGAGTCTACTACGGCGATATCGAGATCCGGCAGGTCGGCGGAGGCCAATTCAGCACTGCCGCAGATGCCGCTCACCTTTTTCCCGGCGTGGATGGATATTATGCTGTCTCCTGGTGCCGCGATGGAGCGATAGGCTTCGGCGAACTCACCAGGAGAGGGTATGGCCGTCTTGGGCATCGTTCCCTCACTGCTCAGCTTCTGGTGAAAACCTTCCACGTCGATATCGATGCCATCGCGGTAGCTCTCAGTAGCGAACTGGATAGAGTAGGGGACGATTGTAATGCCATACCTTTCGATGAGATCCGGCGGTAAACTGCAAGTGCTGTCCGTAACGATCTTGATCTTGCCCATTGTTCTTTTCCTCCTTTTTCTCTTAAATAATTGTGCACCTCCATAACATAACAGCCCTTGGGAACACCCCGAAAGGGCTGTCGTGTCAACCAACCGCTCTTCCACCAGGGAAAATAAAAACAGTGAGCCGCCAGGGACTCGAACCCCGAACCTACTGATTAAGAGTCAGCTGCTCTGCCACATTGAGCTAGCGGCCCAACAAGAAATAATAGGTACATGGAAGTCCGGCCATGCACCTATTATTTTACTCCAAAACACCAGCGATGTCAAACTAGCCAGCTTCCTGTTCGTCATCACTGTCATTGTCGCCAAAGGACGGCGCATGTTTCGCGTGCTTCTCCTGAAGGTCCCGCTTGGTGAAGAAGACGTACGCTCTCTTGGTGGTGGACATGTCTTCGTGGCCCATCAAATCCTGTAGGCTAGCTGCGGGCCGACAGCGCATCGTTTAGTACCTGACCGACAGCGAACCGTAGAGGTTCGGAACATTGATACCGACAGCATAACGTAGAAGTTCCTGCACCTGCGCGTTGCTCGTTTCGAGTTCCTGCACAACCATGGTCATTTGGATTGTCTTACTCTGGTCAATACGGTGCTCAAGCATATCTTCAAAGCCTCAGCTGGCTATTGGCGCCGGATGGTTCACCAACACCGTCGCATCCCTTTAACAGGATGCTACCGATGAGCGTTTATTTTTTGACAATCTCCTGATAGTATGATATAGTACATTCAAGCCACCATCGCTGCTTCCGGCTAGCAGGTTGCAGGCCGGTTCATCACCGCTCAAAAAAATTTGACTGAAAGAAAGGGGAAAAACTATGGGCTTATTTGACAAAATCACCAAGGGGGTTTCCGGCCTTGTAGGGGCCGGAGGGAACATCGACTTGAGATTGAACAAGGACACCTTCCAGCGGGGAGAGCCTGTGGAGTTCAACTTCACCATCAACGCCACCAACGATGTCAAAGCCCGTGCGGTCAAGGTGCGGCTCTCCGCTGAGGAGCATGTCCGGGTACAGTTCCAGGACCGGCAAGAAGGTTCATCCTTCAGCCAGACCCGCACGCAGGAACAGCGGGAGGAAACCTTCCAACAGGAGGTGCAGGTCGGTGGAGCGATGGAGTTGAAGGAGGGTGAGAGCTACGATTTCAGCGGCACGCTCAACATCCCGCCCGATGCACCGCCCACCTACCGGGGCCGCAACGCCGAGCATACCTGGAAGTTCAGGGCCTACGTGGACAAAGGCGGAGCGGACATCGGCGCCGACCAGGAAATCTTCGTAACTTAAACTTTACGACATAATTTCCAAAGCCCATAAAGCGGGCTCCAGGCCAGGGCGCTCATGGTCGGTGACAAACTATTTGGATAATCCGGGGCATGAATGCCCTTGGTTCGTGTTGTCTGGGCCTTTTTGTGTCTTCGTGGCAGCAAACCAGCCACGAAGACACTTTTTTCCATATGGTTTCAGGTGACTCACAGCGGGCTCCTCCCCACCCCAAAGAGATGTTACCCAAACCCCAACCCGGATATGAATCAAGCCGGGAAGGAGGCACACTATGGTTGAGGAGGAAAGCAGGAAAGAGCGTGAGGTTCGGCAGGCGCTTGAGGCCCGACTGGATCCCGGCGAGGAACTGTTAGCCTACACCCGTGGCATATCATATCACATTGGCCTGACCGCAAAGCGACTTATTTACCTGCCCCTAAAGTGGTGGGGGTGGGGCGGCAAGCCATCTGGCAAGGTATTCAGCATCAGGCGAGAGAGCATCAAGTCACTGGAATGGTCTGGCCTTTGGGCCAGGATGCGGATAGGGTTACCTCAAGATAAAATGGAAATCCGATTCCAGGGCTCTAGATGGAAGAAGCGGGCCAAGGAGTTGGTCAATCTGGCAACACAAGCTGCCCTTCCCCCGCCTGCTGACATGATCACGGAGAGCCAACGTCACCTTCAGCAAGCACGGGATTTCCAGGGACTCGGCTTCATGGCCCCAGCCCAACACGAACTAAGTGAGGCCATTCAGATCGACCCCGCTTTAAGCATGGACCCATCGGTGGCATCGCTGCGGAAGCAATTGGTCGAGGCAAGACTGGCTCTACAGGTCGGGTCGGTGTTCCTTTTTGCCAATATTGGATTGGCGATTTTGCTCGCTGCCCTCGTGGCAATTATTGGCGGAGGACAGGCCGCAGGTGAGTTTTTGATGGGAGAGGGCGGTTGCCTAGCAGGATCACTGATCATCGATTTAATAATCGGTGTCAGCCTGTGGCAAGGGCGGCCACAGTACCGGCGATTGGCAATTCTGCGGGCTGTGCTAGGCTTCATTATCTTTGGTGTGGGTGCCCTCGCCAAGGGTGGGTTTTTGGAATTGATTACTCAAGCAGCTTTCTGCGGGTCGATCATTCTTGTTCTGACCGGGAGAAGTAACCACACTCGCACATGGGTGGCTATTGGCATCTATGCCATCGGCTATCTGGGTCTGGTGACCTTACAGTTTCTCATCGCAATAGTGGCAGGGCTGGTAGGAGCTCTATAGGCTGGCAACACCGCTTACCTGAAACAGCTACTTCCCCACTCTCACCGTCCCCAAAATCACCTTATTTCCTATCTCCCGATCATCATCCATAAGCGGCAGCCGCTCCAGGGTCTTCAGCAAATAGACTCCCACCTCCAGTTGATAATCGCCCTCCGGCAGACTGGCATCCAGGGTCAGAATGTGCTCGTCGGCCACCACCTCGTTTTCCATCCAGGCTGAGGTGGGCAACGGGGGTTGACTATCGTGTTGGGCCACCAGGTAGCCGTCGGGCGACAGGAGATGGACGAAAACGGTGTAGTCTTGTCCCATCTCAATCAAAGCCTGCCAGTAGAGGGTCAGACGTAGGGCCTGGCCGGGTTGTGGTTTCTCCGGGTCCAGCTCGTAACCCAGGAGCGCCACCTGATGGCCCAGGTCGGCTTTTAGAGGATGCTCTATCGGCGGCGGAGAGAAAAGACGTTTCTCCACGATGGGCCGCAGTCTGGCCCCCCGGCGCTCGAAGGAGAAGAGCCTGACCCAGGTGCTATCCTCAAAAGGACGCAGAACGTACTCCGAAACTACCACGCGGGCCGGCAGCCGCTCCTCCCAGACAGTCCAATCGTCCCCATCCAGCACCCCCAGGGCCAGGCTGAACCAGCGGCCCAGATTCCAGGGCACGGTCTCGGTCACGATCACCTCACCCACCCGCCAGCGGCTGGTGGGATACCAGATAGGCACCACCATAGGCCGTTGGGTCGTATCCTCAATGACTCGTCCCTCTTCGTCCAGGAAGAAGGGATAGAGCCACAGATCGCGCTCCATCTTTCTCAGCACTCGCCAGTAGAGCCGTACTCTGGTCCAGTGCCATTTATAATCGTCGATCAGGTCGAAGCCCAGGGAACGTAGCGACGGCCCCTCAATGTAAGAACCGAATTCTATAGCCATAGGATATTGCGGTTGAGGGTTCGCCACCCGCGCGAAGTTGTAAAATTCATCCGGCAGTCGGACATGGCCTTCCAGGCCCCGCTGAAGCAAGATGTAACCATCGGAGGCGTCCAGGATCCCAAAATCGCCGCTCTCCACCAGCTCCAGGTACTTCCTGTGCACGTCGTGGGGGTGCATATCCGTCACCCCAGATACGTCGAGCAGGACGTATTCGGCATCCTTAACCACAGGGAAGAGGTAAATCACCCGGCGATGGCTCAGGTGGGGGAAGAGAGGTGGAGTGGTAGAAACTATCGCCTGAGGCGGAATCTGGGCCGCGAAGCGCGAGAAGAGACGATGGTGGGCACTTACGCGAGGCACCTCAAAGTTAGCCGCCAGCGGAGTAAAGCCCCTCAGGTGTTGATAGCCCAGACTCCAGAGCAGAACCCAGCCCGTCAGGACGTAGAGCGCCGTTCGTCGTTTCAGCGCAAAGCGGGACACCAGACGGTCCAGCAACCAGGCCGCCCCGTACACGGCGGAGACGACCAAAAAAGGGACGAGGGGAGCCGAATAGTGGAACTCGCCAGAATACATGGCCGGATAGTCGCTGAGCACGTTGGCCGCCAGCAGGGGCACACTCAGCACCAAAGTCAGAGGGCTGAAAAGGGATAGATAGCCAACCGAAGCCAGCAGACCGGCCAGGTAGGCCAGCTTAGAAGCGCTCAAAGCAAAACCCAGCACAAACAGCGGACGACTTAGAAACGTCTTTATCACCCCGCTAAAACTACCCCCCAGGCTGGCATAGCGGCCCACGTAGACGGAATTTCCAGAAGGGCTGTAGTAGGGAATAATAACGAAAGTGGCCCCCGCAAACCAGACCAGACTGGTCAGAGCCAGGAGTGCCCCTTGCAGCCGCTCCCGGCGCACGAATAAAACGTAGAGGCCCAGCATAAAAACCGAAAGCGCGATCTCTTCCTTGACGCTCAGGGCCAGCAAAGCGCAAAGCCAGACCCAACGATACTTACCCTCTTCGACATAGTGAAAGGCAAAGAGGAGAGGAGCAACCGCCAGAGGGGCAGCGTGAAACTCCGTCAGGTTGGCCGCCTGAAGAGCGGGGAAAAGAAGATAGACGGCGGCGAAGACTACCGCCACCCACTCGTTCTTCAGCTTAGCCCGGGCCAGCCAGAAAACGGGCAAAGCTCCCAGGGCGATGGCTACCGTCTGAAGGATAAGGATGCTGACCACATTATCGTAGACAAGGAAAGAAAGAGAGACCAGCGCAAAGACCGGCTCAAAGTGATCTGTCAGACGGGGGCCCTGGCTTCCGTCATTTTTGGTCTCCTCTACAAAGTGGCCGTGCAGGGTGTTCCAGATGGGTTGATCCATGTTGCCCAGGTCAGCAGCGTGGGTCTTGAAGGCTTCGTGTTTCAGAATGGACAACGTCCCAAAGCTGATAATGTAGAGGATAATTAACAGCCACACCAGGCCCAGAGTCAGACGGGGGTGGGTTTCTGTCATACTCAAACGCCCTCCCAGAGAGCTTTGTTTGCCTACATCTTACATCATCCTCCGCCAAAAAGCAAAAAGCCCTACAACCGGATTTGTGTTCACGGCAGCCACCGGGGCAGCCCGCGGTGGCCGGGGGCAGTGGAGTGAGAGTATCGGTTGGTGAAGGGATGGGAGTGTTGGTGGGCAGCGGGGTGAGCGTGGCGGCCAGAGTTGGAGTAGGCGGCGGAGTGACGGCGGGCGCAGTGCTCGTCCCATTTGCAGATAGAGTACTGGGGCGCGGCACTTTCTTTTCATAGTGCCGCGCCCCTTCGGGGTTTCCACACTTCCGCGCTTCAATCTTTTTGCAGATAGAGGTACTCCTGGTCGAACTGCCAGTGGGGGATAGCTTCCAGCTCGACCTCCAGGCGAGGCCGCGCGGGGTCAATACGTTTGACCAGGTGGATGTCCACCACCCGGTTATCGTTGAGGCCCAGGGCATCGCAGATGGCATCCTGGGTGATCTTCAACCCGCCGTCCAGGTCGCGGCGCAGGGGCGTCTCAAAGTAGAAATCGATGAACAGCCCCACGTAGCCACGGCGCAGAATTTCCATCATCTCGTCCGATAGTTTGCCCTCCAGACGCAGACGACGCAGAACGCTCCGCACCGTTTTCTTGTAGCGGCGATGGGCCTTGCTCAACACCCGTTTCCCCCCCACCGTAGCGTATTGTTTGTTGATGCTCGGCGGCAGGGGCAGGGTGAAACGTACCCCCTGGATCTCAGCCTCTTCCATAAGCTTCGCCCCTTCGGTTTCCCGTTTGGTTTTGCTTCTCGGCTATCATTATAGCACTTTTGTTCTAAAAGGGCAACCACGCCCGATTCCCAGAAAAACCTTAAAAATCAATCGCACGGTATTGACAAGGGCAGGGAGATATGGTATACTAAGAAGTGTTGCAAACGTTTGCAGCCAATTGCCCCCAACGGGATTGACATCCTCTGACTTTTCTGTTATTATAAGAAAGACAAAGGGTAAGAGGTAGCATGTCTTTAACGGTTTGTTCTCTCAGGTGGGACGTGGATTTTGGTGGCGGATTTCACGGATGATATCACATCTGTGAAATCCGTTTTTTGATCTAAAGACTTACTACCAGATGTTGAGTGATCTCTGAGGAAGAGAGGAAGGAGGTGACGCACCAGGATTAAAGCGGCTTATAGGATGCTAATACAATAGCTAATACACAATGAATGAAAGGAGGAGTTCGAAGATGAAAACTCTGAAGGTATTGATTGGACTATGCTTGTGTGTGGTGATCGTGGCCAGCTTTGCTAACCTGGCGGCGGTGGCCCAGGAGAAACCCTTCGAAGGCGTCACGTTGCGCGTCTCCATGATTGACGAGATAAGGGAGCGCGAGTTTGTCAAGCGCCTGCCCGAGTTCAAAGAGATGACGGGCATAGATGTCGAGGTTGACTTTTACGGCTTCGAGGGGCTTTTCGAGCACGACCTGGCGGCCGCCTACGGCCACACCGGGGAGTACGATATAATGCAACTCCACCACCCCGACCTGCCGCTCTTCTCCGAGTACCTGGTTGACCTGACCGATAGGTTCGAGAGGGACTGGGACGAGATCGACGTGGACGACATCCATCCCCTGCTGCACGAGACCCACATGAAGTATGAGGGCAAGTGGTACGGCGTGCCCACCCACGTCAACCCCATGAACCTGGTCTATCGTAAAGACGTCTTTGAGGAGAACGGCTACGAGGTGCCGAAGACCTGGGATGAGGCCATTGCCCTGGCCAAAGAGATCACCGAAAAGTATGCCCCGGATATGTACGGCATCACCATGATGGCCCGCAAGGAAATCCAGGTGGCCTGCACCTATCTGAACTTCCTGGGTGGCTATGACACCTACATCTTCGAGGAAACCGACCGCGGCCTGCTGCCCATCATCAATTCCCCCGAAGCCGTTACCGCCCTGGAGAAGATGGCGGAACTCCAGAAATATGCTTCCCCAGAAGTGTTGGGATACGGCTTCGACGAGAACATGATGGCTTTTGCGCGTGGCGAGGCGGCCATGAGCCTCATGTGGTCCTCCATCATCGGCGTCTACGATGATCCGGATCAGTCCGTCATCGTGGACAAGTGGGACATGGCCCCCATGCCCGGCAGCGTGCTCCCCGACGGCACGGCCTTCAGCAGGTCCCTGCTCGGGGGCTGGACGGTGGCTATCTCCGTAGACTGCCCCAACCCGGATGCGGCCTGGGAGTTCCTCAAGTGGCTGATCTCCAAGGAATTGGAGACGGAGCTGGTGCCCTACTACGAGAGTTGCCGCATCTCCTTGTTGTCCGATCCGGAGATCCAAAAAGATTGGCCCAACTACAAGGCCTTCTACGACATCCTCGAAGCCGGGCCGATTGACTTCCCTGGCGTACCGCCCGGAGTGAAGATTGTGCCCAACCTGGAATTCCTGGACTACATGCAAGTCGCCTTGAGCGATGCCCTGACCGGGGCCGCTACGCCGCAAGAAGCGTTGGACGCCCTTCAAGACAGGTATATGACCCTGGCTGTCAAGTGGCAGCTTTACAAGTGAGAGAAAAGGCCGGCCCGCACTTGTTTTAACCTGGCGATCCGAGTCTCCGATACTGAAGGGACCTGACCGGGCCGGCCTGAGGGGACAAGGCAAAGAGCAGAAAGAAAAGCCAATTCGATATTGCACCCTGCTCTTTGCCTTTGTTTCCTTTTTATTTTTATAAGGGAAAGGAGGAGGACTTTGAGAAGTAAATGGTTGGGCTATCTTCTGCTGGCTCCGGCCATGATTGCCATCCTAGTCATCGTCATCTATCCCCTGATCTATTCGGTTTACCTGAGCCTGACGGACTTCACGCTCGGGATGCCGATGGTCTCTTTTGTCTGGTTTCGCAACTACCTGGAGTTGCTCAATGACCCCATCTTCAAAGGCAGCCTGCTCACCACCGTAGAGCTTACCACCGCCTCCGTAATATTCGAGCTTTTGTTGGGCTTCGGGGTGGCCCTCCTTTTATACCGGCAGTTCAAGGGCCAGGGCCTGGTCAGGACCATTACCCTCATGCCCATGATGGTTACTCCCGTGGTGGTGGGGATAGTCTGGCTGCTTCTTTACCAGCCGAGTTTCAGCCTGCTTAACTATCTGCTCAGTTTGCTCGGCATTCAGGGCCCGTTGTGGCTTCAGAGCCGCCCCTGGGCTTTGATCTCCATCGTCATAGCCGACGTCTGGCATTGGTCTCCTTTCTTTATGCTCTTGCTCTCTTCCGGCCTTCTGGCTTTACCCCAGGAGCCGCTGGAAGCGGCCCGCGTAGACGGAGCCTCAAACGTGCAGATATTCTGGTACATAATGCTCCCTCTGCTCAGGCCCTTGATTATGATCGCTTTGCTCCTGCGGATTATAGAGGTGTTCAAAATTTTTGATAAGATCTACGTCATGACCGAAGGTGGCCCCGGCACATTCACAGAAGTGCTCAGCTTTCGCGTCTGGAAGGAAGCTTTCATGTTCCGCAATTTCGGTTATTCGGCAGCCATGTCTTATTATATGATTATCATCCTCTCCATCCTGGCGATGGTGCTGTTCCGACTCCTACGCCGGGAGGAATTGTGAGGTTCATCTGGAGGTTGGAAGTTGGAGGATGGAAGTTGGAAAATGGATATTGGAGGATGGACGATGAAAAAAGCTCTTTTTGTTCTGGCTATTGCCCTGGTATTGATCTTCACCTTCTTCCCTTTAATCTGGCTGGCCCTGACTTCTATCAAGACCGTCGGCGATCTGTTCCAGATACCGCCCCCCATAATCTTTAAGCCCACCCTGGAACATTGGATCCACGTCCTCAACTTCACCGATTTTGTGCGCTACTATCTCAACAGCCTCATAATCGCCACAGGCAGCGTGCTGTTCGCCCTGACCTTGGCCAGCCTGGCGGCTTACAGCCTGGCCCGCTTCGACATCTGGCGCAAGGAAAACGTGGCCCTGTTCATCCTCTCGGTGCGCATGATGCCGCCGGCCGCGGTGCTCATCCCCATCTACCTGATGTACAA
The DNA here is from genome assembly GCA_964646625.1 of uncultured Anaerolineales bacterium. Taxonomy (GTDB): domain Bacteria; phylum Chloroflexota; class Anaerolineae; order CAZYHC01; family CAZYHC01; genus DAOULT01. Next base: position 26,776 of record CAZYHC010000034.1, read on the forward strand.
CCGCCTGCGCCTGCTTGATACCTTGATCGGGCTGATTCTCCTCTACGGCGTTTTCAACCTGCCTTTTGCCGTCTGGATCCTGCGCGGCTTTTTCGAGGATATACCGCGTGAGCTGGAAGAAGCGGCCCTGGTGGATGGCTGTTCCCCTATGGGAGCCTTTATCCGCGTGATTCTCCCCATCGCCCGGCCGGGCCTGCTGGCTACCGGGGTGTACTGCTTCGTGCTTTCCATCAATGAGTTCTTCTTCGCCAACGTGCTGGCCGGCAGCAAGGCCCGCCCCGTCTCGGTGGCCGTGACCCTCTTCCTGCCCACCGGGGTGCGCGGCACGGAATACGGCAACGCCTGCGTGGCCGCCCTGCTCATCATGATCCCCGGCATCCTGATGTACGCCTTCTTCCAGCGATACCTGGTGCGGGGCATGACGATGGGGGCGCTCAAATAAAAATGCGGGAGGGTTGTATTTCCCTCCCGCAAGCTCCAGAGGTCGGCGTATCTGTTTGTTATTGTTCATAACGGTTACACCTTAGAATGTCGCAAACTATTTATTTAGCGAACCCTGCGCATCCCGCATTCTATTCTCCCATCTCGTCCAGCTCGTCTAGCAATTGTTTCAACTCCTGCTTGGTGATATCTTCCCGATCCGACTTGGCATACAACAATAGCAGATAGATTCTAGGCACAGGCTGATCCTCAACATGGTATAACAAGCGGTAGCCACCTCTTTTGCCTTTGCCCAGATCGGTGTTACGGACCCGCAATTTACGGACACCAGAGCTACCGCGGACAACTGTGCCCAGCCTTGGCTTTTCTAAAAGCGTCCGAATGGCCACTTTCACGTCATTCTGGACATTCCGAAACCGTTTCTTCAGTCGTCTGACACTGTGTTTGAAAGAGCGGGCAAGGACGATTTCATAGCTCATCCAATTCCCGCTCCCAATCGGGCGAGGGAGGCTCCTGTCGAGCTCGGGCCACCAGCCGTGGCAGAATACCGGAGGCGATCAGAATGGCATCTTCTGGTTCTTCCTCCACTTTGGATGGCTCTGTGACAGTCATAGGGCCGAGTGGCAGTGTCACCGCAGGCATCTCTACTGGCTCTTGGGTCTCTGGGAAGGTTAGATACATTGTAATCTTCCACGTCCTGCTTAACTTTGCCCAGCTTGTGGTCTCGTAAGTCGCTGTCAACTCACTGTCAGATAGTACGGGAATATGCAAGTAACCGAATGGCTCTATATCTCTCAAAGTCTCCATAACAGCCTCCTGAGTCTCAGAAGATTAATCTACTTAGCCTTTTTCACCGACTATCTTCTTCCGTTGAACAAAGCAAAGGCCCTCTCGTCTAGTGATGGTCGCTACATCGATTGGACCGCCACAACCTCTGATCCCCACAGTAAGCCTTTGCGCAGCGATAGTAGTTCTTAAGAAGAATATCGCGAGGTTTACACAGTCTTGCAAGGGCATCGCCGGAAGCGGAATTTGCATTTGCATTGGCGCGATGGCCTGCATCATTAATTGTTTTTGTTCTTCCTGTAGGTTCAAGGCTTTTGAAATGGCATCTGGCAACCTATGGTCATATCCTTGTATCAGTCGATCAACGAATTCACGTTGACCGCCCCATGTTATGCCGAATCCGTCAGGATGCTGTTCAATTGGATTCGGGTTCCTTGGTATCTCAGAGAGAAAAACACACCCATAGGGTTCACCTTCGTTGAATCCTCCAACTACAAAGGTCATGTTAGGGCCTTGATATTCGGGTGGCATTTCTCTCTTCCACTGCTGCATGAAGAAATCGCTAAGGCACTGAGAAAAGCCTTGAACAGTCAGGCGATCAGAAGGCAGCGATGCCTCAAATTCAGGTACGAAGCTATGAGCGCCTCTCAGGCCTATGGCTGCTAGACCATAGGTGACGACACCAAAGGAAGTATTCGGATCACTGAAAGCGAGTAACTTCGTAGCGTTGTCGAAGTTGACATGAATTTCTGGGCCTTGTATTGGTTTAGCACCAACGGTAATACGGCTCTCTGCTGCAAGGACCAAGCCCTCAGGTCCCTTGATAACAATCCCTAATGACATATCTGCGCTCCTGTGATAGCCTTTAGATAAAACGGATGGTAGTTGGTACCCCTGCAATTTAATTATACCACATCTGTCAATGGGAAGCTATTTCCGTAGAAACTACTCCTGCCCATCCAGTGAATGCTCTTCTAGGAAGTGGATGATACGGCTGGTGGACTAGAAGGGCGGCTCCTCACTCTGCGTCCTAGCCATCTCTTCCTGCCGACATCTCTCCAACCACTTCTGGCGCCCTATCATAAAACTCTAAAGCGGTGGCTGAGACGAATTAGTGGCCTCGGATTCCACTATGTATTATATCATCACCGCCTCTTTTCTGCAACAACACAAACTGCACAATCCGTTAAATCCGTTCCAAAATCCGCTGACCGTTTTTTCCACGCCCTCCACTCCTCCGCCTTTCCGCGCTCCAATCCGTGTCATCCGTGACCAGAATCCGTGTCGGCAGGGATCCACAGAGCGATCCCCGTCCCCACCAACTCCGCGGCCGTTATCCACAGCCTGGAGAGCAGAGCCACCACGATAGCCACCTGGGGCGGCAGGTAGAAACCCAACAGGTAGGTCAGGGCCCCCTCGCGCACGCCTAGCCCGCCCGGCGTCAGCAGGCTGACGAACCCGACCACGTAGGCCCCGGCGAAGACGCCCGCCAGGGTGGGCATCAGACTCAGGGGGACGGGGTGCAGGGCGTTGACGAAGAGGTAAAAGGCCACTCCATAGGCCAGCCAGCCCAGAAGGTGAACCCCGGCGAAGCGAATCAGATCGATGCTCCTCAGTTCGATGGCGACCGGCTCGCGGCCCAGCAGTCGCAGGGCGCGGTTTAGCGCCCATTCCATGACCGGCGGCTGGAGGGCCACCACCCCCAGCGGAATCAGCACCAGAATCCAGGCGGGTGTGGTAACAAAGCCGCCTGGCCTTGTGCCGGCGGCGACTGAAGTCGTTCCGGCGCCCTGGGTGAGCACGAAGACCACGAAGGCCCAAGCCAGCCCCGTCACGTTCTGGAGCACCTGGTTGACGGCGATGCTGGTCAGGGTTTGCACTTTGGTCACGCCCTCTCGTTCGCAGAGGTAGAACCAGCCCACGAACTGCCACACCTTGCCGGGCACGTAGCGGCCCAGGTTGGCGATGAACCAGATGCGGAAGGTCTGAGCGTAGCCGATATCTGCGCCCAGGGCGTTCAGGGTGAGCTTCCACTGCCAGGCGTAAAGGGCCAGCGTGCCGAATACAGCCCCCAGGGAGAGGGCCAGCAGCAACGAACGTTCGCTGTTGAAGGTCCAGTCGTACTGTCGAACCTGCTCCCAGTTGTGGTAGAGAGCGCGGCCCAGGAAGAAGAAGACGACCGCCAGGAGCAGATAGCCGAGGATGCGTCGCCAGGTGGATTTCATCGAGGCGTTTGCGGTGCGGGAGAGTAGAGGGCCATGACCTCGTCCACGATGCGCGGCCAGGAGAAACGCTGGCTGACGTATTCAAACCCGGCCTCTCCCAGCCGCCGGGCCAGGGCCTGGTCGGTCAGGACCCGCTCGATGGCCTGGGCCAGGGCTGCGGAGTGGCCTGCCTCGACCATAAGCCCCGTTTCGTCGGGGATGATGATATCGGGGATGCCGCCCACGTTTGTGCCGATGACCGGTTTCTTGTAGCTCAGGGCCTCCAGCAGGACGACGCCCAGCCCCTCGGTGTCGCCCTGAGCATCGACGATGGAAGGCAGGACGAAAACGTCGCAACCGGCGTATAGCTCGTTCAACTCCTCCTCCGTCACCCGCCCTCGGAAGATCACCACCTTCTCCAGACCTCTCTCGGCCACCATCCTTTTTAGCTCCATCTCCTGGTAGCCCAGCCCCACGATGTCCAGCCGAACCTGGAGGCGCTCTTTGAGGCGATCCATGGCCTCGATCAGATGGGGCAGCCCTTTGCGCTCGATGAGACGCCCCACGAAGAGCACCCTTCCCGGCTCAAGGTGCCTGGCACTTGGCCTGGAGGTGCCTGGCACTTCCAAAGTGCCAGGCACCTTGAGGGCCGAACCGTAGGGGATGACCTGCACCTCGACGTCGGCGATCTGGCGGATCAGGCCGGCCGTAAAGGAGGAATTGGCAGATACGGCGTCGCAGCGTTCGGTGAGGTACTTGAGGATCGGCTGGAGAAAGGGATAACGCCGCACCAGCAAAAGCTCCGCCCCGTGGAAAGAGGCCACCAGCCGCGCCCCGCTTACCCTCTTGCCCACCAGCCCGAAAACGCCCTGGGGTAGAGGCCAGTGAACGTGTATCACGTCGTACCTGCGGCGGCGGCAGCGACGGATGGTAGCCAGAACGCCAGACAGCATGTAGGGCGCGACCAGGGGCAGGTAGAGCGGGTTTTTGATGCGGTTAGGGGCGCCCTCGGTGTGGGTCAGGTTTTCCCAGGGTTTGAAGAAATAGCGGTGACGGTAGACGGGAATGTCGTAGATAGTATGGTCCCCCAATCCCTGATAAGAGGGAGCCAAAACGTCTACCTCGACCCCGCGCCGACGCAGCAGCCGGATCATCTCCACGATCCAGGGCGAATGGGGGTCCCCTTCCCAGCGGGGGAAATTAGTGGTGATGTACAGTACGTGCATCTTCGATTTTGTCAGACAGGTCCTGGATGGCTCGTTCCAAGTCCTCGATGCGTTCCTGCTGGCTGACCACCAGCTCGGCCACAAAACCGACCAGGATCAGGAGCAATCCGGCCAAAGCCAAAACGCCGGCCAGGATCAGGATGGGACGCTTCTGCATGTAGAAAGCGAACCACAGGTAGAGCAGAACCAGGCCGATAACCGCCGCGCTCAGGATCAGGATCAGGCCCAGCCCGCCGAAGAAGAGCATCGGCTTGCGGCCAAAGGTGAGCAGGAACTTGACCACCAGCACGTCCAGGAAGGAAACAGGGATGCGCCCCAGGCCGAAATGCGACCGTCCCTGCTGGCGGGGGTAGTAGTTGGTCTTCACTTCGCCGACGCGATAACCCTGGGCGGCGGCGATCATCAGAATGAAGCGATGCCAGTCGGAGCGCAGGTGGATGTTTTCCACCACCTCGCGGCGAAAGGCTTTGATCCAGTTCATGTCGTGAGCCTGGACGTTGAACAGCAGGCGCGAGACGACGTTATATATCCTGGAGGCAAATACCTTGCCGTCGCGCCGTCCCTGTCGCCACCCGGCCACCACGTCGTAACCCTCGGCCATTTTATCCAGCAGTTTGGGGATGTCCTCTTCCGGGTCGGATTCCATATCGCCCGGCAGGAAGACGATCACCTGGCCGCAGGCGCGGCGGAAGCCGGTGCGCATGGCCTCCGTAAGCCCCAGATTGCGGCGGTGGTTGACGACCTTGACGAAAGGATAGCGCCGGGCGCAGGCTTCCGCCTCTCTCGCGGTGCCGTCCGTCGAGCCGTCGTTGACAAAGATCACCTCGCCCTCCAGACCGTTATTGGCGAAGGCTTTGGCGATCTTGTCGATGACCAGGGTGACGTTGCCCTCCTCGTTGCGGGCCGGAACAAGGACGGAGACGGTGGGTTGATCGTTCATCAACTGGTTTCCACCTCATTGAACATAGATTGGACGTAAAAATGATACCATATCGCCCCATATTTTGCAAAGAAGCCTGGCGTGTGAAGAGCAAGGTGCCTGACACTTCCAAAGTGCCAGGCACCTGATACGTAGGCTACCGACCCGCCCCCTACTCCGGGGTAAAACGGCTCACCCCGCCCATCGTGCCGAACCAGAGTGCTCCATCGTCGTCCAGGGCGATGGCCTTGACATCGTTATGGGCCAGACCGTCCTCGGTGGTGTAGGTCGTCCAGGTGATGCCGTCGAAGCGGCTCACTCCATTGCCCGTGCCGAACCAGAGCGCCCCCTCGCCGTCCAGGGCGATGGCCTGAACAAAGTCATCGGCCAGGCCATCCTCTGTGGTGTAGGTCGTCCAGGTGGCGTCATCGAAGCGGTTCACTCCGTCGTATGTTCCGAACCAGAGCGCCCCCTCGGCGTCCAGGGCGATGGCATTGACATAGCCATGGGCCAGGCCGTCCTCTTCTTTGTAGGTCGTCCAGGCAGTGCCGTCGAAGCGGCTCACCCCGCCGATCATGATTACATTCGAGTAGCCAGCTCCGAACCAGAGCGCCCCCTCGGCGTCCAAGGCGATGGCATAGACAACGTGGTCGGCCAGGCCGTCCCTCATGGTGTAAGTCGTCCAGGTGGTGCCGTCGAAGCGGCTTGCCCCGCTCCACGTGCCGAACCAGAGCGCCCCATCGGTGTCCAGGACGATGGCATAGACACGGTTATCGGCCAGGCCGTCCTCCGCGGTGTAGGTCGTCCAGTTCTGGTCGTCGAAGCGGCTTGCCCCGCCGCTGTCCGTGCCGAACCAGAGCGCCCCCTCGCCGTCCAGGGCGACGGCATAGACAACGTTATCGGCCAGGCCGTCCTCTGCGGTGTAGGTCGTCCAGGCGGTGCCGTCGAAGCGGCTCACCCCGTCCCACGTGCCGAACCAGAGCGCCCCCTCGCCGTCCAGGGCAATGGCCTGGACACGGTTATCGGCCAGGCCGTCCTCTGTGGTGTAGGTCGTCCAGGTGGTGCCGTCGAAGCGGCTCACCCCGCCGCCGTCCGTGCCGAACCAGAGCGCCCCCCCGCCGTCCAGGGCGATGGCATTGACATAGTCATCGGCCAGGCCATCTCTTGCGGTGTAGGTCGTCCAGCTCTGGTCGTCGAAGCGGCTCACTCCGTCAGGCGTTCCGAACCAGAGTGCTCCCTCGCCGTCCAGGGCGATGACCCGGACATAATTTCTGACCAGGCCGTCCTCTGTGGTGTAGGTCGTCCAGGTGGCGTCGTCGAAGCGGCTTGCCCCGCCCCACGTGCCGAACCAGAGCGCCCCCCCGCCGTCCAGGGCGATGGCATAGACACGGTTATCGGCCAGGCCATCCTCCGCGGTGTAGGTCGTCCAGTTCTGGTCGTCGAAGCGGCTCACCCCATTGTCTGTGCCGAACCAGAGCACCCCTTCGCCGTCCAAGACGATGGCATGGACAATGTTATGGGTCAGGCCATCCTCGGTGGTGTAGGTCGTCCAGGTGGTGCCGTCGAAGCGGCTCACCCCGCCGCCTCTCGTGCCGAACCAGAGCGCTCCATCGGCATCCACGGCGATGGCCAGGACACGGTTATGAGCCAGGCCGTCCTTTTGGGTGTAGGTCGTCCAGGCGGTGCCGTCGAAGCGGCTCACCCCGTTCAAAGTTCCGAACCAGAGCGCTCCTTCCCTGTCCACGGCAATGGACAATACAACATTTGAAGCCAGGCCGTGTTCGGGGGTGTACTTCGTACAGGTGCCGTCGGCCAGGCTCCAGCGCAGCACCCCGCCACTCGTGGCTGCCCAAAGGTAATCCCCCACGCGCACCAGATCGTTGACGTAGTTACTGTTGGTGTAGCTCGTCCACTGCGGGTGCAGGGGCGGGGGACTCTCCGGCACCACGCTGATGGTTTTTACCTCGGGGTCGGCGGCCTGGGCAGGAAGGGGCAGCGCCAGGATGATGAGCACCGCCAGATAAAGGACCGCCTTACTGTATCGCATTCGGTTTTTCAGCATTTGACCTCCTCCTTACAAAAGGTTCATGAAAGGTATACGGTATATACATCTTATCACAGATTGCACGGGAGAGCAAGGGTTTTCTGACGTATGCTCCCAGGTGCCTGGCACTTCCAAAGTGCCAGGCACCTGATACGCCTAAGGCGATACGGTGATGTCCCCCAACGAGAGTTGATCTCCTATAACCTCCCCATCTACACCCCGAATCGGCAGACACTCCAGGGTTTCCCACCCGTGCATGCCAGCCACCAGGTGGTATGGGCCGGGCGGTACGTCGGGCGGCACCTCCAGCCAGTAGTTATCGCGTAGCTTCTCGCCGGGCCGCCACGATTGGGTAGGCCGATAACCGTCCTGGCCGGGCCGATCCACCTGCAACCAGGCTCTACCGCTCTCGTCCAGGAGGTGGACGAAGATCATGTAATTCTCCGTCACTGGCCCGGTAGCTTCCCACAAAAAGGAGAGCTGGAAGGCATCTCCGCCGCTAAGGGCACCATTGTCTGTGTGGAGGTCGTAGCCAAGGAGCCGGATGTTGGAGCCAAAGCGCCAGTCGGTGGCCTGCTGAGGCTGCTGCGGGTCGGGAGCGTTCCGCGTGGCGTAGAGGACCAGCCGTAACCTCTGGCTGAACTCCACCTCTGCCAGCCTGTAAGCCCGCGACGCAAACCACATATCCACCGGGAGCGGCCAGCCAAAGGGCGGAATAGGTTTGGTAGCCAGCCAGATACGTTCGTAGCGGCCCACCAGCCTTTCCAGCAGGCTTTCCGTCTCCTCTTCCTGGGGCAGCTCGTCTTTGTCCAGGCTGTACACGTTCAGGCGGGCTTTGCTATAGTTCAGGACGGTGTTGACGTAGCTGGCATCGTCCAGGACCAGGGCCTCGTTGGCCTGCGCCTTATCCTCCAGGTGGGCCAGCAAAGCCTGATAATCGGGGCCAACCTGGTAATGTGGATCGTGGTAATAGCGTTGCAGCGAGAAACCAGCTACCAGCGGAGGGAGGAGCAGGGCGCAGGCGATCAGGACTGCCCGCTTCCCCAAGGTGCCAGGCACTTTGGAAGTGCCAGGCACCTGACCACGACTTAAGTCGTTACTGCGAAGAAGGTACAAAAGGCCCGCTCCCCAGGCCAGGATCAGGCCCACCGTGACTATCAGGATGAGCCAATCCACGCCGAGGCGTTGGTTGTAAAGTCTGGCCCAGGCCAGGTCGAGATTCTCCAGATGCAGCAGTCGCCAATACCCCACCAGGGGAGAATAGTGTGGGTTATAGACCAGCAGTCCAACCCAGTCGGGAAAACGCTCTGCCAGCCTGGACTCGTATAGAACAGGGCTGATAGCGGCCCCCACCACCTGGATGACAAAGCTGAGAGCGAACAGAAACAGGAATCCTATGGAAGCCAGCCACTTGTAGTAACGACTTAAGTCGTGGCTACAAACGAACTCGACGGCGGGGGTCAGGGCCATAGCCAGCAAGGGACTTAGGGGCACGATGAGACGCGGCCCCCAGTTAGTGGTCCCTCCCCGCCAGGAGTACCACGTGCCGAACAGGACACAATAGACGACGAAGAGCGAGGCTATCAGGATCGCCTCCCTCCGCTGCCGCCTGAGAAGGGCCGGGATCGAGAGCAAGGCCAGCCCCAGGATGGGCGAGTAAAAGAAAAGCCCCTTGCCTGGACTGAGCAGCAGGCCATACACTCCCTTCAGGAAAGAGGTGGAAAAGCTGACATTTTGATAGCCCGTTTCCAGCACGTTGCCGAAGCGCAGGTAGTTATAAAGGGCGATGGTCAGCAGCGAAACCACCAGGGGCAGACCAAACAGGCCGATATCCAGACCGCGCCCCTTGCCGCCGCGACGAGGCCAGAAGGCGTAGAGGGCAAAGATAGGGACAGTGGCGACGTTGACCGTTTTGGTCAGGATGGTCAGGGCCAGGGCCATGCCTGCCGCAAGCACATGGAAAGGACGTCCCCTCTCCCGGTAGAGCAGGAGGAAATAGACGGTCAGCGTAAGCCCCAGAGCGACCAGAGGCTCGCTGAAAAAGTGCTTGGCGTAGACCGCAGCCGGGGTGCAAAGCCCAAAGATCAGGGCTACCAGCAAGGCCGTGGACTGCGAACGGGCTACGGCCAGGACGTAGAGGAAGACGACCACCGCGTTGAGGGCGGTGACCAGGGCGCTGAAAAGCATCACCGTTTGAACCTGGCCCAGGCCAGGGGTCTGCATCGCCAGCCAGTACAGGGGCACAGCCAGCAGCGATTGGCCCAGGCCGTACTTGGAGTACAGTTCCCCGTCCAGGCCGGGATTTCTGAAGGCCGGCCCCATCCACCACATGGGGCTGACGCTGAACCCGCCACGCTTGACGATGCTCTCCGTCACGCAGAACATGGAGACGGCATCGCTGGAATGCAAAATGCCGCTAAAGGCCAGCAGGTAAATGAAAAACAGGAAGAGGAAAAGGCAGATCAACACAGAAAGGCGACGTTCGACCATCCTCTTCCTCTTTCAACTCGTTAACTCGCAAAAGCTCTGACAGCCTCCGCTACCCGTTCGACCTGCTCCGCCGATAGTTCAGCATACATGGGCAGGGACAAAACCTGTCGGGCACATTCCTCAGCTACGGGCAGATCACCCTCTTTGTATCCCAGGTCTTTGTAGGCCGGTTGCAGGTGCAAAGGGATGGGATAGTGGATGACGGTGGAGATACCTTCGTTGCCGAGGTGCTCTTGCAGTTCGTCGCGCCGGGGCGAGCGGATGGCGAACACGTGGTAGACCGCTTTGACGTGCTCCGGCTCGAAGGGCAAAACGAGGTCCAGGCCGGCCAGGGCCACCCGGTAGAGGTTGGCGATGCGACGACGGGCCTGGTTCCACTTCTCCAGGTGGGGCAGTTTGGCCCCCAGGATAGCGGCCTGTAGAGCGTCGAGACGGTAGTTGTAGCCCTTTATCAGATGCTCGTACTTTCCCGTACGGCCATGGTTGCGCAGCATCCGCACCCGCTCGGCGATCTCGTCGTCATCGGTGACCACCATCCCGGCGTCGCCGTAAGCGCCCAGGTTCTTGCTGGGATAGAAACTGAAGATAGCCACCCGGCCCATAGTTCCTGCCCGCCGTCCCTTGTACTCCGCTCCGTGAGCCTGGGCCGCGTCCTCGATGACGGTCAGGCCACGTCGCTCGGCGATGTCCAGGATGGCGTCCATCTCCGCCGGTTGGCCGTAGAGGTGGACGGGCAAGATAGCTTTTGTCCGCTCGGTGATGGCGGCCTCGATCTTTTCAGGGGCGATGTTGTAGGTGTCCGGGTCGATGTCCACGAAGACGGGCTTGAGTCCCAGGCTGGTCATCATGGACGTGGTGCCGATGAAGGTGAAGGTGGTGGTGATGACCTCATCGCCCGGCTCCAGACCACAGCCCAAAAAGGCCAGGTGCAGGGCTGAAGTGCCGGAGCTGGCGCCTACGGCGTGTTTTGTCTCGCAGAAGGCGGCGAAATCGCCCTCGAACCTTTCCACTTCGGGGCCCATGATGAAAGCGGTGTTGTCGATGACACGTTGCACGGCGGCGTCGATCTCGTCTTTGATGGAAAGGTATTGGGCTTTCAAGTCTACAAGAGGGATGTTCATGAAAAGATAGAGCCTCCTTTACTTATACTTATTTTATCCTCAGTTTTTAATGGCTATGGTCTGCTCTCTCAGCCATATGGTTTTTCCACCAGATCATACGGACATTCCAGTTCGTCGATGGTTTTGATCGCTCGTCCTGGGTTGCCGACCACCACTGCCCTGGGGGGCACGTCCTCCACCACCACCGCCCCGGCTCCGATCAGGGCTTCCGCGCCGATGGTGATGTCGGGCAGGAGGATGGCCCCGGCCCCGATCTTGGCCTCCCGTTTGATGGTCGCACCCTTAAGGCATTCCTTGACCCTGGGGCAGCGGGGATGCAAAGCGTTGGTCAGCACCACGTTGGGGCCCAGCCAGCAGCCGTCCTCCAGAATCGAATACTCCGGCACGAAGACCTGGGAATGGAGACGCACTCCGTTACCTATCCGCACGTGATGCTCGACCACGGAATGGCTGCCGATGCTCACCTGGTGGCCTATCTCGTTCTCCTCGCGCAGCAGGACGCCGTGTCCCGTCTGGAAACGGTCGCCGATGCGATTCCCGGCGTAGATGACGGTGTGAGAACGGATGACCGCCCCCCGACCGATGACGGTAGCCAGTTCGCCGGGCTCTCTGCCTTGTGGCGGCTGACCGATGATCACGAAATCGCCGAGGTAAGCCCCTTCTCCCATCTGAACGTTAGGATAGAGCCGATAGTTCAAAGCCACGCACGATCCTCTTTTCTACCCATTTCATCCCCGATATGATAGCACATGGGAGAATAAAAAGCAACTGTAAGTTTGCTTTGACTTTACCCGCTCTTTGGCGGACAGCTTACCGACACGGAACAGGTACATCCGTGACCAAAATCCGGGGCAGCCTCTCAACGGTTTTCTGACCACTGGTGGGCGGCTTTCAGCAAGGCGTCGATGTTTTCGGGCGGCGTGTCGGGCGAGACCCCGCCGCCTACCGAAAGGATCATGCCTCCGCCCGGCGCGGCTTTGTCCAGGCATTCCCAGGCCCATTTTTCCACCACCTCGGGCGACGCGCGCCCCGCCACATCCAGGGGGGGCACGTTGCCCATCAGCGCCACCCGGTGGCCCATTTTGGCCTTTACCTGGGCGATGTCCATCTCGTGGCTGAAGTTGAAGACCTCGAAGTTGGCTTCGGCCAGGCTTTCGACCAGGTGCATACAGGGAGCGTCGTTGTGATAGACGCGGATCAGGCCCTCGAACTCGTCGAAGATGCGACGCAGATGAGGGTGAGCAAACTCCTGGTAGTGCCGCTTCGAGATCATGCCCACGATATCGTCGAGCAGCACGATGCCCTCCGGCTGGCGCAGGGTATCGAGTTGAGCGTGCAGCCAGCGGATGATGGTGGTGGTCAGGGTATCCAGAAAGCGGTTCACCTGATCGGGATTTTCAACCAGGCCGGTCATCAGGCTGGTGAGGCCCACGATCCAGCCCGCCACCGCCAGCGGGCCACGCGCCCCGACCATCTTGATGCCCAAACCCTCAGCCTGCAACCGTTCCTCCATAACCTGGTAGAGACGAAGAACCAGGGGCATCAACCCGGCCTGCTGGGGATTGGCCGGCCTGACCTCGGCCCAGAAAGCGAGATCGGCGATCACCGGCTCGATGGAAGGGGGATGATCGGGGTGAAACAATATCCTGGCCCCCAGGGCAGAGGGTTCAGCGGCCATGCCATATTCGACCCAGAAGCCCGGCAGCCAGACCGCTTCGGGGAAGCGAGATCGTAGCCCCAGGTTGATCTCCAGCCATTGGTCGGGGAAGAGGAAATAATCACGGGTGTCAATACCGGCGTAGCCAGGCAGCCAGGGGCTATCGACGATTAAAGCCACCGGCACCTGATCCGGCTCTTCCAGGCGGGCGGCCTGTTTGAAGCGTTCCCAGGAGGTAGTCATCTGCTCTCTCCTTCATCCATCACTCATCCATCACTCCCTCAATATGAACGCCACTACCCGCGGGGGGTGATAGCTTCGTTCAGCAAAAACACAACGATGGAACCTGCCAGCAAGAACGGCCCAATGATCTCCAGCCCCAGATTTTCTGCCAGAACCCCCGCAATCCCTGGCATGATCCCTATCCCGAGGCTGGCCGCGCCTATCTGAAAACCAATGGCATTGGCCGCGTGCTCAGCGCCAAGTCGCCCAGGCGTATCCGCGATCAGCAACGGAAAAATGGGGCCAAATGACAAACCCATCAGGGCCAACCCTAAAAAACCGAGGAGGTTGGTTGCGTTCCACCAAACGAGTATAGCCCCACACATGGCTCCCAGGATACTCATGCGTAACAATGGGAGGAGCCCCATACGGTCTACCACCACGCCCGCCACCAGGCGCCCAACCGTAAAACTGGTCCAGAAGACGCTGATCCAAAGTCCGGCGGTGCTTAGCGCCACTGAGCGCGCTTCGGTAAAAAGACTGTAGGTCCATTGTCCAGTAGCACCTTCAAGGCCCGTATAGATGAAAAATAAGACTATGCTAAACCAGACAACAGGTAGCCTTAAGGTATCGCCGCTGCTCACCCTGTCTGCTGGCGAGCCGGGTTTTGATTTCGGCTCAGAGCCCAGGTGCCTGGCACTTCCAAAGTGCCAGGCACCTAACGTCAAACCGTAACAAACCGCGAACAAACCCTGCACTATCCCAACAATTACGTAACCCCAGCGCCAGGACTGTCCCATACTGAGCACGGCGGTCATAATCAAGGGGCCGAAAGCAGCCCCAAGTCCCCAGCTAGCATGTAACCAGTTCAGAAGGCCCGCGCTATGGTTAGTGGCAACATAGGTATTCCCGCCAGCATCTATAACCCCGCCCCCTATGCCTGCCAACAGCCCAGATAAAACCATCACCCACCAGGTGGGCGATAAGGCACATCCTAATAGACCCACTCCCCTTATAATGCTGCTGACCATCAACAGCGACCCGAGCCCCATCCGGGATACGAGGCGCCCGCTGTTAAAACTAGACAGGAAATAACCGATCATCGTGGCTATCAGCAGCGTTCCAAGCGCATCCAGGGAAATGTTAAATGACTCCCGGATGGACGGCCAGGCCACCCCCAGCAATCCATCCGGCATACCCAGAATGATAAAGCCGGAATAAGCAATGCCGATTAGTATGATACCCTTTTTGCGTTTCATCTTGCTCTGCATTATACCCCAACTTCGAATCAGACACAAGGGGGGCACGCGGGCGGGGTCGCACTTGACAAGGGCCCAAAAAGATGATACCATTGAGATGTGAGCGGCTGTAGAAAGGAGGTGGTGAAAGAGAGCAGAGTTACCTAAACTGTTTTAGTAGTTTCCCAAGATACCGTAAATAAGGAGGGTATAAGCGATGAAAAGTTGGGCAAAGTTAATATTGGTGGTAACCCTGATAGCAGGGTTAGCGGTAGCTATTGGCCCTGGATCGGTTTCCCAGGCGCAGGAGGCAAAGTATACGTATTACTTTGTGTCCCACATAGGCCCCCCCGATCCCAATATGAAGTGGCTCACAAGCTCTATTGAGGACATCTCCCAGATATTGCCCGTCAAAGTAGAGTACGTGGCCCCGGAGAGATTTTCGGTTGAGGAACAGTTGAACATGCTCCAGACGGCGATCGCGGCCGAGCCCGATGGGCTGATCGTTCCCATCACCGACGCCACAGCCCTGGAAGGGCCGCTACGGGAAGCGATCGCGGCGGGCATTCCGGTGATTGCCTCCAACATCGCGGATCCCAGGCCAATTGGGGAGAGGATCCCCTATTTGACCTACGTGGGCGGCGATGAGTACCTGACCGGCGTGCAGATGGCTCAAAGGATGCTCCAGGAATTTGAGGAGCCACCGAGACGGGTAGCCTGCGGCATCGGCCACGTCGGCCACGCCGGCGCGGAGATGAGGTGCCAGGGCTTGATAGATACCCTGGAGGAGGCCGGGGTCGCGACCGTAGAAAAAGTGGCGCTGACCGAGGAAGCAGCCACAATCTACGACGTCTGGCGGGCCTACCTGGAAGCCAACGAGGACACCGATGCCATCTGGATCGTCACCATGCTGGCTACTCCCTACGTATACAATGCCACCAAGGACCTGGGCAAAGAGGGCGAGGTGGTGATCGCCACCGTGGACGAAAGCCCCATGTCCGTGGAAGGCATCATCAGGGGGTACGTGATCGCCACCCACAGCCAGCAGTTCTACCTGCAAGGGTATCTGCCGGTCATGTGGCTTTACATCTACAATGAATATGGCTACGTGCCGCCTCCGGAAGAGATAATCGGTCCGGTCATCATAGACGAGACCACCGCCCCCGCCTGGAAGGAGAAAATGATCAACCTCTTCGGCGAGGACGGCTATAACGAACTGGCCGGATGGGGAGAATGATCCTTGGGCAGGCCACTTCTTTAAACGAGAAGTGGCCTGCTTTTTTTCTTTTATGCCACATAAATCATAAAAAGAGACCATAAAAATGATAAGTTTTATTAAAAAAATCGGTAAGAGGCCGGAATTAGGCATATTAATCAGCCTGATTATTGTATCCCTTATATTCGCTTATCTTTCAAATGGTAAATTTATAACGCTACGCAACCTGGGAGCCTTGCTGGTTAAAGGGGCAGAGCTGGGGATCATGACTATCGGCATCGCCTTTATCCTCATTTCGGGCGAAATTGACCTGTCCGTCGGTTCTGTTTTTGGGATGAGCGCCCTGTTCTTCGTGTTGCTCTCCAAGAACACAGGCAGTATACCGGCTTTCATCATCGCTGTGGGAGCGGCCTGCCTGGTCGGCTTCTTCAACGGGATAATCGCCACCAAAACGCACGTCTCTTCCCTCATCACCACTTTAGGGATGATGATGTTCATAAGGGGGGTGATATATTTCGCCATGGGGGGCTTTCCCAGGTCTTTTACATCTCTCGACGGTTTCATAGACGCGTTGGGGGGCAAGCTCACCAGCCATTTTTACATCTCCACCGTCTGGTTTATCATAGCGGCGTTGGTATTTGCGGTGGTGCTTTCCCGCACGTCGTATGGAAACTGGGTGTTAGCCGTGGGCGGAAACAAGGAAGTAGCCAGGGCGATGGGTATAAAAGTGGATCAGGTCAGATTAACGAACTTCGTTTTGTGCGCCCTCCTGGCTGGATTGGCGGGCTGCATTTCGGCGGCCAGGATGCACACCGTAGCCGCCACCCACGGAGAATTTATGGAGCTTGACGCCATAGCCTCCGCCGTGATGGGCGGCTGCCTCATTACGGGAGGCTACGGGACCATACAAGGGGCATGTATAGGGGCCGTGCTGGTATCCGCGTTAAGCTCCGGTTTGATCCTGTCTGGCGCACCCGCCTATTGGTATAAAGCTTTCATCGGGATAGTGCTGGTGGTAGCAGCTATTATCAACGTAAGTGTGATAAGGAGGGCCATAAGCCAATGAGCAAGCCGGAAACAATACCTGCGAGCTTGTCTCGCAGCGTAAATGAACGGGCACTCCTGGTGGAGATGGTGAACATCCATAAGAAATTCGGAGAGGTGCGGGCCTTAGAGGGCGTGGACTTTACGGTCTGCTGCGACGAGATCGTGGGCCTGATTGGGGATAACGGGGCGGGCAAATCCACCCTGATCAAAATCCTGACCGGCCTTTACCCGGCAGACGAGGGCGCAATTTATTTCGATGGAAAAAGGGTCCGCTTTTCCTCCCCACGCGAAGCCAGAGACGCCGGCATCGAGACCGTTTACCAGGGTTTGGGCGTGGTAGATTTAATGAGCATCGCCAGGAACTTCTTCCTGGGTAGAGAACTGACCACCAGGACCGGCCCCTTCAATTTTCTCGACATGGGAAAGATAGAAGGGGAATGCAGCAAAGCCCTGGAGCGGGTGGGCATAAGAAGGAAGAGGACCCCGGATACCGTGACCGCCGTTCTATCCGGCGGCGAACGACAATCTATCAATATCGGCAGGGCCATGTATTTTAAGGCTAAGTTGGTGATTTTAGATGAGCCGACCACCGCTCTATCGGTCAAAGAGACCGAAATAGTCCTACAATTTATGGAAAATTTAAAGAAAAGCGGCATTCCAGTCATATTTATCACACACAACATATACCACGTCTACCAGGTGGCAGATAAGTTCACCATCCTGGATCACGGTATCAAGATAGGAGATTATTATAAACAAGACGTAACCCCAGAGGATATCATAGAAATAGTAAGACTGGGCAAATCAACAGAAAAAATGCATTAAGGAGGCGAAACATGCAATTAGCCATTAATGGAGCGTCTACCATGACCTCCGATCTGCCCACCGACATCGCCGTGGCAGGAGAGGCCGGCTTTGGCTATCTGGAGATCTGGGCCACCAAGATGGATCGCTACCTGCAAAATAACTCCGTGTCGGACCTGAACGAGCTATTTCACCGGCATGGAGTGCGGCCGGCCAGCATCAACTCTATCGAATTTATCACCTTTCGGGAGGAGGAATACGAGACCATCCGCGCCCGCTGTGAGGAGCTAAGCCAGTTGGCCCAGGCCCTGGGTTGTCCTTACATCGTGGTCGTGCCCAGCCCCACCCCCTCCCACCAGACCACCTGGGAGGAGATCAAGGCCGAAACGGTGAACACCCTGAAGGACCTGGGCGCGGTGGCGGAAACCTATGGAGTCAGCCTGGCCTTTGAACCGTTGGGCTTCGGCTGGTGCAGCGTGCGGACGGCACGGGGGGCCTGGGAAATCGTGGAGGCGGTGGCGCGGGACAACGTGGGCCTGGTGCTGGACGCCTGCCATTTCTACGGCGGCGGTTCAGAGCTGCGAGAGATCGAGTTCATCGAGCCTGCCAAGCTTTTCATCTTCCACCTGGACGACGTGGAAAACCTCCCTAAAGAGGCCATTACCGACGCCAAACGACTGCTGCCGGGTCAGGGGGTGCTGCCCCTGGCCGAAATCTGCGCCCGCCTCAGAGAGATCGGGTTCGATGGCCTCTGCTCGGTAGAACTTTTCCGGCCGGAGTACTGGTCGTGGCCCCCGGTCGAGCTGGCCCGCCAGGCCCGCCAAACCGCTTTGCAAGTGTTAACACCACATTTTCAGGAGGAGGAATCGTAAGGGCCGTGCACTTTAGAAGTGCGCGGCACTTTAAAGAGTCAGAAGGAGTAATAATTAATTATGAGCGTCAAGATCGGCATCATCGGTTGTGGTCACATGGGCAGCACCCATGGGAAGCTACTGGCTCAGGACGAGCGGGTGGAACTGACAGGCATGGTGGACATCGACGCCGCCTGCTCCGAACGGCTGGCCAGGGAACTGGGCACCCGCACTTATGCCCGCCTGGAAGACCTGTTGAACGAGAACCCCACCGCCGTATACGTCACCACCCCCAATGCCCGACACGTGGAGCCTGTCCTGGCGGCGTTGGAGGCGGGAGTGCACGTCTTTTCCGAGAAACCCATGGCTACCAGCCTGGCAGAAGCCCGACGCATTCTGGAGGCCGTGGAGACTTCGGGGCTCATCTATCAGCTAGGGTTCAACCGTCGCTTCGCCCCCGCCTACAAGTTCGCCAAAGAGCGCATCGAGCATGGCTTTGAGCCACTCTCGGCCAACGTGAAAATGAATCGGGGCGAGCTCATTCACCCGGCCTGGGTGGGCAACACCGACCTGACGGGCGGCTTCCTCTACGAGTCTACCATCCACCTGCTGGACATGATACGCTGGCTGATGGGGGAGGTGAAGGCCGTGGTGTGTCGCGCTCAGGCCAACGTCTACGACGAACTGGATGACTTTGCCATGATCCTGACCTTCGAGAACGATCATTACTGCGCCTTTTCCTCTTCGGCCCATACTTCCTGGGCTTTTCCCTTCGAGCGCATCGAGCTTTATGGCAAACACGCCCAGATCGTGACCGAAGAGATGGAAAAGGTGACTTATTCGCCCGGCCTGCAGCAGACGGTCACCAGGCGCGATTACTTCCAGCTATCCACCGCGGAGAAGTGGGGGTATCGTGAAGAAGACTCACTGTTTGTCTCCGCCCTGCTGGACGAGAACCCGCCGGCGGTCACGGCCCAGGATGGCTACCGGGCCGTAGAGCTGGCCGAGGCCGTCTATCGCAGCGCCAGGGCCGGGGGGCAGGTAGTGAGTTTACCATTGTCGTAGAACATAATGCCGCCAGGCCTCGTGGTGGCGGTACGGGGAGAGCAAAAATGAAAGCAGTGGTAATGGCCGGTGGAGCCGGCTCACGACTGAGGCCCCTGACCGTAGGCCGGCCTAAACCTATGGTCCCTATGGTCAACCGGCCCGTGGTGGGCCACATCCTGCGCCTTTTGAAGAAATATGACATCACCGAGGTGGTGATAACAGTCCAATACCTGGCCGATACCATTCAGGATTATTTTGGCGATGGGCAGAGCATAGGGATGAACATCCAGTACTCGATAGAGGACGTTCCTCTCGGCACGGCGGGCAGCGTAAAAAATGCCCAGGCATTTCTGGACGACACCTTTCTGGTCATCAGCGGAGATGCGGTGACGGACTTCAATTTGCGGGACCTCATCGACTTTCACCAGGCCAAAGGGGCGATGGCTACCATTACCCTTTACCGCGTGCCCAACCCCCTGGAGTATGGCGTGATCATTATCGACGGCGAAGGACGCATCCAGCAATTCCTGGAAAAGCCCAGTTGGGGAGAGGTCATCTCCGATACAGTCAACACCGGGCTCTACGTCCTCGAACCCGAGGTGCTGGATTACTTCGAGGCGGACGTTCCCTTTGACTTCAGCAAAGATCTGTTTCCCACTTTGATGGAAAAAAACGAGCCGCTCTTCGGTCACGTAGCTTCGGGTTATTGGTGCGACGTAGGTGACATCAAAGAGTACATACGGGCCAGCAGCGACGTCCTGGAGGGCAAGGTGCAGTTAGGCGAGCTAGGGCAACATATTGGGGGAGGCATCTGGTGTGAGGATGAAGTAGAGATTGCCCCCGATGCCCACCTTTATGGGCCGGTCTTTCTCGGCTACGGAGTCAAGATCAAGGGCGGGGTCGTCATTCATGGGCCCACAGCCATCCGTGATTACACCGTGGTGGACAATCGGGCTCACATCGACCGCAGCATCGTCTGGCGCAACTCTTACATCGGCGAGGGAGTGGAGTTGAGAGGGGCCATTGTGGGCCGGCAGTGTAACCTCAAAAGCAAAGCGGTGGTCTTCGAGGGAGCAGTCATCGGGGACGAGAGCCTCATCGGCGGCGGGGCGGTGATCCATCCTAACGTCAAAATCTGGCCCGGCAAGGAGGTGGAAGCGGGAGCAACCGTCAAGTCCAGCATTATCTGGGGGTCCCAGGGACGGCGGGTCCTGTTCGGGCGTTTCGGCGCCACCGGGGTGGTCAACGTGGACCTCACCCCTGAGTTCGCGGCCCGGCTGGGAGCGGCCTTTGGGGCCACCCTGCCCAAAAAGGCAATGGTGACTATCAACCGTGACCCCCACCGCAGCCCGCGCATGATCAAAAGGGCGGTAATATCGGGTTTGCCTTCGGCCGGGATCAACGTGGCCGATCTGCGGACGATGCCCATCCCCGTGGCCCGCTACATCACCAAAGTCAGCGAGGCCATAGGTGGCATACACATCCGGCTTTCCCCTTACGACCAACGGGTGGTCGACATCCGCTTTATGGACGAGCGGGGCTTAAACCTCAGCAAAACGGCCGAACGAGGGATCGAGCGCGTATTCTTCCGCGAGGATTTTCGGCGGGTTTACCTGGACGAGATCGGCACCATCGATTACTTTCCGCAGCCCATCGAACGTTATACGGCCGGGTTCATGAAGGCTATCAAGGCCGAGGCCATCCGCGAGGCCCACTTTTACATGGTGGTGGACTACGCCAGCGCCCCTACCTCCCTGGTGCTGCCTTCCATCCTCACCGCGCTGGGCTGCAATACGGTGGCCCTCAACGCCTCTATCGACGAAGCCAAGATGTCCATCCAGCCGGAGGAGTTCGAGCAGGCCATCCAACAACTGGCTACCATTTGCTCCGCTTTGCACACCGATCTGGGGGTCAGGCTCGACGTGGGGGGAGAGAAAATCTTTGTAGTCGATGATGGCGGACAGATCGTGCCGGACACCACCCTGGCCGCGGCCATGGCCGTGCTGGCCCTGCGGGCGGCGGGCGGCGGCACGATCGTCGTGCCCGTCAACCAGCCTAGCATCTTCGAGCGTATCGCCGCTCAACACAACGGCCAGGTGGTATACACCAAAGTCGATCTCCACGATTTGATGGAAGCCAGCACCCAGGAAGGGGTGATTATGGCCACCGATGGCGATGGCAATTTCGTTTTCCCTCAGTTCCAGGCCGCCGTCGATGGCATGATGGCGATTGCCAAACTGTTAGAGTTCCTGGCCTTCCAAGGGGTCAAACTGTCCGAAGTGATCTCCTCTTTACCGCCCCACTTTGCCAGCAAGCGCGAAGTGTCGTGCCCCTGGGAGGCCAAAGGCACGGTCATGCGGTTGTTGAACGAACAGTACAAAGATCATCGGGCCGAATTGATCGACGGCATCAAGATCATGCTGGGTGAGGAGTGGGTTTTGATCCTGCCCGACCCAGACCGGCCTATCTTCCACGTCTATGCCGAATCCCTCTCGACCAGCCAGGCCAAAGCCCTGGCCGACAAGTACGCGCGTATTATCGAGGGACTTCAGGAGTGATATGCACCCTGTTCTATTGCGCCTCGGCTCTGTCACTATTTACTCCCACACCGTTCTGCTCAACCTGGGCCTGGTTTGTGGGCTGGCCCTCGCCTGTTGGGAAGGACTGCGACGTTCCCTTAAACCGGCCACAGTCATCGATGCCGCTTTTTACACCGTTTTGGCCGGCATCGTGGGGGCCAGATTACACTACGTGCTCCTGCATTGGGCCTATTTCTCAGCTCACCCGAAGGAGGCTTTCCACATCTGGAAAGGAGGGCTGGCTTTTCAGGGAGCTTTTTTGGGAGGGGCGTTAGCCCTGCTGGCCTATGCCGCTCTCAACGGGCTCTCTTTTTGGCCCCTGGCCGACGTGGCAGCCTCGGGTCTGGCCCTGGGTGGGGCGCTGGGCTGGTTGGGCTGTCTGACCAGTGGGTGCACCTACGGGCTGGAAGGCAAAGGGGTTCTGACCTACAATCTGCCCGACATCTATGGAGTCAGCGCCCCTCGTTTTGCCACCCAGGTGGTGGGAGGCGTCTGGAGCCTGCTTATCCTCGCCCTGCTACTGCTTATCGGCCACAAGACCCTTAAACCCGGCCTGGTCCTCTTCGTCTACGTTCTCCTTTATTTCGGGGGGATGTTCTTCCTGGAATTTAGCCGCGGCGACGAAACCCTCTACCTCGGCTCCTGGCGCGTGGGACAGGTCATCGACCTGATCGTCATCACCCTGGCAGTGGTTATAAAGCTCGCTCTGCCACATTTCCCCCCCCAAGGATCCACTCCCGGCCAAGCTTAATCGGGTTTAGTTTTGCACTTTTTGAGCAAATCGAGTACAATAAAATTAAATTTATGGAGGAGAGACGTACAGGAGAAATCGGAGGAAGAGAGTTCATGGATTTAACTCAACTTAACCAGATGGTGACCTGGATGGACGAGGAGCGCCGACGCGACAAAGCGGAATTGGTCAAGCTCGAACAGCGCCTCACCAACCAGACCAGAGAGATGACCGAGCAAGCTAAAAGGATCCAGGATTTGGAGGGACGCCTGGTCAGCGTCCAGGCCCAACTGGTCAAAATCCCCCAGGTGGAAAAAGCCCTGGAACAGTTCAAAAATGAGGTCATGCTGCTGCTCAGACAATACGAAGAACGCTCTCAACAGGCGGAAAGAGAAGCTACCCTGGTGCGGCAGGTGGACCGCGAGGCCCAAATCAAAACCCTAAACGAGATCAAAAAAGAGCTGCAAAGCATGCCGCGCTACGACGACGAGCTGCAAGCCCGGCGGACCGAGGAACAGCGTTTGAACGAGTTGGTGGTGGGCTTGCAACAGAATATAATAGCCCTCAACAAAGATAAAGAGGCCCAGACGCATACCCTGACCTACCTGGAAGAGCAAGAACACCAGAACGTACGCCGTACGGCTGAGCTGCAACAGGAGCTTACAGAACTCTCCAAAATGGCGGAGAGCCATACCGCCAAGATAAAATCCATCGAGGAAGCGGCCCGCCGCAACGAGCGACTGATGAACGAGATGCGAGAAGCGCGGGACACCCACAAACGCGAACAACAACGCTTCATCGAAACCCAACAGTTGGCGGAACAACAGCGCCAACGTCAAATGAGCGAATGGGCACAGGAGCTCGAGGCCCAACGCCGACGCCTGGAGGAATACGTCAATCGGATGCAGGCCGCATTGGAACAATCCGAGTTTACCAGACAAACTCTGGCTTCCCTGAAACAGTTCGAGGAAAGGCTCAAGCGGGAGCAAAACCAGGTAGCAGAGCTGCAACGCCTGGCCGAAGAACGTCAGAAACGAGCAGTGGCCGAGTGGCAGGCAGAGAACGCAAAACATTGGAAACGACACGAACTGGAGTGTAAAAGTTTGTGGGAAGAGCAAAAGAAATACGACGAAGGGCAGGCCACGCGCCTGACTCAACTGGGAAAGCTGGCCGAGGAATACCGCGCCCAGATCGAAGCCCTGTGGAGAATCCAGGAGGAGCACGCCGTTCACCACACCGCCGAAGCCCAAAACTGGGTCAAAGAGGTGGAAAAGCGCCTGCGCAAACCGGCCGAAGAGATACCACTGAAACGCGAACGAGAGAGTGAGGACATTATTCACCCCGATCTGATGCAATAGGGTCAAGTGGTCATAACGGTACAGGAGGTTGAGTTTGCGCGTTGTCGGAACCGCCGGACACGTGGATCACGGTAAATCAGCCCTGGTGAAGGCCCTGACGGGCATCGATCCCGATCGGCTCAAAGAGGAGAAAGAACGGGAGATGACCATCGATCTGGGCTTTGCCTGGCTGACCCTGCCCAGCGGCCAACAGGTGGGCATGGTCGATGTGCCCGGCCACAAAGATTTCATCAAGAATATGCTGGCCGGGGTGGGGGGCATCGACGCGGCGCTTTTGGTGGTGGCCGCCGACGAAGGGATCATGCCCCAGACCCGCGAACATCTGGCCATCCTCGACCTGATCCAGGTCCAAGGCGGGGTGGTGGCTATCACCAAGCTGGACCTGGTCGAGGATGAAGAATGGCTGGAACTGGTGATGGCCGAGGTGGCCGACGAGCTGGCAGGCACCTGCCTGGCCCAGGCCCCCATCGTTCCCGTTTCCTCCAAAACGGGCCAGGGGTTGCCCGCGCTGGTACAAGAGTTGGAGCAGGTTCTAAGCGGCGAGCAGCCTCGCCGCGAGCTGGGACACCCGCGCCTGCCCATCGATCGGGTTTTCACCATCGCCGGTTTTGGCACGGTAGTGACTGGCACCCTGCTCGATGGGCCCCTCGCCGTGGGACAGGAGGTAGAGATTCTGCCCCAGGGGTTGAGGGCGCGCATTCGGGGTCTACAGACCCACAAACAGAAAATCGAGGCGGCCGTGCCCGGCAGCCGGGTGGCTATCAACCTGACGGGAGTGAGCAAAGACGAGCTGCGACGCGGAGATGTGATAAGCACCCCAGGCTGGTTGACGTCCACCCGCCTCATCGACGTACACCTGCGTTATCTGCCCAGCGCCCCCGCGCCCCTCAAACACAGCGGCCGGGTCGATTTCTTCAGCGGCGCGGCCGAGATCCAGGCCACCGTGAGGCTGCTGGATCGCGAGACCCTGTCCCCAGGGCAGACAGGTTGGGCGCAGTTACGTCTGGCCGAACCGACCGCCCTGAGCAAGAACGACCGTTTCATCATCCGCCAGCCTTCGCCCAGTCTGACCATCGGCGGGGGAATGGTGGTCAACGTTCATCCCCGCCGTCGCTACCGACGGTTTCGCCCGGAGATCATCGCCAGGCTGGAAGCCCTGGCCCACGGCACGCCAGAGGACATCCTGCTGCATTCCCTGGAGGCCAACCAGCCCTGCGAGGCGCGCCAACTGCTCAAACGTTGCGGCCTGCCCTCCGAGGAAGCTACGGAAGCTTTGAAGACCTTGCTTACAGAAGGCCAGATCCTCGTCCTGGGCAGCAGCGCCGCTGCTATCGAGAACCCCACCACCAGCCCCCACCATCTGATCTCCACCTCCGGCTGGCAGGCTCTCCGCCAACACCTGGACACCACCCTGAGCGAGTATCACCAGCGTTACCGGCTCCGTCAGGGTATGCCCCGCGAAGAGTTGAAGAGTCGGCTGGGGCTGCGCCTGCGCGCCCTTTCCACCAGGCTTTTTAACGATATCGTGGCCCAGGCTGCCGAGGAGGGAGCACTGCTGGAGGAAAAAGGGACCGTCCGGCTGCCGGCTCATACTGTAAAGTTCAGCCCCGAGGAGCAGCGCCAGGTGGATCACCTTCTGGGCCTTTTCCAAAAGAATCCTTATGCCACGCCCTCGGTGGCCGAGAGCGAAGCCCTGGTCGGGCCCGACGTGCTGAACGCCCTGCTGGAGCAGAAGGCCCTGATCAAAGTCAGCGATGACGTTGTTTTTCTGCCCCATACCTACGAGGAGATGATAGCCAGGATCATCAGCCACATTAAGGAGAAAGGGAACATCACCGTGGCTCAGGTACGAGATATGTTCGGAGCCAGCCGTAAATATGCCCTGGCCCTCATGGAACACTTAGATGAACGCAAGGTGACGAAAAGGGTGGGCAACGAGCGTGTTCTGCGATAGCGGAGGTGGCCTTGACATTAATGCAAATTTGTGGTAACTTAACAGAGCGAACAGCATCGCACCTGCCCGGGGGGATGGTGCGTCAACGAAACTCACCTGGGGGCTCGCCGCGCAGATGATGCCAGGGGGGAACCCCCAGAGCACAGTGAATTATTATGCCAAGAACTACGTTGAAAGGAGGAAGAAGCCGCAGACAATGAGCATATCAAGAACACAACAAATGGTGAACCGCCTGCGAGATTTGCAAGCCGGCGCGGCAGATATAGAGGCCTCTGCTGTTGTCAGCGTGGATGGCCTGATTATGGCCTCGGCCCTGCCAGCCGATGTAGAGGAGGACCGGGTCTCAGCTATGTCGGCAGCGATGCTCTCTCTGGGAGAACGTATCGCTGCGGAGCTTGGTCGAGGTTATCTGGACCAGGTTTACATTCGAGGCGATAGTGGCTACGTCTTTCTCATGTCTGTAGGTGAGGATGCTGTTCTCACCGTTCTGGCCCGTAAGGACGCCAAACTAGGGCTCATCCTGCTCGATATGAGACGGGCCGTTGAGGATCTAAGCCGTATCGTTTAGTGGACTGGTTTCCACGATTCCATGATGCTCGAATAGTAACGGGTCCCAAGGCTATTGCTCATGGCAATGGCTGGTCTCTATACCCAGCGGGGGACTAGAAGGGGACTAGAAATTGAGGTGAGGTATGAAACGGACGTTGAAAATAGTGGTCACCGGGCCTTTCAACGCTGGAAAAACGGCCTTCATCAAAGCCATAAGTGAGATCGAAGTGGTCAACACCGAACGTAAGATCACCAACCCCTTATCGGCAGTCAAAGAAGAAACGACCGTGGCCATGGACTTCGGACGGGTGGCTTTAGGCGATCTGGTGCTGCACATGTTCGGCACTCCCGGCCAGAAACGCTTCGATTTCATGTGGGATATCCTTTCCCAGGAAATGCATGGCTTTATCGTGCTGGCGGACTCTACCACGCCCGAAACCCTCGACGAAGTGGAACGCATCCTCAAGTTGTTCCAGCAATACGAGGAGACGGTCCCTTACGTGGTGGCCGCCAACAAGCAAGATGCCGCCGGAGCTCTCGAGCCGGCCGAGATACGTAAAGCGTTGAAGATCGAGCAAGAGGTGCTGCCCTGTGTGGCTACCGATAGAAATAGCGTGAAGATAGTGATGCAAAAACTCCTGAACGCCATCTCCGAGTTAGAGCGCAAAAAAGCGGGAAGACAATCCGGCTGACTGGCTATCGAGCCGTCACTACCCAAAGGCCGGGATGATGGGGGCAAAGCATCTCGGTCTTCTTTTTTTTAGAGACTCGACGCTCCCCCGGTTTTCCCTGCCCGAAATTCTAACAAAACTCTAACATTCTTCTAGCGTTATTCTAACACTCATTGACTATACTAGAAACGCAAGATTCTCGGGAAGGGATTGAGAAATGGCAGGGGAGATATTATGCGCCAATTGCGGTATCGAGATACGCTGGCAACCGACGGTCATCGATGGGACAGCCTATTGTTGCCTGGGTTGCAGTCGAGGTGGGCCCTGCGAGTGCGATTATTCCAACCTCCCCCAACCTGGCGATAAAGTGGCCCTGGTGCGCGAGGAGCGCGCCAAAGTGGCTATCGTGCGCGAGGAGCGCGGCCAAGTAGCCATCGTGCGCAAGGATCGAGCCGGAGAAAGCGAGCTTTCCTCCGAGCCTCATTCCCAGGAAGATAACAATCCCCCGGGGACGGAATCATGCTAAATTCGCTCTGATTATTAAGGAGGAAGCTACATGTCTAAAATTGTAGGAATAGATTTAGGTACGACTAACTCGGTGGTGGCTGTGATGGAAGGGGGCGACGTGACGGTTATCACTACCTCTGAGGGCGGACGGCTATGCCCCTCGGTGGTAGCTTTTACCAAGACAGGTGAACGCCTGGTGGGCCAGACCGCCCGCCGTCAGGCCGTGGTCAACCCCCAAAACACCGTTTTCTCCATCAAGCGTTTCATGGGCCGCCACTACGACGAAACCACCGTGGAACGCGAAATGGTGCCCTTCAAAGTAGCAGAGGGCCCTCAGGGGGACGCCCGGGTGTACATCCCCCAGACCAATAAAGAATATACGCCCCAGGAAATCTCGGCCATGATCCTGCAAAAACTGAAGCAGGACGCGGAAGCCTATCTGGGTGAGCCCGTGCGCCAGGCGGTCATCACCGTACCGGCTTACTTTAACGACTCCCAGCGGCAGGCCACCAAAGACGCAGGCCGCATCGCCGGTTTGGAGGTGCTGCGCATCATCAACGAGCCGACGGCCGCTTCGCTGGCCTATGGGCTGGACAAAAAAGAGTTGGAGACCATCCTGGTCTTCGACCTGGGGGGCGGCACCTTCGACGTGTCTATCCTGGAGGTAGGCGAAGGAGTGGTGGAAGTCAAATCCACCAACGGCGACACTCACCTGGGCGGCGACGACTGGGATCAGCGGGTGGTGGACTACATCGCCGACGAGTTCAAGAAGGACCAGGGCATCGATTTGCGCGGCGACCGACAAGCCTTGCAGAGGCTCAAGGAAGCGGCGGAAAAAGCCAAGATCGAGCTCTCGACCATGGCGGAGACTGAGCTCAACCTGCCCTTTATCACTGCCGACGCCTCAGGGCCCAAACACTTGCAGATGTCCCTGAGTCGCTCCAAACTGGAGCAGTTGACCGAGGACCTGGTACAGCGTTGCGTCGGGCCCTTCAAGCAGGCTCTCGAAGACGCCAGGCTTACAGCCAGCGAAATCAAGGAAGTGGTGCTGGTCGGGGGCGCCACCCGGATGCCCATGATCCAGAACCTGGTGCGCGAGCTGACGGGCGGCAAGGAGCCTCACAAAGGGGTCAACCCCGACGAGGTGGTAGCCGTAGGCGCCGCCTTGCAAGCCGGGGTGCTGTCCGGCGACGTTACAGACGTGGTGCTGCTGGACGTGACCCCCCTCACCCTGGGCGTGGAGACCTTGGGCGGAGTAATGACCCCCCTCATCGAGCGCAACACCACCATCCCGGTGCGCAAGGGCGAGATCTTCAGCACCGCCGAGGACGGCCAGATGGCGGTGGACATCCACGTCCTTCAGGGGGAACGCCCTATGGCCGCCGATAATATGGCCCTGGGACGCTTCCGACTGGAGGGCATCCCGCCTGCGCCGCGCGGCATACCCCAGATCGAGGTTACCTTTGACATCGATGCCAACGGCATCCTCAACGTTTCAGCCCAGGACAAGGCTACCGGCCGCGAGCAGAAGATCACCATCACCGCCTCCACCAA
>CAZYHC010000035.1:0-55861 GCA_964646625.1 uncultured Anaerolineales bacterium
CGGTCGATGATCCCGGCCTGGTACAATTGGGCCACGGCGTCCAGAATGCCCGACCCGCACAGGCCCACAGGGGGCACGTGGTCTATGGTCTGATACTCCACCTGGGAGTCAACGATGCGCAGGCTCTCGATCGCTCCCTGGGCGGCCCGCATCCCGTCCTTGATGTGCGCCCCCTCGAAGGCCGGCCCCGAGGCCGTGGAACAGGTGATCAGCCGATTCCCGGCTTGCAGGGCAATTTCGGTATTGGTGCCAATATCCAGGCCGGCCACGATCTTATCCGTCTGGTAGATGCCCGTAGCCAGGAGCATGGCCACGTGATCCGCTCCCACGAAACCGGCGATATTGGCCAGCAGGTGCACGTAAGCGCCGGGGGCCAACGCCAGGCCGACATCCCTGGCCTTAACGTCCAACGGAGCGCTGACGGCGGCCAGATAGGGGGCCAACCCCAACTGTTTCACGGGCAGACCGAGAAAGAGATGATGCATGGCCGTGTTGCCCACGATGACTGCCTCGTCGATCTCGGTTGGAGCCCGGCCAGCCTGGTCGCAAAGCTGACGGGCCAGGTCATTCAGACCGTCCGCCACAATCTGCCTCAAGGTATCCGCCTGGGCGGCCCCTTCCATGGCGTAGCTGATGCGAGCCATCACGTCCTCGCCATAGGAGAGCTGAGGATTCATAGCGCCTATGGCCGCCAGCGTTTCGCCCCTTTCCAGATCGAGCAGATAGCCGGCCAGTTTGGTGGTTCCTAGATCGACGGCCAGCCCCAGGCTGGTTCGTCCCACAGCCCCCACGTTCACTATCTCCCGACCACGAAGAGTTACCGCAGCCTTCCAGTCCGCTGCCCGTAGCCGGGGAGACAGTTGGCGGAGCAATTCATGATCGATGGATAGGGCTTTCAGGCCATATCGTGCGGCCAGATGATCGGTCAGCCGGGTGGCGTCGGCTCGGAGGTCGGTCCTGGTCGGCGGGGGAAGCTGCGCCTGGTAGCTTTCCACCACCGGGTGGGGAGTGACCTTTATCTCCTGGCCCTCTACCTGGGTGCGCTGCACGGCGGTCAGCGAGTCGGGCGGGATGTGCACTTTAACGCCGCTTTTTATGCGAACCTGGCAGGCCAGGCGGCAGCCTTTGGCCTGTTCGGTGGGAGTGAGAGCTTGCTTTTCCACCTCGTTCAAAGGCGAAACCGAGCCGCTCAGGACCTGCACCCGGCAGCGGCCACAAGTACCCTTACCTCCACAGAGAGCAACGATACCCACCCCGGCCCGGCGGGCCACATCCAGAATGGAATCCTCTGCCGCGCCTTCGCCGCGCCGGCCGATGGGCTCGAAATCGATTTGATAGGTCATGATCTTTTATCCTGTTCTGGGGGGATAGCGTCAGTCCAGCCCCAGGAATTTTTTGAAGTCCTCGGGATGGGGCGGACAGCCGGGTAGGTAGCGGCCCTGATCCTTAAACTTGCGGGTGCAGGTGCCCAGCAGCAGGAGCTCCCCCTCGTACTGAGCCGGGGGACGAACCGTCTGGCCGTAAACCAGGGTTTTGCCCTGCAACGCTTCCAGGCCGCCCTCTCGCTCAAACCTGGTAAACATGGCTTCCAGAAAGTGCTGACAACCGCTGCAAGCCCCGCTTTCCTCGATGTAGATGCCGAAACGCCGATAGTGGTCGGCGTTCAATCGTAGCCGCTTAAAGGGCCTTTGCACCTCCTCGATGGAGCGGCCCACCACCTCGATCTGATCCAGGTCGCCGCAGCCCAACCCCTGCTCGCGGGCCATCTGGAGGTATCTCACTTCCTGCGGGTCAACGCCCATGACCTGGGTGGCTACCATGTCCAGGGCTAAGGTGTCGGTAGAAGCCAGGATCAGGCCCAGGCCCACAGGCGTGCCTGAGTTGGGGCCCATTCCTTCCATACACACGGTAGCATCCATGACGGTCAGCTCAGGCAAAGCCAGCTTGTTGAGATCGACGATGGCCTGATCCAGTCCCCATTTGTGAAAGCGTTTCTTATCGCTCTCGTGGATGATGCCTTTCATGTTCTTCAGGCCCAGGGTAACGGGCAGGGCATCGTGGGTCTTCATGACCGGGACGTTGACGATGACGTTGGCCTCCAGGAAGGTGCGCGGGACGCGCAGCCGTTTGAAAATGACGCCGTTGGGAATGACCATCCACTGGAAGGTATCTTTCTTGAGGTTGACGATCTCCGCCCCCAGGGCGCTGAACTCCCTGAGACCGCTGCTGTCGAAAGCGTCGTCGGTGTCGTAGCCCACGGCCGAACCTTCGCCGATGATGACCCGTTTGGCGCCGGCCTCTTTGGAGAGCTCCAACAGGGCGCGCACTACGGCGGGATTGGTGGTCGCCCCCGTCTCGTAAGGGCGAAGGCTGATGAGGTTGGGCTTAAGCAGCACGGTGTCCCCCAGGCTGACCACCGTTTCCAGGCCGCCGATCAGGTCGAGAGCCTCCTCAACGGCGGGCCGCACGCTCTTCTCCCACTGGTGACTCTGGCAGCGCACGATAGAGACCACAGGTTCTCTCATGATTAAAAGCTCCTTTTCTGATTCCCCTTATTTTCCCCGATGTGCGGCAAATTGTCAACTGCTCCCCTGCCAGCGGCGGTAAAGCTCGTGCTCTATACCCAACACGTCCAGGATCTTGCCCACGAAGAAATCGGTCACCTCGTCCACCGTCTGCGGCTGGTAGTAATAGGCCATGACCGGCGGCAGGATGATGCCCCCGGCCAGCCTGACGCGGCGCATATTCTCGATAGCCGACAGGGAAAGGGGCGTCTCGCGGGGCACGACTACCAGAGGCCGCCCCAGGCGCAGCACGTTCTCCGCGGCCCGCACGATCAGATTATGGGCGTAGCCGTGGGCGATGCCCGACAGGGTTTTCATGGAACAGGGCACCACCACCATGGCGTCCACCAGAAAGGACGAACTGGCTAAGGGGGCGCTCAGGTCGTCCTCGGCGTAGCGGGCGGCGGCCGGTAAAATCGCTTCAATGTTCGTTGTCGGCCCCAGTTCGTAGGCGATGACCTCCCGGCTGGCCCTGGAGACCACGAGGTGGACCTCGTGCTCCGTCAGGTTCTCCAGCAGCCGCTTAGCCAGCACCGCCCCGGAGGCGCCCGTGATGGCTACTACGATTCTCCTTTTCATCGATCATCACCCTTCAATCATCGCACTTCCGTGACGATGACTTTCACTGCTCCTGCCTGGCGCAGGGCCGCGCTTACCTGGTCGCAGGTGTCCGCCGTCACCAGGGCGATCATGTTGCCCCCCCGGCCGGCGCCCGAGAGCTTGGCGCCCAGCGCCCCACCCTGGCGGGCGGCCTCGATCAGGGCCTCCAACTGGCTGGAGGAGACCTCGATAGAGCGCAGCAAGCTTTGATTCTCGTCCATCAGGCGTCCCATCTCCTCTATCTCCCCCCTTTCGATGGCCGCTCGTCCCGCCTGGGCTATGGCGCCCATCTGGTCGAAAAGCCGGTCGTACTTCTGCGGCGCCTTTTCCCAGGCCCGACGCACGTCGCCCACCGCTACTTTGGTGGGGCTGGATACCCCTGTGTCGGCGATGACCAGCAGGAAGGGCCGCCCGACCTCGAAAATTTCCATTTCCTGACCCTTGACGAAGTAGACGGGCTTCTGGAAGGCGACGACGGTGTTGTCGATGCCGCTGGGGGTGCCGTGATAGAGCACTTCCGTCTCATAAACCAGGTCGGAGACGGCCTGCGAACTCATCCGCCGGTCGAAATGTCTGCCCAGGGCGCGCACGATGGCCGTGGAAACGGCTGCGCCGCTGCCCAGCCCGCGGGCTATGGGGATGGTGGAGCGCACGGTGATGGTCAGATCGTGCTCCAGCCCGACCCCCACGTGTTCCAGGGTGCCGCTCACAATGGCCCGCAGGGCATCGTCGGGGGCAGCTTCGGAGAGGCGATAGACGCGAGCCAAATCCTGGGCTACGATGGTGATACCCTGCCCCGGAGCTCCATCCGCGATCTGGGCCTGGGCCTCAACCTGGGTGACGGGCACCGCCACGGCCGGCCGACCATACACCACGGCGTGCTCGCCAAAAAGAATAACCTTGCCTGCTGCCCGTCCGACAGTCATCACCGCCCTCCATCCTCACTTCTTCTCAGGGGTCAGTATAGCACAAGGATGGCCTCAAGGCAAGGGCTCCCAGGTGATACACAGGGCCATGTCAAAGTCCGGGCCAGGGACAGTGCTCTAGCCCCCGTCCCGGGGGTGGAGACTGTGGAGTACCGTGATGCTAACTCAAACGTCCCCGAGACGGGGACTGGGAGCGGCCAGACTACGACTTTGACAGGACCCTAGCAGAGGGGCTTCTTGCCTTTCATTGAAATGTGTGCTATATTTATTTATATAAGGAGCCCGGCAGCTTTCGTGCTCACGAACGTGTGTTGATAAGCGACTATTGGATCGACGATCGTTTAAGCTTGAATCCCCGTTGCTTAACCTTAATCTAGTTATTCAGTAAGGAGGGTTACTTTGGCCGGAGAGAAAGTGTTGGTTATAGACGATAGGCCAGATAGCCTCCAGTTCTTAACAGAGTATGTTCTGCGTCCTAACGGCTATTCCTTTATCACGGCCTCGGACGGGGAGAAAGGTTTTCAGAAGGCCCTGGAGGAAACGCCGGATCTGATCATCATGGACCTGAGAATGCCCAAGATGACCGGCCTGGAGGTGCTGAGTGCTCTGCGCGAAAAGAATAGCCACATTCCCGTTATCTTAATGACTTTTCACGGCTCTGAGGAGACGGCGGTGCAGGCTTTTCGTCTGGGGGCGAAGGACTATCTGATCAAACCTTATGAGATCGAAGAGATGCTGGAAGCCATCGAGAGGGCTTTGACCGAGACCCGGCTCAGACATGAGAAAAGCGAGCTATCAGAGGGTATAGTAAAGATCAACAGGCAACTGGAGCAACGAGTAAAAGAGCTGGGCATCCTGTACAGTATTGGCAAATCGGTGACCTCGCTGTTGGATACGGACAAAGTGCTCAATCGTATCGTGGAAGCGGCCGTCTATATCACGGGGGCGGAGGAAGGTTCGCTGCTTTTGCTGGATAAGACCACCGGCGAGCTCTACATGAGGGCCGCTCGTGGGCTGGGTGAAAAATACGCGCGTGGCTTTCGGCTGAAAGTGCAGGATACCCTGGCCGGCCAGGTGATCAGGACGGGCAAGCCGGTGATGGTTACGGCTGAGGATGATGCCAAGCTCAAGTTCAAAACCGGCTATCTGGTCAATTCTCTTCTGAACGTACCGTTGAAGGTGCAGGATGAGGTCATCGGGCTGTTGTCGGTGGACAACCGGGTGGCCAATAGATCCTTCACCGATAATGATATGTATCTGCTCTCGGCCCTGGCTGATTATGCCGCCATCGCCATAGAAAACGCTGGTCTCTACGGGGAGCTAAGGCGCTTTGCCGCGGAGTTGGAGCGGAGAGTGGAACAAAGAACCGAAGAACTGCGTAGAACCCAGCAACAACTCCTGCAAGCTGAAAAACTGGCCGCTATCGGCGAGTTAGCCGCCGGCGTGGCTCATGAGATCAACAACCCCATTGGGGTTATCCTCGGTTTTTCCCAGGTGATCGCCAAAAAACTTGAGAGCGGCCATCCTCTGTACAGGCCCCTGGTTACCATCGAGAAAGAGGCTCTACGCTGCAGGGACATCGTCCAAAACCTGTTGGATTTTGCCCGGCGTTCCGAGCCGGTCTTACGACCGACCAACGTCAACGCTGTTTTGGAGGCTACCTATGCTCTGGTCGAGCACAAGTTCGCGCTTCAGAACGTGGAGATCATCAAGGGTTACGATCCCAACCTGCCGGAGATTATGGCTGATGAGAGCCAGCTTCAGCAGGTGTTCGTCAACATTATTCTCAACGCCTACCAGGCCATGCCCAATGGCGGCGAGCTGCGGATCATCAGCCGCACGGTGGGCCGTCAGGTGCAGGTTTTGTTCTCCGACACCGGCGTAGGCATCCCCTCCGAAAGCATAGGACGAATTTTCGACCCCTTCTTCACCACTAAGGAGGTGGGGCAAGGCACGGGCCTGGGCCTGTCCGTCAGCTACGGCATCATCGAAAAACACGGCGGCACCATCGAGGTGGAGAGCCGCATGGGACGGGGTACGACCTTCACCGTCAAACTGCCCGTCCCCGAACCCGACTGACGGGTTTAGTTGTTGCCGCTGACAACACGGTCAGGGTTATTTTTCTCAACAAGGCTCTGGTACGCTATGCTCGTAAGCTCCCAGGTCGGGAGCGGAATCTCCCGGCCGCGGCAGGCCCTCCATGTCTACCCGTGGCGCGCCCTCGGCGGTGCCTGCATCTATGGCCGGGCTGTTGGCGGCCAGTCGAAGGTCGGGGGCCGGCGGCCCGCTGACCAGACGCGGGTCATCCGTCCGATTGCCTCTGCCCTGGCCGGTATCGGCCGTCCAGGTTCCTGCGGCTATTTCGGCGCGGCTATAGCAAGGCTCCTCCCGTCCGCTAAATTGGGCCTCGATCTCGCAGTCGTCCCGGCTGTAGTAGAGATTGTAGCCCTCGGTGAGGATGACGCCCGGCCCCAGATAGAGGCCGGTAGGCGTGCCAACCTGTGGGCCAGTGTTGAAGGCAAAGATGTTGTTGGTCATGGTCAAATGCACGTTGGTGGCCGCCGGTTCCCCGGGCTCTGGATAGCCGACCGCCATGGCGTATCCTCGCGTTGCATAGGCCGGGTCCCACATGTTATAGGCGATGGTATTGTTGATCAGTTCGAGATGGACGCCGGAAAAAGCGGCCAGCGCCAGAGGCGTGCCCCCGCTGGAGTGCACAACGGAGTTTTCTACCCGGCCGCCGGCCCATAGCTTGAGGCCATCCATGAGGTTGCCTGCTACCAGGCAGCGGCTCACCAGGATGCCCTCCACCGGCGCCCTGTCCCGTGAGTTGAGGTCGATGCCATCGCCGCCGTTGTTGAGCACCCGGACTTGCTCGATGCGAATGCGCTGCCCCCGCTCCACGGCGATGCCATCGGCCGCGAAATCGGCGGTCAGGCCGTTGTTCTCGATGAGCAAGTTGCTGAGAAGAAGATCGTGGCAGGGGCCAGGGGTGCAATCGATGCCACTCAGGTCGTTGTCGTGGAGGTGGCTATCGCGGATGACGACGTGGTCCACCGCGCCGTTATCGGGGGGCTGGCCGGACAATCCCCAGGTCAGACGCACGCCCCCCGAGCCGGCGCCACTGGCCGAAAGAGAGGCCACTTCGATGTCGCTGTTTCCGCCTTCCAGGCTGACGGCCACCTCTTGGTAGTCTCGGACGGTAAAGCCCTGTAACCGGATATGGGACACGCCCGGCCGGATGGTGAAAGCCGCGTAACGGACACGGTCCCCACCGTTCAGGATGACGGTTTCGCCGGGATAAGCAGCGTAGACGATCGGAGCATCGGCCTCCCCGCCGGCCGCAATTTCCACCTCTTCGGGATAGCTTCCGCCCCGAACGTACACGGTGTCGCCCGGGCCCATCGTCTCGGCCGCGTGCTGGATGGTGGCCCAGGGCTTATCCTTGCTGCCGGGGGCCTCGTCGTGGCCGTCGGGAGCGACGTAATAGACGTGGGGGCCGGTCGTAGGCCGGATGAGGAGCAAGGCAAACAGAATACTCAAACATAGCGTGTGGCGCATGGCGTTTTTTTCACCTGTTCGTGCCTGATAGAGCACAGGATGACTATTTCTGGATGATGGGCAGACGGATGGTGGGCGTCTCCCCAAACAGCGCGAACTCGCTCAGGTGGCAGACGTGCACCTGGATGACGTTGTTGGCCGGGTCACGCCTGTAGCCCGGCCCGCACGTCTCCACCGGCATCCACTTGTCGCCATCCCAGGTGTAGAGCATCAGCATGTTTTCATTCATGCCCTCCACCTCTTCGTCGGCGTAGTGGATGGTGATGAGCACCGGTTGGAAGAAAACGAAATCGGGTTGAAACATGCCGTTCAAGAAAACCTCTAACTTGAAGGCGTGACCGGCGAACAGTAACCCGCTTACTCCGGCGCTGGGACTGCCCAGGGGAACGTATTGGATGAGCAGGGTGTCCGCCGACGCGCCAGCGGGCACCTCGATGCTGGTGGTCAGGCCATCGGGGTTGGTGTAGACCAACGCCCCGCCGAGGTCGGGGGCAGTCCAGGTTTGCGACGTATACGTCTCCGTGTAAAAGAGAGTCACGCGGACCGTCCGGGGGCTATCTATTACGTAAGGGGTCGGACTGTCGATGACCAGAGTGGCGGTGTATTGGCCGTAGGTCAGGGGATTGGAGGCCGTCACCTTCAAGGTGGTTGGCGACGTTCCGCTGGCCTGCCCAACAGTCGGGGGCCCGACGCTCAGCCAGTAAGCAGTTGGCGGTACAATGGTGGCCGTCCAGTCGAGAGGGCCGGCCTTGGCGTTCAGGACGTTCAAAGGGCGACAGAGAGGTTGGGCGCTGTTTCTGTCATCGGTTATATATGACAGCGTGGTTTGGTCCAGAGCCAACTGCGGTCGAAGGGTCTGGAAAGCGTTGACCCGTCCCCAACCAAAGTATTCATCCCAACCGGGGTTGCCCAGGTCGTCGGCATCATATTTGATGAGCTCCTCCAGCCGCGTGTTGCTCAGATCGGGCTCGACCGACCAGACCAGGGCGGCCAGGCCAGCCACGTAGGGAGCAGACATCGAGGTGCCTTCCTTATAGATATAGCCGTTGTTCTTGTAGGTGCTGTAGATGTGCACCCCTGGGGCGGCCACATCGACGTAATAACCGTGGTTGGAGAATGAAGCAAAGTGGTCGTTTTGGTCGGTAGCCGAAACCCCCATCACGCCGTTGAGGGCGGCCGGGTATATGGGATCGGTGGTGCTTTCGTTGCCTGCTGAGGCCACCAGGAAGCAGCCCTGGTCGTGAGCGTATTGCACCGCCTCGCTCAAGGCCACGGAATGGTTGTACCCGCCCAGGCTCATGTTGAGGACACGCGCCCCATTATCAACGGCGTAGTAGATGCCGTCGATCAGTTCGGCGTAGCTGCCATTTCCGCTGCTGTTCAGGACCTTGACGGGCATAAGCCTGGCGCCCCAGGAAAGGCCGGCCACGCCGAGGCTATTGTTCGTTTCCGCCCCGGCGATGCCCGCACAATGGGAGCCATGCCCGTGGTCGTCGTCGGGGACGTTGTCGCCGTTCACGTAGTCGTAGCCTGGCACGATTTTACCGTCCAGGTCGGAGTGATCGAGGTCGAGGCCCGTATCGATAATGGCGATGATGACCTGCGAACTGCCGGTGGTGATGTCCCAGGCCTGGGGAGCGTGGATGTCGGCTCCCGGCATACCACTGTTATATAGGGCCCATTGATCGGGGTAAGAAGGGTCGTTAGGGGTG
This sequence comes from uncultured Anaerolineales bacterium, assembly GCA_964646625.1. Classification (GTDB taxonomy): domain Bacteria; phylum Chloroflexota; class Anaerolineae; order CAZYHC01; family CAZYHC01; genus DAOULT01. The sequence goes on from CAZYHC010000035.1 coordinate 9,364, forward strand.
GTCACAGCGTGGACCAGGTAGTTAGGCTCGGCGTATTCTACCGTGCCCTGGGAGCGCAGGGCCTCGATCACCGTCCACTCGCGGCCTTCGGCCACGGCCAGCCGCACCAGCCCCCGTCCTCCAGGTTCGTCCCGCACCTGGGCCCCGTAATTACGATTTAGGTCCTCACTACTGAAACCGCTCCTGAATTTGACCAGCACCTCGCCGGGCACGAATTCCTCGGGGGAGGCCGCCTGTAACTCGGACCAGGCCACAAAGGTAAGTAAAGAGAGCAGGCTTAGCACTATTGGAATGGTAGTTGCAATTCTCCGATCGGAGTCCCGTAGGTTCATGTCAGATTTGCTCCCTTTGGCTCATCTGTGCTCATTCGGTCAGGCTCAGGATGATGCAAAAATGGCTGCCTACCCCCAACTGGCTTTCGACCTCGATGGTGCCGCCGTGGGCCTCGATGATGTAACGGGTCAGCGCCAGACCCACCCCCAGGCCCTCCAGGCCGCGCTTCATCGTATAGCTTGTCTGGACGAAACCCTCCCAGATGCTCTCCAACTCATCGACCGAAATCCCTCGGCCCGTATCCTTGATGCTCAGCCGGAGCGTATCGCCGACCCTGGCTACGCCCAGATAGATTTCCCCGCCCTGGCGATTGAACTTGACCGCATTATCTAAAAGCTGGTGCAACGCTTCTTCCATCATCGGCGGATCGAGCAGGAGGGGAGGCAGGTAGTCAGGCATCCTGGTCTTGATCGTGATGTTCTTGCGTTGGGCCTTGAAAAAAGCCACTTGCAGGGCATTCTGGATGATGGGGGGCAGATCAGCTCTCTGCAAGTTCAAAGCCCCCTGTTTGGCCGCAAAGGTGGCAAAGTTGACCAGGCCATCGATCAGGCTTCCCAGATTGGCTGCCTGGGTGGTGATAATAGCCAGCAATTCGCCCTGCTCTTCGTTTAGCATCCCTCGTCGCGGGTCGCTCAAAGCTTCCAAAGCCTGGGCCACGACCGTCAGCGGGGTTTTGAGTTCGTGGCCGATGACGTTCAGGAAGTTAGATTTGAGTCGGTCGAGAGCCAGACGTTGTTGTCTTTCCTGCTTATAGGAGCGGCTCAAGGCGCTGCTGTAGATCAGGGCTTGTTCGGCGCGTTGGCGGGAGTCCTCGTACAGGCGGGCATTGTCAATGGCGATGGCGGCATAGTCGGCCAGGGCTGACAACAAGGTCTCGTCCACTTCGGTGAAGGGCTCGTCTTTTTGGATGTTGTCCACCGATAGCACCCCCAGGGTCCGCCCTCTGGTTCTGAGGGGGACGTGTATGAGGTTGTGTACCAGGTAACCGGTGGCCACCTTGAGCCGATTCGTGGGAGCGGAGCGGTTCAGCCGCAACGGGCGGCCGGTTTGCAACACCTCTCCGACCAGTAAATCCTGGGCCTGCATGCGCACCACCTTGGCCTCTCGCTGCCCCAGGTTCTTGGCCGCCCGCAGATAAAGCTCGTTCGTCTTTTCGTCCACCAGCATCAGGAATCCCTCGTCGGCGTCGGTCAGATAGATACTGGCTTCCACGATGCGCCGTAGCACCTGATCCAGGTCCAGTAGAGAGGTCACCGACTGACCAACCCGCGACAGCACCAACAACTGGGTCACCTGCTGTTCAAGCCGGGTCGCAAGTTGGTTTTTCTCCTGACGCAGGCGGGGTTCCTGCAAGGCGCGGGCCAGAGCCTCCTGGAGCTCTGCGGTATTGACCGGTTTCAACAGGTAATCCTGTACCCCCAGGCGAAAGGCTTCCACCGCCACCTCTTCGGAACCATGGCCGGTGATCAGAATAGTGGGCAGGCTGAGCCCTGCTTTGCTCAAAAGTCGTAGCAGCCTGAGCCCTTCGATGTCGGGCAATCTCAAGTCCAGCAGCATAAGATCGGGGCTGCGGTCTCGTACTTTTTCCAACGCCTCTTGCCCGGTACTGGCTACCAGGGTTTTATAGCCCAGGTTGGGCAGAATTCCTTGCGCCAGAAGGGTAGCTACCTGGGGATCATCGTCCACGACCAGAATCAGTTCACCGCTCATTGTTTTAATTCCCTAATCATAATTCTGTCTCACTTTGGAATCTCCTGGGGCTGAGCTATTTGGGAACGACGGTCTGATTGTGCATAATGAGGGGCAGGAATTTACTGCACAGGCCAGGAGTATACACCAGCGTCACCTGGGTCGTCCGGGGGCCGAACTGCACGTAACGCATGGGGCTGTCAACGACGACGTTGGCCGTATAAGTACCGTAGGTCATGGGCTGGCTGACAGACAGCTCGATGCGCCCTGGCAAGGCGCTGGTCGTCTCCCCGGAAGGGGGAGACAGGTTCAACCAGGAGCTGGCGCTGGAGGGCGAGACCGAAGCCTGCCAGTCGAGGTCGCAGCCGGAACCGAGCACACTCAAGGTTTGGTGGGAAGGTATGGATAAACCCGTGCTGTCCAGCAGGAAGGTCAACCGCTCTGGAGAGGCGGTCAGCGTCGAAGTTTGAACCGCTCCACAGGCGTCGATCCGACCGTAGCCGAAATATTCGTCCCAGCCAGAGGAGCCCAGATCCACCGTGGACTGCTCAAGGTGGGCCCGCACCTGGTCGGCGGTGTAGGTCGGATGGACGGACCAGATCAAGGCCGCCAGACCAGCAGCGTGAGGAGTGGCCACCGAGGTGCCGCTCTTGTAACCGTAGTAGCCGGGTTCGGTGCTGTACACGTTCCGTCCAGGAGCGGAGACCGCCACGTAAAAACTGTGGTTGTACCCTCCCCAGCCGTCCGTTTCGGTGGTGCCGGCTACCCCGATCACCTTATCGTAGGCGGCGGGATAGAAGGGGGCCGTGGAGCCATTGTTCCCGGCGGCGGCCACCATCAGGCATCCCTTCCCATAGGCGTAATCGACGGCGTTGCGCATGGTGAGCTCATCGTCGATGCCTCCCAGGCTCAGGTTGATGATCTGGGCCCCGTGATTGGCGGCGTAGGCCACCGCGTTAGCCACGTCGTAATAATCGCCTCCGCATCCGCCGCTCTGCATCTTGAGCACCTTGAGGGGCATGAGCCGCGCTCCCCAGTAGAGGCCGGCTACCCCCAGCCCGTTGTTGGTCTCCGCCCCGATGATGCCTGCCACGTGGGTGCCGTGGCCGCAGTCATCTTCCGCCACCGGGTCGTTGTTGATGAAGTCGTAGCCGGGCACCACTTTGGACACCAGTTCGGGGTGGGTGTTATCTATGCCTGAATCGACGATGGCTATGGTGATGCTCTGCGAACCAGTGACAACGTCCCAGGCTTGTGGGGCATTGATCTTGGCCAGACCCCACTGCAAGCCGAAATTTGAATCGTTGGGAATAGCCTGGGCATAGACGAAGTGGTTAGGCTCGGCATATTCCACCAGCGGGCTGCTTTGCAGAGCCTCGATCGTGGCCTGTTCCTGGCCGACGGGGACGGTCAGACGCACCACGCCCAGCTCTTCGATCTGGTCTTTCACCTCGGCGTGGTGGACGGCCAGCAGGGAGTCCGACCCCAGGGCCGACACCTCGGCTTTGAACTTGACCAGTACCTCGCCGGGCACAAACGCGGGCGGCGGAGGCGCAGCCGCGATGTAAGGCCCCACCAGGAGGGCCAGGCCCATCCCCAGCGCCACGAGAAAAAGCATCGATCCAGGAACCTTCACCGTTTTCGTCATTATATTCTCTCTATTGCCTCCCTTCCTGGGCCGCTGCCGGAAGCAGGCCGGGCGGAGCGTCCACCTTCTCCCACCCCCAGGGCCCGTCGCCTTCCGCTGGCCCGGCTGCTGGCAGCGCGCCACAGTAGACCTCAAAACTGACTTCATCTACGACAAAGTTGGTGTAAGCTGATACGTCGGTTATACCCTGGAAAAACAGACGGAGGGTTTGCCCGGCGTAGGCGCTGAACTCAGGGTAATCCCATCGTGCCCAACACCTGTACCAGCCTGCGTCTGTGTTATCTCCATAAATAAAGCCTTCCAGCATCTCTCCCGACGCGTTTTGCAGCTCGACGTAGAAGTAATCGTAAGGGATGTATGGTTCGTCCGTAGAGTACACGTACAGGTAGAAAGTTAGATAGGCAGAGTTGATGCCGGCCGGGACGTGGAAGCCCTGGTACAACCGGTCGTTGGCGTAGTCGTAGCCGCCAAACCAGGCGCTCCAATCGCCGCTCCAACTGTAGTACTGGCCGATGATGTAATACAGGCCGCTCGGTTGCGTCCATATGACGTTGCCGCCCTCGAAACCGCCGTTCTGGATCGCCTGGATATCCTTACAGGATGTGCTGTCCCTTATAACTGCGGGCAGGTATATCTTGTAGCCGGTGGAGACGCAGGTGCCGAGAAAGTCGGGTACGGTGGCATTGCCGCCGCTAACCGTCACGCTCCTGGAAGTGGGTTCAAATGTGCAATCCGTGCCGCTGGGCGTTACGGTATGGGTGTCCGCCAGCACGCCAGTCTTGACGTAATAACCGCCGCTATTGGTGGTGGCCGTTCCCTGGGTGCCGATTTGAACCTTGATGCCGCCGATGCCCTGGCCGTCTATATCGCGCACGTAGCCCGAAACGGAGTAGCCGCTGGAAGAACACTTGGCCGTGAAATTGGCGCCAACGCCGCTGGAGCTAATGGTCACGCTTTTGGAAGAGGGGGTGAACTGGCAGCCGGCTTTGTTGGGAGTTACGGTGTAGGAGCCAGACGGAACGTTGGTCTTTACGTAGTACCCGCTGCTGTTGGTGGTGGCCGTGCCCCGCCCGCTGACGGTCACCACCACCCCGGCGATGCCCTGGTCGTTGGCATCACGCACGTAACCTGAAATAGAGTAGGTGGGCTGGGAAGACAGCTCGGGAATGTAAGCGTAATCGCTGATGTCACACTGGTCGTAAGCGATCTTGAAGTAGCCGCTTTCTCCCCAGCCTGTGCCCCAGCTATTCTTGACGATCCAGTATCCTTCCGCATCGTTATACCCCACCGCGCAAACGGCGTGTCCTCCCTGGGCGCTGCCCCAGGTGTAGCGATACACCCCGCCAGAATAGTACATGAAATCTTCGTAAACGTCCATCGTAAGTTCTATGGGGCCGCCGTCGGCCAGGGCTTGTTTCATCTGGCTGGTATTGGCGGTCCCCCACCAGTTCTGAATACTGGTCACGCGGCTGGCCCAGTCAGAACAAGGACTGCAAGAAACGTCGTAGTCTACGTAAGGGAAACAAGCCTCGTCGGCCACGCCAGAGTTCACGGCGAAGTCCATGCCCTCGGCAGGGTACCAGCCGTAGTCACACTGTCCCCCTCCGCAATAGAAGAGGTGTGATTCCGACAGGTTGAGAGATAAGCTTTGTTGAATTTTATAGCGGCCCTCGATCGCTCCCAGGGTGGCGAAGGCCACGCAGGCCCCGCAGTGTCTCTGATCTTTGACCGAGGTCATGTAGCCGCTCCAGTCCATGGAGGATGGATAGCTGAAAGTTTCTACCGTTTCCTGTTCCTGGGCCTTGAGGCTGGCGACCAGGGCCTTTTCCTCGTCCAGCCGGGCCCCCAACAAGCGACGCTGCTCTTCCTCGCTCAGGTGGGATACGCTGGTTTCGTCGGCCTGCCAGTCGTAGCCTTTTTCTGCTATAACCCGGCGTATTTCCTCCAGGGTGGGGTCTGATCCCTGGGCGTACACCGCATGGATGGCGAGCAGAACGAGCAGAGCCATTGCCAGGAGGATGAAGGGTTTCAGAAAGCTTTTCATGATGAAATGTGCGCTATGAAATGTGCGCTGCTCCTTATTTAGCTTCGTTTGACTCCCACAGGTTTCGAACTAGCGGGAGGCTCTCTGCCCTCAGGGAGTGATGAACTCAAGCGCCAACCCATTATAGACGGGGGCGCCGTTGCCATTGCAGTAACGTTGCTGGGCCGCCGTCCCGGTGCTATTCTCCACTCCTACCGTGGCTGAAGAGGGTTCGGACACGTCCTGGTATTGCACCTTGATCACGTTGCTATCGCGTTTCAGGACGATCTCGAAAGTTTCTGTGGCGGTGCTCTCCCCTCGCTTCACCTGATACCATTCTATCACCAGTGTGTCGTTATCTACCTGTTGGACGTACACCGTGCCGTTTCCGCCGCCATCAGCCGGTTGCAGATAGTCCCAAAAGGCATAGACGGCGTTATTAGGGGCGCGGCCGTCGGGGGTACAGGCATTGGTATAACGATAGTAAGGGGGATAGCCGCTGCTGTCCTCAAAGCTTATGAAGCCGTTAGCCGAGACCCAAAGATTGTAGTAAGTGAGGCCGTAGAATCTGACCCCGAAGGGCAGCGAGATTTGCCAGACATCTTCGTTCACCAGGGGATCAACCGCCAGGGGAAGGACGGTGCCCTGCCGGGTGGCATCGATCCAGTTGTAAGAGTCGCTGACCTCGTTCCTGGCCACCAGGGGCAGGTAGTCCCTATCAGTGCTGGCCGGGTACGAAAGAGAGATCGGGATGGTTAAAGGACTGTTTTGCACGTACGGCGTGGTACTGCTGATCACAATGGCGGTGGTGGTATAGGTATTGGTAGCCAGCGAGCTGGCATCGATAGCCAGCCTGAGTTCGGCGGGTGAAGCAGGAGAAGCCGAACCGGTCGGAGAAGAGGCGATGGCTAGCCACTCGACGGAGGGGCTCTCGACGGCGCTCCACTCTAACGGGCCATACATTGCCCCATTGCCGATGGTTACCGTGCCCGAAAAAACGGACCTATCGGGCCCGGCGGCGAAGGCCAACGACCTCTGGACCGCTGTTAAAGAGGGGGCGGTAGTCTCCAGGGCGGCCCTGGCATTGATGCGCCCAAAGCCGTAATAGCCATCCCGGCCTGGGTGACCCAAATCCTGGGCGGTGGCTTTGATGATGCTCTCCACCTGGACGTTGCTCAGAGCGGGGTTGAGCGACCAGATCAGGGCCGCCAGCCCGGAGACGTGGGGCGCAGCTAACGAGGTGCCGCTCTCGGAGCCGTAGGAATTGTCCCAAAGGGTGCTGTAGATAGCAAAGCCCGGCGCAGCCAGATCGACCTCTGGACCGTAGTTAGAAGTTGAATACCGCTGATCGGCGTTATCGGTGGCGCCCACCGCCAGAACGCTCGGATAGCGGGCCGGATATCTGAGCAAGTCCAGGGAATCGTTGCCCGTCGCCGCCACCACCACGCAGCCCCGGTCGTGGGCGTAGTTCACCGCGTCTCGTAAAGTGGCCGAGTAAGTCAGACCACCCAGGCTCAGGTTGATCACCTTTGCCCCGTTGTCGGCAGCGTAAGTGACGCTATGGGCTATCTCACTGTATGGCCCGTACCCGGTGTGCTCCAGGGCCTTCAGCGGCATAATCCGCGCCCCCCAGGATAGTCCGGCCACGCCGAGGCCGTTATTTGTCTCCGCGGCGGCGACGCCAGCCACGCGAGTGCCATGACCGTGATCGTCCTGGGGCACGGGGTCGCTGTTGAAGAAATCGTAGCCGGCCACGATTTTGGCCGCCAGGTCGGGATGGTCCAGATCCACCCCCGTATCGATCACGGCGATGGTAATGTTCGGCGCGCCGGTGGTAATGTCCCAGGCCGCCGGAGCCTCTATCCTGGTCAGAGCCCATTGATAAGCGGCAGTGTAATATGGATCGTTCGGCTCGAGGGCTATCTCAGCCAGGTAGTCAAGCTCGGCATATTCTACCGCCGCCTTTTCTTGCAGGGCCTTGACCACCGTTCGTTCCTGACCTTCGGCCACGGCCAGCAGTTTGACCCCCAGAGGCTCGATCTGGGCGCTGATCTCTACTCCCTGGGTGGAAAGAAGGGAAAGGAGAGATTGAACCTCAACCGTCGAAGCCTCCTCGGTGAACCTGACCAGTACCCGACCGGGGACGAAATTGGCTTTAAGTTGAAGGTCGGGTTGAAGCTCAGATTGAAGCTCCCTGGCCGATAGCGCCGAGCCAGAACCCAGGATCAAGATAAAAAAGGAAAAAATGATAATCGGCAGATGATTAGACAAGCGGGTCGCTGCCACGCACTTCTATCCTCTCTCCGCTTACAGACCAATATATAATAAGTATATCAGAGTTTACCAAAGTTGGCAAAACCTGGCAGGTTGGGCAGGTGTGCCCCAGGGCTTTTCCACCACGAAGCATCCCAATGGGGTGCAATCTTGGCGCTCTTTGGGCATCTAGAGGACCGCTCCGGCTCGCTCGTTGTTGTCCTCGTATTCTCCCTCGTCGATGTTAGCCTCGGGATCGACCACCACGCGCACCTCGGAGACGCCGAGCTGAACCTCGATGCCCACCGTGGCAGTTGCGGCGCACCCGCCCAGGCCAGGAATGGTGGCCTGTCCGAGCAGAGTCCCACTGTCGGCGTCGTAGAAAAGTACCTCGATGTCTTGCTCCGTGGCTACGTTCCCCGTGTTGGCTATCACCGCCTTGAGGGGGATGGGGTCCCCTATCGGCACGGCCTCGGAGAAAATATCGACCACCTGTAGATCGACGAAGGGCGTCAGGGCGGCCACGTAGTTGCCATAGTCCTGGCCCAGCTCCAGAATATTTTTTTCCAGCGGATCGAACAGGAAGCCGCCGTAAAGGGGATCGTTGATGCTGTACCATACCCAACGCTGGACCAGGCGGTTGTCGTCGTAAGGGTTGCCCACCTCTTCGTCGGCAGCGGTCAGGAGGTAGTCGAAGGTGCTATACATGAAGGCTTTAACCCGCTCGTGGGGGAAGCACTGCCCGTCCTCGTCCATGACGAAACACGTCCCCCCCGGATCTATCTCGTAGGGCATCACAATGCCGTATTCCGAGATAAAGAGGGGTTTCTTCTGCTCGCCGTGGTCTTGCATCCACTGGCGAAATTCGACGATGCGCTCCTTGAAAATCTCCATGTTATCGCAGTCTTTGATCTGATATAGAGCGCCCTGGGTGGCCGAAATACCGGGCGGAATTTCCGCTCCCCATTCCCCCATCTCCTCTCGCAGAATAAAGCTGTGAATGTTCCAGATGTCGGTGGGAAGTATCTCGCCGTAGAGCTCCAGGTAGGTATCCAGCACTTTTTCCAGATACTCGAAGCGCACGGGGGTGGGCTGTACGATGGCCCCGATGCCCACCTGGCAGGTAGGGTCTTCCTCCTTCAAGAAATAGTAGAGGTCATGATAGGCCTGGGCATACAGCTCTGGCACTATATCGTCCTGGATTCTAAGCCTGTCGGGCTCATTGCCGATGAACCAGATCGAGCCGGGATTGCTTTCTACTATGGTGCTGATTTGGCTTTTATGCGGAATGGGCGTATAGGTCGAGCCTGTTTGCAACAGGCGGATGGTCTGGACGAATTCCATCCCGTTGGGGTGGGAAGGCTTTTCCTCTGCCCTCCAGTTGAGGTACCACCCGGCGTTCAAACTGGTTACATCGTAGTCGGCCAGCCCCCTGACCACTCCTATTATGCCCACCCCAAAACGACAGTTAGGATACGGCTTGCTCGCGGTGGTTGCTTGCGGGATCATCAGAACCCAGATCACGACCAGCACTAAAATGGGGATAATAGTAGTTAGTTTTTTCATTGCTCCTCTCCAGATCTTTAGTATCAAACGAAAGATATTATACCATGTTTTTACAGGGTGGCAAAGGCATCTCTTCAGCATAACCATTTCCACAATTGGTGAAAAGTCTATTGAAGCCACAACCTGTAGAGCTATGTGAGGTGATTCTACTACATCTTGTGGTAGGGGCCTGGCACTTCCAAAGTGCCAGGCCCCTTTGAAACAGGCCCATTCCAGCTACCAGTTGTTGAGGTAACGACGCAGGGCGGTGATGGCCCGGCGCGAAGCCCCCAGGCTTCTCAGCGGGCGGGCCAGATGGCGCAAGCCCTGGTGGGCGGCGGCTCGCCTGAGCAAACGCTGGGGCAGGGAGGCCCCCAGAGCGTGATCGATGGCCCGTTGGGCCGCAGCGTAATCCACGCCCTTCACCTTGCCAGCCACGCGGTTACGATGATAGCCCTGGGGGTTATCGGCCAGCAGCAGGTTGCGTTCCCGGCAGTAATCGTACAGGTCGGAGCCAGGGGACGGAGCGTAAAAGCCGACGTTCAGGAAAAAAGGGGCGCTCCCGCGGACCAGGCGGGCAGTGTCCATCATTTCCTGGGGCGTCTCGGTGGGCAGCCCCAGCATGTAGTTGCCGAAGACGCGGATGCCGTGCCGCTGGCAGATCTGGGCCGCCCGCCGGTTCTGCTCGACGGTGACCCCTTTCCTGAGCAGTTTCAGGATGCGGTCGCTGCCGCTCTCAAAACCGATGCTCATGACCCGCAAACCGGTCTGGGCCAGCAGGGCGATCGTGTCCTCGTCTCGACACACCAGGTCGGCCCGCCCCTGGCAGTAAAAAGGCTGCTGGAAACCACCTGCCCTGTACGCCTGGCAGAAACGTACCACCCACTCCTTATCTTCCAGCAGGCAGTCGTCGTGGATCATCAGGCTGCCGAAGGCGTACCGTTCCCGCAACAGGCCCAGTTCGCGGATGACGTTTTCCACGCTGCGGCGCCGCACCCTGGAGCCGAACAATTTCCTTTCGGCTGGCTGGCAGAAGCTACAGTTGTAGCGGCAGCCCCGGCCGGCGACCAGCGTTACCAGCGGCGGGTCAAGGCCCAGCAGGTCCAGGTAGAAAGAGTTGGTCATCTCGGGCCGGACGTCGAACAACTGGCGGTCGATGAAAGGTAGCGCGTCCAGGTCAGGCCCTTCGCCCCGGATCACCCTGGGGCCGGGTTCTCCCTTTTCCAGCCTGCGCGCCAGTTGGGGCAGGGATATCTCCCCCTCGCCCTGCACGATGTAGTCGATTCGAGGGTTATCTTTCACGCTCTCCAGGGCCACGGTGGGATGCACCCCGCCCACTACCACCACCCCGCCCTGCTCCTTCACCAGGTCCACGCACCTCATCGCCAGCTCGTAATCGGGGCTGGTGATGGTGATGCCCCACAGCTCCGAGTCACGGGCCTGCACTTCCTTCCTGAAGTGCCTCCAGCCGCGCAAGCGCCGCAGATCGATGAGATCGACGGCATGGCCCTCTCGTTTGAGGCAGGCGCTCAGCGAGCATAGACCATGATGGATCAGGCTGGCCTCTGGATGTAGGGGATATTTGCCAAAACTGTCCCAACCGATGCCCACAATGCCAGGGAAGATCAGGGTGATTTTCAACCTTCGTTCCTCTTCGACAGGTGACGCCGGCCGCTGAGGGCGCCGAGATGACGGGCCACCCGGCAGACGGCCTGCACCAGCAGATAAGAGAGCTTGGAGGGGATGCTTTCCTCGGGGTACTCTCTGAAGATGCGGACTAACGACCGCCAGCCGGCCGGCTTCCCGCTCAGGGGATAGACGAAGCCCGGGTATCTGGCCGTGAACAGCACCCGGGAACGACCGTAGTAGAAATGGGAACGCACTCTTTCCTGGGCCGAAAGGTGATAGTGGTGTTGAACCTCGATCCTGGGATCGTAGAAGATAGGCACGCGCCTCTCTCGTAGCCGGAGATCGAAATCGAGGTCCTCGAAGTAGCGCAATGCCGGGTCGAAGGTAGTGGCGGACAGGACGTGGCGCAGGTAAGAGCGGTTGGCCCCGTAACAGAAGAGCACGTAGCCCGCCTTATCGTAGCGTGTGCCCAGGGGGGCGTTGAATTCGTTGAAGATAGCCACGTGCCCCTCGAAGCGTATCTTACCGGCCAGGTTGGTCTGCGGCCCACAACTCACCCGCCCGGCCACCCCGCCCACCTCGGGATGCCGGGCGTAGGCTTCTTCGTAACGCCGCAGCCAGTGCGGGGCAGCCAGGCAATCGTCGTCTATGAAAACCAGCACCTCTCCCCGGCTGTGAGCGATGCCCAGGTTCCGCGCCGCCGCCCAGCCCCTATTCTCCTGGTACAGATAGCGGATCCCGTCCAGGGAACGCACCAGCTTTGCGGTGCCATCCCGGCTGCCGTCGTCCACGACCACGATTTCGTAGCCATCTGGAGGATAATCCTGGTTCAGCACTGAGTCCAGGCAGGCCGCCAGCAGCCGCTCCCGGTTGTAGGTAGTGACGATGACGCTGAAATTCAGGTGTTCCATATTAGTAAAACAACAGTTGCAAATGGCTAAAATCAAAATGGAGTTATTATATTCTGATCTTGCTCCTGTGCTTCTCCAGTACCTACCCCACTTCGTCGCCAGGTACCATCGCTCATAATCAGTAAGCATGATTTGGATGCTACTACCAACCCCTCACTGAAAGATATCGTAGGAATCAGTAAAAGCCGATCATAACGATCAAACCGATCCTCACGCAGAAGCCCCAGCGCGATCCGACCAACTGCATCAATACACTCCCAAAAACCGTAATCAGACGTCTTGACGACTAGCAAATTGTAAGACGGGTTATCACTATCCCGATCTTCCTCCGGGAACTGACCTTTCTTTTCTTCCAGTTTGCCCTCCAGTGCTCTGTAGATCACTTCCTCATTTTGTCTACCGTTAGGGTCTTCAAGATTGCTACGCGTTAACTTGTCTGGGAAGGTTCGCTCACGTACACGTGTAACTTCGATCCGATAAAGCTTTCCATCATACCTACCTTCGAAATCAACCATCCGTAAGTCAACACCACCTGACAATTTGCGTAAATCTTCAAAGCCAAAATACAACAAAGCATCAAGGGCCAATACCTCTGCAAGAGCGTCACCCGTTCTCTCATCAGTTTCTTTACCACACTCACGGCTTCCAGCAGGTCGGTACTCACTGAAGATCTTGCTGAAACCGGAAATATCCTTTACTCGGACTAGCCGCTCCTCAAGATTTGGAGATCCTGCAGGAAACAGAACTCCAATCAAAGGGCTTTCCAGTGGTCGATCCTGCCGCAAGCGACACCTAATATCACGACCGAAATACTCGTTAATCAATGGGTACTTGGTAAGCTCCGCCTCCACTATCTGATACAAATCGTCGGGATTGTCACACACAGCTTTGATAGCTTCCCACTCCTCACCAGTTAAATGCCTATAAGATTCTGAACCCAAATGGATCTGCGTTGCTTTAAATGCTAACCGCACTGTGTCAATAGTTATCATAATCATTCCTCGATCCTGGCAATTGGTTACCATTTGTTTCAATAATCAGTTCTCGGTCATAAATGATATCCAGACTGTCTCTCTTTATCTCTATCTGTAGGCATTGAAGGTGGTAAAGGACACCTCTTCCCTCTCCACCAGCCCGGCGATGAACGAGTGCCAGCGACGCAAAAGGGCCTGTGGCCGGCCCTCTCCGTCGAAGAAATGCCAGTGATGATTGGCGCAGATGAGCGGGACGTTTTTTCTCTGGCAGAATCTCACCGCCCGCCTGACCCTGGCCTCCGACCAGCTTCGGGGGGCAAAGAGATACTGGTCACAGGTGAAGAGCCTGGAGCGACCCTTGTGAATCACCCGAAAGCCAGGCCAGCCCACGCCCCACTTCAGGGCGAAGAGCAGCCAGCCCAATTTTCCCGGAGCCAGCAGGCTGGCCGAAGTGGTGCAGATGTTAAACCCTCGCTCGACGAGGAAGTCCCGCGCCTGGGTAGAGAGACGTTCGTGAGGGGGCACGAAGGTGCGGATCTCGGCCTGGGGAAAAGCCTTTTGCAGAAGGGCCAGGCCCTCCTCGAAGAGACGGGCCAGGGTAGCCCGGTCGTCGTCGGCGTATTCGCCGTGGTCGTGGGCGTAACCGTGAAGGACAATTTCCACTTTATCTTCTCTCAGGGCGTCGTTCAGGAAGGCGCACAGGGCTTGGTTCTCAGCGATGGGCAGCAGGCTGGTTTTGTCGGCCCTGGATCGGATCAGTGGCACAACCGACAGGCAGACGGGGATGCCCCGCTCCCAGCAGGGAGCATAGAGGGTTTCCAGTCTGTCCGGTGGGGTGAAATAGTGGATATCGTCGTCGCGGATGATAACTTGCATGACGATCTGATTATTGTTCTTAATCCTCCAGGCGCTCGTAGAATGCCTGTGGCCTGAGCTCTTTGAATTCGCCAGCTTTTGCCAGGTGCCTTCTTACGTCCAGGCAAAGGTGGCATTTCGAAATGTATCCTTCCTGCTCTTCGTAGCCAGATTCCTTACCTAGCTCGTAAAGCTCCTCCAGGCTGGTTAGCAGGGCTCTAAGAACGGGCATATCGTCCAAATCTATCCCCCGGCAGAGGGCCTCAAGCTCCCGCGCGTCGCCCAAAGATAGGCCCCCACAGTAGCCCGGCACGTAATTACAATAGTTATCTACGTGGATGTGCCAATCCCTTATCAACTCTTGCCTGCATGACGCTCTGAAAAAATGCTTTGCTGAATATTTCTGGTAGAGGTGTCCCAGCTTGTAGGAAATCCTGCCCCCAGGCAGCAATTCGGCGTAGCGAAGGCCGTGGCCTGCCCTTTGCAGATATTCCTCGAAAGGTAGGGTGCCCACCAGGCCCAGCCTTTTGAACTGATCGTAGAAGTAGGTCTGGTAGACTATGGCGTTGCCGCCGAAGATTTCCTGGCTTATCCTGGCGGCCCTTTCCGTGCGCTCGAAAGGTACCCGCTCAACTATGAAAGGGTTGACGCTGATGAGTATGCCATCCAGGCCCGCGTCCTTGAGCCTGGCGAGCTTTTCCCTGGTGGTTTCATCGTCCCTGCCCCAGAAACAGTTCGTTTCCACAAAAGTAGAGGGAATGTCGAGCCTGGCTGCTATTTCGGTAACCTTGAGCAGGAGGTCGAAGTTCAGGAAAGGTTCGCCGCCAGTAAAATGAAGGCCATAATTGACCCCGACCCTGTCTGGGTAAGCATACTTCCCACGGAGCTTTTCAGAGAGCTGGGTAAGGATCCTCTCCGCATCCTCCTCGGAAATCCAGTCTTCTTCCCACCTGGGAGAACAGGCATACATGCAATGCTTGCAATTGCTGTTGCACTTGTAGGAGAGGAATATTCCGCCAGAGAATGGCTCAGGTATGGACAATCTATTTTTATTCACGTCTTTTCTTCCTTGATCCTGGCAGCGATAATGTGATTGCCCAGGTCAATACAGCCCTCGATAGCCACCTGCAGGTAGTATTTTGCGCCACCGACCTTGATCGGGTCGGCCAGGAACTCATCCTGGTTGAGGGCCGCTAGGGTATGCAAGTAACCTGTGTATCGCTCCAGGTTGCGAAGCAGGCCCTCAACCTTTTCCTCGTTGACCATATAACCCCCTTTGACGTAAGTCGGCGAAGTACGCCTGGCGTAGTTGACGGGCGATAGGCTGATAGTCAAAGTACTCGTCCCATGTCCGGGTCTCGAACTCGACGCGAGCGGTTTCGTCTGCCGAGTAGAGCAAAATCCCCTGGCAGGCCACCTGGCCCCGGATAGCCAGGGGAGCGTCGTTGATGATCCGAACATCGGCTTCAGCGATACCGGCTACCTCGACCAGTTCAACGGAGAGCTGTAATTGCAACCTGAGTTGTTCTTGCGGCGCCAGGGCATTATCGGGCACCACCAGGGCAATGTCTACATCACTCAGAGGCAGTCGTTGGTCGGTGGCCGCCGATCCATACAGGTACGCCAGTGTCACCGGCCGCCCTACCAGAAGAGTTGGCAACTTAGCCCTTAGCCTGTTGACCAATTGTTCTCTATCCATCGCGCTCTGTCCCTCTATCACTGCTATTATATCATAGAGGCCATGGGATGACAATAGCCCTTTGCCATCAGCCATTCGTCATCTGGTACTCGCCCAGGAGCTTCTTAGCCAGCCAGGGGGTAAGTACCTTTTCCAAAACCTCGATCAGACGGAGATCGTAAGGACGATGATACGACACCCAGCAGGCGTTGCAGTGGGTGTGCTCTCTCTGCAAGGCGATGGTCTGCGGATCGTTCCATATCTCGTCCAGGGAACGGTGGTGCAGGTTGCCCAGAATGACGTTTTTCTGCTGGCAGAGGGGCACGTCGCCGTTGGGGTAGACGGCCAGTCGGCTGCGGATGGAGAGACAGGGAACTTTAACCCGGCCTTCCAGCCAGGGGTTGTAGAGGGAGAGGTAGGGGTTGTGGCCGTCCATAGAGGTGGGAATGGAGGTGGAAATGGAAAAGGGGATTGGTGCGGGCTTTCTGTCCGTGTCGAAGTAGGCCATGTCGCTGTAGATGTTGTAGCTCATCGTCAGCCCGTAGCGGCGGCATAGCTCCCGGACGTGGTCGTAGTCGGCCCGACCGTTCCAGGGATTAAAGGTGAAGATGATCCTTATCTCCAGCCCCGGTTCGTCTTTAAGCTCCTCTACAATCCGCAACACGCGGCCATAAGCATCTACCCCGCGCACCCTGGCGTGGGTTTCGGGCCTGCCGTCCAGGGAGAGGGTCAGGTGGGGGATGCGGAACTGGCGCACAGCCTCGATCAACTCTCCGGCCTGTATCCCATTGGAGAGGAGGGAATAGTTCCGGCCGGACATCAAAGGCAGTATCTCCCGGTATCGGGGATGCAACAGGAACTCTCCGCCCTCTAGCTCGATGTGAGTCAGGGGATAGAGGCATTTCGAGGCCAGGATATCGGCTACAATCTGGGGCGACAGATCCACCTTTGGCTCTTTCCGCCACTGGCCGCATATCCGGCAGCGCGCGTTGCAGCGGTTGGTGGCGTAGAGGGCCAGACGGCTGAGCTTGCGGCCCATCAGTCCGGGCCTGGGCCCCAGATACAGATCGCCCCCCGCTACAGCCCGAGCCAGCCATCTGCTCAACCTGTCCCTCACTTTTTTATCTCCCGCTCCTTCGGTGGTCCCCCTCTTTCGTGTTGATGACTTTTCTCTACCGCAGAGCACGCAGAGTTCGCAGAGATTTATCAATTTTCTCAGCGTTCTCGGCGGTCTCTGCGGTAAAATGGCGAGTCGGGTTTGCCTCAACGCAATTGGGGGAGACTACCCGCTTCTTCCGCCATTCTAAAATTGTATCACCTTCCCCTCATTTTTCTCCAGGGCTTCCACCAACTTTAGGGCCTGATGACCGTCGTAGATATCGGGGCTGGGAGGCTGGGAACGGAGGACGGTCTGGGCGAAGTGTCGTATCTCGTAAACGTAGCCGTTGAGGAAAAGCGATTGATTCTCGGCGGTGGGCACGGTGAAATTTGGCTGCCAGGTCAGGCTTTTCTCGCCGTCGGGAGGAACCAGGCCGGGCGGAGAGGCGGTGTTCTGGTGGCAGGTCAGGTTTACCACGTTATCGACCACTACCGAAACGCCCTGGCCCATAAGCTCCACCCGCTCGTTAGGTTTGGCCCACGCCCCCCGGTTGGAGAGGTGCATGGTCCCCACCGCCCCGCCCACGAACTTGAGCGACACGGCCAGGGAGAGGCCCGCCCCCTCGACCGCTCTTTCGGCGTATAGCCTCTCGACCTCGCCCACGAAGAAACGGGCCAGATCGAGGTGATGGATGGCAATTTCCATCAAATATTCCCGGACGCTCCCGGTAGGACCCACGCAGAACTTGAGGGCGATGTGGTGCGGGCGAGCGATAAGACGTTTGGCCTCGCCGTAGGCCGGGGCAAAGCGTTTCTGGAAGCCGACCATGAGCCCTTTTCCCGCCCTTCGGCTGACCTCGATCAACTCTTTGGCCCTGGCCGCGTCGGGGGCCGGGGGTTTTTCCACGAAGACGGCCAGCCCTCTTTCCAACGCTTCACGGGCCATTTTGTAGTGCTGCTCGGCATCGACCACCACCAGGATAGCGTCGAGTTCCTCTTCGTCGAGCATGACCAGGTAGTCGTCGTAGGCCCGCGGTGCGCCGAAGAGTTGGGCCTGGTGTCTGGCTTTCTCCAGATGGCGGGCGCAGGTAGCCACCAGTTCGAGGGGAGCGTGGCGCAGGGCGGGGTAAAGGTTGGTGGTGGCGTGCCGCCCGCAGCCGATAAAGCCCACTTTTGCTTTGCGCCCCAGTCTGTCCTCCCAGACTTCTTTCCCCTTTTCGATTCCCCGCCGCACCTTAGGAAACAAGAATCACCTCAGCCGATTCACGATGCTATGTGGCCCCACCGCCAGTAACACATAGCAATCGTCATCTATGGCGTATTTTCATTTAGCTTTGCTTCAGCTTTCACCTCTGCCAGCCTGTCTTCAGGTAACTCTTCCAGGGCCTTGACGACGATTTCCCTGCTGACTTTGTCCATTCTCATCACCTACCCTAATTGTTCAGCTCTGACAGCAGTTACTTCTTCAGAAATATCTTGTTCGGTAATGCCCCGTTCAGCAGCGATAGTTCGGGCCTGGGCCACAGCTTGCGAGAAACGGCGCTCGATTTCCGCCTCACTGCCCAGGTTGATCTTGAGAAAGCGAATGAAGTTCAACACCTCTGCCATCTTTTCTTCGGGCAATGATTCCAATTCCATCCAGATGGTCTCTTTAAGAGTCATAAGATTTTTCGGCCTCCTTCCGCTTGCAAACTGTACACGTACAGTATATCAGAGGTCGCCAAAGTTGGCAATAACACCAAACCGCCCACGGCCAACCGTAAGCGGCCCATAAAAGGGCTAAGTGGCGGTCACGATGCGCCGCACCCCGATGAGGCTATACCTTTCCAATAAATGGGCGCGCTCTTCGACCACCACCCCTCTCTCCAGGCAACAGGCGTGGATAACCTGCTCCCCACCCAGGCACAGGCCGACGTGCAGCCCCTTTCTCCCTTTGGGCCGCAGGATGAGCACGTCGCCCAAAGCCGCCTGACCTTGTGCCGGCGGTGGCGCGAAGGGCACCCTGATCCCCACTTTGCGCTGATCGCCCGAATGACGGGGCAAGACCAGGCCGCAGGCTTGCCTGTAGACCCTTTGCACCAGGCCAGAGCAGTCGATACCCTTTTCGGTGGTGCCTCCCCACAGGTAGGGCGCGCCTTCGTAAGTCCTGGCTACGTGCACCAATTCCGCTTCCCAACCGGCGCGGGCCTCGACGAGTTCATCCCTGGGCGCCCGGCGCACGTCTGCCCAGCGCGTTGAACTTGCAGGGGCCAGGCACCTGATCTCGTCGGCCCTCACCCAGCCCAGGGTCAGGTCGTCCAACTGGATCAGACGCCACTCACCCTCGCCGAGCAGAACCCTGAAAGCCCGGTCCTGGGGGATAATCTGGGTATTACGGTCCTTATCGCCTTTGACCAAAGAGGGCAGCACGCGCCAGACATCCACGATCTCTTTAGCGGCCAGACCCCAGCCTTGCTCGGCGCCGCTTTTCGGATCGGCCAGCACCAACACCTGGCTCTCGACCTTCAGGCCGGTGGCTCGCCGTAGTTCCTCTTCGGCGGCCCGTTTCTGCGCTTCGAGCAACACCCGGCCGCACAGGCGTACAGCACCCCCCTCCCGTCTGGCCTGGAGTTCGAAGACGGCCAGGCCGTATCGCGCGGTGTATTTATACTTCAGGTTCGTCAAAATTTCATCGTACAATGTCGGTTGCTCCTTCAGGGGGCCGCTTCTTTAAAGACGAGAGGCAGCAGGAAATGGTAATGGGGCACCTCGACGCTGGCCTTCACCTCCACCGTCTCGCCGTAACCGTCCAGGATGTGGGCCACGTTGTCGATGCTCAGTATCCCGAAAGGCGGGTTCATCAGCAGGTCGTAGGTGACGGTCACGGGCTGGCCGATGGGCACTGGCCCCGTCCAGTGAATGCTCTCAGGGGTCACCTCGCTCGTTCCCCCGTTGCTGACGGAGAGAGAGCCGGACACGTAGGTGGTAAACCAGGGAAACGGGTTGTGGAGGACAGCCGACGAGGCGTCGATAATGCCCGTGTTGCGCAACACGACGGTGTACCGGCGAGAATCGCCGGCGCTGGCCGTGGGCTGGTCTGCGGTCATGCTTGAAGTGGAGAAGTCGGGGACGTTGACCCTGGTTTTGAGTGGTTTATCGAAGTAAATGTAATGATCGGCGCAGCCGAGGTGGACCGTGTTGGTGAAAACTGTGCCGGGAGGCAGGGGGTCATGGATGGCTACCCTGAAGGCGAAGGCCCTGGAGTTGCCCGGAGGGATGGCCCCTTCCCAGGCTATGCTGCGGGTGGCAGGCTGGTAGCTGGCTCCTCCGCTCAGGCTGCCGCTTACGTACTCGACCAGGCTGGGCAGGGTGTCAGATAGGCTGGCCGAGACCGTTTCCCAGCCGTCGTTGTGCAGCACCAGGTTGTAGCCCAGATGATCGCCGCTGGCCGCGATGGGCCTGTCCACCGTCCAGGTCGAGGCCCCAAGCCAGCTTAGCCAGCCGATGACGCGCTCCATCACCGCCTTTCGGCCCCCAGGGGACAGAGCCTCGAAAGGGAAGCTGAAGAAGACCGTCCGATAGGAAGGGGCCACGTGGGCCAGGCCGATAGCCTGTCCGTGGCTGCCCCAGAAAGCGGTTTCTCCAGAGAGGCCAGGGGTGAGGCCATCGCTCGCCCTGTCGAAGGGATAGCTCAGACTATAGGGGCCCAGGCCGTAACCTACCGGATTGGCAGCATCGCCTATAGCCAGGGTAGTGCTGATATCTTCACTATAATCCTCGATGCCCAGATAATTTTTACCGAAAGAGGTCAGCTTATTGGTGTAAAGGTAATCCTGGCTGGAGAAGAAGAGACGACCGCCGCTATCCAGGTAGGTAGCCAGCTTGCTTTCGTCCTCGGCGGTCAGGGTTTCGTACCAGTCGTAGGCGGTGAACCAGACCACCAGCGGATAATTTTGCAGCAGGCTGAGAGAGGGAGTTTCCCAGGGCCATTCGTCCTCGTTCACGGCCCAGTAATCGTAAGGCAGGGCGTGCGCATCCAGGGCGGCCTGGTAAAATTCTTCTTCGTCGTACCAGCGGTCGTCGTCTATCAGAAGGATGGGGGCCGGGGCCTTGGTCGTCAGGGTGGAGGTGGCGACCAGGGTGGGAGCCAGCGACGAACGAGCGGTCAGGACGGTCGTGTCCGGTTGGTTCCAGGCCGTTCCCAGGGGGACTTCCACTCGTAGGTGGAGGTTGGCGGCGGCGCAGGAAGCCAGCGAGACGCTATCGGCAGAAAGCACTGTCGGCCAGGTATGACCGCTGATTTCCAGGCGGTAAGTGTCCTGGCTGCTCGTCTCGCCGGTGTTCCACAGACGCAGGGTATGGGCCGCGCTCTCTCCAGGCAGCCCCACCTGGAGCTGACTCTGGGGGGACAGCTCCAGCCCCACCGCCTGGCGGGGACTCACAAGCCAGTCAATGACGCGTTCCATCACTTGGCGGCGGGCATCCTCCTTGGCAATGGCCTCGAAACCAAACGCCAGGTAGACGGCGCGATAGGGTAAGCACCGTCCCACCCGCTGTCCGCCGCCGCCGCCGTCCTTATACGTCATCACCGAAGCAGCGTAATCGGCGTCTGTGACGGCGATCTCGTCGGGACCACTTTGATTATTGGCCCCATCGTGGCCCTCGATGCTCAAACTCAAACCGTCAAAAATGTCGCCGGCCACGCCCTCCACGGAACGCGAGCCGGAATAGTCGTTCAAATATTTGGCTTTCAGATATTGGCGATATTGGAAGGCGCGAAATACCAGGGTCCCTCCATCATCCCAATAACCCACGTTCTGACCGCTCAAGAAGAGACGGCCACCGCCATCCAGGTACTCGGCCAGGGCCTTCCAGGCCCCTATGTAGCCTGGGGAGTCGGTGGGAGAAGACCAGATAACGATGTCGTAAGGCCGCAGATCGTCGGCAGTGGGCACGTCGCCGGTCTCGGACAGGTCGCGGATGGTGTGGGTGTGATAGAGGTAGTCCAGGCCATCCAAAGCCTGCTGGAAATAACCGATCTCGCTATCGGTGGCCCAGGCTCCGCTGTCCACCACCAGGATGCGGGGCGCGGTGGATAGTACAAAGTCCTGGGCGGTAGCCTGGTTCACTACGATGGACACCCCAGAAGCCCACCCCACGCGGTGCCCCCAACTCTCGACTCGCAGGGTGTATGTGCCGGCCGGCAAAGACAGGCTGTAATAGCCCGTGCCGGGGTCGGTGGTGGTTTGGGCCGGCGTGCCCTGAACCACGACGGCAGCCGACAGAGGAGCCCCGCTGCCAGCTTCGGTCACGCGGCCGGCCAGGGTGCCGGTGGGTAGAGGAGAAAGGACAAAGTGCTGGGTCAGGGTCGTACCGGCCACGACGGGCAGGCTATTGGCTATCGCCGTATGGTAGTAGAAGGCGGTGGCCGTCAGGTCATAGATGCCCGGCGCCAGAGTCAGCAGATAGCGCCCCTGGTCGTCGGTGACAGTCTGCGCCCAGAAGCCGCCGTGAGCTATGGACTCCGCCCTGACCGTCACGTCGGCCAGGGGTGCGTGGTCGGGGGCGCGGGTCACTGTGCCCACTATTAATCCGGCGTCGGCCACCGATACTACGGCGTTGTAGGCATCGACCCGCCCCCAGCCGGTCTCGTTGTCAGGAATGGAAGCGCCCAGAGGCACGGCGGTGTTTAAGATGATCTGTTCAACGTCGGTTACGGTCAGCTCCGGCTTGGCCTGTAACAGAAGAGCGGCCACACCCGCCACGTGAGGAGCGGCCATCGAGGTGCCTTCCGCTTTGGCGTAGCCCCCGTCGGGGATGCTGGAGCGGATCTGCACCCCAGGGGCCGCAATTTCGGGTTTGACCTCACCCCAGGGCGAGGGGCCACGGCTGCTGAAGATAGCCACGTAATCGGCGTTATCGAGAGCGGCCACGGCCAATGCTTCGGGGTAGGAGCCCGGCGAGCCGATGGTGCGAGGCCCAGGACCACCGTTGCCCGCGGAGCAGACGGGCAGGATGCCCGCCGCCAGTAGCGCCTGGATGTCGGGGCGGAAAGTTTCGTTGCTCCCATCCGCGCTGCTCCAGGAGTTGTTAACCACGTGTGGAGCGTCGTCGGTGGCCGGGTTCCCATCCGGGTCGAGCGCCCATTGAAATGCGGCGTGGATCCAGCTATCGTAGCCGATTCCCTGGTCGTTGAAAATCTTGGCCGCGATCCACCTGGCCCCAGGAGCCACCCCGATGGCCGGAGCGCCGCCGCCCACGATGGTCCCCATGGTGTGGGTGCCGTGGCCGTAGCCGTCGTAGGGATAGGTGTATCCTTCGCCGGTGGCGCAGTACCAGTGGCCCTCGTGCTTGTAAGAACCACCCAGGTCGTAGCCCCGATAACTGGTTTGCAGGGCCGGATGGTGCCAATCGACGCCGGAATCCAGGCTGGCTACCACCACCCCCGCGCCGTCGATGCCCAGCGCGTTCCAGACGGTATCGGCCCGGATGTGGCTTACGTTCCATTCCACCTCGCCGTCGGACCGCAGGTGCCTGGCACTTCTAAAGTGCCAGGCACCTTGCTCCTCCAGGTAGCGTTTGCGGTCGGCGCGGATGATCTTCACCTCGGGCCGGGCCGCCAGAGCCAGGAGGGTTTCCAGATCGCCTCTGACGGCCAGCCCGTTGAATATCCAGTAGGGGTTATAACTCTCCACTGCTCCTCTGGCCTGCTGCCCGGCCAGATAGCTCCTCAGTCCGCCTTGCGACCTTTCTGCCGTGGCCCGCAAAGTCGCCACCACCGCCTGACGACGCTCCGCCGCGCCGACCCCGGCCATCGCCGCACTCAGGTTGGCCTCCTCTTCCAGGTAGACGATAAATGGCAACTTCTCAGGTGCCTGGCACTTTGAAAGTGCCAGGCACCTCTCATTTGTACGAAGGGCCTCTTTGAGCAGGGTCGGCTCGATTTTGCGCATGACGGCCGGAGCGAGGGGGGAAGGAGGGGCAGCCTGGGCAGGCGCGAGCGCAGGAAGGGGACGGAGAAAAGATAACCCCACCAGTAGCAGAATTAGCCAGATAAGGGTGAGGGCCTTACCGCTGAACGTTTTCATGGATCGCTCTCATCTATCGGACAGATCATCCTGATTCAAGCCACAGAGATTTCCTGATTCCCGCTTGACCTATGGGATATTGTGGTTTATAATTATTTACAAGGAACAAAGAATATTATACCACCGAAATCGCCGTGAGCCAATAGTGGGATTTTGAGAGGGGGTTAGTTATGTCATCTACAGCTATTGCCACAGTGGTAAAAATGATGGAGTCTTTGCCTGAAACCATGCAAGACCAGGTAGTAGAACATCTACGGGAATACATCGAAGACTTGCAAGATGAGCTCCAGTGGAATATCTCGTTTAAGAAAACACAACCGCAACTGATCGCCGCTGCTCAACGCGCCAGACAGGAAATTGCCGAAGGACACGCGAAGCCGCTGGACTATAACCAATTATGAAATCTGCCACCTTACCATCTTTTTGGGCTGCATACGGGTCTCTTGATGAAGCTATCAGGCGCAGAGCCAGGAAAGCCTACCGTTTGTGGGCACAAAATCCATTCCATCCCTCTTTGCATTTCAAATGTATCAACCACGAGGAAAATATCTGGTCTGTGAGAATAACACTTGGCTATCGTGCCATTGGCATTTTAGAGGGTGATACGGTCACGTGGTTTTGGATTGGCAGCTATGACGATTACGAGCGCTTTTTCTCGTAACAAAATCAGCGCGGCTCAACAATGGTGCCTTGTGCTCACGGGCGCGGCTGAACCTGGCTGTTAGGCGTGGCACAAGCGGTGGGCTGATTGTAGTATAATCTCAGCGTAACAATGATTGAGCAAATCCGTGAGAAGATTGCACAGGGTCAATATGAGTTCTCAGAGCACGCGGTTGGTGAAAGCATCCTTCGTCGCATCAGCGTGCAAGAACTCCGTGAAGCAGTTGCGAATGGCGAGATCATCGAAGACTATCCACACGACAAATATGGCCCTAGCTGTCTAATACTTGGCTTCACGCTAGCATACAGACCTCTGCACATCCAGTGCAGTTATCCTTCTCGTCCATTGGTGAAAATCATTACCCTCTATGAGCCAGACCCGAACCTATGGATTGATTTTAGAATTCGGAGAACCTGAGATGGCGACCGATGTTGGGAAAGAAATGATGGTTGAGCAAAAAGTAACTTACACGCTTTTGATGGGGGACAAGTTTTTCATCATCGAGAATGTGCCCGCCAGAGTATGTTTAGAAACTGGCGAGCGGTTCTTCTCACCAGAGACCGTAGAACGCTTGCAGCAAACGATTTGGGAACAAAGACAGCCTAGCCGTGTGATTGAGACCCTCGTGTTTGAGTTTGCTGGGTAGCGCATCATGGGCGAGAGTGTGTAACAACGAAGCGCAATCAACCAATGGCAGGAGATGATTGGGCAACCGCGCCTGACACTGGTTGCAATCGACGCCTTTACGCTGCAGGCCAACAGTGGTGCCTTGTGTTCACGGGCGCGGCTGAACCTAGCAGCCGTTGTACGGAAAGGGTGTGCCCCGACCGGATAAAATGTTTTTGCATGTCATAGGTGTCACCTATTTAGAAGATTATAAGTTACGATTGGAGTTTAGTGACGGCGTAATCAAAGATGTAGATTTGAAAGATGAACTCTATGGCGAAGTTTTTGAGCCGCTGAAAGATATCGAGTTCTTCAAGCAAGCGGCTGTTAATTTTGACACCAACACTATTGAATGGCCGAATGGCGCTGATTTTGCCCCCGAGTTTCTGTACAAAATTGGGGAAAGAGTTGCACAGGCAGCCGCTTGAGACCGCGTTCCAGGCAGGTTAGACAGTTTATTCTATCAGACAGGTGCCTGGCACTTCCAAAGTGCCAGGCACCTCCGTCTTATGACGGTTCTCTATATTTAAAGACGAAAAGGGTGGCCCACTCGCTCCAGTTACCGGCTCCGTCTCTGGTTCTGAGCCGCAGGTAATAGACGCCAGGGGCGACCGGCCCCGGATTGTAGCCGCTGCCTGTGGTCTCGGTGGCGGAAGTGCCATCGTGGTTGGGGCCCCAATAGACGTTGTAGCCCACCACGTTGGAGTCAGCATCGCTCGCTCCGCCCCAGATGAAGTTAGGATCGTTGACGGCACTCTGCCAGGCATCGCTTTGCGCCCCGCTGGTCTCCAGCACAGAATTGGGATTGGTCGGGGGCTGGACATCGTACCCAAACCAGCCCCGGGTCTCGAGGGTCTCGTTGCCGTCTTCGTCCCAGGCCCGCACGTAAGCGGTATGCATACCTTCGCCGGCCGCACTTAGCTGGAGATAGCCCGAATCGTCCGTATACTGTGGCGGCTGGCCGCCCGGATCGTGGTCCCAGGCCTGGCTGAACCCTTTCACCCCCGAACTGCCCTCGTCTGTGATCTTCCAGGAGATACGCTGATCGGCGTTATACCAGCGGTTGGGGCGCGGGGTAATGAAGTGGATGACGGGTGGGGTCAGGTCGTTGGAAAAGTAGGTTGGCGGGTCTCGCGTCCAGTAATGGTTGCCGCCCATCAAGCCGGAACGATTGTCATCAGGATCAGGATATCGGGAGGCTACGCCGTAGAGGTCATACGGGTCCACCAGTTGACCCCTGATGCGAAGCTCAAAGTGGAGATGCACGCAGGGGGGAGGACACCTGTTCCAACTGGTATCCCCTGAAATGCCCAACAAGGCCCCTCGTCTGACCGTCACTTTAGCCGGACAGCGAGGGATGTTGGAGGCCACCGCCGACAGATGGCCGTAGCGGGTTTCGTATGTGCCCCCTTCGACCTGGTGCTGGACCTTCATCAGCGGGCCCGGGTTGTTGCCACCCGCGATCATCCAGCAGGCCTCGCCGGGCGCGGCGGCCAGCACCTCGAATTTCTGCCAGTGGCCTTTGTAGCCGCTACGGCTCTTGACATAATCGATGGCGCCGTGATAACCCCCGTCGTTATAGTACCAGCCGGAGAGCACACGTATCTCCGGGTCTGGGGCGAAAGGGTAAGTGAGAAACCTGGCCGGGGAGGATAGGGGCAGTTCTTCGGGCCCTGCTAAGGCTGGTAAATCAGCACCCAACACTAGCAACACTAGAATGAACATCGTACATATTAACGTCGCTCTGAGACCGCTCTTCATCGCCTTCCACGTCCAGCACATTGTTGTCCTGGCCCTCAGTCTGCTCCTCTGACGAGCCCCACGATAGCGCCCAGGAAAAGACCGGCCACCGCCCCGGTCATCGCCCCCAGGAAAGCGCCTGTCAGGGCCCCGATGCCGGCCGGCACGAGGGCCGCATCCCCCACCT
Source organism: uncultured Anaerolineales bacterium (assembly GCA_964646625.1). GTDB lineage: Bacteria > Chloroflexota > Anaerolineae > CAZYHC01 > CAZYHC01 > DAOULT01. The sequence goes on from CAZYHC010000035.1 coordinate 36,321, forward strand.
GTTGGGCGTGTACGGCCCGCACCACCGCCCCCACGACAGCCCCCATGATGGGCCCGACAAAGACGCCGCTCAACATGCCGCTTTGCACGTTCTTGATCCCTTCCATGAAGCCCAGGATAAAACCGAAGGCCGCCCCCGTAGCCAGACCGATGAGGGCATCCCTGATGCGCATTCCGGTGGCCGCTTTGTGGAGCAGGCTGACCACAAAGCCGGTGCCCAGACCAGAGATGCTGCCCCAGATGACCATAGTAACGATGACGCCCACCCTCTTCCCCAGGCGATCCAGGCTGGAGGTGACGACCTTGACGGTCACCTCAACCAGCGCCCCTCCCCCGTTGGAGTCGAGTTGAAGGCGGCCCTTGTGCACGCTCTCTCTCCGCAGCCCGCTGGTTTTGACCGTGACCGTCACCTGCTGCTCGCCCTCGAAGCTGGCAGGCTGGACGGTGAGCCATTTTCGGTTGGTGCTGATATCGCCGCTCAACAGGCCGTCGCCCTCGTTGCCAATGAAGAAGCTCCGGCTATCCTCTTGCCCGGCCGGCAGCGCACCGAAATCGAGGGTTGTGGTGGAGACGGCCAGTTTGGGGGGCATTTCGGGGAGGCAGACGGAGACCGGCACACCGACCGGACCGATGGTGATCGTGCCCTGGTGGGTCTGCTGCGTGGCCAGATTGGAGGTATCTACCGTCACTCTGACCGTCTGCACCTCGCCGGGCACGCAGGTAAAGTGGTCCGGGGCCACCGATATCCAGCCCCCGCTGGATATCGGGCCCGACAGATGGCCCCGACTGCTGGACAGAACCAGTTCGATGGTTCGCGACTCTCCCTTCATCAAGGTACCCAGGTCGATAGGCGGCGAGGGGCTGATGATCAGGGTCGGTTGTCCCGCCAGGCCCGTAGCCTGGAGGAATTCTTCCAGGCCGATATCACGGTTGCCTCCACGCAAACGGATGTCCGCCGCCAGGGTAGCCAGGTTATCCCGCCCGTTGGCGGCCAGCCAGCTCTCGAAACGTCCCTGATAGAGGTAGGTGAGGGCAAAGTCCCAGCGTTGGTCACAGAGTTGCACCAACTCCTCCAGGCTGTGGACTACCTGGTTGGAAAAGGAGAAAGGGGTCATGGTGGGGGCGGACGGCTGATAGGTGCCTGGCACTTCCAAAGTGCCAGGCACCTTTTTCTCTACCGCTTCCTCTTCTTCCTCCTTCAATTTCATCGTTGCCGCCTTCATCGCCGTCCGCAGGGCCATCACCATCTCTTTGGCCCTCTGATATCGCTCCTCGGGTTTTTTAGCCAGGGCCTTCAGGATGGGTTCATCCAGCGTTTGGGGCAGGGAGGCATTGAGGTCGCTGGGGGGCGGAGGAGTGGCGTAAACGTGATCGTGCAGGATGGCGAGGGGGGAAGGACTGTCAAAGGGCGCCTGACCGGTCACCATCTCGTAGAGGACTACGCCCAGAGAATAGAGGTCGGAGCGGTAGTCCAGTTCGTGTCCCTGGGCCTGTTCTGGCGACATGTATTTGGGCGTGCCCATGACTGCTCCGGTGGTGGTCAACTGGACGGCGGTGTCGCTGACCTTAGCCAGGCCAAAATCGGTCAACAGCGCCCGGCCATCTCTGGAAAGGAGGATGTTGCTGGGCTTGATGTCGCGGTGAACGATGCCCTGGCCGTGAGCGGCGTCCAGGGCGGAGCAGACCTGGGTCACGATGTTGAGGACGGACCTGAGGCCTAACCTGGCCTTCTCCAAAAGGCTTTTCAGGGTGCCGCCATCGACGTATTCCATGGCGATGTAATAGATGCCTCCCTCTTGCGCGATGTCGTAGATGTGCACGATGTTGGGGTGTTGCAGGGCGGCGGTAGCCAGGGCTTCTCGCTTGAAGCGGTTCAGAAAATCCACATCGAGGGTATATTGCATGAGCAGCGTCTTGATGGCTACGTAGCGGTTGAGAGAGGGCTGCATCGCTTTGTAGACCGTGCCCATGCCTCCTTCGCCCAGCTTGGTTATGATCTTATAGTTCCCCAGGGTTTTGCCGATCAGGATGTCGTCCATCGCTCTTTCCATTTTCTATATCTTGGGTCAGGGCGAGATGTAGGCTTTCTTGTCAGCGACGATGCTGGTGCCATCGGTGACGGTCACGGTGAGCAGATGCTCGTTGTGATCGGCTGCATGTAGCGACTCGAAATCGAGGCGGTACTGGTTTTGCAACTGTCCGCCGATTTTCATGTACAACGCGGCCAGCTCTTCCGGGGAGGGAGCGAAAAGATACTGGCCGCCCGTTTCCTGGGCACTACGCTCCAGGATTTCGGGCATGAATCCCTCGCTCTGGAGGCCGATGGCGAAGATGGGCACGTTGACCTGTTTGGCTGCTGCCAGGCTCTCGTCCAGGGTATGGTTTTTGCTGGCGGTGTCCTCGCCGTCGGTCAGGAGCACAATGGCTTTGCGCCCCGGCTGGGCAGCCACGTGCTGGACGGCCTGGTAAATGACATCGTACAGGGCCGTATCTCCTCTGGCGTACAACCCCCCGATAGCCGAGGCGACCGCCGCTTTGTCGGTGGTAAAGTCGCTGACCAGGTTAATAACGTGGTCGAACTTGAACAAACAGACTTGATCTTGAGGAGCAAGACGGTTCACGAAGTCGGAGGCAGCCGCCTTAGCTTTAGCCAGCGGGTCGCCTTTCATGCTGCCGCTGATGTCGATGATCACCGCCACGGCCAGAGCGTCCCCCCCGCCGACCATGCTCACCTCGAAGTCCGGCACGTACCGGTCATCCTGCCGCACGCTGAAATTTTCTTTCTCCAGGTCGAGGATAGGGTTGTCTTCCAGATCGAGCACGCTGGCGTAGGCCACCATCTGGGGGAAACGGCTGGGGTCAACCTGGTTGATCACGATCCTGGCCTTGTCCCAGTCGGGGATGGGCGTGGCTTCCAGGGGGGGCGGCTCCGGGGTATAGGCCAGGGCTTTTTCGGGGATGGTCAGGCGCACTACTCCGTGATCGGTGGCTATCCACACGTCGCCGGCCGGGTCTATAGCCAGGTCGCGAACGTTATCGCTGAGCAACTGTCCCGTCCCGGTGGAAAAGGTCAGCCAGGAGCCGTTGTTGTCTAATTTGACCACTCCCTGGCCGTTGGTGCCGAGCCACATGTGACCGCGCTTATCGGCGGCCAGAGAGGTGACCTGGCTGAAGGGTTGGGCCTCTTCACCTTTGTAGTTGGTCCACGTTACGCTATCGGCTTCCAGCCTGCACAGACCGCCCCCCTCGGTGCCCAACCACATCTCTCCGTCGGGGCCGGTAGCTATGGCATTGACGTTATTGTGACTCAAGCCGCTGTTGGCGGCATCGTAGATGTACCAGCTCGATTCGTCAGGGGCCATCTTGGCTGCGCCGGCGCCCATAGTGCCGAACCATTTGTTGCCCTCTCCATCAATGGCTACCGCTCTGACGTAGCCGTATGGCAGGCCGCTGTTATCCATGTCGAAAACGGTAATGGAGCCATCGAGGCCCAACTTGATGGCCCCGCCGCCCTTGCTGCCCACCCACACGTGGCCCGTTCTCTCCACGGCCACGGCCATGAAGGAGAAGGCCAGGGAAGACTGGCCGGTGGTGGCCTGATTGTAAGTCGTCCAGTCGTCTTTGGGTTTTAAGCGGGACAGCCCCCCTACCTGGGTGGCAAACCACACCGTGCCCACCTTATCGACGGCAATGTCCTGCACGAAGTTATCGGTCAGGCCGCTGTTCCTGGTGGTGTAGTGCTCCCACTCATATCCTGGTTCTGGCTCCTCCTGGCGGTAGCCAGGACGGAGCAGGCGCCCCCCTTCCAGGTTCATAGCCAGCGCATAAACGTGGGGGGACGATCGAGCCTGTGGCAGGATCAGATGACTGACACCCTTATCGGTGCCAAACCACTTGCTGCCGTCCAGGTCGATGGCTACGGCGAAAACGTTGTTGGATATCAGCCCCTCTTTTTCGGTAAAATAGGTAGGCAGCAAATAATCTCCGGCTGGTACCGTCGTCGGCGTTGCTTCGGCGATCTCAACGGGTCGGAACAGCTTGAAGGCCAGAAAGGCCCCTGCCCCCGCCACAATAAGGCCCAGAATGACCACCCCGACGATGAGGAGCAGGCCAAAGGGAGAGGAAGGGGTGGCTTTCTCTCTGGGTCTTTCTTGGCCCTCTATTTCGGCCTGCACTTCTCGCAACTCTTTGGCCATCTCCGCGGCCGTGGCGTAGCGTTTTTCCGGGTCGGGGCGCATGGCCCTGGACACTATTCTCTCTGTTTTGGAGCGCAGACCTCGTTTCACCTTCCTGACGGGAGGGGGAAGCACCCTCTCCTTGCCAGAACCCTCGGGAAGAGCGGGTTTCTGACCGGTGAGCGTATAATAGAGGGTGGCCCCCAGGGCGTAAACGTCGGAGCGGGCATCGATCTCCTCCGGGACCGTCTCCGGGACGGGCAGGACGTAGGGGCGACCTGGATCGATTTCTTGCTTCTGGCCCCCCGTCAAGGTAGGGGGCATGGCCTGCCCTTCGTCGTTTAATTTGAAATCGGCCAGGTCGCAGTGGGTGTATTGGAGGTAGATGACCTGATAGGGCTTGCGTTCGTGCCAGTGTCCGATGGCCTCGCACAGGTCGGCGCCCCATTTGATGGCCCACTTCTCGGTTAGACAGCCCGCGGCCTGGAGCACGAGAGCCAGGTCCTGGCCCCCGATATCCAGCACCAGGTATTCTTTATCTTCTTGACGGAAGTACTCTTTGATACCAGGGGGTTTACGGGTCGCCTCGAATCTGCCCAGCGCTTCCCATATTATCAACTGCTCCTCTTCGGGGTTGGTGACGTCCTGGGCCAGGTAAACGGCCTTTCTCTCCGAGGTACCTATAACGTCCACGATCTCGTATTTATCTTTCAGGTGCGTACCGACCGTCAGAAGTTCGTACATTCACTGCACCTCCTCTCCTTCAGGGGCGACCAGCATTGTAGAAAAAGCCGACTCAGTTTTAGATGGGACTGGTTGTCCCTCACCTGGTTTTAATATTATATCACAACCTCGGTCAGTTGGCTAATTCTGCCGATTGAAGTGGTTATTGCGGGATGGGAATAGTTATGGTATAATAGAGGTAATCCGGGAGCACTTTATCATCGCCCTGAATAAAATGTCAAGGAGGAGACACAAAATGCAAGGACTACCTATCATCTCACGGACCATCCTGTACGTGCCTGTTGGCCTTGATGGGTCTGGTTGCCCTGATCCTTTGGGGCTGGCAGATCATGATCCTCAGGGGCAAATCCTTTAAAAATCCTGATGGATCGGTAGATGACTGGCACGAGCAGACGACTCATTACGGCATCGCTTTCGCCGATGTATTTCTGGCCTGTCCCGCAAACATTGCAGGCATTATTCTGGTGTTTGTCAGTCCCCGCTGGGGGTACTATCTTCTGGCTTTAGTCAGTTTCTGGTATGTTTGGGCTAACATCATGACTACGGCCACCAGCCTGCGGTTCCATAAACCAAAAATTACCCCGATGTGGTTTATCACCTTTCCCCTGGGGACTCTTGTAGGGCTGGCGTACATCATATGGACAGTCGTGCACTTCGACGCCATTTACTTCCCGTGAGGGGTGCGTTCCAGATTTTTGGTAGGTGCCTGGCACTTTTGGAAGTGCCAGGCACCTTATGTTATCTTCGTTCCAGCTCTCTCACCCGTTCCCAATCGGCCAGGGTGTTGACGTTGAAAAATGAGAGGTGGTGAGGATCGAAGCGATCCACCACTTCTTCTTCCACGTAGCGTACCCGCACTTCCGGGAAGAAGTCGATGATCTTCAGATTTCCTGTAGCCAACAGCCTGTCGATGGGGGCCAGACAGTTCCGGGAATAGATGGCATGTAGAGGCTCCGGCAGGCCGTCCACTGCGGGGATGACCACGTCGTACCCAGGGGCCAGACCGATCATGTGGCGTAGCAGGTTCAGGTTAATGAAGGGCATGTCGCAGGCCACCACCAGGCCGTAATGGTGGCGGGCGGCCTGCAATCCCGAATAGATGCCTACCAGCGAGCCTTTTTGGGGATAAACGTCGCTCACCAGCCGCGCCTCCAGGTGGGCAAATTTTGGGGGCGCGTTGGTAACTACGATCACCTCGGCGCTGATTTGGGCCACCCTGGTCACGATCCTCTCGATCAGGGTCTGACCATCGAGCTTCAACAAGGCTTTATCCCTGCCCAAACGCGTGCTCTGTCCTCCCGCCAGCACAATGGCGCTGACTGCGGGCATCCAACTTCCCCTTTCCGGCCATAACTTTCAGGATAGTGTATACCATAATTTCCCTTTTGTCCAGCGGCGACGTAATTATCCTGGATTCAATCGCGACCGCTATTGACACCAGGCTCTTTTAGTGGTATTGTATAGGAGAAAGACCGACTATTACAAGCCTTTAACCTAATATTGACAGGAGGCGAACGATGGCAACTATTCCTGGAGTGAAGCTAGTGGACGTCAGGGCCGAGATGCCCAACTACGAGGCTTACAAGGATTGGCAGAGACCAGGCGAGGTTCTGGGTATCGCCGTGCACCACTCGGCTTCGGCCAGCAGCGCCACGGGCAAACCGCTGGGGAACGCCCTGACCTACTTCAACTACCACGTCAACACCAGAGGCTGGACTCACGGCGGCTACAACTACGTCATTCTGGACGACGGCACGGTCGAATACGCTCTGGACGAAAGGATTGCCGGCTACCACGCCGGTTTCAAGGATTCCAATAACACCCTTAACCTAGAGTACGGCCAGTATTGGAACAACCATTACATAGCCATCTGTCTGGCCGGGTGGTTCTCCAGTGGGCGCACCTATAAGGATAAAGATGGGAATGTACATCTATATCCAGAAGAGTACATTGTCCCTAGCGAGGCTCAGATGGACGCCCTGATAAAGTTGTGCCTGCACCTGATGGGCAAGTACGACATCCCGGTGGAAAACGTGCGCGGCCACCGGGAACTGGAAGGTTCCCACACCCAATGCCCCGGCCTGAACTTCACCCCGGTCGAGCTGCGGGAGAAGATAAGGGCGGCCTTGGCGGTCATCCCTGAGGGCCTGCCTCCTGCCCAACACGTCCTGGTTTTCTGGAGCGATCCCGACGGTAATTGGGCCCGTGGCGACTTCGAGGCGGCCCTCACTTACATCGACCGTTTCCGGCCCGATATCACCTTTTATCCCGATAGAGTGCCCGGCCACTGGCAGGCGGCGACCATCATTGGTCCGCCGGGAGGCGTTACCCCTGAGCAGCAACAGGCTATGGTCGATAGTGGCTTGAGGGTGGAGCGCATAGTGAACATCGAGGTTCTCAACGACCTGGTGGCCAAAGGGCAGCGTTTTCTGGCGGACGTGGAGGCACCAGCCCCGCCGACGCCACCTACCCCGCCCGCTCCGCCGCCGCCAAAGGAAGTCATTTATACCGTCCAGCCCGGCGATACCCTGGGCAAGATCGCCAGGCAATACTACGGCGACGCTCGGCGCTGGCCCAAAATCTACGAGGCCAACCGCGATGTCCTCAGCAGCCCCAGTCTGATCAGGCCCGGCCAGCGACTGCGCATCCCCGACGTGGAGGTAGAAGAATAATCACTCTTGGCTGACCAGCATCCTGTGGCCCTCTACTCGGCTGGTCTGGAGTCCAAAAGCCAGCGGATCACGTCGCCCGCCTTGAACGGGGCGGAGGCAAAACCTGTTGCTCTGAATTTTTGATTTTGCCAGGCGCGACAGGCAGCCAGCGAATTCTGAAACGGATTTGACGGATCGAATCTCATCCATTAAATCCGTTTTTGAGCTTGATGACCATTAAAAATACTATAGTTGGAGTAGGGTGGTGCTCCAGGTGAAAGGAGGTATAACCATGAGTAACGAGGCGAGCAACCCGATTGAGCGGGTGTTGGTGCTGTCCGGTGGCGGTGGGCGGGGGGCCTACCAGGCCGGGGTCTGCAAGGTTCTGGAGGAGAAAGGCTGGCGGCCGGACGTGGTGCTGGGCACTTCCATCGGAGCCACGAACGGGGCGATGCTCATCGCCCCCAGGCCACCAGGGGTCTCTGGCCCTCAACTCCTGGACACGGTCTGGCGCGAGCAGATGTTGAGCCACAGGGTCCAGCGAGTAGCCAGTGGATGGCCCCGGCTCTTGCACTGGATCATGCAGGGGGCCATTGACGAATTCCTGGCGCACAACAAACCTGCCAGGCTGCCCGCCTTTCGGGCCAGGATGCGGTCAGAATCGATGCGGGGTGCCGAGGAGGAGCAGGTGCCCAAGGGCCTGTTGGTCAGGCCTGCCGTCATGGAACGTGGGGGCTGGCGGGCAGTATTGGAGCAAAACGTAGATTTCGAGTGGCTCAACGCCCCGGATGCTCCCTATTTGGGCATCACCGCCACCGACGTGATGACTGGCTCGCTGCACATTTTCTGGAACCGCGTGCCGCAGGGCGTGCAGGGCGCGTCGTCGAAGATCACGGTTGACCACGTGATGGCCAGCTCAAGTATTCCGGGCATCTACCCGGCCATCTGGGTGGACGGACGGGAGTGGTGGGATGGGGCGTTGGTGGCCAACACGCCCCTCGCGCCGGCCATTGACGCGGGCGCCACCGACATTGTGGTGGTGCTGATGACCCCCTGGTTTGAGCAGGCGGAGGAGGTGGGCATTTCTACAAAATGCGGGGCCTGCATCATCCTGGACGCCCTGGACCGTTTCCTGGACTGGATGTTCCTGGCCTCATTTCGGAGCGAGCTGTGCCGGTTAGGCCAGAGCCACCGGGAAAAGCTCACGATCATCGCCCCTGAATGCTTCTATCCTGTCGTTTCGATCATAGATTACGACCAGAGCGACAACGAGACCTTGATCCAGGCCGGCCAGGACGACGCCAGGCGGTGCTGGGCAACCAGAAAGTTGGCGTAAAGACTGAGGAGGATAGGATTATGGAATTGAAGGAAGTTGAATCCAGCATGATTCACGCGGTCGGCTACGATCCTGAAACCAGGACGCTGAAGGTGGTCTTCAGAAGCGGTAGCATCTACCGCTATAGCAACGTGCCTCCAGAAGTGTACGAAGGTCTGATGAAGGCTGAATCGAAAGGCCGGTATATGCGGGCCAATGTCATTGACGTGTACCCTTACTTCAAGGGCAGGTAAGGCGCGGGCGTGGTCATCGTGCCGTCTCACTGGAATTCCATCCCCGGTGGGCGGAAAGGTCGCCGTGGAAGCGATCTGCCTGGTCCGCTGTCGTCCTTTCGGCTTTGAACACGCGCCAGCAACACTTCCTCTCGTCAAACCAGCGACCAGGCTCGATGGTGACGTTTACGACCACTCCACCTGTCGCAATCTGTAGCTCCTCCGGCTGAACAAGCTGGTCGTCTGGTGTTATAGCCTCCAGGACTTCCGGCAGGAGTACCTGGTCGATGACAGCTCCAGAAAGCTGCTCTGCCAGCGTCCAGCCTTGTTTTTATTTTAACTCCCCAATTTACAAAACTTCTTTTGTGTGATATAATTTATAAATGATTGTTACCTATTTATGGAACCGCAATAATGCCTCAGGCATAGGAACCGGACCTCACCTGGCTGCCCTGGTTCGGGCTCGCTTCCCCGGCGGTGACCCGGTGGGAAAGGAGGGTTAATTATGCCCAGGACAAAAATGTGGCTCGTCTTTTACGTGGCTATCGGCGCGGGGATGGCGGCGGGGATCGTCCTGTACGTGGTGTTCTATTCCGGCGCCAGTCATACTCTGGTGCATTATCCAGCAATAGGCGCTCTGACGTATGCGACGGTGGGACTGCTGATTGGCTTTAGCTATTACGTCTTTTTCAAGCTGATGCTGCGCGCCTTCACCTGGCCCTTTCTGAGGCGAGCCCAGGCGTTGGTCACCCGGCCCATCGCCCCGCTGCTACCGGTCTGGAGTTCGAGCGAGCTCGACAAGCTGGAAGAGATCCTCACCGAGGCCCTGGCCACGCTGGAACGGCTCGACCTGTTCAGCAACATCGCCAGGGAGATCGTGGCTACTCTCGACCCGCAGAGGACGCTGGGGCGCATCGTGGCTACCGCGGTGGAGAGCCTGCCAGCTGATTCCGGGCTGGTGTTCCTGCTGGACGAGGAGAACCAACAGTACACGGTGCACGCCTCCTACCTGCTCCCCCTTTCCAGCGAGGAGGCGGAGCAGGTCTCTTTCGCCGCGGGAGAGGGGGTGCCCGGCTGGGTAATCACTCAGGGGCGGCCGCTCATCATCGCTGAAGCCCAGCTTGACGAGCGGGTGCATCCTATCATCCGCCAGGCGGGGGTGCAATCGCTGTTGAGTGCGCCGCTGGTGGTCGGCGACCGGCCCCTGGGGGCGCTGAATCTTTTCAATTACGGTCGGAGCGACGCCTTTGACGAGAACGACCTGCGGCTGGTGGGCATCTACGCCGATCTGGCGGCGGTGGTCATCGACAACGCGCGGCTCTATCGGGAGGCCGAGGACGAGCGCGATAAACTGACCGCCATCCTGAACGACACCACCGACGCGGTGGTGGTGCTGGACCAGGCCGGGTGGGTGCTGCTCCTCAACCCGGCGGCTGAGCGTCGCCTGGAGGTGCAGTTTGAGCAGAGTGTCGGCCAGCCGGTCGCCGCCCTGGGCGTGGACGACCTGGGGGCCGCCCTGGAAGCGGCCCAGGCGGCTGCAACCTCTGTAGTGCGCGAGGTCGTGGTTCCCGGCGGGCGAACCCTGTACGCCAGCGTGTCGCCCGTCCGCGAGCTGGGCTGGGTGATGGTGATGCAGGACATCACCCCCCTGAAGGAACTGGATCGGTTGCGCACCGAGTGGGTCGCCGCGGTCTCCCACGACCTGAAGAACCCCATCACCGCCATTCAACTGTCGGTCGATTTGCTGGAAAGGATCGGGCCGTTGAGCGAGGAACAGCGCCAGATGCTCAGAAAGACGCAACGCGGCACCGAACGGCTGCGGTCGTTGGTGACCGACGTGCTGGACCTGGCCCGGCTGGAGGCGGGGCCGGCCCTGCGGGCCAGCGCCGTGAACCTGGCTGAGGTCGTGGCCGAGGCGTTAACTGAAGTAGAGCCGCTGGTGGCGGAGAAGCAACACCACCTGACCACCGACCTGCCGCCCGACCTGCCGCTCGCCTGGGGAGACGTGGCCCTGTTGACGCGGGCGCTGGTCAACCTGTTGAGCAACGCCGTCAAGTTCACGCCGGCTGAGGGACAGGTGACGGTGCGCGCCTATCCGCAAGACGGGGTGCTGCAGATCGAGGTGAGCGACACCGGCCGCGGCATTCCGGCCGAGGCCCTGCCGCACCTCTTCGACCGCTTCTACCGGGTGCCAGGCAGCGAGGAGGAGACCGAAGGGACAGGACTGGGGTTGAGTATCGTCAAGAGCATTATCGAAAAGCACGGCGGCCGCGTCTGGGTGGAGAGCGAACTGGACAAAGGCAGCACCTTTGCCTTCACCGTACCGGTGAGCAAGGAGCGGGCGAGTGACATTGGACTGATGTTTGAGCGAGAGATGTGAGGTTTGATCTTATGAATCGGAAGCCAGGCATGCCCGAAAAGCCCAGGTATGCCTGGCTTTTATAATGGTGCTCTTGCGAGGGAGGGGGAAATGATGCTACTTGCCGGTGACATTGGTGGAACCAAGACCAGGCTGGCCGTTTTCTCGCCCGAGGCCGGGCTACGAGCGCCGCTGGTGGAGAAGACCTTCCCCAGCGCCCACTACCCCAGCCTGGAAGCCATCGCCCGTGAGTTCCTGGCCCAGGTCAGCCAGCAGGTCAGCCTGCCCGTGGAGCGGGCCAGTTTTGGGGTGGCCGGTCCGGTGGTGGCTGGCCGGGCCGAGATCACCAACCTGTCCTGGGTGCTGGACGAGAGGCAGCTCCGGGAGGCGCTGAATCTCTCGTCCGTCCGCCTGCTGAACGACCTGGAGGCCATCGCCCAGGCGGTGCCTTTCCTGGAGGCGGCCGACCTGCATACCCTGAACCAGGGCCAGCCGACTCCTGGCGGAACCATCGCCGTCATCGCCCCGGGTACGGGCCTGGGAGAAGCCTTCCTGACCTGGGACGGAGCGCGTTACCGGACCCACCCTTCAGAGGGCGGCCACGCCGATTTCGCCCCCACTAATGCCTTTGAGCTGAAACTGCTCCGCCACCTCCAGGGGCGCTTCAAGCACGTCAGTTGCGAGCGGGTCTGCTCCGGGCGGGGACTGCCCAACATCTACGCCTATCTCAGGGACAGCGGCTACGCCTACGAATCGCCCTGGCTGGCCGAGCCACTGGCGGCCGCAGACGATCCCACCCCCATCATCGTCAAGGCCGCCCTCCACGAAGAAAAGCCCTGCGAGCTCTGCGTTGCCACCCTCAGCACCTTCGTCTCCATCCTGGGGGCGGAGGCGGGCAACCTGGCTCTCAAGGTGCTGGCTACGGGCGGCGTCTACCTGGGAGGCGGCATCCCGCCGCGCATCCTGCCCGTCCTGAAGCATGAACGGTTTATGGAGGCTTTCCGGCGCAAGGGACGCATGTCGGACCTGCTGGCGCGGATGCCGGTGCACGTCATCCTCAACCCCGAGGTGGCGTTGCTGGGGGCGGCCTGCCACGGGCTGGAATTGTAGAACAGTTAGGTGGCTTGATTGAGACCAATCATCTACTAAAAGATACTTAAGGAGGACGAAAGATGGATGAGTACTCGTTTGGTTATCCAAAACAGTGCACAAAGTGTGCATCTCTCTCAAAAGACAGTCTGAGCCTAAAAGTGAAGCCGTACTTCAAAGAGGGCGGTAAGCTAAGGCTCATGCTGATTGGCCAGGACCCCACTATTTCTCGAAAGCCTGAGCGAGTTAAATATGTGCTCATGCTCGATCAAGAGAATGGTCAGTTGTCGCGTTGGTTGAGAGGTGGGGTCTTCGCCGAAGACACTTTCCGCTCATTAACCTTGTATGCTACGAACCTGGTCAAATGTTCCTTTACCAAACCGCCTTCCACTGCTCGGCGAGGCAGTTTTAATTTCTTACATCCTTACTTCCAAAATTGCAAAGATTATCTTACCGAAGAAATATCTGAGTTTCGGCCTACGCTTGTGCTAACTTTGGGAGAGCCTGCACACAAGTTGTTTGTGGAGACTCTTGATAACTGTGGTGATATTGCCGACTCAATGCAAGGTGCATTCACAGGCAAATTTTTCAGAGCGAAGTTCGGAGGTGTAGAGTTCGACTATTCGCCCTGTTTGCACATCAAGACTTTCAGAGTAGCGGAAGTCTATGGAGACAGTGTGAAAAAGTTCAAGCAGGGGTTAGCGGCTTACTTTAAGGAGGCCGGTGACAATATGTAAAATGGAAAGGAGCTAAAAAATGAAAGCCATCTGGCGAGGGGCGGTACTGGCCGAAAGCGACGAAACCATCGTAGTAGAAGGCAACCACTACTTCCCGCCCGATTCGATCAATCGCCAGTACTTCAAGGAAAGCGATAAGCACACCACCTGCCCCTGGAAAGGGAAAGCAAGCTACTACGACGTCGTGGTGGAGGGGGAGGTCAATAAGGATGCCGCCTGGTATTATCCCTCTCCGAAGGATGCGGCCAAACACATCACGGGATACGTCGCGTTCTGGAAGGGAGTGGAGGTAAAAGAATAGTCTGGCGGCCCCAACTAAAGCCACAGAGAGCACGGAGAAAGAGCCGCCGATGAACGCAGATTAACGCAGATTCATAGCAAATTTTTACCTCTGTGAACTCTGTGGACTCTGTGGCTAAGAAAGATAGAGACGAGACGCTGATTGGAAGATTATTGGGATTGAATAGGAAAAGAGAGAATCGAAATGACAAAACCGCGTGAACTGGCCGAACTGGGCACGTACCAGGCCGCCGTGGACGCGGCCCTGGCCGAGATGGCCGAGAACCGGGTCGTGGCCCGCATCTGGGCCCACGACCACACCGTCTGGAAGCCAGAGCCTACGGAGATCGCCAACCGGCTGGGGTGGCTGCACACCGCCGAGGTGATGAGCGATAACGTCCACCGCCTGGAATCGCTGGTCGAGGAGGTGCGCGCCGCGGGCTACACCCACGCCCTGCTACTGGGGATGGGCGGCTCCAGCCTGGCCCCTGAAGTCTTCCGCAAGACCTTCGGGGTGGGCGAGGGCTACCTGGACCTGGCCGTGCTGGACAGCACCGATCCGGCCGCCGTGCTCTCCCACGCCGAACGGCTGGATCCGGCCCGCACCCTGTTCATCGTTTCCACCAAGTCGGGCGGCACGGTGGAGACCCTGTCCTTCTTCAAGTTCTTCTACAACCGGGTGGCCGAGGCGGTGGGCGCCGACCGGGCCGGGGAGCACTTCGTCGCCATCACCGACCCCGGCACTAAGCTGGCCGAGCTGGCCGACCGCTACCATTTCCGCGCCACCTTCCTCAACGACCCGAACATCGGCGGGCGCTACTCGGCCCTCTCTTACTTTGGGCTGGTGCCCGCGGCGCTGATCGGGGTGAACGTGCCCCGCCTGCTGGACTGCGGACTGACGGCGGCCTGTAGCTGCGAGCCCTGCGTGGAGACCGAGGAAAACCCGGGTGCCTGGCTGGGGGCCATCCTGGGCGAACTGGCGAAAGCCGGGCGGGATAAAGTAACGTTTGTTACCTCACCAGCCATCGCCAGTTTCGGTGACTGGGTGGAACAACTCATCGCCGAGAGCACCGGCAAGGAAGGGCGAGGCATCCTGCCGGTGGTGGGGGAGCCGCTGGGGCCGTCAGAGGTCTACGGCGACGACCGCCTTTTCGTCTACCTGCGGCTGGATGGTGCAGGAGGGCATCCCACAGGCCACGACCGGGCTCGCGACGCCGCAGTACAGGCCCTCGAAGAAGCCGGACATCCAGCGGTGGGCCTGCACCTGTGCGATCTCCACGACCTGGGCAGGCAATTCTTCCTGTGGGAGATGGCTACCGCCGTAGCCGGCCACCGCCTGGACATCAACCCCTTCGACCAGCCCAACGTCGAGGCGGCCAAAGTGCTGGCCCGCCAGATGGTGGCCGAGTACACCGCAAAGGGCGCCCTGCCGACCGAAACGCCGGCCCTGACCGGCCAGGGCCTCACCGTCTACGGCGACGTGAAGGCCGCCAGTCCAGGCGAAGCGTTGACCGCTTTCCTCAACCTGGCCCAGCCGGGCGACTACGTGGCCCTGCAAGCCTACGTTCAGCCCACAGCCAGGACCGACGCCGCATTGCTGGCGTTGCGCACCCGGCTGCGCGACCAATTTCGGCTGGCGACCACGGTGGGCTATGGGCCGCGCTTCCTGCACTCCACCGGCCAACTGCACAAGGGCGATGCCGGCCACGGCCTCTTCATCCAGTTCACCGCCGACGACCCCCAGGATGCACCCATTCCCGACGAAGCGGGACGCCCGGCTTCGTCCATCACCTTCGGGGTGCTCAAGGCGGCCCAGGCGCGGGGCGACCGGCAGGCGCTGCTGGACGCCGGGCGGCGGGCGATCCGCTTCCACCTGGGGACGGACGTGGTCGAGGGGCTGGAACGGCTGGCGGAGGCGCTGGCGTGAGCCAGAAGAAAAATTGAGCTGGTGTAAACTTCCGTGGGGCGCTTTGACCTTCACGGCATGGCTGTTGGGAGAGCGTTCTACCTGGTCACCTGACCAGGGACAAAACTCGCCACCTGTCTAGGTCTAACCCCCCCCAGATGCCTGTTGTATCGGGCAGATTTTGTTGTATACTGAAGACAACGATAAGAGAAGTTGTCAACCCGTTGATGAGGTGGTGAAGCGGCCTCTGGGATGGAAATTGACAAGCTCTTGTTTCAAGGGGGGGTAAAATGAACGCTAACACATCGAACAGCCAATCAAGTGAGAAATCCGTCCCGACTGAACTTACTCTTGCTACAATACTGTTAGGGATCGGCGGCTTCACACTGGCCCTGGCGGCAATCTTGTTCATCTCGGCGAACCGCCTGGATTGGGTGATGGCGTGGGTCTATATGGGTGTGTTTGGGAGTATTACCGCGGTCGGCGCTTTGATTATCCCAAAAGACCCGGAGTTGATGGCAGAACGCACCCAGATCAAAGAGGGCGTCAAAGGCTGGGACAAACCGCTGGCCCTCGTTCTTAGCGTCTTCACTCCTTTGGGCATTTTGATCGTGGCCGGGTTGGATATGCGGTTCAGGTGGTCGCCACCGCTACCTTTGGCGATTCAGTTCGTGGCCCTGGTTTTCGTGGCGCTGGGATATGGCCTGATGTTCTGGGCAGCGGCGTCGAACAAGTTCTATTCACGCTTTGTTCGTATTCAAAAAGACCGGGGCCATACCGTCGCCACTGGCGGGCCTTACCGCTACGTGCGCCATCCGTCCTATGTAGGGGGGATTATATTCAATCTCGCCACGGCGCTGGTGCTCGGCTCGCTGTGGGCGCTCATCCCAGGCGGCCTGTTGTCGCTGCTCATGGTTGTCCGCACGGCGCTTGAGGATAAGACTCTACAGAACGAACTCGACGGCTACCAGGGCTATGCCCGGCGGGTGCGTTATCGCCTGCTGCCGGGCGTCTGGTAATCACTATCACTATACAAGGAGGTATAATGATGAACGCTAACGCACATAACACTCAATCGAACGAAAAATCTGGCCTGACTGGCCCTATTCTTAAACGGTTTTTACAAGTCGGCGTGTCCATGCTGATCTATGGAGCGATCTTATTCATCTCCTCGGGCCGCCTGGATTGGACGATGGCGTGGGCCTTTATAGGCGTGTGTGTGAGCATTATAGCCATCAACGCGCTGGTTATCCTGCCGAAAAGCCCGGAGTTGATAGCAGAACGCGGCCAGATCGTCAAGGAGGACACCAAAAGCTGGGACAAAGTGATCGGCGGCCTCTACGTCGCAGGAGGGTTGGCCACGTTGCTCTTGGCCGGGTTGGATGCGCGCTTCGGGTGGTCGCCACAGCTAGCTTTGGCGCTTCAACTCGTGGCCTTGGTTTTCATGGCGCTGGGGTATGGCCTGGTGAGCTGGGCGATGGCCTCGAACAAGTTCTTCTCAAGCACCGTTCGCATCCAGGAAGAGCGAGGCCACACCGTCGCCACTGGCGGGCCTTACCAGTTTGTGCGCCATCCGGGTTACGTGGGGATAATCACAGCCTGGCTCGCCACAGCGCTGATGCTCAGCTCGCTGTGGGCGCTCATCCCGGCGGGGCTGGTGGGGCTGCTCTTCATCGTCCGCACGGCGCTTGAGGATAGGACTCTACAGGACGAACTCGACGGCTACCAGGACTATGCCCGGCGGGTGCGTTATCGCCTGCTGCCGGGCGTCTGGTAGTCGCTAATATACGAGGGAGGGAACAGATGACACTTAAACCACTCTCGGGCTTTAAGTCGCTCACCACCCATCACTGTGTCACGGGCTCGATGCGCCACATCTACGAGTTTCACGACTACCCCATCAGCGAGGATCTGCTGCTGGGGTTGGGCGCGGGGGTGGGCTTCATTTACTGGCACGTGAAAGGCACCCTGCCCTTCTATGGGGGGCGGGCCAACGTGGGGCGGCCGGGCGAAGAAGGGATGGAGAGGACCGCCGGCAGGCGCACCGGCGTGGACATCGAACTCTTTCAGACCAGCAGCGCCCGGAAAGCGGAAAGGACTCTGCTCGACATGCTGACGGCCGGCGAGCCGGTGATGATTAAGGCCGATATGGGCTTTCTGCCCTACTTCGACTTCCCGGAGGAATTCCACTTCGGCGAGCACGCGGTGGTCGTCGCCGGCCACGATCCCGAGAGCCGCCAGGTGCTCATCGCCGACCGCGACCAGGAGCTACATCCGGTATCGCTGGAAGACCTGGGGCGCGCCCGCGGCTCGAAGTTCAAACCCTTTCCCCCGCAGCACGCCTGGTACACCTTCGACTTCAGCGGCAGGCGACCGCCGCAGCCGGAGGAAGTCCGGCAGGCCATCCGCGAGGCCGCCAACGGGATGTTGGAGCCGCCCATCACCAACCTGGGCGTCAAGGGCATTCGCAAGGCGGCCAGGCGCACGCTCAAGTGGCCGGAGATCATGGACGAAGAGCAGTTGCGTCACGCCTGCTTCAACGTTTTCATATTCATTGACGCCGAAGGGGGCACCGGCGGCGGCATCTTCCGCTACATGTACGGGCGTTTCCTGAAGGAAGCGGCCCACATCACTGGCGACAGACGGCTGGCTGAGGTCGGGGAGGAGATGCACCAAATTGGCGACCGGTGGCAAGCGGTGGCCCAAACCTTCAAGAGGGCACACACCGCGCCCGATCCAATTGCCCTGCTAACCGAAGCCACCGCCCTCATGCCGGAAATTGCCGACCGGGAGCAGGCCGCCTGGGAAAGATTACGAGACATTGTTGGTAAATGATCGTAGCTCCCACACAACTCAAAAAACAGGCTGCCGAACGGGCGGTAAATCTGGCTTCGTGATATCTTAGTGTCTTGGTGTCTTCGTGGTAGTACGCTTAACACCAAGACACTAAGTATATATAAATACGAGGAGGGATGACAGATGGAAGTTGGGATCGTTGGTTTGGGAAAGATGGGCGGCAACATGGCGCGGCGGCTGGGGCGCGGCGGTCACCGGGTGGTGGCCTACAACCGCTCGCCGGAAAAGGCTTACGCCCTGGCAGATGAGGAGCCGAACGTGGTAGCGGTGAAGTCTCTGGAAGAAATTGCCAGACAACTCGCCCCCCCGCGGGCGGCCTGGGCGATGGTGCCCGCTGGCGAGGCTACCGAACAGACGCTCGACGCCCTGCTGGACGTTCTGTCCCCAGGCGATACGATCATCGACGGCGGTAACTCCAACTACAAGGACACGATGCGTCGGGCGGCGAAGGTGGCCGCCAAAGGGATGCACTTGGTGGACGTGGGCACCAGTGGCGGGGTGTGGGGGCTGACCGAGGGCTACAGCATGATGGTCGGCGGCCAGGAAGCGGTGGTGGAACGGCTAGGCCCCATCTTCGAGACGCTGGCCCCCGCTCCCGACAAAGGTTGGGGACACGTCGGCCCCAGCGGGGCCGGCCATTTCGTCAAGATGGTGCACAACGGCATCGAGTACGGCCTGATGGAGGCCTACGCCGAGGGCTTCGAGATCTTGAAGGCCAGGGAAGACTTCGATCTGAACCTGCATCGCATTGCCGAAATCTGGCGCTACGGCAGCGTGGTGCGCTCCTGGCTGCTGGACCTGACGGCTGCGGCGCTGGCCGAAGATCAGGACCTGAGCGACATCAGGGGCTGGGTGGCCGATTCGGGCGAGGGCCGCTGGACGGTGGCCGAGGCCATTGACCAGGACGTGCCCGCCCCGGTCATCACCCTGTCGCTCTTGATGCGCTTCGTCAGCCGCCAGGACGAAAGCTACGCCGCCAAATTGCTGGCCGCCATGCGCCACCAGTTCGGCGGGCACGCGGTAAAACGTAAGGAGTAAGGGTGTCAAATGTTGAACAAAGTCAAATATCTATTGATTGGCTCCCCTTTATCCACCCAACAACTGGCGCACAAGCGGTTGAACAAAATACGCGCCCTGGCCGCGTTCTCGCCGGATGCGCTCTCGTCCATTGCCTATGCCAACCAGGAAATCTATCTGG